>JBKQTE010000049.1:0-14501 GCA_052143315.1 Acidimicrobiales bacterium | reverse complement strand
AGGCCGAGATCCTCTCCGCCCTCGACATCCCCGAGCCCGGCCGCTTCCTCGATTTCGAGCTTCCGACCTCCTCCGCGTAGCCCCAGGTCACAGGCTCGCGTAGTAACACGCCCCAAACGGCCGCTCGATCCCGTTCTCCCAGCTCATCCGCTACTTCTGGGGTAGTCGTGTGCCCATCATCTCCGGAAGTCCGGACTTCCTGGCAGCGTCCCACCTGGCACAGACGTAGCGCCGATGGGCCGCCTCTGGGCCCGGCGGACGGCGATACTTGTGCGTGCCTGACCCCCGTCACGAGCGATCAGGTGCGCGCGCATCAGTGCTGGTCAAGCATCGATCGAGCCTCAGGAGAGCTTGCTCTTCAGCCTTAAGCAATGCTCGTTCCTGGGGTCCATCGCCAAGCCGGCCTGCGCCCAACGGGCAGCGGCGACCTGGTCCTTGTCATGCAGACACAACCAGGCAAGCCGAGAAAGATCCCCCGCATCTGCCTCCTCCTGTCGCGCCTCCATCAAGGTCCGCAGTTTGTGAACCATGAGCCTGCGCTCGTCGGCATCCAAATGGATCTCGCTGTTGTACAGGAGGCCATTCAAGCGATTCGCTGTTGAGCTCAGGTCCTCGAATCTCGACGGCTGCAACTCCGCCAGCTGGAGGCGTGCGTGCATTTCTGCGAGCGGATCGCCGGTGCGGCGATGGAGGCGAACGAGCCGCCCCCACCCCTTGACATCGCCCGGGCAAGCCTGAAGGTACCTGCTGGTCGATTCAACGGCACCCGCAAGGTCATTGAGCTGAAACTCTTGCAGCTCTGCCAGATCGAGCCATGCGGGCGGATACTCACTGGCCATGTATTGGATCACCGCCACATCCTGAGACACGTCCACTCCCTGCTCGGCGCGTGCTGCAGCACCCTTGGCCAGGCGGTCGACACGCAATCCAGACCCACGGGCGAGGTCAGTGGTAGATGTCGCCCCAAAGCCCCGGATCAGCTCAAGATCGGCATCTATTGCGATCTTCAACGAGCTAGTGACAAGTTTGCGCTTACCAAACACTGCGGCCGCAAGCGGGACTGAGAGGAACGTCTCATCCGTGCCGTCCTCTTGCACTAACTCCACCAGCGAGCACTGATCGAGTTCATCCAGTGCCCGCTCCACATCGAGCCTCTCCTCGTTGCCCGGTCGGAGCAGAACTGCCTCTAGTCCGATCCGTGGCACGAGCGAACGCCAGCTGCAAAGGGTGAGGAACACTCGCTGCGCAGCCGGAGAGAGTGTCGAAAAGGACCGATCAAACAGCGCATCGAGCATCGCGTCCTTGGCAGCAACGACGCGCTTGAGGGTGACTCGCTTCTTCTCCTGTGCAACTTCGCCCAGTAGGACCTTCGTGATGTACGGGTGACCACCGGACTCTTCAAACAGCTCCTCTTCGAACTTGGCGTCAATGAGGTGGGAAATGCCGAGGCGCATTGAACTCTCAGCTACGAGAGTTGCGAATTCGTCACGAGTCATACCGCGCACTTCAATTGGATAGTCGGCCTTGAAATCTCGCGTCCGGGTCGTAATCAGGACCTTGTTGGGGGGACGGATCGAATTATCCAGGTAGGTGTACAGCTCGGCCTGATCGCGGATCGTCTCGAAGTTGTCTAGGACGAATACAAATGGACCATCGTCTGCCTCCCCGGAAAGGCACTCAGTGAAGTACCCCATGACCTCGTTGAGTTTCGCTGGAGGTGGAGAGAGCATTAGGCTGGCGAAGTCTCGCGCGATGTCTTCAGTGGAAAGCACGTCGGCCTTGACCACCTTAGGGCCTTGTGGAAGTAGGTCGATGTCACGTGCACTGAACCAGATGATGGCGAAGAACTCCCCATCCTCGGCGATGTGATGGAGTACCTCGAGTGCCAGAGACGTCTTGCCCACTCCCCCGCGGCCTTGAAGCGTAATGATGGGGTGTCGGTCATCACGGATGAGGCGAGCGAGCTCGGACTCGAGTGCGCCGCGCCGCACGTAGCCTTCTCGCCGAGGCGGCATGTTGGTGAACACTCTGCCGGCTACATCGAGCTTCGGCTCGGCCTTTGTCTCACTCGCTGGCTGGGCTTCCGCTGGGAGCAGGTACCTCTTGCCATCACCTGATCCACGGTCGTCGGAGATGTAGGACAGGATCTCGAATAGTCCGGAGCGGTAGTTGCCGTTCGGTAGAAAGAAATCTGTGAGGTCTGTGTCAGTGAGGAGAAGGTTCGCCGATCGCGGTTCCCCTATGACGACATACACCCCGTCTGATAGCGAGTAGTCGGCCTCGCGTGCGAGATAGGCGAATGGCTCACGACTACCCCCGAACGGACTTATCTTGTACTTTCCGGACAAGCTTCGCCGAAGGTGAGCCCAGGATCTGTTAAACGCCGGTGCGTTCTCGATGACTTCAATGATCGAAGCGCGAAGAGCCGGGCAAACGGCAGAAAGGGTTGAGGACTTCGGAGCGCCATGACCTCGTGTCCGGTTTCGGATCCAGACGAACATCCGGACCCATTGCCTCAGGGATACCTTTTGGTGCGAGAGATCTTCATATGTGGGATCGAGCTCTTTGCACGCGTCATTCAAGAGCATCCCTGCTGTCCGCTGCCACGTCTGCTGACTCACTCCTTGATTGCCAGCCAGAGCGCTTTGAGACTCTCGACCAGCCGGAACCAGGTTCTGGCTTGACGGCCCGGTCAGTGCCTCGTCGAGCACGTCCGCCCATTCTCCGAGCCCGTCCGCCCGGATCAGGCGGTACTCCAGCGCGTAGCGATGCCCGTCTCGATCCTCCTCCATCGCAGCGATTAGCTCCACGACCAAGAGCTTGACCACCATCTCACCCAAGTAGCAGAGGTCAAAGAAGCACGCCGTATCCGATTCCGCAGTGGCGAGATCCAGCCGGTCGATCATGCGAGAGACGGGAAGGAATGGCGGCAACTCAGTTCGAACTCCCGTCCGGTCAGCTTCGATTGGGTCATCCACTCCGAATTCACCTCCACAAATGCCTGGCCTAGAGCAGGAGCATCCTCGCAGAGTCGCTCCCAGAAGTTACTCCGTCTCTTGCCACCCCCGTAGAGCCGTCGTGCCGGCACTGACTCCAAGCGCTAGCGGACTTGCCAAGACCAACCGTGCCACACGATCGAGTCGAGGGAAGCCGATTTCAGACCTCAAACAGACCACAATTGGTCGGACAATGGTGGTTTCTGACGGTCCGTCACGGACAATCAATATGCCATCTGACCAGGTCATTCTCTGATTGTGAGCACCCAGAAATTGAGCTCTGGTTCGCTTCCCAAGCTGGACACGCGGGTTCGATTCCCGTCACCCGCTCTCCGTCAGCCACTCCCGGGGTAGTGGCCCACCGGGCCACCCACGGCCACCCTACGGGCCCCTCAACTGAACGGCATTGCATCTAGTAGCGTTCCATCGAGACGGACCCTTGCGTCCGGGAGCCTGGACGGCATCGAGCTGCCGGGGCACATGTGCTTTTAGCGCAGGGGGGGTGCGAACGGTGAAGCGACGCGTCGAGATCGTTGCGACCGGTGAGGGCGGCAGCGGGGGGGCCTCCGACCACCAGGGCACCGAGCGGCGGGGCCGGACCCGCCGGTCGTGGCTCCTGCGAGCCTTCGTCCTGGGAGTCTTCGCCACCTTCGGCGGCGGCCTGGCCGCGCCGGCCTTGTCCCTGCTAACGGCCGCCCCGGCCTCGGCCGCGGCCAACGCCATCGTCCCCGACTCGTCCTTCGGCAACCCGACCATGACCCAGGTGCCCCGAAACGACGACGGGAGCACCGCGTTCATCCCCTTCGGCTTCAACATCGACTTCTACGGCACCGAGTACAGCGGCGTCTACGTCAACACCAACGGCAACCTCACCTTCACGGGACCGCTGGCGACGTACACACCCTTCGGCCTGGGGAGCACCGGCACCCCGATCATCGCCCCGTTCTTCGCCGACGTCGACACGAACCCCGGGGGAGGCCAGATCGAGTACGGCGTCACCACCCTCGACGGGTACAACGTCTTCGTGGCCAACTGGCCCGGGGTCGACTGCTACGACGACAACACCAACCAGGACTACTTCCAGGTCATCCTCATCGACCGGCCCGACCTCGGGACCCACGCCAACGGCGACAGCTTCCAGATCGAGCTCAACTACAACTCGATCACCTGGGACGCCGGACAGGCCAGCGGCGGGAACGCCAGTTGCCAGAGCCAGACGGCGGGGAATTCGGCGGCCGTCGGGTTCTCGAACGGCACGCCGGCCGGTGCGTTCGAGCTGACGGGGTCCCAGGTCAACGGAGCGCTCATCGACGGAGGCCCCGACGCCCTCATCAGCAACGACCTGAACAGCGGCGTCCTCGGCCGGTATATCTTCACGGTCAACCCGCAGACCACGTCGCTCTCGACCTCCCTGTCCGGAGGTGGCCAGAGCGGCACCAGCATCACTGTGCCGCCGGGCACGCCGGTGACCGACGCGGCCACCCTCTCGGGGACCAATGCCTCCACGGCGGGCGGGACCGTCACCTACACCGCGTACTCGGACGACACCTGCACCACCTCGGTCGGCTCCGGCGGGACCGTCACCGTCACCGATGGCAGCGTCCCGACGTCGAGCTCCGTCACCCTGAGCAGCCCCGGGACCTACTACTGGCAGGCTTCGTACTCGGGGGACGAGGACAACGGCGCGTCGACGAGCTCCTGCGGGAGCGAGGTCGAGACGGTGGGGAAGGCGGCCACCTCGTTCACGGCGGCGGCCAACCCGACGTCGACGTCCTACGGCAACACGGTGCAGCTGTCGGCCACGGGTCTGCCGGCCGGCGCCACCGGCACCGTCACCTTCGCCGCCGGCGGCTCCACCCTCTGCGCGGCAACGGTCTCCGCCGGCGGGACGTCGTGCACCACGGGGGTCCTGGTGCCGGCCGGCTACTCGGTGACGGCCACCTACTCCGGCGACTCGGACTACCTGGGGTCGACGGCCACGACCAGCTTCACCATCAACCAGGCGGCCACCTCGTTCACGGCGGCGGCCAACCCGACGTCGACGTCCTACGGCAACACGGTGCAGCTGTCGGCCACCGGTCTGCCGGCCGGCGCCACCGGCACCGTCACCTTCACCGCCGGCGGCTCCACCCTCTGCGCGGCAACGGTCTCCGCCGGCGGGACGTCGTGCACCACGGGGGTCCTCCCGGCCGACACCTACTCCGTGACGGCCACCTACTCCGGCGACTCGAACTACCTGGGGTCGACGGCGGGCACGTCGGCCACCGTGTCCCAGGCAGGGACGTCGACGGCCGTCACCGTCACCACCGGCACCCCGACGTACGGGCAGCCGTTGGCCTTCCAGGTCGTGGTCGCCGTGACCGACCCGTCGAACTACGCAGGGGAGACCCCCGGTCTGGTGACGGTGTCAGACGCCGGCGAGACGACGCTCTGCACGGTGTCGAGCTGGGTGGAGAGCCCGACCGGGACCTACACCGGCACGTGCACCGACGCCACAGTGGCTGACGCCCAGGGGTCGGAGACGTACACGGCCGACTTCGCCGGGGACTCGAACCTGGGATCGTCGTCGGGCACGGTGACGACCACGCTGGCGGCCGAGGCGACCGCCACGACCGTTTCCTCTGGATCGTTGACGTACGGGCACCCGATGGCGTTCACCATGACGCTCACCATGGCCGATGCCGGGTCGTACTTCGGGGCGACGCCGACGGGCACGGTCGCCGTGACCTCGTCGACCACGGGGGCCTCGGTCCTGTGCACGACCTCGACATTTTCGCCGGGGGCCAGCGGCGTGTACACGGCGACCTGCACCGACGCCAACGCCGTCCTGGTGCAGGCCGGGGCCGTCACCTTCACTGCCACCTCCACCCTCGGGTCCGACTGGGTCGGGTCCTCGGGGACCGACGCCACCTCGGTGGCCCGGTCGGTCTCGTCGACCACGGTGACGTCGTCCACCCATCCATCGGTGGTGGGCCAGCCGGTGACCTTCACGGCCGCCGTCGCCCCGGCCGACGGCGGTGCCCCCACCGGGACGGACACCTTCACCCAGACCATCGGGACCGACACGGTGACCCTGTGCGCCACCGTGGCCGTGGATGGATCCGGCTCGGCCAGTTGCACCGTGGCCGAAAGGGCGGCCGCCTCGGCCACCGTCACCGCCACCTACACCGGTGACGCCAACTTCACGGGGTCGAGCGGCACGGTGGTCCAGACGGTCGACCGGGCGGGCACCACCATCTCGGTGGTGACGACCAGCCCGGTGGTCGCCGACCAGCCTGTGACCCTGATGGCGACGGTGTCGGTGACGGCACCGGGTTCGGCGTTGCCCACGGCCCCGACGGGGACGGTGGCGTTCAAGCTGGGGTCGACCGTGCTGTGCGCGGCGGCCCCGGTGGCCAACGGCCATGCAACCTGCACGGTGGTCCTGCGGACCATCGGGACGTTCACCGTGACGGCCACCTACTCCGGTGATGGGAACTTCACCGGTTCGGCGGTGACGACCCCGCAGGCCGTTGACACCGGCTACTGGGAGGTGGCCTCCGACGGCGGCATCTTCTCCTTCGGGCACACCCAGTTCTGGGGTTCGGCCGCCAACATCAGGCTCAACGCCCCCGTGGTGGGGATGGCGGCCACCCCCGGCGGCCAGGGCTACTGGCTGGTGGCCTCCGACGGCGGCGTGTTCTCCTACGGCGACGCCGTGTTCTACGGTTCGACCGGGAGCGACAAGCTGAACAAGCCGGTGGTGGGCATGGTGGCCACGACCGACGGCAAGGGCTACTGGCTGGTGGCCTCCGACGGCGGCGTGTTCGCCTTCGGGGACGCCGGATTCTACGGCTCGACCGGTTCCCTGGTCCTGAACAAGCCGGTGGAGGCCATCGTGCCCACCGGTGACGGCCATGGCTACTGGTTGGTGGCCACCGACGGTGGGGTCTTCGCCTTCGGGGACGCCGTCTACAACGGCAACGACCTCGGCCTCACCAGCCCGGTGGTGGCCCTGGCCCCGACCCCCGACAACGGCGGCTACTGGTTGATCACCGCCGACGGCAACGCCGTGCCCTTCGGGAACGCCGTCTCCTACGGGTCGATGGTCGGGACTCACCTCAACCAGCCCGTTGTCGGCGCGGCTGCCACGCCCGACGGTGGCGGGTACTGGATGGTGGCCTCCGACGGCGGGATCTTCGCCTTCGGGGACGCCATCTTCCTCGGCTCCGAAGGCGGCCACGTCCTCAACAAGCCCATCGTCGGCATCGCCCGCCTCTAGCGGGGCCTTCCTGGCTATCCCATGAGGGGTCGACGTTCTCCCTGGTCAGTGGCGGCGTTGGCGGTCGGACTGACCCAGTCGAGCTCGCCCAAGAAGCCGGTGACCGTGCAGCTGTCATCGGCCTCCTCCCCATCAAGGAGGAGGGGTTCATCGCACGTCGGCTCGTGGTCGGCAGAGTCTGGATGCTCGCGGCGAGCCGCGAGTCGACCTCCCGACGCAAGCTCGCGACCACCGACTGGACAGCCGAGACACTCGACTCTCGCGTGGTCTCCACCACGCCGATCACCCTGGGCGGGCCACCTGCGGTGGGCCGATGAGCGCTCGGGGAGCTTCGGCGGGGCTAGGAGACTGCTGAACCACTCGGGGCTCTGCGGGCGCGGCTTCCCGCCATTCCGGGTCAACCCGGCTTGGCCTTCACCATCTTGTCGACCAGGTTGGGCGGCATCACGTCGTAGTGGTCGTGCTCGGCACGGAAGCGCCCCCTCCCGGCGGTGAGGGAGCGGAGGTCGACCGCGTAGCGCTGGATCTCGGCCGTGGGCACCAGCGCGGTGATCTTCTGGACACCCGGGTCCACCGTGTCCGTGCCCTGTACCCGCCCCCGCCGGGAGTTGAGGTCGCTGAGGACGTGGCCCTGCATGCCGGCAGGGACGGTCACCTCGAGCAGCGACACGGGCTCGAGCAGCACCGGGCCCGCCTTGGCCATGGCCTCCTTGAAGGCGAGCGACCCCGCCATCTTGAAGCTCATCTCCGACGAGTCCACCGGGTGGTACTTCCCGTCGGTGCAGGTCGCCTGCACGTCGACCACCGGATGGCCGTAGACGCCACCGTGCCCCATGGCCTCGATGATGCCCTTCTCCACCGCCGGTATGAACTGCCGGGGGATGGCGCCGCCGACGACCTGATCGACGAAGTGGAATCCCTCGCCGCGCCCGAGAGGTTCGATGCGGATCGACACCACGCCGAACTGGCCGTGACCACCGGACTGCTTCTTGTACTTGCCTACCGCCTCGGACGGCGTCGAGATGGTCTCCCGGTACGGGACGCGCACCTCCTCGGTGGCGACCTCCACGCCGAACTTGCGCGCCAGTCGCTCCACCGCCATGGCCAGATGGGTCTCTCCCGTACCCCGGAGAACGGTCTGGTGCGTCTCATCGACCCGTTCGACGAGGAGCGCGGGATCCTCCTCCTGGAGCCGATGGAGGCCGGTCATCAGCTTGTCCTCGTCGCCCTCGGACTTGGGCCTGATGGCGATGGACAGGGTGGCCGGCTCGGGAGCGGGGGACGGGACGATCACCGGGACACCCTTGGGCGTCAGCGTGTCGCCGGTGACGACGTCAGCCAGCTTGGGTACCGCCACGATGTCCCCGGCCTGCGCCTCGTTCGTCGCCTGCGTCTCCTTGCCCCGCAGACACTGCAGGACGTGAAGCCGCTCGTCGCCGTGCGTCCGGGCGTTGCTGAGGACGGTGTCGGGGCGGATCGTCCCGGACAGGACGCGCAGCAGCGAGATCTTGCCCACGTAGGGGTCGGTGATGGTCTTGAAGACGCGGGCGAGCGGCTGGCCGGCCGGGTCGCACGGGACCTCGTGTGCCGAGTCGCCGGCGCGTACCTCGACCGGAGGGCGCGACTCGGGGGCTGGTGCCAACTCGGCCAGCAACGACGCCAGGCGATCGATGCCGATACCGGTGGCGGCCGATCCGCACACCACGGGAAAGACCACGCCCTGGGCGACCCCGTTGGCCAGCGTGGCCTCGAGCTCGGCGCTCGAGGGGACGTCTCCGTCGAGATAGCGCTCCATCAAGTCGTCGTCACCGACCACGATCCCCTCGACCAGGTGCTCGCGCACTTCGTGCTCGGTCGCGGCCAGGTCGTCGGGAACGGGGCCGGGGTGCGGCTTCCCGCCCTCGTAGCTGATGGCGGTGTCGGAGAGGAGGTCGGCAATCCCCCGGAAGCCCGACTCCCCACCCACGGGCAGCTCCAGCGGTGCGACCCCGGCGCCGAAGCACTCGCGGAGGGAGGCGAGCGTGCGGTCGAAGCTGGCCCTCTCCCGGTCGAGCTTGTTGACGAACACCAGGCGGGGAAGGCCCAGCTCGGCGGCGAGGGCCCAGGCGGCCTCGGTCTGTGCCTCCACACCCTCCACCGCGCTGACCACCAGGACCACCAGGTCCACCACAGAGCACGCCGCCCGCACCTCGCCGAAGAAGTCGGCGTAGCCCGGGGTGTCGATGATGTTGAGCTTGACGTCACCCGCCGTACACGGGGCCAGAGCCAGCGACAGCGACATGTGGTACTTGATCTCTTCGGGCTCGAAATCGCTCACCGTCGAGCCGTCGTCCACCTTGCCCTGGCGGGTGATGGCACCGGTGGCGAAGAGCAGCGCCTCCGCCAACGTGGTCTTGCCCGATCCGGTGTGCCCGACCAAGGCAATGTTTCGGACGCCCGTCGGACGACCGGCCCCACCACGCTGGCCGGGCGGGCCCTGTTTCACCCGTTCAGAATGCCTGGGTTCAGCGTCGACGGCACACATGGCCGCTGGTCAGATCCATTCCGGCGGCGGCCACTGACTCGGCTTCGATCGGAATTCCATGCCGTCCCCGCCTTTCTCTCCCCGGGCGGTCTGCTGCACAACGTCACCCCACTTCCCCCTCAGAGCCAATGACATCACATTTCTGCCGTTGATGCACCGGGAGCCGCGACCCTGACGACAGGCTTTCACCCGTGCTGCTAGCTTCGAGCCGGGGATGTCGCCGTTCTGCCCGTTCAACGGGAGGCGGTCGATGCGTTCGAGGGGGTCAAACGTGAACACGGTGGCACGGGGCGTTATGGCGCTGGTCCTGGCGGTGGCGGTCATCTGCGTGATCACGCACCCGACACCCGCCAGTGCGGCGACTCAAGGGGACCAGATCGCGGCCGCGGCTGCATCGCAGGCCGGCGTCCCCTACTGCGACGGCGGTGGAGGCATCCATGGACCCACCAATGGCGGTGTGGTCGAAGCGGGATGCGGGCCGGGTGTCAAGGGGTTCGACTGCATGAGCTTGGTCCAGTTCGCGGTATTCCAGGTGACGGGGATCGCCCTGCCCGGCGACGGGAGCCAACCGAGCGGTGTTGGGACGTTCATCCCACCACAGACCACCATCGCCGAGGACTCCGCTGCCTTGCTGCCGGGGGACGCGGTCTTCTGGGGCGGGGGCGGCATCGACAGCTTCGCCCACTCGGGGATCTATGCAGGGAACGGGAACGTCTGGGATGCGATCGGCGTCAACATACCCGTCCAGATGCACACGATGGCCTACCTGAGCACGATCTACACCTACGACGGCGCCATGAGGTTCTGGTCCGCCCCGCCGCCGACCGTCACTACGGGAGGGCTGGTGACTCCTGTTGTCAGCATGGCGTCCACGCCCAAGGGTGATGGCTACTGGTTGGCCTCTGCCGGCGGCGGGGTGTCTGCACACGGTTCCGCCGTGGTCGACGGCTCCATGGTCAACCAGCAGCTCAATGCTCCGATCGCCCACATCGTCTCCACTGCCGACGGCGGCGGGTACTGGCTCGTCGCCTCCGACGGGGGGATCTTCGCCTTCGGGGACGCCAAGTTCTACGGGTCCATGGGCGGCCAGCATCTCAACGCTCCGGTGGTGGACATCGCTCCGACTCCCGACGGCGGCGGGTACTGGCTCGTCGCCTCCGACGGGGGGATCTTCGCCTTCGGGGACGCCAAGTTCTACGGGTCCATGGGCGGCCAGCATCTCAACCAGCCCGTGGTGGGGATCGCCGCCGACGATGCCACGGGCGGCTACTGGGAGGTCGCCTCCGACGGGGGGATCTTCGCCTTCGGAGCACCCTTCTTCGGGAGCACCGGCAGCCTGCGACTCAGCCAGCCCGTCAACGGCATGGCGTCACTGGCCGACGGCCTGGGCTACTGGTTCGTCGCCTCCGACGGGGGGATCTTCGCCGAGGGAGCTGCGGCATTCCACGGTTCGATGGGTGGGGCGGCTCTGGACGCTCCGGTGGTGGGCATGGCCTCCGATCCATCCACCGGCGGCTACTGGCTGGTGGGTTCGGACGGTGGGGTGTTCAGCTTCGATGCTCCGTTCTACGGCGCCGGCTAGGACGCGGACGGCACCTGCTGGGTGATGCAGTGGATGTTTCCACCGCCGAGAAGGATCTCTCGACCTGGAACCCCTCCGATCCGGCGGTCCGGGAATTCGTCGCTCAAGAGCTCGCCGACCGCCTCGTCTCGACGCTCGTCGAGGAGCGGGTGGATCACCGACCGGTTGGTGATGAGGAAGTTCACGTACGACCCGGCCATGCGGTCACCGGGTGTCCGGGTCTGTGCGTGCTCGCCGCCGTCGACCCCGGCCGCCTCTTCCGCGGTGATCGTCAGCGGCCCCGGTGCCGGCAGCAGCCCCACGTCCAACGCTCGCCCCTGGGCGTCGGTCACCCCCTCCAACACCTGTCGGGCCTCACGAGAGATCTCCGCCTGCGGATCGCCGGCGTCCTCCGTCCAGGTCAACAGGACCCGGCCCGGTCGCGTGAAGCAGGCCAGGTTGTCGACGTGCCCGTCCGTCTCGTCGTTGTGCACGCCTCGGGGGATCCAGATGATCTTCTCCACTCCCAGGTACGACCGCAGACGGGCCTCGATCTCTGCCTTGGTGAGGCCGGGGTTCCGGTTCCGGTTGAGCAGGCACTCCTCGGTGGTGATGCACGTCCCCTCCCCGTCGACGTGGATCGAGCCACCCTCGAGGACCAACGGGGCCCGGTAGCGGGCGGCGCCCTCGAGGTCGCACACCTTGGCTGCCACCAGGTCGTCGTTGGCCCACGGGAAGTACAGCCCCTCGTCGAGACCGCCCCAGGCGTTGAAGATCCAGTCCACTCCCCGCCGCTCACCGGTGGACCGGTCGACCACGAAGGTCGGGCCGGTATCGCGGACCCAGGCGTCGTCGGTGGTCATCTCGACCACCTGGATCGCATCGGAGAGGCGTGCCCAGGCGTGCTCCCACTGACGGGCGGAGGTGAGCATGGTGACCGGCTCGCTCCGGGCGATGAGCTCGGCCACGGCGGCGAAGGCGGCCTGGGCCGGCTTGGCCCCCAGCCGCCAATTGTCGGTCCGCTCCGGCCAGATCATGTAACACCGTTCGTGCGGCTCCCACTCCGCCGGCATGTGGAAGCCGTCGTCCCGAGGCGTCGAGTCGAGACTGCGGGCAGGCACGGAGTCGGTCCTTTCGCTTCGGGCAGCGGGTTGAGATCCGTAGCCTAACTCGGGGCCCTGGACCGGTAGCCTCCAGATACCGCGTGGCGAGCCCACCTCGGTGCGGGCTCGGTGACCACGCACGACCGGAAGCAGGGACAGGGGATGACCCAGACCGCCGTGGTGGCAGTGATCCAACGGGCGTTCGGCGAGGACCGCGACCAGAACCGGGACGCCACCGTGGCGGCGGTGGCCGACGCCATCACCGCCGGGGCCCACATCGTCCTCCCCTCCGAGCTGTTCGAGGGCCGCTACTTCTGCCAGTACGAGGAGCAGCAGTACTTCTCGTGGGCCACCACCCTCGAGGAGAACCCGGCCATCGCCGCCGTCCGGAAGGTCACCGCCGGCACCGGTGCAGTGGTGCCGGTCTCCTTCTTCGAAGCCGCCCGTCCGGCGTACTTCAACTCGGTGGCGGTGGTGGAGGACGGGTCGGTGCTCGGTATCTACCGCAAGGCCCACATCCCCGACGGCCCCGGCTACGAGGAGAAGTTCTACTTCAGCCCCGGCGACACCGGCTTCAGGACGTGGTCGACCAGGCACGGGCGGATCGGCGTGGGCATCTGCTGGGACCAGTGGTTCCCCGAGGCCGCCCGGGCCATGGCCCTCCAGGGTGCCGACCTCCTCCTCTACCCCACCGCCATCGGCAGCGAGGTGGGGAGCCAGGCCGGCAACGACACCGCCGACATGTGGCGGCGGGCCATGGACGGCCATGCCGTCTGCAACCACGTGCCCATCGCCGCCGCCAACCGGATCGGCACCGAAGGCGACCTCACCTTCTACGGCTCGTCCTTCATCGTCGACCACCGGGGCCGGCCGCTGGCCGAGGCCGGCCGGACCACCACCGAGACCATCTACGCCGAGCTCGACGTCGACCAGGCCACCGCCGACCGGGCCGGCTGGGGGCTGTTCCGCGACCGGCGGCCCGACCTCTACGGCGACCTCACCAGGCTCGACGCCTGATCCGTCCCCCCGGCACGTCCTCCCCGGGGCATGGACGCTGCATCCGCCGGCCCCTAACCTCCGCCCCTGTGGCTGCTGAGCGCCGGTTCTGGGGATGGGGCTTCGAAGGTGCGGGGCTGACCACGGGCGAACAGCTGGCCCTGGCCGACCTGGTCCAGCCACTGGTCGGCGACGGTGCGATCGAGGTGATCACCCCTCCCACCCGCCAGGAGATCTCCCTCGTCCCACCCCGGATGGCGCCTCCGCCGTCCCTGGCCGGGTGGTGCGCGTCCGACGACGTGGCCCGGGCCGGTCACACCTACGGAAAGTCGTTCCGGGACGTGGTCCGCTCCCTCGACCGCCGGTGGGAGCGCCCTCCGGACGTGGTGGCCGGCCCGCCGGACGAAGCCGGGGTGCGAGCCGTCCTCGAGTGGGCGTCGGACATCGGGGCGGTGGTCATTCCCTACGGCGGCGGGTCGTCCGTGGTCGGAGGGGTGGAGGCGCCCCCCGACGACGACCGGCCGGTGATCAGCTGCGATCTCGGACGGCTCGACCGCGTGGTGGAGGTCGACCGCGTCTCACGAGCGGCGCTGATCCAGGCGGGGGTGCTCGGACCTTCGCTGGAGGCACAGCTGCGCCCGCACGGCCTCACGCTGCGGCACTACCCCCAGAGCTTCGAGGTCTCCTCGCTCGGCGGATGGCTGGCCACCAGGGCGGGGGGGCACTTCGCCACCCTGCACACCCACATCGACGACTTCGTGGAGTCCGTCCGAGCCGTCACCCCCCAAGGCCCGTGGGAGTCCCGACGCCTCCCCGGCTCCGGTGCCGGTCCCTCCCCCGACCGGCTGATGCTGGGGTCGGAGGGCATCTTCGGGGTGATCACCGAGGCGTGGATGCGGCTCCAGGACCGGCCGGGGTTCCGTGCTTCCGGGGTCGCCAGGTTCGACACCTTCGAGATCGGGGCGAACGCTGTCCGGACCATCGCCCAGTCGGGCCTGTGGCCGTCCAACTGCCGCCTGTTGGACGCCACCGAGGCGCTGATCACCGGGGCCGGCGACGG
>JBKQTE010000048.1:0-56814 GCA_052143315.1 Acidimicrobiales bacterium | reverse complement strand
CCCCCCCCCCGCCGATGACGGTGACCCACTCCTCGCCGTCGGCGTTTCGGCGGTAGAGGACCTCGGGCACCACCAGCTCGGTCGGCTCGCGGCGGTCGAAGGGGAGGGCGCCGAACGCCAGGACGGCCGAGCCGGGCAGCCCGTCGTCCTCGCAGGCGATGGTGGCCAGGGCCCGCTGCACACAGTCGGCGGCGCCGGCGGCGCCGAGACCGCCGCCCAACCCGATGACCAGGGCTCGGCCGATCCCGACCAGGAGCGTGGTGCCGGAGTCGAACACGACGCCGTCGGTGCCGGCCAGGGCGTAGGGGTCGATCGGCGGACCGGGGGGGAGCACCCGCCGGACTGCCGACAGCGACGGCCCGGAGGTCACGGACGACCCCGGCGGGTGGCGGTGATGAGCTGGCTCAGGCCGCCCGAGAGCGGTCGGTGGTTCACCGTGGAGAACCCGGCGTCGGTGAGCATGGTGCGGAGCTCGGCGGTGGGGGGGAGGTAGGCCGTCGAACGGGGCAGGTACCGGTAGGCGGCACCGTCGGAGAGGATCCCGCCGATGACTGGCACCACCCGGCGGAACCAGATGCGGTCGCCCATCCTGAGCAGGCCGTGGTCCGGCTCGGCCACCTCGAGGAGGGCGAGCCGCCCACCGGGGCGGACCACCCGGCCGAGCTCGGCGAAGACGGGGCCGAGCTCGGTGACGTTGCGGAGGGCGTACCCGCAGGTGACGCCGTCGACGCCACCGTCGACCAGCGGCAGGGCGGCCCCGTCCACCTGGGCCAGCGGGGCGCCGGTCCGGTTGGCGGCCAGCATCCCCCACGACAGGTCCATGCCGAACGGGCGGAGGCCGGCGGCCGAGAGGATCTTGAGGAAGTCCCCGGTCCCGCAGGCCAGGTCGAGGACCACCGACCCGGCCGGCAGCCCGAGGGCCCGGACCGACTGCCGGCGCCACCGGATGTCGAGCCCGAAGGTCATCAGCCGGTTCACCAGGTCGTAGCGCGGGGCGATGGTGTCGAACATGGAGCGGACCAGGGCGGTCTTTTCGGCGCCGGTCGGCAGGTCGGCCTCGGCGGCCAGGGCGGCCAGGTCGAAGTCGGCGGGGACCGGCGCCGGGCCGGCGCCGTCGACCGGGTGGTACGCCATCAGGAGGACACCGAGCCCGGGGCCGGCCCGCCTCCACCGGCGGTGCTGACGATCTTGGTCGCCTCGGCCCACACCGCCTGTCGCTCGACCTCGGATCCTTCCTGCTCGATGTGGTCGAAGGCAGCCTTCAGGAGGGTTCGGGTGAAGTGGTGGCCGACCAGGGTGTTCACTGCCGGGAGCAGCTCGGCGTAGGCCTGCACCAACCGGGCGGTCTCCACATCGCCGGTGTCCCCGTCGGGGTGCCGACGACGCAGTGGACCTCGCACATGGGTGGAGAACAAGTCCACCGCCTCTCGCGCCACGGCCTCGGTGGCGGCATGATGCCGCCTGGAGAGGTCGAGCAGGGCAGACAGCGGGACCCCCCACTCCAACAGGAGCAGCCCGGCCCGGGCGGCCTCTACGTCCTCGTGCGTGTACCGCTCCTCCGTTCCGAAGCGCCGCGGAACGAGGAGGCCCTCGTCCTCCACAGCCTTCAACAGCGCCAGCGGGACCCCCGTGCGATCGGCCAGCTGGTCCAGGGTGAGCCCTCCGTCGCCGTCGGGGTGCTGGCCGGCGACCGGGTCGTCGGTCGGTGCGTCGACCGGTGCCGGCTCCGGCCGAGGCGTTCCCGACGGGGCGGACGGGGTGGACCGGGCGCCGCCGTCGGACCGGGCGCCGCCGTCGGACCGGGCCGTCCCGGTCAACTCCGCCACCAGGGCCTCGTCAGCGGCGTCGAGGTCACCCTTGATCAGGCGGACGATGGTGGCCAAGGTGAAGCCACGCTCTTGTAGGGAGCGAATACGGGCGATCCGGGCCAGGTGCTCGTCCCCGTACCAGGCGAACCGGCCCTCACGGCGGGGAGGGGTCAACAGCCCCTTGTTCTGGTAGTACCGGATGGTGTCGACGGATACACCTGCCTGCGCCGACACCTGCTCCACGCGCATCTCCACGCCCACCACTCTAGGAGTAATCGCTCACACTGTCTGAGCGCGGCGCCGGCCCCAGGGACCTCACCGGACGGGGCGCCTAGTGGAAGTAGCGGTAGACGACCTGGGCGACGCAGTTCGGCTTGGTGGATCCCTCGGTCTCGAGGGTCAGGTCGAGGACGGCCTGGACCCCGCCGGTCACGTCCTCGGCGGACGCCACCCCCGCCCCCAGCCGGAGCTTGCTGCCCACCGGGACCGGGGAGGGGAACCGCACCTTGTTGCAGCCGTAGTTGACGCCGAGCGACATCCCCTCCACCACTAGGACCTCGCCGAGGAGCACCGGGGCCAGGGACAGGGTCAGGTAGCCGTGGGCGATCGGCCCGCCGAAGGGGCCTCCCTTGGCCCGTTCGGGGTCGACGTGGATCCACTGGTGGTCGCCGGTGGCGTCGGCGAACAGGTTCACCTGTTCCTGGGTGATCTCGTGCCACTGGCTGTAGCCCAGGTGCTGCCCGACCAGGTCGTGGAACTTCTCGATGCCGTGCACGGTGGTAGCCATGACACGGAGTGTACGGGACGCCGCGGGAGGGCAGCCAGAGGCGAGCCCGGGCGGTCCACAGGGCGGATCGCAGGGCGGCCTACGCCGGAATTTCAGTGACACCTCTTGCCGATGGGTGGGTACGCTCGCTCCGGTGGAACAAGAACACCATCACAGGAACCTCCAGGGGGGCGGCGCCCGGGCGGCCGTCTTCGGGATCAGCGACGGCCTGGTGTCGAACGTGGCCCTGATCCTCGGTGTGGCCGGCGCCAGCTCGTCCGGCGGGGCGGTGCGCCTGGCCGGGTTGGCCGGGCTCGTCGGGGGCGCGTTCTCCATGGCGGCCGGGGAGTACGTCTCGATGCGCGCCCAGTCCGAGCTGATGCAGCGGGAGCTGGAGGTCGAGGCGAACGCCATCCGCCTCGAGCCGGAGGACGAGCGCCGTGAGCTCGCCGACATCTACGAGCGCCGGGGTATCGCCGCCGACCTCGCCGACGAGCTCTCGGCGGAGATGATGCGGGACCCCGAGACCGCCCTGGAGACCCACGCCCGGGAGGAGCTCGGTATCGACCCCAAGAAGACCGGCAACCCGTACCAGGCGGCCGCCTCGTCGTTCGTGACGTTCGCCATCGGCGCCCTGATCCCCCTCCTCCCGTGGTTCTTCATCCACGGGACGGAGGCCATCCTGTGGTCGGTGGGGCTCGGAGCCGTCAGCGCCTTCGGAGTCGGCGCCGCCCTGGCCCATTTCACCGGCAGGTCGTGGCTGTGGTCGGCCAGCCGCCAGCTGCTCATCTCCGGGGTGGCCGCCAGTATCACCTTCAACATCGGCCACCTGATCGGCGCTGGCGGCTAATGGTCCTGCCGACAAGTACAGCGGCGTAGTTTCTCCTTCGGGAAGTACCGGTGCGGGCTTCCCGGTGCGGGCCTCCCGGTGCGGGGGTGCCCAGGCGTCTCCCCCTTCCCCGGCGTGCGAGACGCCCGAGGACCGTGGCGTTCCGTCGTCGAGGTGGAGCTCCCTCGAGCTCGCCTTCCAGGCGGTCACTGAGGGGCTCGTCGAGACGATCTCGTCCTCGACGGTGTGCCGCTGGCTGCACGCCGATGCGACCAAGCCCTGGCGCTACCAGGGCTCGCTAGCCTGGTATCGGAGCAAGGGAGTTCCCCGGGGCGATTCGTGCGCAGTCCTGCGGTGCCGGCTGGCCGGCGAAGCGGTTCACGAGCCAGGAGGCGGCATCAACGATCCAAATCAGCGCGACACTGATGTGGTCCAGGGGGTACTGGTTGTACTGGACCGTGACGCCGCGCCCGCAGTACTCACGAGCCAGGCTACGCACGTCGCCTGCCACCATGACGCCGTCGCCTTCCCCGTAGGTCGACGAGGTCGCCGTCCCCTCGAGCTCACCGAAGGCACCTTGGTCGATCAACAGCGGCTGCGTCGGTGTGCCATACGTACCCATGATGAGCTCGTTGACAAGCTGCACGAAGACCGGGATGCTCTCGGGCGTCAAGTACTGCGGCTTTGTGAGCTGGGCGAACGTCAGGCCCGGGTACTCGCCCAGCACCTGCAGAAACGTGGCGCTCTTGAGCGTGTTGTCGAGCTGCATCCCGTAGGCCCCCAGGTAGGGAGTCATGTCGACGTTGAACGCCCGCGCCGCGCCGCCGAGAGCCATCGGCACTATGCCGGCCCAGATGAGGCTGCCGTTGACGTAATGGAGGTTGTGGTCAGGGTCGACCATCACCCCGCCCATGGCCGATCCGATGAGCAGCCGGTTGATGTCCGGCGCGTAGGACGGCGCCATCTCGGCAGCCCACTCGGTGGCGATGGCTCCGCCGGAGTAGCCGAGCATCCCGATCTGTCGGGTACCGGCCAGACCGGTGACCGGCGAGCTCAGAGCCGCGCGCAGCGAGTCGAGCGTGTTCATCCCGTACTCGGGACCGACGGCGAAGTCTGCGTTCTCGCCTTCGGTGTCCGGGACGACGACGGTGCACCCGGCCACCAGCGCCGGAACGATCAACACCGACTCGAGGTTCGGGATCAAGCCCCCGAGCGTCAATCCCCCGGAGATGGCATACGACGGCTCGTCATCGGGACTGAGCGAGTCGTAGAAGGACTGGTACGAGATGACCTTCGGAGCCCCGAGCCGCCACAGCGGCTCCAGCACCGAGGTGACGTTGACGGTCGGCTGCCCCAGCATCCCGGTGGACCGGTAGAGAAGCTGAACAGCCCTGATCGGCAGCCCGAGACCGAGGACGTGGTAAGACAGCGTCCGGGTCTTCAACACCGTGCCTGGTGCGATGCTCGCGAGCGGCGTAGTGCCCTGGTAGGCGTAGAAGGGGTCCTGCTGAGGCGTAAGCGGACCTGCCTGAGCGGTAGGCACTACCAACACCCCCCATACGAGCAGAGCGACCAACAGGCCTGCGCCCAGGTTCCACCCACGAACTTGGCCCTTTGTCCGTCCGCCGTGGTCGGTGTCGACCAGAGATGCACGATGACGACGCCCGACGACTGCGAATCTGAAGGTCAACGCACCTCCCCCTTCTTTGAGATCGGCTGCTGATGCCGACTGCTCCCGACGGCCGGCACCCCCCGAGCCCGCACAGCCGTGTAGAAGCAGCAATCTCACCACGACGGCCACCCCCGCCCGGAAGCACGCGGCAACGAGAATATGAGCAATCGAGCGAGGACGTCAACGGAAACGTCATGGAGTGATAGCTCCCTGACGTGCGGTGAACAACGACGGATCACTCCGGTATCTCACGGATTGCGTTGCTGGTGTGATGAACGCTTGGGCGATGAATGTGGCGACGCAGTTCGAAGTTGCGTCACGCCTTGACGATCCGTCAGCGCGTAACGAACTCCGTGGCATTCTACAACGTGCTCGGGCCATGGCTCGGGCCATGGCTCGGACGTCGTCATGGCCTATGGGGGATCGCAAACCATGCCGCCCCCGCCACGAAATGGCGGTCTCGGTCACTTCCGACCTCACGAAATGATGCACACGTCGCCGATGGAGATGCCGACAATGCCATCAGCCTCCGGTCAGGCATTCTCGTGGGCGATCGGGGATAGTGTCTCAGCACGGTCGCAGCCGGTGCTCTGACCGGAGCGGCGCGACCGGATCAGGGGAGGATGGCTGTGGGGATTCGGATGGCTCGGCCGGCGTCGGTGATCCTCGCCGCCGCGATGGTCGTGACGATGGCCGGGTGCTCGTCCGACGGCGGGACCGCGTCGGCGTCTGGCGGCTCGGGGACGCAGCTGGTCGCCGGTCGGGTGGCGCCGGCGCCCGGGCCGGTGGCAACGGTGGCGCCGCTCACCGGAGGCAGCGGGATCGACCTGGTCAGCGCGGGTGAGCAGCCGCCGCTGCCGTCCACCTGGGTGGAGGACGAGTACTCGCTGTCCGGGACGGCCGTGTCCTACCACGCCGTGGGGACGCTGCCCGCCGACGGCAGGTTCCACCTGGCCCCGGGGGCGTCGGCCGCCTACACCACGCGGATCGTCGTCCGGCGCCCGGCGTCGGCGGCCGACTTCAACGGGACGGTGGTCGTCGAGTGGCTGAACGTCAGCGGCGGGCTCGACGCCTCCCCCGAGTACACCTACCTGGCCAACGAACTGATCCGGGGCGGGTACGCGTGGGTGGGCGTGTCCGCGCAGTACATCGGCATCGACGGCGGCCCGGTGGCGGTGTCGACCCCGGTCAGCGCGCTGGGCGGGGCGGGCAAGGGCTTGGTGGCCCAGGATCCGGCCCGGTACGGGTCGCTGCACCACCCGGGTGATGCCTATTCGTACGACATCTTCACCCAGGCGGCCCGCACGCTCCGCCACCCCGGTGCGGTGGACCCGCTGGGCGGGCTGAAGCCCAAGCTGGTGCTGGCGGCGGGCGAGTCGCAGTCGGGGTTCATGCTCACCACCTACGCCGACGGGGTACAGCCCCTCGAGCACGAATTCGACGGCTTCCTCATCCACAGCCGCGGCGGGGCTGCCGCACCGCTGGGCCAGCCGGGCCAGGGGATCAGTATCACCCAGGCCATCAGCGGCAGCCCGACCCGGATCCGGACCGACCTGGACGTGCCGGTGATCATGGTGGAGACGGAGTCCGACGTCGTGGGCCTGCTCGGCTACTACCCGGCCAGCCAACCGGACACCGACCGGATCCGCACCTGGGAGGTCGCCGGGACGTCCCACGTCGACAGCTATCAAATCGGAGTTGTGGCGAAGTACTTCGGGTGCCCCACGCCGGTCAACTCCGGGCCCGACAACTTCGTGGTGGCATCGGCGTTGCGCCACCTGGCCACGTGGGCCAAGGGTGGGGCGGCGCCCCCGGAGGCCCCGCGCTTCGAGGTCGTCGACGGCAAGTACGTGCGCGACTCGAACGGGATCATTGTCGGGGGGATCCGCACACCGCTGGTGGACGTGCCCGTCGACGTCCTGTCGGGACAGGCTGGGACGGGTGCCTCGCTCGTCTGCCAGCTGGCCGGCTCGACCACGCCGCTGCCAGCGGACGTGCTGGCCCGGATGTACCCGTCGCCAGCCGTCTACGTGGCCGCCTTCACCAGGTCGACCGACAAGGCGATCGCCGCCGGGTTCGTACTGCCGCAGGACCGGGCGGAGATGTTGGCCGAGGCCCAGCCGCAGCTGATCGCGGGCTGACGAACGGGCCGACGAATCGGCGGCGGCGATGTCGCTGCCGGGGCGCATGCCCGGCCGCAGGGGAGCCGGTGGTCCGGCGCGACGTAGGCGAAGTTGGCCCGGAACCGCTCCTCGACGAGCTGTGGGCCGTCAGGGCCCGGGCGGACGCCGGCGGGCCGCCTCCCCAGGGCTGGCAGCGGGCGCCCGCTCCGCCGTCCCGAGGTAGGCCCGGTCGACATGGTGGTCGGTGAACCCCACCGACCGGTAGAGGGAGACCGCCGCTCGGTTGGCGCTGTCCACGTACAGCATGCCCACCCGGATCCCCGCCCCGGCCAGCCAGTCGAGCCCGGCGAGGGTCATCGCCCGACCGAGGCCGCGGCCGCGGAATTCCGGGTCGACCGAGAGCACGTAGATCTCGCCCAGCACCGGGCTGGTGTCGGTGTGGACCTTGGTCCAGCACGAGGCGGCCAGCCGGCCGTCCTCCTCGTGGACGCGGAGGCCTTCCGGGTCGAACCACGGCTGGCGCTCCTGCTCGAGGAGCGTGCCGAGGTCCCATCCGCCCTGCTCGGGGTGGGAGGCGAAGGCGCGGTTGTTGACCTCGAGCCATCCCTGCTCGTCGAGCCCGGGGATGAAGCCGCGCACGCTGATGTCGGACCGGTCGCCCCCCACCGGGAGCGGCCGGCGCATCTGGATGAGCTCCCGCTCGACGCGCAGCCCGTGGGCCGCGGCCAGCCGGTCGTCCTCGGGCGCGGCGTGGTGCGACCAGTAGCGGACGGTGGGCACCGGGCCGTCCGAGTCGCCGGCGGCCCGAAGGGCCGCGCCGAGGAGGGCGTCGGCCACGGTCAGGTCCGGATCCCGGTGGTCGGGCGACACCATCAACTCCAACGCCAGGCTCCCGTCGGGGCCGCCCGGATTGAGCTGGGCGTACCCGACCGGTCTGTCATCGCCCGGTACCCAGGCCACGACGGCCACGAAGCCATCGGCGTCCGGGTTGGCGTCCGGATCGGCCCCGGGGTCGGCGTTGGAGACACCGTCCGGTGGCCACCCGCCGGAGGACCGGCCGAGCAGCCGCCGCTTGTGCTCGCTGAACGGGTCATGGCCGTCCCGGGCCTCGACCCTCGAACGGAGCGCCTCGACCTGGACGGCGGTGGCCGGATCCAGGAGTTGCGAGACAGTCACGTCGAACTCGTCCACCTCGGAGACGCTACAGGTAGAGTCCGCTGGGTGGCCGGACCCCGAACCCCCCGAGGCCGGGCCCGCGAGGTGAACCGCCGGTTGGCCGAGGAGTTCCCCGGGTCCGCCAGTGACCTCTGCGCGCTGGCCCACGACACCCCGTTCGAGCTGCTCGCCGCCACCATCCTGTCGGCCCAGTGCACCGACGAGCGGGTGAACATGGTGACGCCGGTGCTGTTCGCCCGCTTCCCCGATGCCGCGGCCCTGGCCGCCGCCGACCCCCTCGAAGTGGAGGAGATCATCCGCTCCACCGGCTTCTTCCGGGCCAAGGCCCGGAACCTCATCGGGATGGCCCAGGGGGTGGTCGACCGGTTCGGCGGGGTGGTTCCCAGCCGACTGGAGGACCTCGTCACCCTGCCCGGTGTCGGTCGCAAAACGGCCAACGTGGTGCGGAGCGTGGTATTCGGCCTGCCGGGGCTCCCGGTCGACACGCACGTGGGCCGGCTGGCGCGCCGGCTGGGCCTGACCACCGAAACCGACCCGGTGAAGGTCGAGCACGATCTGAACAGCCTGGTGCCGGCGGCGGATCGGGGCGCCTTCAGCCTGAGGCTGATCCTCCACGGACGCCGTACGTGCACGGCACGAGCGCCGAAGTGCATGTCATGTTGTCTGGCCGAGTTCTGCCCATCGGCTTCCTTGGCGGCACCTCCCACCCCCCACCGTCGATCTGCTCCGTAGTATCGACATCCGGCGACGGAATCGGTGGAGGAGCCATCGACTGGATACGATACCGACATCGGTTGATCGACAGCGCCGCGACGTCACTGCACGGGTCGCTGGTAGCGGGTCGTTCATAAGAAATTCAGGAAAATCACATTTCCGATTGGAACGGATCGGGAAAACGTGATGTTCTAGTAGGTACTCGGAACCGGTTCCCGCCACCTGGTTCCGAAGAGCGGTGCCCGGGATCCGCCGCCCGGCCCGCTCGCGCAAAGGCGCCCTTCGGGGCGCCTTTGCCGCGTCCAGCCGCACCGTTTGCCCCGGTGAGTGGTCGCGAGCTTCGAAAAAGTGGCCGCACAACGCACACCCTCCGTGACGGTCAGTGACCCCCCGCAGGTCGAGGCCGCCGATGTCGAGGTCGGTCCCCGTTCCGGTGCCTGGCTGGCGGCCACCGCCGAACGGCAGGCCCGGATCCGCTGCCTTCAGCGCCGCCGGAGGGTGGCGGTGAGCCGGGACAGTCGCCGGCTGGCACCGGTCAGCGAGCGCTCGATGGCGAACAGCTCGTTGGCCGTCTCGTCGTCCTTGGCGGCGTTGGCGGCGTCGGCGTGCGTGGTGACGCGACGGGTCAGCTCCTCGAGGGCGGTGGCGATCGAGGACAGTTCTCCGGGACTGGCGGCCATGCCCCGATCATGACACCGCCGCCGGCACCACCATGGCGACGGCGATGGCGACGGCGACGGCGACGGCGACCATCCGACCGGCACGGTCACCGCCAGGGCCGCCGATCGGCACGGGTAGCATCGACAGACCATGTTGCTCCGCCGTCTCGACCTGCGCGGCTTCGCCGGTGATCGCGCCGCCCTGAGGGACGCCCTACCGCGCCCGGAGGACGAGCAGCAGCGCTCGTCGGAGGCGGTGGCGGGCATCATCGCCGCGGTCCGATCCGGCGGTGACGCCGCCCTGCGTCAACTGACCGGGCGTTTCGACAAGGTCGGCATCGAGGAGCTGCGGGTCCCGACCGCCGAAGTCGAGGCGGCGATGGGGCGGGTCCCGGACCGGCTCCGCCAGGCGCTGGAGATCGCCCACCGTCGGATCTACGAGTACCACGCCCACGAGGCCGGTACCGGCGAGGCGGACGACTTCGAATCCGGCGGCATATCGGTGAGCCACCTGATCCGACCCGTCTCGCGTGCCGGTTGCTACGCCCCCGGCGGCCGGGCCCGCTACCCGTCGACGGTGCTGATGTGCGCCGTCCCGGCCCGGGTGGCCGGGGTCGACGAGGTCGTCCTGTGCGTCCCTCCGGGCCCGGACGGCCGGGTGGACGACGCCACCCTGGCGGCGGCAGCCGTGGCCGGCGTGGACGAGGTCTACCGGGTGGGTGGCGCCCAGGCGGTGGCGGCCATGGCGTACGGCACCGAGTCCATCGCCGCCGTCGACGTGATCGTGGGGCCGGGCAACCGGTACGTGGCCGAGGCCAAGCGCCAGGTCTCGGGCGTGGTCGGCGTGGCCTCGGCGTTCGCCGGCCCGTCCGAGGTGGTGGTGGTGGCCGGCCCGGACACCCCTCCCGAGCTGGCGGCCGTCGATCTGGTGGTGCAGGCCGAGCACGGGCCCGACGGGCTGGCCTGGCTGATCACCTGGTCCGAACCGGTGGTCGAGGCGGTGGCCGAGGCGGTCGACAGGATGGTGGCCGCCTCCCCCCGGAGGGCCGACCTCGAGGCGACCCTGTCGGTCGGCGGCTACATCGCCCTGGTGGACGGCCCGGCCGAGGCCATCGACGTGTCCAACGTCGTGGCCCCCGAGCACCTGGAGATCCTGACCGGGGACGCCGCCGCCCTGCTGCCCCTGGTCGACTCGGCCGGGGCGGTCTTCTTGGGGCCGATGTCTCCAGCCAGCGTGGGCGACTACCTGGCCGGACCCAACCACGTGCTGCCGACCAACCGCACCGCCCGGTTCGCCAGCGCCCTCCGGGTCGACGACTTCCGCCGCCACATCCACGCGGTGACGGTGAGCGACGCCGCCCTGGCCGAGCTGGGCCCCTATGTGGTGACGCTGGCCGAGACCGAGGGCCTCCCGGCCCACGCCGAGTCGGTGCGTCTGCGATGGAAGACCTGACACCGGCACCGGCACCGGCCGGCCCTGGCCTGCCGGCGGTCCGCCCGGACCTGGTGGCCCTGTCCGGCTACCACTCGCCCCAGGTCGACGTGGAGGTGCGCCTCAACACCAACGAGTCGCCCCTGCCCCCGCCCGAGGCGTGGCTGGAGGCGTTCCGGTCCGGGCTGGGCGACATCGCCTTCAACCGGTACCCCGACCGCCGGGCCACCGCCCTCCGCCGGGCCCTGGCCGACAGCCACGGGGTCGACCCGACCCAGGTGTTCTGCGCCAACGGCTCCAACGAGGTGCTCCAGTCGTTGCTCCTGGCCTACGGCGGCCCGGGGCGCTCGGTGGCCGTCTTCGAGCCCACCTACACCATGCACAGCCAGATCGCCCGCACCACCGGCACCGCGGTGGCGGCCGGCCGGCGCACCGACGACTTCGAGCTCGACCTGGGCGAGGTCCGGCGGGTGGTCGAGGCGGCCGACCCGGTGGTCACCTTCCTGTGCTCGCCCAACAACCCCACCGGCCGGGCCGAGCCACGCCCGGTGATCGACGCGGTCACCACCCTGGCCCCCGGGCTGGTGGTGGTGGACGAGGCCTACGGCCAGTTCGCCCCGTCCTCCGCCCTCGACATCGTGCGGGGCGACACCCCCGGGGCGGCCCGGACGGCGGTGGTCCGCACCTTCTCCAAGACGTGGTCGATGGCCGGTGTCCGGCTCGGCTACCTGGTGGGTCCGCCCGAGGTCGTGGAGGCCTGCGAACTGGTGGCCCTGCCCTACCACCTCGACGCCATGAAGCAGCTGGCCGGTCTGCTGGCCCTGCAGTTCACCGGCGACATGGAGGCCCGCATCGCCCTGCTGACCGAGGAGCGGGGCCGCCTGGCCGCCGCCTTCGCCGACCTGCCCGTGGACACCTGGCCGTCGGACGCCAACTTCCTGCTGTTCCGCCCGACCGGACGCCACGCCCGCCAGGTCTGGCAGGACCTCCTCGATCGCTCGGTGCTCGTGCGAGACTGTTCGGAGTGGCCGGGCCTCACCGGGTGCCTCCGGGTGACCGTGGGCACCCCCGAGGAGAACGACCGGTTCCTGGCCGCCCTGAACGAGAGCCTGTGATGACCGCCACCCCTGCACCGTCCGCCACCCCTGCACCGTCCGCCAACCCGGCACCGTCCGCCAACCCGGCACCGTCCGCGACGACGTCGCACCGGACCGCCTCGGTGACCCGGGCCACCAGGGAGACCTCGATCGAGGTCGCCCTCGACGTCGACGGCACCGGGACCACCGATGTCTCGACCGGGCTGCCGTTCTTCGACCACATGGTCAGCCAGCTCGGCCGCCACGGCGGCTTCGACCTGACCGTGCGGGCGTTGGGCGACCTCGACGTGGACGCCCACCACACCGTGGAGGACGTCGGGATCACCGTCGGCGAGGTGCTGGCCGAGGCGCTGGGGGACAAGGCCGGCATCCGCCGGTTCGGCTCGGTCGCCCTGCCGCTGGACGAGGCGCTGGTCGAGGTGGCCCTGGACCTGTCGGGGCGGCCGTTCCTCACCTACGACATCGAGTTCGCCCCCGACGTCATCGCCCTGGGTACGCCGCCGTTCGACCCCCAGCTGGCCGAGGAGTTCTGGCGGGCCTTCGCCACCGCCGCCGGCGTCACGCTGCACATCAGGCTGCGGAGCGGCAAGAACACCCACCACATCATCGAGGCGTCCTTCAAGGGGGTGGCCCGAGCCCTGCGGGACGCCGTCCGGCGGGAAGGCACCGGGATCCCCTCCACCAAGGGGACCCTGTGAGTCTCCGGCCGCGCCACGGCGGTCGCCGCCGTCACGGCTCGTGATCGCGGTCCTCGACTACGGCATCGGCAACCTGCGCTCCGCCGAGAAGGCCCTCCAGCACCTGGGGGCCGACGCCTCACTGGTCGACGACCCCGACGTGGCGGCCGGTGCCGACGGGGTGGTGCTCCCCGGGGTCGGTGACTTCGGGCGGTGCGCGGCGGCCCTCCGGGCCGGTGGGCTCGACGCCGTGGCCCTTGACGCCGTGGGGCGCGGCGTTCCGTTCTTCGGCATCTGCGTGGGGTTCCAGCTGCTCTTCGAGGGATCCGAGGAGGCCCCGGCCGCCCGCGGGCTGGGCGTCCTGCCCGGCGTGGTCCGGGCGCTGCCCGCCGGGGTCAAGCACCCGCAGATGCAGTGGAACCTCCTCGACCGCCGTCCCGGAGTGGACTCCGCCCTGCTGGCCGGGCAGCCGGAGTCGCCCTGGGTCTACTTCGTGCACTCCTTCGCCCCCGAACTGACCGATGACACCACCGCCACCTGCGAGTACGGGGCGTCGGTAACCGCCGCGGCCGAGCGGGGCCCGTTGTGGGGGACCCAGTTCCACCCGGAGAAGTCCGGACAGGTGGGGCTGGGCATCCTGGCCAACTTCGTGCGCAGGGTGGCGGCGTCATGACCGAGGCGGCGTCATGACCGAGGCGGCCTGATGGACCTCTACCCGGCTGTCGACATCCGGGCCGGCGGTGCGGTGCGGCTGGCCCAGGGCGACTTCGACCGCCAGACCGAGTACGGCGACCCGGTGGCGCTGGCCCGCGCCTTCGCCGCCTCCGGGGCGCCGTGGCTCCACGTCGTCGACCTCGACGCCGCCCGGTCCGGCTCCCCGGTGAACCGGCCGGTGGTGCTGGCCATCGCCGCCGCCGTCCACGTGCCGGTGGAGACCGGCGGTGGCGTGCGCACCGAGGCCGACGTCGACGAGCTGCTGCGCGGCGGGGTGGCGCGGGTGGTGCTGGGCACCGCCCTCCTCGACCAGCCAGACCTGGCCCGCCGCTGCGCCGAACGCCATCCCGGGCAGGTCGCCGTCGGCCTCGACTACCGGCTGGACGGGGCCGGCCGGGCCGAGGTGGCCGTAAGGGGCTGGGAGCAGGGGAGCGGCCGCACGGTGGCCGACCTGCTGGCCGAGCTGGCCGATGTCGACCTGGCGGCAGTGGTGGTCACCGCCATCGAGCGCGACGGCATGCTCACCGGCCCCGACCTCGACGGCCTGGCCGCC
Source organism: Acidimicrobiales bacterium (assembly GCA_052143315.1). Taxonomy (GTDB): domain Bacteria; phylum Actinomycetota; class Acidimicrobiia; order Acidimicrobiales; family RAAP-2; genus DASZIT01. The sequence continues at coordinate 42,594 of JBKQTE010000048.1, read as the reverse complement.
GTGCTCCGGGCCACGGAGATCCCGGTCATCGCCTCCGGCGGCGTCGGCTCGGTGGCGGACATCGTGGCCCTGGCCGACATGGCCGTCGAGGTCCCGTCCGGCGTGCGCCGGCTCGAAGGGGCCATCACCGGCCGGGCCCTGGTCGACGGCCTCCTGACCGTGGAGGAGGCGGTGGCGGCGTGCGCACGGTGAGGGTGATCCCCTGCCTCGACGTGGACGACGGTCGGGTGGTCAAGGGCGTCCGGTTCGTCGACTTGTTCGACGCCGGCGACCCGGTCGAGCTGGCCGCTCGCTACGACGCCCAGGGCGCCGACGAGCTGGTCTTTCTGGACATCACCGCCTCGTCCGACCACCGCGGCACCATGGTCGACGTGGTGTCGCGCACCGCCGAACAGGTGTTCATCCCCTTCACCGTCGGGGGTGGTGTCCGGTCGGTGGAGGACGCCCGGCGCCTGCTCCGGGCCGGGGCCGACAAGGTCGCCCTCAACACCGCGGCGGTCGACCGGCCGGAGCTGGTGGGCGACATCGCCGCCGAGTTCGGCGCCCAGTGCGTGGTGGTGGCCATCGACGCCCGCCGGCGCCGCGGCACCGGCACCGGGGCGTCGTGGGAAGTCTTCACCCACGGCGGCCGGACTCCCACCGGCCTCGACGCGGTGGCCTGGGCCGAGCGGTGCGCCGCCCTCGGTGCCGGGGAGCTCCTCCTCACCTCCATGGACCGGGACGGCACCCGGGACGGGTTCGACCTCGAGCTGACCCGCCAGGTCTCCGGGCGCTGCCCGGTGCCGCTGATCGCCTCCGGCGGGGTGGGGGAGCTCGACCACCTGGTGGAGGGCGCCCGGGAGGGGGCGGCCGACGCCGTGCTGGCCGCCTCCATCTTCCACCTGGGCGAGTTCACCGTCGCCGACGCCAAGGCCCACCTGGCGGCGGCGGGCGTGCCGGTGCGGCCAGCCTGAAGGGCCCCGGCCCCGGCGTTGGTAGCCTGGGCCGGTGGCCTCCACGACGACACCGGGCACCTCCACCATCAGCCGCGACAGCGGTGTCGACGGGGTCCGGCAGCCCATCACCGTGCTGGCCGACCGGGTGATGGTCCAGGTGGCGCTGGCCGAGGGCGAGCGTCGGTCGCGGGCGGGCATCCTGATTCCGGCGACCGCCCAGGTATCGCGGCGGCTGGCATGGGCGGAGGCGGTGGCCGTGGGCCCCCACGTCCGGACCATCAAGGTGGGGGACAACGTCCTGTTCAACCCGGAGGACGGGTTCGAGGTCGAGGTCCAGGGCGACGAGTACGTCATCCTTCGTGAGCGGGACATCCACGCCGTCGCCGCCACCCGGATCGACGGCGGGACCGGGCTCTACCTCTGAGCACCGACCCCCGACCCGACGACCACGGGCCGGACAGCCGGTCCGGGGGACGCCGCCACCGGGACACCCCGGGCGGCACCGGCGCCATCTACGATCCACCAGTCACACCGCACAGCAGCAGGGAGCATCGCTCGTGAGCACCACCGGCACACCCACCACCTACTCAGCCACTCCGGTGGCCTTCACCGAGGCCGAGCTGGCCGAGGTGGCCTACAACGCCGACGGACTGGTGGCGGCGATCGTCCAGGACGCCGCCGACCATGCGGTGCTGATGCTGGCCTGGATGAACGACGCCTCCCTGCGGAAGACGTTGGAAACCGGGCGTACCTGGTTCTGGTCCCGTAGCCGCCAGGAGTACTGGTGCAAGGGCGAGACCTCCGGTGACCGGCAGTACGTGCGCTCGGTCAGCTACGACTGCGACGGCGACGCCCTGCTGGTCGTGGTCGACCAGGAGGGCAAGGGCGCCTGCCACACCGGCAACCGCTCCTGCTTCTACCGGTCGTTCGGCAGCGCCGCCGTGGACGCGTGACCGCCCGGGAGTCCGGCGGCCCCGGCCTGGACGGCTTCCGCGCCCTGGCCGGAAAGCACCACATCGTCCCGGTGTGGCGGGAGCTGGTGGCCGACACGCTGACGCCGGTGGGCGCCTTCCTCCAGATCGTGGGCACCGGCGACACCGTCGGGTTCCTGCTCGAGTCGGTGGAGGGCGGCGAGCGCTGGGGCCGGTACTCGTTCGTGGGCCGCAACCCGCTGGCCAAGGTGACGGCGGTCGGCACCACCGTGTCCACCACCGGGCGGCTCGATCTCGACGCGGTGACCGGTCAGGCGGTCAGCGGCGACGGCGGGGTGCTGGCCGCCCTCGAGGCCATCCTCGACGCCTTCGACTCTCCCGACCTGCCCGACCTGCCGCCGCTCCACGCCGGCTTGGTGGGCTACCTCGGCTACGACGTGGTCCGCGAGGTCGAGCACCTGCCCGACGCCCCGCCGGACGACCTCGGCCACCCCGACGCCATCCTGGCCGTCATCGGTCAGCTGGCGGCCTTCGACCACTGGCGCCAGCGGGTGGTGCTCATCGACAACGTGGTGGTCGACCCGGCGTGGGACACCGACCAGCTCGACGACGCCTACCGGGCGGCGCAGGTCCGCCTCGACCAGCTGGCCGCCGACTGCTTCCAGCCCCTCGACGAGCCGGCCCGGCCCCTGCCCGATCGGGCCGGGGCCCCCGACGACGTGGTGCGGACCATGTCGGACGACCTGTACTGCCAGGCGGTGCAGGCGGCCAAGGACCACGTGACCGCCGGCGACGTGTTCCAAGTGGTGCTCTCCCAACGGTTCGACCTGCCCACCCTGGGCGCCGACCCGTTCGACGTCTACCGGGTGCTCCGCCTGGTGAACCCCAGCCCGTACCTCTACTTCCTCCGCTTTCCGGAGGTGACGGTGGTCGGTGCGTCGCCCGAGCCCATGGTGCGCCTCCGCGACGGCGTGGTCACCTCCCGGCCCATCGCCGGCTCACGGCCGAGGGGACGGACCCCGGAGGAGGACCTGCGCCTCGAGGGCGAGCTGGTGGAGGACCCCAAGGAGGTGGCCGAGCACGTGATGCTGGTCGACCTGGCCCGCAACGACGTGGGCCGGGTGGTCAGCTTCGGGACCGAGACGATGGAGGAGATGATGGTGGTGGAGCGCTACAGCCACATCATGCACCTCACCTCCCAGGTGTCGGGCCGGCTGTCGCCGGGACGCGGGCCGGTCGACGTGCTGCGGGCCACCCTGCCGGCCGGCACCCTGTCGGGAGCCCCCAAGGTGCGGGCCATGCAGATCATCGACGACCTCGAGCCCACCAAGCGCGGTGTCTACGGGGGCGTGGTCGGCTACCTCGACTTCTCGGGCAACCTCGACACCGCCATCGCCATCCGGACCATGACGGTCAGCCCCGACGGCCGGGCCTCGGTCCAGGCGGGAGCGGGCATCGTGGCCGACAGCGACCCGGCCACGGAGAACGCCGAGTGCGCCCACAAGGCGGCCGCCATGCTGTCGGCGGTGGCCATGACCCGGGCGTCGACGGCCGGACGGTGACCACCGGCGGGGTCGGGCGTCCCGACGAGGACGGGTACCGGGCCCTGCGGTCCACGGCCGCCGTGCGCCGGCTGGACCGCGACGTCCTGGTCGTCTCCGGCCCGGACGCCGCCTCGTACCTGCAGGGCCAGGCCAGCCAGGACGTGGCGGCGTTGGCAGTGGGGGCGAGCGCCGAGTCCCTCCTTCTCAGCCCCCAGGGGAAGGTGGAGATCTATCTGCGGGTGACCCGCACCGGCGACGACCGGTTCGTGATCGACACCGACGGCGGCTACGGCCCGGTGGTCGACGCCCGGCTGCGGCGGTTCAAGCTCCGGGTGAAGGCGGAGATCGAGCCGTTGGAGTGGAGCTGCGTGGCCGTCCGAGGCCCGCAGGCCGCCGACGTGATCGTCGGGAGACCCGAGCTGGTGGTGGCGGTGGCGTGGCCCGGCCTCGCCGGTGTCGACCTGCTGGGACCGGCACCCGACGCCGGGGCCCTGACGTGGGTCGACCCGTCGGCCGTGCGGTGCGGCGAGGAGGCCTGGGAGGCCGCCCGGATCGAGGCCGGTGCGCCGGTCAACGGGCGCGAGCTGGTCGAGGGGACCATCGCCGCCGAGGTGGGGCTGGTGGAGCGCACGGTGTCGTTCACCAAGGGGTGCTTCACCGGCCAGGAGCTGGTGGCCCGGCTCGACTCGCGGGGCTCCAAGGTGGCCCGTACCCTGGCCGGCGTGGTGATCCCGACGGCGGATCCGAACGACCCGGGCGGCCGGCCGCCGGCGGGCGCCACGGTGGTCACCGCCGATGGCGAGCACGAGGTCGGGACGGTCAGCTCGGTGGCCTGGTCGCCGAGCTTCGGGGCGGCGGTGGCTCTGGCCACCATCCACCGACGGGTCACGCCCCCCGAGCAGGTGTGGGTGCGCTGGTCGACCGACGGGAACCAACGCCGGGTGGCTGCCGAGGCCCGGCCTCTGCCCCTGATCGGCTAGGGCGGCGACCGGACACGGTGCCGACCGCCGCCGGATCCGAAGATTGACAAGTGGACAATAGATGTTAAGTTGTCAACCATGGCGCAGAGCGAGCCGGTCCCGCAGCGCATCTTGACCGCCGCCCTGGAGGTGAGCGCCCTCCACGGGATCGCCCGGCTCTCCGTCGGTGATGTCGCCCAGCGGGCCGGCCTGTCACGCCAGACGCTCTACAAGTACTTCTCGTCCAAGCAGGAGCTGGTCGCCGCCGTCGTGCAGCGCGAGGCCGCCACCATCGCCGGCGAGGTGGTGGCGGCCGTCGACAGTCACGAGGACCCCCGCGACGCGCTGGAGGCAGGCGTCCTCGCTGCCCTGCGCGCCACCCGGGACCACCCGCTGCTCGACCGGCTGGTGCGGGCCGAGCCCGAGGCCCTCCTCCCGCTCCTCGTCTCCGACACCGGGCCGGTCATGCTGCTCGTCCGGTCCGTCGTGGAGGTGGTGGTGGCGTCCAAGGCCCCCGATCTCGGGCCCTTCGAGCTGCGCCGGCACTCGGACATGTTGACCCGGCTCCTCATCAGCTACGCCGTCAGCGCCCCCGACGACCCGCCCGAACTGGTGGCGGCGTCGGTGGCCGACGTCTTCGTCAACGGCATGCTCGCCACGTCCCCGGCCCGGTAACGGGCCCGTTCCCAGGAGACAATCCATGACCTTCGACGCCGTCGACGCCACCTCCGACACCGGAGCCGCCGGGGCAGAGACCCGCCGTTGGCGCGACCCCAAGCGCCACCTGTGGGCGCTCGGCCTGATCGTGCCCTCACTGCCGCTCATGAGCTGGCTGGGATTCCACTTCACCGGCCTCGGTGTCTTCCTGTGGATGGGCCCCATCTGGATCCTGGCCATCATCCCCCTCCTCGACTGGGTCGTCGGGGTCGACACCTCCAATCCGCCCGACTGGGCCGTCACCCAGCTCGAGGAGGATCGCTACTACCGCTGGTGTACCTACCTGTACCTCCCCCTGCAGTTCGCCAGCCTGCTCTGGGGCTCGTGGTTCGTCACCCACGCCCACCTGACGTGGTTCGAGATGGTCGGGTTCGCCTTCACTATCGGTGCCGTCGGCGGTATCGGCATCGCCAACGCCCACGAGCTCGGGCACAAGCGCGACGAGCTCGAGCGGTGGCTGAGCCGGGTGGTCCTGGCACAGACCGCCTACGGCCACTTCTACGTCGAGCACAACCGTGGTCACCACTCGCGGGTCGCCACACCCGAGGACCCGGCCAGCTCCCGGCTGGGCGAGTCGTTCTGGACCTTCCTCCCGCGCTGCGTCGTCGGCAGCGCCCGCTCCGCCTGGGGGCTCGAGCGGCAGCGGCTCTCCCGCCACGGGGTGGGCGTCTGGAGTGCGAAGAACAAGGTGCTACAGGCGTGGGCCATGAGCGTGGTGCTCTTCACCGCTATCGTCGCCGCCTGCGGTCCCCGGGTGATCCCGTTCCTCGTGATCCAGGCCGTCTTCGGCTTCTCGCTGCTCGAGGTCGTGAACTATCTCGAGCACTACGGGATGTTGCGCCAGAAGCTGGCCAACGGGCGCTATGAGCGCTGCGCGCCCGAGCACAGCTGGAACTCGAACCACGTGGCCTCCAACGTCGTGCTCTACAACCTCGAGCGCCACTCGGACCACCACGCCAACCCGACCCGCCGGTACCAGACTCTGCGCCACTACGACGAGGCCCCCCAACTCCCCGGCGGCTACGGCACCATGATCGCCCTCGCCTACGTGCCGCCCCTGTGGCGGAGGGTGATGGACCACCGGGTGCTGGCGCACTACGACGGCGACGTGACGCGGGCGAACATCCATCCTCCGAGGCGCGAGAAGCTGCTCCGCCGTTACGTCGTCGCCGCGGCCTGATCGATCTGTAATGAGGTATGGCGGGCAAGCACGTCGAAGTCGGAGTCGTGGTGGAGCACCCGTGTGCCGGTACGGATTGCGACACTGGAAATCAGGCAGTCGATCAACTTCCTCACGGTCTCCCCGCCCCGTCGGCACGTGCGACACAGCGCCGCCGCCTCTTCGTAGTCGGTGGACTCCGTCGCGAGGAGGGTGCCTCGGGCGAGCAGTCGACGAAGGTCATTGAGGTGGCGCTCGTCGCGCGCCCCGGCGAGGACCTCCATCCGGACGGGCTCACAAATCGCGAATTGAACGCCCAGCAGATCGTCGACCCGAGAACAAACGGGGCTGCCGGTGTCGCGCAGGAACTCGATCCAACCTGACGTGTCGATCAAGATCACGTGACGCGGTCGGTGCGCAGGTCATCGAGGTCGCCCTCCCAACCGGATCCCCGGAGCGCCCGGGCCTGGCCAAGGTCGAGCGGTTCGGCGGCCACGGTCCTCAGCGCGAAGTTCACGGCCTCCCGCTTGGTGGAAAGGTGATACCGCTCCATCACGATCCGACAGGCATTGTCGTCCAGATCTATGTTGGTGCGTGCCATACACCTACAATACACCATTACTGTCGGCGACCAGGCTGACTGCCCCCCACGACGGCTCGGGCCCGACGCCTCCGCGTTCTGCGGCGTCGTAACCGACCCCTGTGGCAGTCCTTACGAGAACCCAGGAGCAACGACTCCCCGGCGAGCGCGTGCGTACCGCGGACCCTCCGGCAGAAGGTGCTTGCGGACAAGCTTGTGCCAGCGCCTCTGGCGATAGCGGTAGAGGAGCTTGCCTGCCCATGCGACGCCCGAGGTCAGCCTGCCGGCGTCGATCTCGACGGCATCGCTGTAGCGGCAGGTCGCCTCGCCGATCGGTTCGACGTGAAGGGTATGGTTCCAGGCCCGAAGGATCCCGCCGTGCTCGTGGGATCTGAGCGTGCGGCTGGCTGGGTCGAGCTCCACCAGATGAATCGTGTGATGCGAGAGGGGGATCACGTGGAAGAGCAGGAGCCAGCCCGCTCCACGCTCGCCCTCACGCATCGGCTCGGTCCGTCCGGCCAGGGCCGGAACCCCGATCAGGCCGCGACAGACGTAGCTGAATGACGCCGGATGTTGCATGGCGCGCCACACCCGTTCGGCGTCGGTAGGAAGCTCGGTATGCACGTGGATGGTCTTCACCGAGAACTCGCTTTCTGTTAGGTTGCCCTGGTACAGATTGTGAGTAATTGCTCGCATCTTCGCCACTCGCTTCTACGGGAGTCCTGGCTGTGCCGTCGACCAAGTCCCTCCAGCCCCGCAAGCAGGCCAAACAACGGCGAGCTGCCGACACCCGGGAACGGATCCTCGAAGCCGCTGCTCATGTTTTCGCCGAGTACGGGTACGCAGCCGGCACGACAAACCGCATCGCCGAAAGAGCCGGGGTGTCGATCGGATCCCTCTACCAGTACTTCCCGAACAAGGACTCGATCCTCGTCGAGCTCGTGCACGCACACGTCAACGCCGGGATCTCGATCATCCAGCGCCACCTCTCGGCCAGCGCCATGCCCGAAAGCCTCGACGCCCAGATCCGGCTGTTCGTCAGGGCGACCATCGAGAACCACGTGGACGCGCCCGCTCTGCACCAGGTTCTGTTCGAAGAAGCACCCCGTCCGGCCGAGCTTCTCAAGATGCTTCACGCAGCCGAGGAGTGGATCGTCCAGGCTGCTCAACACCTTCTGGCCGAGCATCCCGAGGTGGCCGTCACCGATATCGAGACTGCGGCCCGTCTCGTCGTATCGGCCATCGAATCACTCGTCCATCGGTACTTTGCTGCAGGTCAGCCGATCGAGCTGCTTCGGTTCGAGGATGAACTCGTCGCCATGCTCAGCAGGTACCTCCATGGAGGATCCGATGAGTCCGGAGCATCTCAACGGAGCGCGTCGGGCCCGGGTCAATCTCGAGCCGCGGACTGCCCGTAGCGACGGCTCGGCGCTCGCTCCGGACCGATGCCCGAACCGCCGAATCCGGCATGTCGCACAGCGGGGCCTCGTGCGGTCGATCGCTTGTCAGGCGACGTCGCCGAGGTGGGCGAGCTCGCCGGCGACTTCCGATGCCCACCGGTGCACCTGTGCCGGATCACGCCAGTCACCCGCCTTCTTCTTGGCCATGGCACTGGCCGGGAAGCCCTTGGCGTCGGGTTCGAGCCGACCACCGAAGGTGACGTGACCCCGAGCGCCGATGGCCGACATGGCCGCGGCCACCTGCTTGACCGGCGGGACCTCCTTGGTGCTGGCCGAGTCGTCGAGGGGTCCGCTGCTGACGAGCCACACCGGTCGCTCCCGCAACTCTCCTGCGTGCCGGCGGACGAATCGACGTGCGTCGCGGTGCCAGCGGAAGGCATAGAGGGCCCCGGCCACCACCACCACGTCGAAGCCCTCGAGGCTCTTCACCTCGCGAGCCGGCCGCACCACCGCCTGCAGCCCCGCCGCCGTCAGCTCGCCGCTGATCATCTCGGCCAGCCCGGCCGTACCACCCCGCTTGGACCCGTATGCGACCAGTACGTTCATGGCAACCGCCCTTCCGAGGGTCTCCTTCCTCCATTACACGACGATCGGGAAGATGGATCCAGGGCCGAAGGTCACTGGCTCAGTGGTTCAGTGGCGATGGGACGCCGCTGCTCGCCAGGAGGGGGGGGACATGCCCCGCCGGGTGGATCAGTTGTCCGTGGCGGCCGCCCTGGCCTCGATGAACGCGGCTCTTTGCCGGGGACCGCCAGGAGCCGTGCCCTTGGCCAGCGCCACCGCCACCAGGCAGAGGGAGGGCAATCGACGCACCAAGCCATGATCGGACGGCTTGCGGGCGATGGCGATGGTGAGCCCGAGGGCGGCCACGGTCGCCACCCAGCCTTCGATCGAGATCGGGCTCAGTCCCCACCCGAACCGGCGAGGACCGAACCACGGCTTCGTACCGACCAGCGGAGTGGTTCGCACCCGATCAGTATGGCACCCCCGCCTCGGAGGCCAGGTGGCGACGGGCAGACGGGCGGGCCGTGGTCGGCGTACCTCACGCGAAGGCGTGCACGACAGCCCGGTAGTTGACCGAAGGCGGAGAGCCGCTCTCGTATCGGGGCACCCCGGCGATCCGGCGCCGGAATCGCTGACTTCGCGATTCCGCCTTCACCGGAGGACCATCGGGAGGACCGACGATGGTGCGGACCGAGGAGAAGCCGGCGGCACGGCAGAGGTCGTGGAGTCCCACGATGGTCGGCACGAACCAGTTTCCGAAGTCGCCCCTGAGCTCATCACCGGCATGGAATTGCAGCAGCGAGGCCTCATCATGGCCTTGGAGGTGCACCGCCTCGGTCTCGATGACCGCGACCCTCGAGGTGACCGACCGCACCCGTTCGAGGCAGGTGAGGGGTTCCTTGAGGTGGTAGAGAACACCCAACAGGAGGACGACATCGAACATGCCGAGGGAACCTACGTCCATGGTGGTGAAGTCACCGACCACCTCTTCCACGTTCGATGCGAGTATCCCTGATGCGAATCGAAATGCCTCTCGTCCCGGTAGCTCAGGCCTCCAGAAGTCCGTCACATCGCGAACATGGTCGGGGAGTGTCCCGGCGGCCATGCACTCTGCCCAGTAGGCGTTCCGGGCGTTGGCATCCACGCCCCACGCGTAGTGGTCCAGTGCCACCACCCGACTGGCTCCCTCGCGTTCCGCCAGAAAGGAGTAGTACCCGTCCCACGCTCCGATGTCGAGGACACTTCGTCCCTTGAACTCCGGAAATGTCTCCGAACCGTGCCAGTGGACTCCCCGGCCCTTGGTCACCACGCCGTTCCCCAGGTCGATGGTGTGCATCCACCCGTGAGCGTCAGCCCGCGCCTGAAGCGCTTCTGGCGTCGGCGCACGCGTCACGTCTCGGTGCGAGGATGCTGGTTCCATGCGGGCCTCCGGTTGTGTGCACAGATCATTCCAGACCGCCGGCCGCTGCGGGAATTGGTCGGCCGGGCCTGAGCCGGACTCAAGGTCGGACGCGCTCGAGATAGCACTGCCAGCCTCGTCGATATGGCTGCACGGCGCAGACTCGAGCGGACGCGAAAGCGCCCGTCCCACAAACTGACGGGGATCGGGCGCTCTACTTCACTTGTACTCCGAGGACGGGTCGCTTGGTGGAAATGGCACCCAGGGGAGCCTTCGTGCTCCATGCCGTTGCTGTGCTCAGCCGTCGAGCCGCTTGCCTCTGGTCTACCTGGGCCTCCCGGGATATCTCCCGTACAATCCCCTGCCATCCGTTCTCAAGATGGGCCACCTGTACTACACCGCATAGGCGCCTCTCCTTCTGGACACGTCCGGACCCTTTCTGGACCCTTCCGTATCCTCTATCCCTCATTCTACCCCCGAGGTCGTGCCCTGAGAAGTGCCGAAGGTCCTGTTCCCTTCCAACTATGCCCGACCGGGTGGCACCGGCTCCGGCCCCGGCTGGGTGCGCAGCCACACCACCATGCGGGTGCCCCGGCCCTCGGCCACCGGGGACTCGGCTGTGACCTGGGCCCCCATGGCCCCAGCCAGCTCCGAGACGATGGCGAGTCCCAGCCCCGACCCGGTGCGCCGTCCCCGAGCGCGGTCGGAGGTGTAGTGACGCTCGAAGACCCTGGCCAGTTCGTCGGCGGCGATACCGGGACCGTCGTCCACCACCCAGGCGGCGGAGGTGGTGCCCACCCAGCCGGCACCCACCACGATGCGTCGGGCGGCGTAGCTCGAGGCGTTCTCCACCAGGTTGGCCAGGATCTGGCCGAGCCGGTCGGGATCGGCCCGGACCCAGATCGGGGTGTCCGGTATCGGGGCCGCCACCAGGTCCAGGCCGAGCTGGTCGGCTCGGGGCCGGAAGCCCTCGGCCACCCTACGGACCACCTCGACGCAGTCCACCGGGCCGAGCTGGAGCGAGAACCGGTCGGCATCCAGCCGGGCCAGGTCCAGCAGGTCCTGCACCAGCCGCCCGAGCCGTTCGGACTCGCTTCCGATCACCGTGGCGGCCGCCACCGGATCGGGGGCGGCGCCGTCCACGATTGCCTCGGCGTAGCCGCGGATGGAGGTCAGGGGAGTCCGCAGTTCGTGTGAGACCGAGAGGAGGAACTGCCGTTCTTGCTCGCGCGCCCGGCCCAGGGCGGAGCCCATGGAGTTGATCGACTCGGCCAGCTGGGTGAACTCGGGGTAGTGGGGAGTGGGCGGCACCGTCGCCTCCAGGTCGCCCTCCGCGATCCTCCGGGTGGCGCGGGAGGCCGCCACCAGCGGGTCGGTGAACCGCCGGGCCAGCACCACGGCCAGGACGGCCGCTGCCACCAGGGCGACGGCCCCGACCAGGGCGTCGTAGCGGAGGCCGTTGGCGGGGTCGGGTCCCTGCCGGGTGATGATCAACAGCGGGGTGTAGGTGGTGACCCCGGTGATCGGCGTGGGCACGGCGGTGAAGACCAGCAGCTGCCCGGTGTGCCCGGCGGTCTGGTCCCCCCGGAGCAGGGGGGGGACGTCGAGCTCGGCAGCGGTGATGCCCGCGGGAACGGTCCCGGTGATGGTGCCGTCGCCGTGCAGCTCCACCACCGCCAGGTCCTCGAAGTCGCCGGCGCTCTTGATGATCCGGAGCTCCCGTCGGAAGCTGACCTCGGTGGGGAAGTCGCGACCCGAGATGGTCTGGGAGATGGCCCGGCCCTGGCCCACCAGCTCCTGCTGGGCGGTGGAGACGGCGGCCCGGCGGACCAGGAGGTAGCTGCCCAGGCTGGTGACGATCAGGGTGGCCGCCACCAGCACCAGGATGGCGACCGTCAGGCGGGTCCTCATCCCATCCGATAGCCGACGCCCCAGATGGTGACGAGCGGCAGGTCGGGCCCCAGCTTCTTCCGGAGCTGCCGGACGTGGACGTCCACGGTGCGCTCGTCGCCGTACCACTCGTCGCCCCACACGCCGTCGAGCAGCTGGCGCCTGGACAGCACCAGCCCGAGGTTGGTGACCAGGTAGGCCAGCAGATCGAACTCCCGGGCGGTGAAGGCGACCGGCTGGCCGGCCACCCGGACCTCGCGCCGGTCGAGGTCGACAGCGACGTCTCCGATCTGGACCACCCGGGGCGCCTGCGCTGCCCCGCCGGCCTGTGACCGGCGCAGGATGGCGTGGACCCGGGCCACCAGCTCCCGGGCGGAGAACGGCTTGGTCACATAGTCGTCGGCACCGAGCTCGAGGCCGAGCACCCGGTCGAGCTCGTCGTCGCGGGCGCTGAGTATCAGCACCGGAGTGCCGGCGCCGTGCCCCGGGCCGGGCGTGGCCGCCGCCCGGAGGCGGCGGCAGACGTCGTAGCCGTCGAGCGCCCCGGGCAGGCCGAGGTCGAGGATGACCAGCGTCGGGTGCTCGCGGTCGATCAGGGCCAGGCCGGACTCACCGTCGTCGGCCTGCAGCACCCGGAAGCCGTCGCGGCGGAGGTACATGGCCACCAGGTCGGAGATGTTGTGGTCGTCCTCGATCACCACCAGGGTGTCTCCGGTGCCTGCCATGCCGACAGCCTGCCACCGCCGTGGCCGGGGAGGCCGCCAAGGTTAGGAAAGTGTGAAGCCGCGACCTGGGGCGATCGCCGTCGGCGGTGACCGTCCCCGGTAGTCTTTGGGGGCCATGCCCGCCTATCTCGACGCCATCATCGCCGCCCATCGAGCCGCGGCCGCCGACGACGGCCGGGATCCCGACGTCCTGGCGGCGCAGGCCGAGTCGATGCCGGCGCCCCGCCGGTTCGCCGACGCCCTGGCGGCCGGCTCGGCGGCCGACGGCCTGGCGGTGATCTCGGAGATCAAACGCCGCTCGCCGTCCAAGGGCGACCTCGACCTCACCATCGACCCCCCGTCGGTGGCCGCCGAGTACGAGGCCGGCGGCGCCTCGTGTCTGTCGGTCCTCACCGACGAGGAGTTCTTCGGCGGTTCGGCTGACGACCTGTGTGCCGCCCGTGCGGCCTGCTCGCTCCCGGTGCTGCGCAAGGACTTCACCGTGTCCGCCAACGACGTCTGCGACGCCCGCCTGATGGGGGCCGACGCCGTGCTGTTGATCGTGGCGGCCCTGAGCCACGCCGAGCTGGCCGCCTTCCTGAAGCTGGCCGGGCACCTGTCGCTGGACGCCTTGGTGGAGGTGCACGACGCCGAGGAGCTGGCCCGGGCGCTCGACGCCGGGGCCGGCCTGGTGGGGGTCAACCAACGCGACCTCCGGACCTTCGAGGTGGACCCGGGGCTGGCGGTGGCCCTGGCGTCCACCTTCCCGCCCAACGTGGTGTCGGTGGCCGAGTCGGGGATCCGGGGGGCCGAGGACGCCGCCCGCCTGGCGGCCGCCGGCTACGACGGCGTGCTGGTGGGGGAGTCCCTGGTCCGCTCGGGGGACCGGCGGGCGGCGGTGGCCGACCTGGTGGGGGCGGGCCGATGACCGGCGCCGGGCCCGACCACGGCGTGGACGGCGTGTTCGTGAAGATCTGCGGGGTCACCACCGAGGCCGACGCCCTGCTGGCGGTGGGCATGGGGGCGGCGGCGGTCGGCTTCGTGTTCGCCCCCTCCCCCCGGCAGATGCGGCCCGGCGAGGTGGCGGACATCGTCAAGCGGCTGCCGCACGAGACGGTCACCGTCGGGGTCTTCCGGGACGAGTCCCCCCGACGGGTCATCGAGGTCGCCAACCAGATCGGGCTCCACGCCGTCCAGCTCCACGGCATGGAGTCGATCGAGGACACCCAGTGGATCCGCCAGCGGGTGGGCTGCACCATCAAGGCGTTCCCGGCCGGCCACCGCAACATCGGCCGATTCGAGGAGTACGGCGCCCAGTTCCTGCTGATCGACGGGGCCAACCCGGGGTCGGGGGAGCTTTTCGACTGGCGTCTGGCCGAGGGCGTCGACGACCCCGGGCGACTGATCGTCTCCGGGGGCCTGCGCCCGGAGAACGTCGGCCAGGCCATCGCCCACCTCCGCCCGTGGGGGGTCGACGTGTCCAGCGGGGTGGAGGCCTCCCCGGGGGTGAAGGACCCGGGGAAGCTCCGTGACTTCATCGCCGCGGTGCGAGTGGCCGAGGAGCAGGTGGCGGTCGACACCGGGGCGGTGGGTGAGGCGGCACCGCACGCCACCGTCCGTCGGCGGGTCCGCAACGACGCCCCCGACCTGTTCGACTGGCAGAACGATTGAGCCGGACTGAGCCGGTGACGACGACCGATCTGATCATGGGGGACCCCGGTCCCACCGGTCGGTTCGGCGACTTCGGCGGTCGTTTCGTGCCGGAGTCGCTGGTGCCCGCCTGCATGGAGCTCGAGGCCGCCTTCCGAACGGCGTGGGCCGAGCCGGCCTTCCACGCCGAGCTCGGTCGCATCCTCCACTTCTACGGCGGGCGCCCGACGCCGGTCACCGAGTGCGAGCGCCTCTCCGAGGAGCTGGGGGTCCGGGTCTACCTGAAGCGGGAGGACCTGGCCCACACCGGCTCCCACAAGATCAACAACGTGATCGGCCAGGGGCTGCTGGCCCGCCGGATGGGCAAGGCGCGGCTGATCGCCGAGACCGGGGCCGGCCAGCACGGGGTGGCCACCGCCACGGCCGCCGCCCTGTTCGGCATGGAGTGCGTGGTCTACATGGGCGAGGTGGACACCGAGCGCCAGGCCCTCAACGTGTTCCGGATGGAGCTCCTCGGGGCTGAGGTCCGCCCGGTGGCAAGCGGGAGCCGGACCCTGAAGGACGCGGTGAACGAGGCGCTGCGCGACTGGGTGGCCTCGGTGGAGGACACCCACTACTGCCTCGGCTCGGTGATGGGTCCCCACCCGTACCCGTGGATGGTCCGGGAGTTCCAGCGGGTGGTGGGGGACGAGGCGCGGGCGCAGTTCCGGGACCTCGCCGGGGGCGCCGACCCCGACGTGGTGGTGGCGTGCGCCGGGGGCGGCTCCAACGCCGCCGGTACGTTCGCCGGGTTCGCCGACGCCACCTCGTCGGCGCTGGTCGGTGTGGAGGCGGCCGGAGGCGCCGCCCTGACGTTGGGCATCCCCGGCGTCCTCCACGGCATGCGCTCGGCCCTCCTGCAGGACGAGTGGGGCCAGATCCTCGAGGCCGAGTCGATCTCCGCCGGGCTGGACTACCCGGGGATCGGACCGGAGCACGCCCACTTGGCCGCCATCGGCCGGGCCCGCTACGTGACGGCCGGCGATGCCGAGGTGGTGGAGGCGTTCCAGCTGCTGGCCCGCACCGAGGGGATCATCCCGGCGCTGGAGTCGGCCCACGCCCTGGCCTGGGTGGTACGGACGGCCGGCACCGACGACCTCCCGACCGGCTCGACGGTGCTGGTGACGCTGTCCGGTCGGGGCGACAAGGACGTGGCCCAGGTCCGGGACATCCTCCGGGCCGGGGCCGCCGGTGCCGGGGCCGCCGGTGCCGGAGCCGCCGGCGGGACGCCGTGACGGCCACCCTCGAGCTCGAGAAGGTCCTGAGGGGCCACCGCGACGCCGGGCGCAAGCTGCTGGTCCCCTACGTGACCGGGGGTATGGACGACGAGTGGCTGGTCGCCCTGGAAGGCCTGGCCGGGGCCGGGGCCGACGCCATCGAGGTGGGCATCCCCTTCTCCGACCCCATGATCGACGGGCCGGTGATCCAGGAGGCGTCACTGCGGGCGCTGGCCCGGGGGACCACTCCCGAGAGCATCCTGGCCGACCTTGCCCATCTGCAGGTGGGCGTCCCACTGGTGGCCATGACCTACTACAACCTGATCTACCGGGCCGGCCACCAGCGCATGGCCGGCCTGCTGGCCGAGGCCGGGGTATCGGGGGCGATCGTCCCCGACCTGCCCCTGGAGGAGCTCGGGCCGTGGGCGGAGGCGGCCGACGCCGCCGGGGTGGCCACCGTGCTGCTGGTGGCCCCGTCGACCCCGCCGCCGCGGATCGAGGCCATCTGCCGGCGGACCCGGGGCTTCGTGTACGGGGTGGGGCGGATGGCGGTCACCGGGGAGCAGGCCACCCTGGCCGACTCGGCCCGTGAGGTGGCCGGCCGGATCGAGGCGGTCACCGATGTGCCGGTGTGCATCGGCATCGGCGTGTCGTCGCCGGAGCAGGCGGCCACCGTGTGCCAGGTGGCCGACGGTGTGGTGGTGGGCTCGGCGCTGGTCCGCCGGCTTCTGGAGGGGGAGGGCCCGGTCGGTGCCGCCACCTTCGTCGCGTCGCTCCGCCACGCCCTCGACGGTTGAGCGGCTCAGTCCCGGTGCGGCAGGAGGAACCGGAGCACCGCCCGCGCCAGCGGCACCGGTCCCCGTTGCTCCCGACGCTGCTGGAGACGCCTGCGGATCAGCTCGCGGCGCTCCTGCAGGTCGCGGAAGGTGATGGTCACGGACGGGTCGGTGAAGCCCATGGCCGCCCGGTAGCCCTCGAGGTCGACCGGGGTGGCGGCCAGGTCGAGGCCGACGTCGCGGGCGATCTGGGCGCCGTGGCGCTCGGTGAAGTAGGTGATGACGGCCAGCAGCTCGCCGAGGATGTCCACGTCGGGGGCCATGGTGGCCATGGCCCCGTTGAGGAACAGCATGTCCTTGACGAAGAGCATCAGCTCCTTGGGGAGCCGGGCACCGTAGCCGAGGAGCGCCTTGGTGACATCGCGAAGCTCGGCCACCATCTCGTCGGCGGTGAGCAGGGTGGGGTCGATGCCGGGCCGGTCGAGGCCCAGGTCGTCGATGACGGCGTCGATGTCGGTGTCGGCCGGGAGCGCCCCCAGGTCGCGTAGGGCCTCGATCTGCGGGCGGACAGTGTTGGTGGTGGCCGCCACCTGCAGACGGAGGAAGGCCAGCCGCTTGTGCTCGTCGAGTCGCCCGGTGATGCCGAAGTCGAGCAGGGCCACCGTCCCGTCCGGCTGGACCAGCATGTTGCCCCCGTGCAGGTCACCGTGGAACACGCCGTGGAGCAGCGCCCCCTCCAGAAAGGAGATCAGGCTGGCCCGGAGGACGGCGGCGGTGTCGATGCCCACCGCCCGCATTCCGTCGGCATCGCCCCAGGCGAACCCGTGGAGCTGCTCCATCACCAGGACCCGTCGGGTCACCAGCTCCGGGTGGGGCCGGGGCACCACGATGGAGGTCTGGTCGGTGCTGGCGAGGACGGCTCCGATGTCCAGCATGTTCTGGGCCTCTAGCCGGAAGTCGAGCTCCTCCACGATGGTCTCGGCGAACAGCTCCACCAGGGCCGGTGGGTTGGCCAGGGCGGCGATGGGGATGCGTCCGATGAGCCACGGGGCGATCCAGGTCATGGCGGCGATGTCCTTGCGGACCAGTGACGCCACCGACCGGCGCTGCACCTTGACCACCACCCGCTCGCCGCTCCGCAGGGTGGCGGCGTGCACCTGGGCGATGGAGGCCGAGGCGATCGGTGTCCGGTCGAAGGAGAGGAACACATCGGCCAACGGCCGCCCGAGGTCCTCCTCGACCGTCTGTCGCACGGCGGTGAACGACTCGGGCGGCACCCGGTCCCGGAGGAGCTGGAACTCCTCGACCAGCTCGTCGGGGAAGACGCCCTGGCCCGAAGAGATGATCTGGCCCAGCTTGATATAGGTGGGCCCCAGCTGCTCGAAGGCCGAGCGCAGGCGCCCGGACAGGTCGGAGCGGGAGTCCGGGGTCCCCCGACCGGTGACGGCCCACCTGAGCAGGGCGTTCCCCAGGTGGATGCCGACGGTGACCACCCGCACCCCGGGCGGGGAGAGGCGGGGCCGGATCAGCTCGACGGCCAGCTCGGCGGTGCGCTGGCGGAGGTCGTCGATGGGGCGGCCGTCGGGGGTCCGCCACGACATGGTGTCGGGGTCGACGATCCAGGGACCATGGGCGGTGAAGGCGCCGACGGCCAGGTCCTGGGGGGGCGTCGCCATGGAAGACCGACGGTACTCCCTACCAGCCGACGGTGGCCCATCGGGGCGTGTCGCGGATCGGCGCGTGACAGGCGGCAGCTACGGTCGTCCGGTGGGCAACGACAGGGCGCAACCAGGGCCGGAGGAGCTGCGGGCCGAGGCAGAGGCGTGCCTGCGGGGTCTGGCCGGACCGACGGCCGTCCTCCGCGAGGACCAGTGGGAGGCGGTCGAGGCCCTGGTGGTCGGGCACCGGCGGGCCCTGGTGGTCCAGCGCACCGGCTGGGGCAAGTCGGCGGTCTACTTCGTGGCCACCTCCCTCCTCCGCCACCATGGGGCGGGGCCGACGGTCATCGTGTCCCCGCTGCTGGCCCTGATGCGGAACCAGATCACCGCCGCCGAGGCGGCGGGGATCCGGGCGGTGACGGTCAACTCGTCCAACCCCGAGGAGTGGGAGGGGCTGTACGAACGGGTGAGCCGGGGCGAGGTGGACGTGCTGCTGCTGTCCCCGGAGCGGCTGAACAACCCGGAGTTCCGGGCCGAGGTGCTGCCCCGGCTGGCCCGGACCTGCGGTCTGCTGGTGGTGGACGAGGCCCACTGCATCTCCGACTGGGGGCACGACTTCCGACCCGACTACCGGCGGCTCCGGACGCTGTTGCCGGAGCTGCCGGACGGCACCCCGGTGCTGGCCACCACCGCCACCGCCAACGCCCGGGTGGTCGAGGACGTGGCCGACGTGCTCGGGCTGGGCCGTGACCGTCCCGACGTGCTGGTCCAGCGGGGCTCGCTGGAGCGCACCTCACTGCACCTGGCGGTGCTGCACCTGCCTGGCCAGGACCGGCGGTTGGCGTGGCTGGCCGACCGGCTGGGGGAGTGGGAAGGCTCCGGTATCGTCTACACCCTCACCGTGGCCGCCGCCCACGACGTGGCCGACGTCCTCCGGTCGGCCGGCCACCAGGTGGTGGCCTACTCGGGCCAGACCGACGCGGAGGAGCGGCTGGCCGCCGAGCAGGCGCTGCTGGACAACCGGGTGAAGGCGCTGGTGGCCACCTCGGCCCTCGGCATGGGGTTCGACAAGCCCGACCTCGACTTCGTCGTCCATCTCGGGGCGCCGCCGTCGGTGGTGGCGTACTACCAGCAGGTGGGCCGGGCGGGCCGGGCCACCGACCGGGCCGACGTGGTGCTGTTGCCCGGGGACGACGACGAGGCCATCTGGCGGTACTTCGCCGGCGTCGGGTTCCCGTCCGAGGGGATCGTGCGAGACGTCCTCGGGGTCCTGGCGGCGTCGGACGGCCCGGTGGGCACGCCGACGCTGGAGGGGGAGGTCGACCTCGGCCGCGCCCGGCTCGAGACGATGCTGAAGGTGCTGGACGTGGACGGGGCGGTCCAACGGGTCAAGGGCGGCTGGGTCGCCACCGGCCGGTCGTGGACCTACGACGCCGAGCGGTACGCCCGGGTGGCCGAGGTGCGCCGGTGTGAGCAGCAGGCCATGCGCCGGTACCTCCGGACCGACGGGTGCCGGATGGAGTTCCTCCGGGCCGAGCTCGACGACCCCGGGGCCGGGCCGTGCGGGCGGTGCGACAACTGCACCGGCCGGCGGCTGGCCGACGACGTGTCGGAGTCGTCGCTGGCGGGGGCCCGGGGACGACTGGGGCGTCCCGGGGTCACATTGGAACCGAAAAGGCTGTGGCCGGCCAACATGGTCCCGTTGGGGGTGGAGGTCCGGGGCCGCATCGCCGCCGGGGAGGCTGCCGAGCCGGGGCGGGCGGTGGCTCGGCTGACCGGGGTCGGCCTCGGGTCGAGGATGCGGACGCTGCTGGCCGACACCGCTCCCGACGTCGAGCTCGAAGGCGACCAGCTCGACGCGGTGGTCACGGTGCTGGTGGAGTGGAAGCACCACTGGCCCGAACGACCCTCGGCGGTGGTGAGCGTCGGGTCCCGGAGGCGTCCCCGGCTGGTAGGGAGCATGGCCCGCGGGATCGCCGAGGTCGGGCGGCTGCCGTACCTGGGCGACGTGGCCCACCTGGGGCCGTCGTCCAGTGGCGGGGCCAACAGCGCCCACCGGCTGCGGGCGGTGTGGGACGCCTACGCCGTCCCGCCGGAGATGGAGGCCACCCTGTCGGGCCCGGGCGGGGGAGGGGTGCTGCTGGTGGACGATCTGGTCGACACCGGATGGACGATGACCGTCGTGGCCCGCCTGCTCCGGTCCTCCGGCGCCGGCCGCGTCCTTCCGCTGGCCCTGGCCGTGGTGCGGTAGGCGTCGAGGTCGGTGGCTCAGTGGGCGTCGGGCCCCCGGCTCCGTGCGCCGCCCCCCGGCCGACCGGAGGAGGCAGGGATCGTCACGCGGGTACGGCCGGTTCCCTCGGTAGTCTGGGCACCAGGACGAACGAGACGGGAAGGTCATGCCCATGGCGGACGAGCGAGTCGCCCTCACGACAGGAGCCAACTCGGGTATCGGTCTCGCCACCGTCTTGGAGCTGGCCCGGCGCGGGTTGCGTTCGGTGGGAACCGTTCGCTCCCGGTCCAAGGCCGCTTCCGTCGCCGAACTGGCCGCCGAACAAGGCGTCGAGGTGGAGACGGCCATCATGGACGTGACGGACGCCGCTTCCTGTGAGCGGGTCATCGACAAGTACCGTCCGACGGTGGTCGTCAACAACGCCGGGCTCTCGATCACCGGTGCCATCGAGGACATCGGGGACGACGAGCTTCGCGCCGCGCTCGAGACCATGGTGATCGGCCCTATGCGACTGGCACGACTGGCGCTTCCTCACATGCGGCAGGCCCACGATGGACGCATCGTCAACGTGTCGTCCATCTACGGGCGCACCACCACGCCGCTGACCGGTTGGTACCAGGCGTGCAAGCACGCACTCGAGGGGGTGACCGATGCGCTGCGAGCCGAGGTGGCCGGCGATGGCGTGAAGGTGGTGCTCGTCGAGCCGGGACTGGTCCGAACGGGCATCTGGCAGGAGGCGGACGACGAGTTGAGCGGCAGGGCCGAGTCCCGGTTCGCCTCGTCCTACGAACGGTTGCTCACGGTGACCCGGCTCGCCGACCCGATCATGGGCGATCCGGGCCAGGTGGCCGGCACCATCGCCAATGCCGTCACGTCGCGCAGTCCACGGGCCAGGTACCTGGTGGGCTACGACGCCCAGGCCATCGCCGCGGTGCAGCCGTTCGTGCCCACCTGGGTCCGGGACCGGGTCGCCCGCGCCGTCCTGGGCCTGTAGGCCGGTCGAGCTGAGACGGGTTCGTGGCAGGATCTGGCGGTGCGCTTCAGCTCCGAGCATCGATTCGACGGGTCGGAGCAAGCCGTGCTGGCGATCCTGTCGGACCCCGAATTCTATGTCGGCCTCACCCTTCCCGACCTCAGCGTGCCCGAGGTGCTCGAGCACGTCGACGGCGACGAGGTGCTCGTGCGGCTCCGCTACCAGTTCGTGGGAAGCCTCGATCCGATCGCCAGGCGCCTGATCGGCTCCGCCCGCCTGGTCTTGATCCAAGAGGTGCGGATCGACCGCCAGGCGGCCTCGGGCACCGTCCGGTTGGAGTCGGAGAGGGACCCGAGGCGGCTGCACGGTGCCACCGACTTCGTCCTGTCGACGGCCGGAACCGGCACGGTATGGCGCCTCGAGGGCGAGGTGGTGGTGGCCATACCCGGTATCGGCCGCATGGCCGAGCGGCGGATCATGCCCGGAGTGGTCCGCCGGCTGGACATCGAGGCCAGGGCCGTCGACGAGCGGTTGCGGCAGGGGGAGTGAGTGGGGGCGCAGCCCGTCGCCGCTGACGGCTAGGCCGGCGAGATCACCAGGCAGCCGTTGTGGCCCCCGAAGCCGAACGAGTTGGACAGGATGGGTGCCGGCACCCATGCCCGGGCCTGGCCGGCCACGATGTCGAGGGCGATCTCCGGATCGGGCTGCTCGTACCCGGAGGTGGGCGGGATCAGCGCCTTCTCGATGGTCAGGACCGCCGCCACCGCCTCAATGGCCCCGGCCGCCCCCAGTCCGTGGCCAGTGATGCCCTTGGTGGAGGTCACCGGGGGAGGGGAGCTGCCGAACACCTTGTTGATGGCGTCCGCCTCGGCCTTGTCGTTGAGCGGCGTGGACGTCCCGTGGGCGTTGATGTGACCGATGTCGGAGATCTCCAGCCCGGCATCCTCCATGGCCAGCGCCATGCACGCCGCCGCCCCCGACCCACCGGGGATGGGGGCGGTGATGTGGTGGGCGTCGGAGGTGCTGGCCGAGCCGGCCAGCACCCCGTAGATGTGGGCCCCTCGTGCCACGGCGTGGTCCCACGCCTCGAGGACCAGGGCGCCGGCCCCCTCGGTCATGACGAACCCGTCACGGCGGATGTCGAACGGGCGGGACTCCCCGGTGGTCGACAGGGCGGTCATGTTGGAGAAGGCGGCGATGCCCACCTCGGTCATGGCCGCCTCGGCCCCGCCACCGATGGCTACGTCGAGACGCCCCGTGGCCACCAGCCGGGCGGCCGCCCCGATGCTGTGGGTCCCGGCGGCGCAGGCGGTGGTGATGGTCTCCGACGGTCCGTGCCAGCCGGCGCGGATGGAGATGTTGGCGGCTCCGGCGTTGGCCATCATCATCGGCACCAGGCGGGGTGACACCCGTCGGGCGCCTTTCTCGGCGAACACCAGGACCTGGTTCTGCAGCGACTCGAAGCCGCCGACGCCGGTGCCCATGATCACGCCCGACCGGCCGGGGTCGGCGTCGAGGTCACCGGCGTCCTCGAGAGCCATCTCGGCGGCGGCCACACTGAACTGGGCGAAGCGGTCGAGTTGCCGGGCGGCCTTGACCTCGAACCAGCGCCCGGGGTCGTAGTCGGGGACGCGGCGTTCCCCTTCGGGGGCCGGACCGTTCAGCCCGTCCCACAGCGCGTCGGTGCCCACGCCGCAGCACGACAGCACCCCGACCCCGGTGATCGCCACCCGGCGACCGGTGATGGATCCCTCGGGACCGACGCCGAGCAGCATCAGAGCTTGGAGGTGATCAGGTCGAAGGCCTGGCCGATGGTCTCGATGCCCTCGAGCTCGGACTCCTCGACGGTGACGTCGAAGGACTCCTCCAGTGCCATGACCAGCTCGACCAGGTCGAGGCTGTCGGCGTCGAGATCCTCGGCGAAACGAGCCTCCTTGGTCACCTTGTCCGCCGGCACCTGGAGTACCTCCACGGCCGACTCACGGAACTTCTCGAATGCTTCTACGTCGCTCAAGCTCACCGCGTGGCTCCTTTGTCTGGCTCCATGTACGTACATCTTCTCACCGGCGTCACAGCCCCATACCCAGCCCACCGTCGATCGGGAGGACGACACCGGTGATATACCCGGCGCCCTCCGAGGACAGGAATCCGATCGCCTCGGCGATCTCCCCGGGTTGGGCGATCCGGCCCAACGGCACCTGGCTGGCGAACGTGGCCGTCTGCTCTTCCCCGAGTTCAGCGAGCATATCCGTCTCCACCAGGCCCGGCGCCACGACATTGACGGTGATCGACCGGCTGGCCACCTCGCGGGCGAGGGAGCGGGCCATCCCCACCAGCCCGGCCTTGGAGGCGGCGTAGTTGGCCTGGCCGGCCGAGCCGATGAAGGCCCCGACCGACGAGACGAGGACGATGCGCCCCCGCCGCAGCCGGATCATCTTGGCGATGGCCCGCTTGGTGACCCGGAACGCACCGGTCAGGTTGGTGTCGATCACGTCCGACCAGGTGTCCTCGCTCATCCGGAGGATCAGGGTGTCGCGGGTGATACCGGCGTTGGCCACCAGCACCTCCACCGGCCCCCACCGGGCCTCGACGGCGGTGAAGGCCGCCTCGACCTGGGCGGCGTCGGTCACGTCGCAGGCCAGCGAGATGAACCGCTCCGGCGGACCGGCCTCGGCCCCCCCGGACCGGGAAGTCACCGCCACCCGGTCGCCCCGGTCGAGGAACCAGCGGGCGCAGGCCAGCCCGATGCCGCGGGAGCCCCCGGTGATCAGGACGACCCTGCCATCGCTCGTCGCCTGGTCGGTCTCGGTCACGCTGGCTCCTCCTCGTCGTCGGTCGTGCTGGCGGTCGAGAGCGTCCCTGTGCCCCACCGGAAGACGGCGCTCGCCCAGGTCATGCCGGCGCCGAACCCGGTGACCAGCACCGCATCGCCCTCGGTCACCCGGCCGGCGTCGGCCGCGTCGACCAGCGCCAGGGGGATGGAGGCCGCCGAGGTGTTGCCGGTGCGCTGGACGGTCATCGCCGTCCGCTCCATCGGGATACCGATCCGCTCGGCCACCGCCTCGATGATCCGTTGGTTGGCCTGGTGGGGCACGAAGAGGTCCACATCATCGGCGGTCAGCCCGGCCCGGTCCAGGGCGGCGTTGGCCGACTCCACGGTGGAGCGGACGGCCCGGCGGTAGACCTCGGGGCCCTCCATGGTGATGGTCCCGCCCAGGTCGGCCTGGAGCAGGCCGTGGGCGGTGGCGTCCACCCCGAAGTCCCAGCCGAGGAAGCGGTCGACGGCTGGCGCAGCTGTCCCTGTGTGCGGTTGGGACTCGAGGAGCACCGCCCCGGCGCCGTCCCCGAACAGCACCACGGTGGAGCGGTCGTCGGGGTCGACCACCGCCGACATCACGTCGCTGCCGATGACCAGCACCCGCGACACCACGCCGGAGACCACCGCCGTGTAGGCGATGAAGAGGCTGTAGACGAAGCCGGAGCAGGCGGCGTTGAGGTCGAAGGCCCCGCCGCTCAGCCCGAGTGCCCCGTGCACGGCCGCCGAGGTGGCCGGCATGGCCTGGTCGGGGGTCATGGTGGCCAGCACCAGCAGGTCCACCGAGAGCGGGTCGACCCCGGCCCGGCGGAGGGCGGCGCCACCCGCCTCGATGGAGAGCCGACCGACGGTGCCCCCCGCCCGGCGCTCGGCGATCCCGGTGCGCTCGACGATCCAGGCGTCGGTGGTGTCGAGCCGGGACTCGAGCTCGGCGTTGGTCACGGTGGTCGGCGGGAGGGCGCCCCCCCAGCCAGTGATGGCCACCGGGCTCACGAGCTGTTTCCGGCGGTGCGGATCCACGCCACCGGCTGCCCCTCCATCACCCGTTCGCCCCGGACGGCGAGCCATCGGACCAGGATCCCCTCGAACGGCGTCCGCACCTCGGTGGCCGTCCCCACGGTGCCGACGCGGTCGCCGACCGCCAGGAGGGAGCCGGGAGCGGACCCGGCCCCGCTACCGGGGGCGGCGGTGGCCGCCGCCAGGGCGGTGGTCTCCAGGGCGGCCAGCTCCAGCTCCGGCTCGAACACGCCGGCGGCCGGGCTGACGATCACCCGCTCGGAGGTGTAGAGGTGCTCGCCCTGGTGGGCGGGGGAGGCGGCGTTCCACGTCTCCGGACCGGCCAGGGCGTCCATCAGCTTGTCGAGGTCCTCGGGCACCGCCACCGCCACCGACCGCACGTCGGGGATGGTTCGGCGGACCAGGCCGGTGAGCACGCCGCCCGGCCCCAGCTCCACGATGGCGGTGGCCCCCCGCCCACCCAGGGTCTCGAGCGTCTGGCGCCAGCGGACCGGGCTGCACAGCTGGGACGACAACAGGCCGGGCCAGGCGTCCGGATCGGTGTGGACCCGGGCGTCGACATTGGCCACCACCGGGACCTCGGGCGAGTGGAAGGTGGCCTCGGCCAGGGTCTTTCGGAGCCGGGCCCGGGCCGGGAGCATCAGCTGGGTGTGGAACGCCCCGGACACCGGGATGGGCAGCACCTTGCGGGCGCCCAGCTCCTTGGCCTGCTGGCTGCCGTTGGCCACGCCCTCGACGGTGCCGGCGATGACCACCTGGCCGGGGGCGTTGTAGTTGGCCACCCACACTTCGTCCTCGGCCCGCTGGCACGCTGCCTCGGCGTCGTCGTCGGTGATGCCGAGCAGGGCGGCCATGGTCCCGGGGCGCTCGTCGGCGGCGAACTGCATGGCATTGCCGCGGTCCACCACCAGGCGGGTGCCGTCAGCAAAGGAGAGGGCGCCCGACGCCACCAGGGCGGTGTACTCGCCGAGGCTGTGGCCGGCACAGGCGCCAGGGAAGAGCCCGAGGCGCTCTACCGCGTCCAGCACCACCAGGCTGAGCACGAAGGTGGCCAGTTGGGCGTTGGCGGTGAGGGTGAGCTCCTCCATAGGGGCGTGGAGCAGCAAGGCGGTGAGGTCGCGGCCCGCCAGGTCCGAGGCCTCGGTGGCCACCTCCCACGACGGGTGGTCGACCCAGGCGCGCCCCATGCCGGAGCGCTGCGACCCCTGCCCGGGGAAGGTAAAGGCCAACACCTACGGTCTCCTCTCGGATGCGTTCGAACCTTTTGACCACCGCGACGCGCCAAGTGTTACACGGAGCCGCGGATTGGCGGAGATTACCGGCGGGTCAGCGGTGGCGAGCTTCCGAACAAGGGCGACGGGTGGTCAGGTGGCCCCGTCCGGCTGGTGCTCGTCCTGGTGCTTCTGGATGGCGGCCATGACGGCGTTGCCGGCCGCCCCGATGAACTCCGGGCGGTGCTCGGCGGCCCAGTCCCGGCTGGCCACCAGGGTGTCGGCGGAGCTCTGGAAGGCGGGCATGACGTGGCGGGCGAAGAGCTCGTACGAGCGGAGCGTCTCGACCCGGTCGGCCCACTCGTGCGCCATCAGGAGGTACGTCCCGAACCCCCCGGACTGCTCGGCCAGCCTCGACAGCTGGGCGATGGCGTCGTCGGGGGTCCCGATGACGGCGAAGCCCGAGGCGTTCAGGGCGTCGACCAGGTCGGCATGGTTGGTGGTGTCGGGTGCGAGGGGGAGGGCGGCCACCCGGGCGAAGTAGTCGACCCAGGCGTCGAGGCCGAAGGCGCAGTCCTTCACGGCCTGCTCCTTCGTCTCGGCCAGGTGCATGGGACCCACCAGGCGCCACCGGTCCCGGTCGATGGTGGTCCGGAACTCCGCGGCCCGCTCCTCCATCACGTTCCAGTGCAGCCCGAGGGCGTCGAACCCGCTGGCGCTGGTGGCACCGATGGACAGCAGGCTGCAGCCGAACCGCCCCGCCGCCCGGGGCCCGGCCGGGGAGATCTGCGCCGCCACCGCCACCTCGAAATGGGGCCGCTGGTAGGGGCGGAGCTGGAGGCGGGCGTCGCGCAGCGTGAACCAGTCCGTCTGGTAGGTGACCGGCTCGTCGCTGCGCAGGAGGAGCAGGATTGCCTCGAGCGACTCCTCCATCATGTCCCGCTGCCGAGCCACCTCGATACCCATCATGTGTGCGTCCGACGGAAGGGCCCCGGGCCCGACGCCGAGCATGATCCGGCCCCGGGTCAGGTGGTCGAGCAGCACCATCCGGTCGGCGAGCATCAGCGGCTGGTGGTAGGGCAGGGACGAGACCCCCGTGCCGAGGCGCAGGTGCCGGGTGCGCTCGGCGGCGGTGGCGATGAACACTTCGGGGGAGGCGATGATCTCGTAGCCGGCCGAATGGTGCTCGCCGATCCAGGCCTCGTCGAAGCCGAGCCGGTCGAGGTGGACCATGAGGGCGAGGTCGCGCTCGAGGGCGACGGTCGGGTTCTGGCCGGCCGGGTGGAAGGGGGCGAGGAAGACCCCGAACGCTCGTGGCCCGGTCATGACGGCTCCTTTGCTGTGGTCGGCACGTTTGCTGTGGTCGGCACGTTTGCCATGGTCGGCACGATCAATGGCGGACGAGCACCTTGCCGAGCTCGACTGGATGTCGCAGGGCGTCGAACGCGGCCGGCACCCCGTCCAGCCCGACCACCTCCGTGGCCGGTCCGACCAGGACGCCCCGGGCCAACCGGTCGAGGGTGGCAGCGAACTCGTCGGGCCGGTAGGCGAAGGAGAAACGGATCTCCAACTCCTTGGTCACCGCGAACAGCGGCTCGACGTGGTCGACGGACATGCAGACCCCCACCACCACGACCCTGGCCCTGGGCGGGGCGCCCTCGATGATGGTCTCGAGCACGCCGGGCACGCCCACCGCCTCGAAGACGACGGCGTCCCGGCAGTCGCCTCCGAACATCTCGACGGCGGTGCGGCCCAACACCGTGTCGGGGACACCCAGATCGGCCCACCGGGCGTGGGGCGAATGCTCGGCCGGGTCGACGACCTCGTCGGCGCCGAGCTCCTCGGCCATGCGCCGGCGGGCCGGGGAGAAGTCCGCCACCACCACCGGCCCGTGTCCCCGGGCCTTGAGGGCGGCGAGGACGGCCAGGCCGACCGGTCCCGCCCCCACCACCAGGCACACGTCGCGATCGGTCAGCCGGGCCAGGCCGACGGCGTGCTCGCCGACGGCCAGCGGCTCGGTCAGGGCGGCCACCTCCGGATCGAGACCGTCGGGCACAGGGAGAAGCAGCTGCTCCTGAAGGACCATGAGCTCGCCTAGGCCGCCGGGGAAGCCGTTCGAGTAGCCGATGCTCTCGGGGCCCAGGGGGCCGAAGACGATGGGAACCGAGCAGACCGGCGTGCCGACGGCGAGGGTACCGGCCGTGTCGGGTCCGAACCCGACGATCTCGGCGCAGAATTCGTGGCCGAGCACGATGCCACGATCGGGGTCGAGGGCGCCACCCATGCCGCCGACGCGTTCGGTCAGCTCGGCGAAGTGGCGAAGGTCGGCGGCGGCGTGAAGGTCCGACCCGCAGATCCCACATGCCAGGGTCCGCACCAGAACTTGCCCCGAACCGGGGACGGGCTGGGGCACGTCGCCCACCTCGACCCCGGAGGCAGTGGCGATGACGGCCCGCATGAACCGACACTACCGGCACCGTGCTGTTGCTGTCGGCCCGTTCGATGTCGCCGGGGCTCACCCCGGGTGCCGCGATGCCGGGTCCTCGGCATGGTGACGCACAGCGAAATGAATCCCGCGGAACGGGACTTCCTCACCCACGGTGGCCCTCCCATTCAGGTCACGAGGGGCGGTCGAGAGTTGGCTATTCGTGGTGAACATCGGTCGCCAAATCTCGTCGAGGCGAGGCGGCATTGGCTCAACTCAGAGACACAACCGGCCGATAGAGTACTGAGTGGTAGCAGGGGTATTCTGAGTCGTCGGTGACGGTTCGACCGCCCCCTATGGACGCAGGAGTGCTACGGGGCGGGGCGCATGTGTGCGGCACGGTTCCCCGGATCGTTGGCGCCGTATCGACGTTGGGCAGGGGGTTATGTGGTGGCGAACGAAGGTGGTCCGCGGACCGACGCGCGCAGGTGTCGGCGTCATCGGGTGCATCCCGTCGTCCGCGCCTGGGTGACGGCGACCGTGGCCGTGACGGTGGTGGCCGCCATCGTCCTTGTCACACCCGACCTCGCCTATGGCGTGGACAGTGGCCACCAGACGGCGGCCGGTCGTGCCGGGGGCAGCAGCGCGGGCCCGGCAGCGGGCCGGACCTCGGCGATGGTCCAGAGTGTGAGTGTGAGCGGTGACATCGGGGTGAGCGACGGTCATCTGACCCTGGACGGCAGTACCTACCAATTCACCGGTGTCAACGCCTACGAGCTGGCCACCGAGTGGGGGACGAACGCCGGTTGCGGAGGCATGCTCAGCGATGCGCAGCTCGACCAATTCTTCGCATCGCTCCGACCCAACTCGCTGGTGCGGATCTGGGCCTTGCAGGGGTCGATGGCGACCGACGTGGTGACCCACCAGATCGATTGGCAGCCGCTCGACCGGGTGTTCGCGGCGGCAACCGCCTACCACCAGCGACTGATCGTCTCGATGGCGGGGCAGGGCGGGACGTGTGACGGCCAGCACTGGCAGGATCCTTCCTGGTACGACGGCGGGTTCATGCAGGTGTTCAATAGTTCGTCCAACTCCGACGGGGACGGGTTGGATCCGTTGTCGTACTGGCAGTACATGCAGGACCTCGTCAACCGCTACAAGAGCTCGCCGGCGTTGGGCATGTGGGAGCCGTTCTCGGAAGCCGAGGCGTCGACCTGCCCCGTGCAGTACGAGCCGACCAACTGTTCGGGACACCAGACCTGTCCCGACGAGGCAACGGCGGCCGCCGCGCTCCGGCACTTCTTCGACGTGGTGGGCGTCGAGATCCACGGGTTGGATCCGGATCACCTGGTGGAGAGTGGACTGCTCGGCGGCGGGCAGTGCGGCACCAGTGGCTCCGACTACGAGTACGTGCAAGCCAGCCCCGGCATCGACGTGCTCTCGTATCACGACTACTACTCCCCGACGGCACCTCTCGGGGGAGACCAGTGGAATGGACTGTCCGTGCGCTTCGCCCAGGCCGCGTCGCTGCACAAGCCCATCATCGCCGGCGAAGTGGGGATCGAGGCCGGACCCGGCACCGGATGTGTCAGCCAGAACGGCCGTGTGAACGACACCGAGGCGAAGCTCCGGGCACAGTTCGCCGCCGGGAGCAGCGGGGAGCTGTTGTGGGACTGGGTGCCGAGCAGCTCGAGCCCGTGCAGCTACGACATCGCCCCCGGTGACCCCGTCCTGGGCCTGCTGAGCAGCTATCCCCTCTGACGGTCACAGACGTGGCGCGCCACCGGTGAGCAGTGCCGTGTCGGAGGAGGCCGGAACGCGTCGAGACCCGGGCAGCCGTTGGCTCTCAGCTGCCACGACTGGCGCCTCCGAGCCGGCGATCCGGGGACACGATTGAATCGGCCCGATGTTGACCCATCTAGTCAGAGCAATAACGTGGGATCATGGACAATGCGTCCGAAGGCGGGCCACCCAGGACCCGCGATGCCAGCGGAGGTGTGCGGGTTGGAGACTTCGACGCCCGTGCGCTCTTCGAGGCCCTGGATCGTCAAAGGTTAGTGAGGGAACTGAGTTGGCGTCAGGTCGCCGAAGCGATCTGGGCGCAATCCTCTGTGCTCAACGACCGTCGACACGACCACCCCATCGCAGTCGAAACGATCACCGGGATGCGGAGGCGGAACAACACCTCCTGCCAGCATGCGCTGTTCATGCTGCGCTGGATCGGCCGCGCACCGGAGGAGTTCATCGCACATCCCGTTCAGGGCAGCGCGGGGGTTGGGCTCCCTATCGCCGGACCGGACCGTCGTCTCCGATGGAACCTAAGTGCACTCTACGAAGCGATGGACGTCCACCGTCGCGAGGAACGCCTCACCTGGAAGTCGTTGGCGGACCTGCTGGGCTGCACGCAGAGCCAGTTGACGGGTGTCAAGACGGCCCGGTTTGCCATCGGAATGCGCCTTGCGATGCGCATCACCCAGTGGCTGGCCCGTCCGGCCCCTGATTTCATCTACCCAGCCCGTTGGTAGGTGCTCCGTCACTGATCAGGGACAGGCTGATTTGGATCGCCGTCATCTCGTCACGGTGCGTGTCAACCTTTTGGGACAGATGGTTCACTGATTCGCAGAGGAGCGGGAGGTTGGATTTCGATGTTGCTCGTAGGAACGAAGCAGGGCCTACTCGATCTGGACACGGGCCACACCCTTGTCGACGGGCACAGTGTCACCGCGTTGGCACCTGGCCCCAGGAGATGGCACGCGCTCCTGGACCGCCAGGTTGTCGTCCGCCTCGACGACGGAGAGGTGATGACCGTCGGCAAATTACCCGCCGACGATGGTCAGAGCTTGGCTGTCCTGGCTGATGGAACTGTCGTCGTGGGCCGAACCGGTGCCCGTCTTGCCATCGTCGGCACCCAGGTGGAGGACGTCAGTGCGTTCGAGCAGGTGCCGGATCGAGACCACTGGAAGAACCCGGCCAATGCGACGCCCGATACCCGGTCCATGGCGACCAGTGGCGACGATCTGTGGGTGAACGTCCACGTAGGCGGCCTGTGGCACTCAGGCGACCGAGGGGAGAGCTGGCACGGGGTCATTGCACCCGGGGCCGACATCCACGAGGTGCGGGCGGAGTACAGATCGGTGGCCGTGGCGGCTGCAGTTGGATTCGGTTGGAGCTCGGACAGCGGGAGATCGTGGTCGTGGCACACCGAGGGACTCCACGACACCTATCTGCGGGCGGTGTGCATCGACGGCGAGACCGCCTACGTTTCGGCGTCAGACGGGCCGTTCACAAGGCGCGGCGCTGTGTACCGGTCACGGCTCGGGTCGGCGTTCGTCCGTTGTGAAGAGGGTCTGCCCGAATGGTTCCCAGACAACGTCGACACCGGGCACCTTGATGCTGCCGGCGGTCGTGCCACAATCGGTTTCGGGGAGAAGGTCCATGTCTCTGAAGACGGCGGTGAGTCGTGGCACGCCAACAAGGTCCCCAGCGTGATCACGGCGGTCCGCATCGGACAGAACTGAGGACCCTCCCGCCCGATGTTGCGGGGTCGTCCATCGGGCGTTCATGTGGTCCCTCGACCTCACTGCCCACGGTAGGAGATCAGTGGCTCGCCGACCTCGCACGGGGTGGTGCCATGGCAGACCAACCACAAGCGTCGGCCCCGACGCGAGCCCGGACGTCTCAAGAGTCGGGTTGCTCCGAAGAAAGGTCGCCCGGGAGCCGGCGATGATCTGGGACACGCTTGGACGAGCCATGGTCGATGACAGGTCAGAACCCTTGTGCAGCGGCGCGGTTTGGCGTCATCGGGCACCCGTCGGCAGCCACGAGCCGCAGTCCGATCCTGGCGGACCAGACAGAACTTGACGCCGCTCCGAGTCACGCGTCTGCAAGTTGGTGCGCTGCGAGAAGGTGCTCCACAGAATCAACGACGACGGCCTTGCACTCGGAGCATACTGTCCAACCGAACTCCAGTGGGTTCGCGGCCATCGGTCGTTGCGCGTGGTCACGAGCGGATTCCACGTGGCCGTGTTTGAACGAATGATGCGTCATGTAGATGACGGGGCCTGTGGCCACCAGAATGGCCATTGACATAAATGGGACGGTTCCTTCATTCCGCATGTAAACGACCTCCGACTACAGTTCAGGATAGCTAAGTCCGCGCCCCGGTCTGCTGTCCGTCAACTGCGATTGCGCAACAGGGGACGGCGGTGACCCATTCGATCCGCTGGGCACGGTGGGTGCCGAACTCGTGCCGGGGAATGACGCTCGTGATCAGCAAGCGCCTCGGACTATTCACGACGGACGTATCGACCCGCAGCATCGATTAGGGTCACCCATGTTCCCGATTCCAAAGGGCAATGCATTTGGCCTGCAACACACGTACCTCTTCAGTGAGCACTCTGGCTAGTGACGTCCGCCCGACACCATCAGGTAGAGGTCGAGAATGGCAAACCCGGTCGTCGCCAAGATGGTGGAATGGACGACCCACCTCCTCAGATGCGAGCCGGCCTTGTCGGCGGGTCGCCTGCCGTTGGCTCCACGGGTCGGAGCACGCACAGCAGACTGGCTCAACACGCGCACCGGAGGGCTGCGTGATCCAGCAACGTGCTTGTGGGCAGTTATCACGCCTCACCGCCGCCCCGGCGGGGCTGTTTCGATGTTCGGGTCACTCGATCGGGCCGGGTCATCCACGGAGTTCATGCCGTGGGGGTCAATCTGGGTGGTGAACGTTTGATCCAACAGACGCAGTATCTCCCTGCCGAGGACAAGCAGCACGAGGGCGAACGCCATGATCCAGGAGACGGGTTCCATCTGCCGACCGCGCAAGAGCTCGATCCCGGTCACCGCCAGCACCACGAGCACGGGCATGTACGGAGCGACCAACGAGATGGTCGATGCCTCGACGTGTTCCGTCTCATGCGACGGTGAGGTCATCGCCCAGAGCGCACCCAGGCCGATCAACAGATAGCCAGCGACCCAGCCGGTGTCGAGATAGCTCCCGCCGGTGTAGTTGTTGACCTCTGTCAAATAGGTGAAGGAACTGTCCGCCACTGCAAAAGCGACCACGCCGGCCATCACCAACGCCAGGTGCACCCGGACCGGCCGTCCGCCACGGGCGATCAGAATGATCACCAGCGACACCATGATCACGTCGCTCATCGGGTAGGCGAGCGAGATGACCTGCTTCAGGGGGCCTCCCTGGTGGGAACGGTAGAGAGGACCGAGGATCGTCGCCCAGCTAGCAAAGAGCAGTGCCATGGCGATGATGGAACCATCAAGGAATCCCTGGGCCCTATCCACTGTGCTCCGCTGGCCGTTGGGGAAGAGCAGGAGCGCGGCAATGGCCAGGGGCACTGCGGTCAGGAACCCGACGTCGGCCAACGAGGGGAACGGTACCGGAATGTCCTTGAGAAGGGCGTAGTAGCACCACACGGCCTCCCCGACCCCCCAGGCGAAGCTGGAGGCAGCAAAGAGCGCCCACGTGGCCCGACCTGTCGACGCGCGGAACGCGGCCACGCCACAGACCGCCGTGGCACACCACGCAGCGACCCACTGCCCGATGTCGTCGACCTGGAGCGTTACGCGTGCACCGTCGATGCCGAAGATGACCCACGACAGAAAGACCACGGTCGCCACCACCGCCAGTACGGACCCGACAATGAATGGCCGCTTCTGGCCACCAAAAACAACCATAGGTGCACCGGGAGCATCCATAACACTTCTATCGGCGCGAATTCGATAAATAGGTAGTTCGCAGGTATCCGGTTCGTATCAGGTCGCTGATGAGACCTCTCGGACCCTGGCATTGGCACTGTGGTCATCCAGCCGCAACACCGGGTCGTGACAGTGACCACGGTCATGTCATGTCATGTCAGGCCAGGGGTTCCGATTGTCCATTCCAGAAGGCTCAGAGCCACGGAGTGCCCGACAATCCTGTAAGCCGTTTGCGCTCAAGAACAACCATCTGCCGCTTGACGGTGGCACTCGCATGTGAGCGTCATCAACGGTCAGCGGACTCTCCCCTCGTCCATCGGGATTGGTCGAGGGAGGCGGTGGGCCGGCATTGCTTCGGGGCGGAGCTCAAGGGGCGCCACCCCCTGACCTGCCCGAACGTCTCCAACAGTGCGTGCCCGGGGCGGGACTCGAACCCGCACGCCCTTTCGGACAATGGATTTTGAGTCCATCGCGTCTGCCATTCCGCCACCCGGGCCTGGCCGGTCAGCCTACCGTCGCCCCCGTGGTCCCCGGCGGCTGGTCCCCGGCGCCCGGCACCCGCCCACCGTAGGCTCCGGGCATGTCCGACGCCGTCGATCCGGTGGCCGCCTGGGCGGGGCTCGGCACCGGCGTCCCGGTGGTGGTAGCGGCGGTCGAGCTGCGCGAGGTCGGCCTGGCGTTCCGCCGCCCGGTGGTCACCGCCCGCGGCGTGCACCGGAGGCGCCCGGTGGTGCTGGTTCGGGTGCTCGGCTCCGGACCCGACGGGCCGGTGGAGGGGTGGGGGGAGTGCGCCGCCCTGGCCGACACCACCTACGACACCGAGGACGCCGCCGGCGCCTGGGAAGTGCTGGAAGGGGCCCTGGTGCCGGGGTTGGTGGCCGCCTGTGGGGCCGGTCGGCTCCTGCCGCCGCCCTCGGCGCTGGGGGCGCTCCGCCGGCAGGCGGCACCGAGCGCGCCACTGGCCTTCGCCGCCCTGGAGATGGCGGTGGCCGACGCCCACCTTCGGGCCGCCGGCGTATCGCTGGCCGATCTGGTCGGCGCCGGGCCGGGCCCGGTGAGCGCGGGGGCGGTGGTCGGCCGCTTCGCCACCGAGGAGGAGCTGGTGGGCCAGGTCGGGTCACTGGTCGACGCCGGGTTCACCCGGGTCAAGCTGAAGATCGGACCCGGTGCCGACCTCGGCCCGGTGGCGGCCGTCCGGCGCCGGTTCCCTACCCTGCTGGTGCAGGTGGACGCCAACGAGAGCTATGCCGAGTCGGACACCGACCACCTGGCCCGGCTGGACCAGTTCGGCCTGCTCTGCATCGAGCAGCCCTTCCCCCGGGACCAGCTGGACGCCCACGCCCGGCTGGCCACCCGGATCGCCACCCCGGTCTGCCTCGACGAGAGCCTCACGTCGCCGGCGGCGGTGGCAGGGGCCCTCGCCTCGGGGGCCTGCTCGGTGGTGTGTGTGAAGCCGGCCCGGCTCGGGGGGATCGGGGCGGCACTGGAGACGGTGGCCGCATGCTCGGCGGCTGGCGTGCCCCTGTGGATCGGCGGCATGTTCGAGAGCGGCTTCGCCCGCCAGGTCAACGCGGTGATCGCCTCGCTGCCCGGTTTCGCGTGGCCGGGGGATCTGAGCGCCCCCGGCACCTACCTGGACGAGGACCTGGTGGTGGGCCCGACCAGGCCCCCGGCCTCGGTGGTGCCGTCCCGGGTCCCCGGCACCGGTCCGGCCCCCGACGGCCCCACGGTCGAGCGCCTCACCCTCCGGCGGGCCCGGCTGGAGATGGCTCCAACCGGCGAGAGGGGGGGCGTGTGACCACCCACGTCCCGCCGTGCGTAGAATTGCCGCCCCATGCATCGCTCGACTGTCGAACGCCGGCTCAACGACGCCCACCAGAGGCTGGTGCGCGTCCGCGCTGAGCTCGCCGTGCTCGACGAGCAGCTGGCCGTGGTCAACGACATCGCCGACGACACCCGGCTCAAGGCGCTGGTGGCCGAGACCCCGGTAGCCTGCCGGGAGCACGACGAGGCCAGCCGGCATGTGGCCGCCATGCTCCGCACCCGCCAGGGCCTGGTCGACTCGATCGCCGAGCTGGAGCGCCGGCGTGACGAGCTCCTCGACCGCCTGGTGGTCGAGCCCCGTTGATCGGGCGCGGTGTCGACGTCCCGGACGGGACGGCCAGTCAGAACGAGCAATCGAGACCGCCGACCGGCGCGTCGAGGGGAGCGGATCCGCTATGAGCAGGCGTGTGGTCATCGCAGAGGACGAGGCGATCATCCGCCTCGACCTGAAAGAGATCCTCCAGGACGAGGGGTACGAGGTGGTCGGGGAGACCGGTCGCGGGGACGAGGTGGTCGACCTGGTGCGCCTGCACCATCCGGACCTGGCCATCCTCGACGTCAAGATGCCCGGGTCCGACGGCCTGGTGGCCGCCCGGGCCATCCGGGACCTGGACCAGAAGGTGGCGGTGCTCATCCTCACCGCCTTCAGCCAGCGCAATCTGATCGACGAGGCCCGGGAGGCCGGGGTGGCCGCCTACCTGATCAAGCCGTTCCAGCGCAGCGAGCTGGTGCCCGCCATCGATCAGGCGATGACCCGGGTGGAGCAGGAGTGGGCCATCGACGCCGAGGCCGCCTCGGCGGCCGACTCGGGAGCCGGGGGAGCCGACGGTGCACCCACCGCCGAGGACAAGCTCGAGACCCGGCGCATGGTCGACGGCGCCAAGAGCTACCTGATGGAGCACCACGGGATGGCCGAGGCCGACGCCTTCGGGTTCATCCAGAAGACGGCCATGGGCACCCGGTCGCGCATGATCGACGTGGCCCGCCAGATCCTCGAGGGCACGCTCGCCCCGTAGGGCGCCCGCCATGGCCGAGCCCACCACCACGCCGGGTGGACCCCTCATCCTGCTGGACGGCATGTCGCTGGCCTTCCGGGCGTACTTCGCCCTGCCCCCCGACCTGACCACCAGCACCGGGGTGGTCACCAACGCCCTCCACGGCTTCGCCTCCATGCTGCACAACCTGGTCCGGGACCACCACCCGTCGGCGCTGGCCGTCGCCTTCGACCTCCCGGGCGGCACCTTCCGCGACGAGATCCTCGACGACTACAAGGCCGGGCGGGCCGACACCCCCGACGACCTGACCGCCCAGTTCGACATGATCCGGGAGCTGCTCCACTCGTTGGCCATCCCGGTGGTCGAGGCGGTGGGGTACGAGGCGGACGACGTGCTGGCCACCCTGGCCACCGAGGCCCGGGACCGGGCATGCCCGGTGATCGTGGTGACCGGCGACCGCGACTCGTACCAGCTGGTGGAGGACCCCTACGTCCGGGTGCTCTACAACCGTCGGGGTGTGAGCGACTACGTCCTCTACGACGAGAAGGGGATCGAGGACCGCACCGGCGTGCGTCCGGAGAAGTACCCGCTCCTGGCCTCGCTCCGGGGGGATCCGTCCGACAACCTGCCCGGCGTTCCCGGGGTGGGGGAGAAGACCGCCGCCAAGCTGGTCAACGAGTACGGCGACCTCGACGCCATCTATGCCCACCTCGACGCCCTGTCGCCCAAGCTGCGCCAGAACCTGGCCGACAGCGCCGAGCGGGTCCGGAAGAACGCCGAGGTCATCCCCCTCGTCCGCGACGTGCCCCTCGACGTCCACGTCGACGACCTCCAGCTCGGCGGGTGGGACGGCGAGGCGGCCCGTGCCACCTTCGCCGAGTTCGAGCTTCGGACCCTCTGGACCCGGTTCCAGACCCTCATGAAGGACGGCCTCCTCGGCCGCCCGGCCGACAGTGCCTTGGACGGGGGCGGCCACGGCGGTGAGCCGTCCGCCGCCTCCGCCAGGGACGAGCCCGACTGGCTGAACGCCCCGGGCCTCCTGGTCCCCGAGGACGCTGCCACCGCGATCGAGCTGGTGGAAGCCGCGGTGACCGCCGCCCGGGCCGGGACGGGCAACCTCGCCCTCTTCCCCCGGTGGACCGGCGATGCTGGACGGTCGCCGCTGCGCTCGCTGAGCCTGGTGCCCGAGGTGGGCGGGGAGGACCACGGCCCCCAGGCCGTGCTCCATCTCCGGGGCGGGGAGCCGGGCGTCCTCGACGACACCGGTCTCACCGCCGTGCTGGCCGGGGCGCTGGGACCGGAAGGCGTGGGCGTGGTGGCCCACGACGCCAAGGAGCTGATGCGATGGCTGCTGCCCCAGGGCGTGGACATCGTGGGGCTGGCCATGGACACCGCGGTGGCCGCCTACCTTCTCGACGCCTCCTCCGACCAGTACCGGCTGGCCGACCTGGCCTCCGCCTACCTGGGAGTGGTGGTCGACGACGGGAGCGGGGGCAAGGGGCAGGGCACCTTCGCCCTCGACGACACCGAGCCCGGCTCGGTGGACACCGAGGTGTTGGCGGCGGCCCGGCTGGCCGCCGTGATCGCCCGGCTCCGCCGGCCGCTGGCCGCGGCGCTGGAGGAGTCGGGGGCCACCCGGCTCCACGAGGAGATCGACCGACCGTTGGTGCGGGTGCTGGCCCGGATGGAGGTCACCGGCGTGCCGGTGGACCGGGCGGTGCTGTCCGGCATCGCCGCCGACCTGGCCGCGGAGTGCCAGTCGCTGGAGGCGACCATCCAGGACCTGGCCGGCGGCCCGTTCAACGTGAACTCGGTGCCCCAGCTCCGCGAGGTCCTCTACGAGCGCCTGGGCCTCCAGCCGATCCGCAAGACGAAGACCGGCTTCTCCACCGACGCCCGGACCCTCGAGCAGCTGAAGGACCAGCACCCGGTGGTGGTGGCACTCCTGCGCTACCGGGAGGTGGAGAAGCTCCGGTCGACCTACGGCGAGAGCCTGGCCGCCGAGATCGCCGACGACGGGCGCATCCACGCCACCTTTCGCCAGACGGTGGCCCGGACCGGCCGTCTCTCCTCGGACCGGCCCAACCTCCACAACATCCCGGTCCGGACGGAGGAAGGCCGGCGGTTCCGCCAGGCTTTCGTCCCGTCGCCGGGCCGGAAGCTGCTGGTGGCCGATTACGACCAGGTGGAGCTGCGGGCCATCGCCCACCTGTCCGGCGACCCCGGGCTGACCTCGGCCTTCGCCAAGGGGGAGGACATCCACCGTACCGTGGCCTCCCAGGTGTTCGGGGTGAGTCGTGACGAGGTGACCTCGGCGCAGCGCTCCACCGCCAAGATGGTCTCGTACGGCCTGGCCTACGGCATGGAGGCGTACGGCCTGGCCCAGCGTCTGGGTGTGCCGGTGGAGGAGGCGAACGTCATCCTGCGGGCCTTCTTCGACGCCTTCCCCGCCGTGCGCGACTACATGTCCGAAGCGGTGGCCACCGCCCGGAACACCGGCTACACGGTGACCGAGTTCGGCCGACGGCGACCGCTGCCGGACCTGGTCTCCTCCAACTACCAGGTCCGCCAGGCAGCCGAGCGCCAGGCGATGAACGCCGGCATCCAGGGACTGGCCGCCGACCTGTTCAAGGTGGCGCTCATCCGCTTGGACGGCGGGCTCGAGGAGGGTGGTTTCGCCTCCGACCTGGTCCTCCAGGTGCACGACGAGGTGATGGTCGACGTGGACTCCGACGAGGAGACGGCGGTGGCCGAGCTCACCGAACGGGCCCTGACCGGCGCCGCCAAGCTCACCGTCCCTCTCAAGGTGGCCATGGCCTGGGGGTCGTCGTGGGCGGAGGCCAAGGGCTGAGGCCGGCGGGCCGTCCGGGGTGGTGGGCTAGACTCTCCACCCGGTCACAACCGTGTGACCACTGCCTTCACCCGGCGGCCGTGCTCGGCCGACCGGGATCCGTCCGGAAAGCGAGCTACCTACTTCATGACCGACGTACTGGCTGTACCCGGGGGCCCCGCCCTCCTCTCGAACGAAGCGATGGGTCATTTCGACGAGGACGGGGTCTACATCCCCCGCCCGATCACCGAGGACGACCTCGGCGGGGCGTCCCTGGAGGACGCCATGGCCGGCACCATCGTGGAGTTCGAAGACGGCGACCTGGTACAGGGCACCGTCGTCAAGATCGACCGTGACGAGGTCCTCCTCGACATCGGGTTCAAGTCCGAGGGCGTGGTGCCGGTGCGCGAGCTCTCCATCCGCAACGACGTCGACCCGTCGGAGATCGTGTCCATCGGTGACTCCATCGAGGCCCTCGTCCTCCAGAAGGAGGACAAGGAGGGGCGCCTGATCCTCTCGAAGAAGCGTGCCCAGTACGAGCGGGCGTGGGGCACCATCGAGAAGCTGAAGGAGGCCGACGAGGTGGTGACCGGCCCGGTCATCGAGGTCGTCAAGGGAGGCCTCATCGTGGACATCGGCCTGCGAGGGTTCCTGCCGGCGTCGCTGGTTGAGCTCCGCCGGGTCCGGGAGCTGCAGCCCTACGTGGGCCGCACCATCGAAGCCAAGATCATCGAGCTGGACCGGAACCGCAACAACGTCGTGCTGTCCCGCCGGGCGTGGCTGGAGGAGACCCAGAAGGAGCAGCGCGGCGAGTTCCTCGAGAACCTCAAGCCGGGCGAGCGTCGCCGGGGCACGGTGTCCTCGGTGGTCAACTTCGGCGCCTTCGTCGACCTGGGTGGCATGGACGGCCTGGTCCACGTGTCCGAGCTGTCGTGGAAGCACGTCGACCACCCGTCATCGGTGGTGTCGGTGGGCGACGAGATCGATGTCGAGGTCCTCGACGTCGATCTGTCCAAGGAGCGGATCAGCCTGTCGCTCAAGGCCACCCAGACCGACCCGTGGCAGGAGTTCGCCAACTCGCACCAGGTCGGCGAGCTGGTCTACGGCCGCATCACCAAGCTGGTGCCCTTCGGTTCGTTCGTGCAGGTCGGCGACGGCATCGAGGGCCTGGTCCACATCTCGGAGATGGCCGTCCACCATGTCGACCTCCCCGAGCAGGTGGTCACCCCCGGCGAGGAGCTGTGGGTCAAGATCATCGACATCGACCTCCAGCGCCGCCGGATCAGCCTGTCGATCAAGCAGGCGGCCGAGGGCGGCGAGGTGTCCGAGGAGTACCGCGAGGCGTTCGGCGAGCACGCCTACGACGCCGAGGGCAACTACATCGGGCCGTTCGAGTACGCGGAGACCGAGTTCACCCCCGAGACGGAGGCGCAGGCGGCATGGGCCGACTACGTCACGGAGCACGGCACCGGCGACGCCACCACCGAGGGGGTGGAGGGCGAGGCCACCGCCGTGGCGGCGGCGACCGAGGTACCGGCAGTCGAGGAGGTACCGGCAGTCGAGGAGGTACCGGCAGTCGAGGCGGTACCGGCAGTCGAGGCGGTACCGGCAGTCGAGGCGGTACCGGCAGCCGAGGCGGTACCGGCAGCCGAGGCGACGGCGGAGCCGGCTCCGGCCACCGAAGCCGGCTGAGCTCGGACCGGCCTGGCCCGGTCAGGCGCCGGCGGCGGGCTCGACGACCGAGCCGGTCAACGGGAAGTGGCAGGCCACCTGGTGGCCCGGGGCGATCTCGCGGAGCGGCGGCTCCTCGGCGGAGCACCGGTCCTGGGCGTAGGGGCACCGGGTGCGGAACCGGCAACCCGACGGGGGGTCGAGCGGCGACGGCAGCTCACCGGTGAGTGCCTGGTGGTCGGAGTCGAGCTCCGGGTCGGGCTCGGGGATCGACGCCATCAGCGCCTCGGTGTAAGGGTGGGCCGGGAAGCGGTAGAGCTCGTCCGATCCGGTGAGCTCCACCAGCTTGCCCAGGTACATGACCGCCACCCGGTCGCTGACGTTCTTCACCACCGCCAAGTCGTGAGCGATGAAGATCATGGTGAGGCCGTAGACGGCCTTTAGGTCGGCCAGGAGGTTCAGGATCTGGGCCTGCACCGACACGTCGAGGGCGGAGACCGGTTCGTCGCAGATCAGCAGGGACGGCTCGGCCATCAGGGCCCGGGCGATGCTGATCCGCTGGCACTGGCCGCCCGAGAACTCCCGCGGATAACGGTCCGCCGTGGTCGCCGGGTCGAGCCCGACGGCCTCCAGCATGGCGGTGACGATCTGCTGGCGCTCGTCGGTGGTGCCCCGCCGCCAGATGTCCAGCGGTTCGGCCACCACGTTCTTGACCCGGCGTCGCGGGTTCAGCGACGAGACGGGGTCCTGGAAGATCATCTGGATGCC
>JBKQTE010000047.1:0-13515 GCA_052143315.1 Acidimicrobiales bacterium | reverse complement strand
CTCGATGGTCGTGAACTCGTGGAGGGCCGCGTCGAAGCGGACCTGGGTCGCCGCGGCGCCCGGGATCGACGAGAGCAGCGTGCGGCGCAGCGAGTTGCCGAGCGTGTGGCCGAAGCCCGGGTCGAGCGGGCCGACCGTGAAGGACTGGCGGTGCTGCTCCTCCTCGCCGATGGACTCGACGGTTGGACGCTGGATGATGAGCATGGTGGGGGCTCCTCGGGGGTGGTGCGGGACTACTTGGAGTACAGCTCGACGATGAGCTGCTCGTGGACGGGCTCGTCGATCTGCTCGCGCAGCGGCGCGTCGCGGACCGTCATCTGGAAGCCGCCCTCGGCGCTCTCGAGCCACTGGGGCACCTGGCGGTCGAGCGTGTCGAGGTTGCGCCGCACGTGGAAGTTCTCGCGGGTCGCGGGCTTGAGCACCACGACGTCGCCTGCACGGACCCGGTAGCTCGGGATCGTGACGCGCTTCCCGTTGACCTGGACGTGGCCGTGCCGGACGAACTGGCGGGCCTGGGAGCGGCTGGCGCCCCATCCGGCCCGGAAGGCCACGTTGTCGAGCCGCTGTTCGAGCATCCGGAGCAGGTTCTCGCCGGTGATGCCCGGGGCCCGGTTGGCCTCCACGTAGAGGTTGTGGAACTGGCGCTCGAGCAGGCCGTAGATCCGGCGCGCCTTCTGCTTCTCGCGCAGCTGGGTGAGGTACTCGGAGCCCTGGCGCATCCGGTCGCGGCCGTGCTCCCCCGGGGGGTAGGCGCGGCTGTGGCGGTCGGTCACCGCCTCGGAGACCGGGCACTTCATCGAGTAGCAGCGCTCCCCCTTGAGGAAGAGCTTGGTGCGCTCCCGCCGGCAGAGGCGGCAAACGGGTCCTGTGTATCGAGCCATGTGTGTTCCTTACGTCCCTTGGTTCCCCGGCCTCAGACCCGACGCCGCTTCTTCGGGCGGCAGCCGTTGTGAGGGATGGGGGTCACGTCCTTGATGCCGGCCACTTCGATGCCGGCGGCGGCCAACGACCGGATGGCAGTCTCCCGGCCGGAGCCCGGCCCGCGCACCAGCACGTCGACCCGGCGCACACCGTGCTCCATGGCCCGCTTGGCGCACTGCTCGGCGGCCAGCTGGGCGGCGAACGGCGTGGACTTGCGCGAGCCCTTGAACCCGACGTTGCCGGCCGAGGCCCAGGCCAGCACGTTGCCCTCGGGGTCGGCGATGGAGACGATGGTGTTGTTGAACGAGCTCTTGATGTGCGCGATCCCGTAGGTGATGTTCTTCCGCTCGCGGCGGCGGGGGCGGCGGGCGCCGGCAGCCGGCTTGGTGGTCTTGGCCATTACTTGCGGACCTTCTTCTTCCCGGCGACCGTCTTCTTCGGTCCCTTGCGTGTACGAGCGTTGGTATGGGTGCGCTGGCCGTGGACCGGCAGGCCCTTGCGGTGCCGGATGCCCTGGTAGCAGCCGATCTCCATCTTGCGCTTGATGTCCTGGGACACGTCGCGTCGCAGGTCGCCCTCGACCTGCAGGTTGGCGTCGATGTACGTCCGCAGCCGGGTGACCTCCTCGTCGGTCAGGTCCCGGACGCGGGTGTCG
The DNA here is from genome assembly GCA_052143315.1 of Acidimicrobiales bacterium. Classification (GTDB taxonomy): domain Bacteria; phylum Actinomycetota; class Acidimicrobiia; order Acidimicrobiales; family RAAP-2; genus DASZIT01. The sequence goes on along the minus strand of JBKQTE010000047.1, from coordinate 11,939 downwards.
CGGCTGGTCTCGGTGGCATCGCAGATGCGTTGTGACGTGGTCAGGCCGATGCCGTAGATGTAGGTGAGCGCGATCTCCAGCCGCTTTTCGCGGGGGATGTCCACTCCTGAGATGCGGGCCACGATGCCTTCCTTCTCTTCTTCGCTACCTGGTCCGCGAGCCCTAGCCCTGCCGCTGCTTGTGGCGGGGGTTCTCACAGATGACGACGACACGCCGGTGACGGCGGATCACTTTGCACTTCTCACACATCGGCTTGACGCTGGGTCGAACCTTCACGTTTCCGTCCTTGTCTTGAACTTCCGACACTGCGGCCACCGGCCGGGACCGGCCCGCCCGTCACTTGTAGCGGTAGGTGATCCGCCCCCGGGCCAGGTCGTACGGGGTGATCTCCACCTGCACCTTGTCCCCGGGGAGAATGCGGATGCGGTGCATCCGCATCTTGCCCGAGCTGTGGGCCAGCACGTTGTGGCCGTTCTCCAGTTCCACGCGGAACATGGCGTTCGGGAGCGGCTCCACAACCGTCCCCTCCAGCACGATCGCATCTTCCTTGGGCTTGGGCAGGTGAATCTCCTCGATAATTGTCGTTCTTCTCCGCACCGCCCGAAGGCCCGGGCACAGCACCAGGTCGCTTCGCAACCGAGTGTCCGCACCGCCGTCGGAAGCGCACCGTGAGGGGCGCCGCCGGGAGCGGGACCAGCTCACCATCACACACCGGTGGCGAGCCGAATGACCAGTCTAGCTCGTTGGCGTCGAATTGCCAGTTCGACCGGGTGACCGGCCGATTCGGGCCCTCTGTTCGGCCCTCTGTTCGGCCCTGTTCGCGGCTCGTTCGCGGCTCGTTCGGCCCCGTTCGGAGGGCCTCCGGCGCCACCTGCAGGACGGTGAACACCTCGGGGCCGTCGTCGGTCACGGCGAGGGTGTGCTCGAAATGGGCCGACAGCCGGCCGTCGGCGGTCACCACGCTCCACCCGTCGTCGAGCCGCTTGGTGCCCGGGCCACCGGCGTTGACCATCGGCTCCACCGCGAAGACCATTCCCGTCTTGAGGGTCGGGCCGGGGGACCCGGGCCAGTAGTTGGGCACCTGGGGCTCCTCGTGCATGGCGGTGCCGATGGCGTGGCCCACGTACTCGCGGACCACCGAGAACCCGGCCGCCTCCGCCACCTTCTGGACGGCCCGTCCCACCTCGTGCAGTCGGTTCCCCGGGGTGAGCTGGTCGATCCCGGCGAACAGGCTGGCCTCGGTCACTTCCATCAACTGGACCGCCTCGGGCGACACCCGCCCCACCGGGGCGGTATAGGCGGCGTCCCCGTGGTACCCCTCGACGATGGCGCCGCAGTCGACAGAGATGATGTCCCCCTCCACCAGCACCACGTCGGCCGAGGGGATGCCGTGGACGATCATCGAGTTGGGGGATGTGCACACCACCGCCGGGAACCCGTGGTAATTGAGGAAGTTCGACTTGGCGCCCCGGCGCTCCAAGACGTCCCGGGCCACCCGGTCGATCTCCAGGGTGGTCACCCCGTCCCGGATGACGGCGCGGGTCGCCTCGTGCATCTCGGCCACCACCCGGCCGGCCTTCCGCATCTTGTCCAGCTCGTTGGCGTTCCGTCTCATCGCGCCCTGCATCTCATGTCCAGCGCCCACCCTTGCGGTCGCGGCGCTCCTCGATGACCTTGATGATCCGGCGGGTCACGGCGTCGGGAGCCCCAGTGCCCGAGACCGACTCGAGCTGCTGACGTGCCTGGTACCAGTCTATGAGCGGCGCCGTCTGGCGCTCGTAGAGCTCCAGGCGGCGGGTGATCGCCTCTTCCTTGTCGTCCTCCCGCTGGATGACCTCGCCGCCGCAGACGTCGCAGGTCCAGTTGATGAGGGGTGGGGACGAGATGGAGTAGTTGGCCCCGCAGTCGACGCACACCCGTCGGGCAGCCAGCCGGCGGAGGACCTGGTGGGTGGGGACCACGATGTCGATGGCCAGGTCGAGGTCGACCGGGTTGAGGATGGAGGAGAGCCGCTCGGCCTGCTGGACGGTACGCGGGCACCCGTCCAGGACGAACCCCCGGGCCCGGACGTCGCTCTCCCGTAGCCGGGCGGCCACCATATCCATGATCAAGTCGTCGCCCAGCAGCTCGCCCCGCTCGATCTGGACCTTGGCCTTCCGGCCCAGCGGTGTTCCCTGTTTGACGGCGGCGCGCAGCATGTCCCCCGTGGAGACGTGGGGCACCACGTAGTGGTGGGAGAGGCGCACGCACTGTGTCCCCTTGCCTGCCCCCTGTTTGCCGAGGACAACGAGCCTGGCTCCGGGTACCACCTACTTGAGGAAGCCCTCGTAGTTTCGCATCATGAGCTGGCTGTCGATCTGCTTCATCGTCTCCAAGGCCACGCCCACGGCGATCAAGAGAGTCGTCCCGTAGAAGGGATAGCTGGTGATGTTCCACGCCGCCATGAGCAGCGAGGGGACCACCGCCACGCCACCCAGGAAGAGCGCACCCGGCCAGGTGATCCGGTTCAGGATGTGCGCCAGGTACTTCTCGGTGGGAGGTCCGGGTCTGATGCCGGGGATGTACCCACCCTGCTTGCGGATGATGTCAGCCTGCTGGTGGGGGTCGAAGGCCACGTACACGTAGAAGAACGTGAACAGCAGGATGAAGAGGAAGTAGGTGGCGATGTAGAAGATACTGGTCGGGGTGATGTTGTGGTTCACCCAGTTCCGGAACCACGACGAGGGGATGATATTCGACAGCAGGACGGGGATGTACAGCACCGAGCTGGCGAAGATGATCGGGATCACACCCGCCTGGTTGACCTTGAGGGGGATGTAGGTGCTGGAGCCGCCGTACATCTTGCGCCCGACCACCCGCTTGGCGAACGTCACCGGGATCCGACGTTGGCCCTGGTCGACGAAGATGATCAGGACCAGCAGCAGCAGGGACACCAGGATGATGGCGGAGAACTTGAACTTCCCGCCCTCCTGGAGGACCGTGTTGAGCCCGGTGGGGATGCCCGCCACCACGTTGGCGAAGATCAGGATGGACATGCCCTGACCGATGCCCCGCTGGGTGATGAGCTCGCCCAGCCACATCACGAAGGCGGTGCCGGCGGTGAGGGTCATCACGATGAAGCCGGCCCGCCAGATCGAGTAGTGGAGGATGAGGTCGATGTTCGAGGTGGAACCGAACAGGCCGCCGCCGCCTTTGTGGAACAGGTAGACCAGGCCGGTGGACTGCATCAGGGCCAGCGCCACGGTCAGGTACCGGGTGGTCTGGGTCAGCTTCTTCTGCCCCACCGCCCCCTGGTCACGCCACTCCTCCAGCTTGGGGATCACCGTGGCCAGCAGCTGGATGATAATGCTGGAGGTGATGTAGGGCATGATCCCGAGCCCGAACACGGCCATGCGGGTCAAAGCCCCACCGGAGAACAGGTTGAGGAAGCCGAGCACGCCCGACGCCTTGGACGCCGCCGCCAGCTGCTGGACCTTGGAGAAGTCGATGAACGGCGCCGGGACGTTGGCACCGAACTGGTAGATGGCGATGACGGTCAGCGTGAAGAGGACCTTCTTGCGAAGGTCGGGAATCCGAAAGATGTTTGCCAAACTGGCGAGCATGGTCGCTCCTCGACGCCGGACGGTCGGCCGATGCTACCGGTTGGTGAGGGCGTTGCCCTTGGCAGGCGGGCGGTCGTTGCCGAACGGCAGTGGAACCACGGTGACCGAGCCACCGGAGGCGGTGATGGCCGCCTCGGCCGACTTGGAGAAGGCGTGTGCCTCCACCCGGACGGCACGGGTCAGCTCCCCGCCACCCAGCACCTTGACCAGGGCCCCCTTGCGGGCCAACCCGGCCGCCACCAGGGCGGCCAGGTCGACGGTGTCACCCTCCACCGACTCGAGGGCGCCGACGTTGACCGGCGTGTACTCGACCCGGAAGGGGTTCTTGAAGCCGCGCAGCTTGGGGATCCGCTGCATCAGGGGCAGCTGACCACCCTCGAAGCCCATGGGGATGGTGTCGCGTGCCCCCTGGCCCTTGGTGCCGCGGCCGGCGGTCTTGCCACCCTTGCCGCCGATACCGCGGCCGACCCGGCGGCGCGGGCGCGTCGAACCGGCCGGTGGGCGAAGCTCGTGAACCTTCATCGTCAACCTCTCTCGTCGTCACCAGCAGGGGTGACGTCAACCAGATGGGGCACCCGGGCGATCATGCCGCGGATCTCCGGGCGGTCGGGCAGCACGTTGGTCCGCCCGATCCCCCGCAGTCCGAGGGCTCGCAGCGTACCCCGGTGCTTGGGCTTGGTGCCGATGGCCGAGCGGACCTGGGTCACGCGCAGCCATCCGGTGTCGGAGACCGGGGCCTCGGCCATCTCAGCGCACCTCCGTGAACAGATCACCCTGGCGCTGGCGCTCGCGGTAGGCCCGGAGCACGCCGCCGGGGATGATCTCCTCGGCCGGCTTGCCGCGCAGGATGGCGATCTCGTCGGGGCGCTTGAGCGACTTGAGGCCGGCGATGGTGGCGTGGGCCACATTGATGCCGTTGGAGGACCCGAGGGACTTGGCCAGGATGTCGCGGATGCCGGCCATCTCGAGGATGGCCCGGGCGGCCCCGCCGGCGATCACCCCGGTGCCGGGGGCGGCCGGCTTCAGCATCACCCGACCGGCCCCGCTCTCGCCCACCACCGGGTGGGTGATGGTGGTGCCGGCCAGTGGGACGTCGAAGATGTTCTTGCGAGCCTCCTCGATCCCCTTCTGGACGGCCAGGCCGGCCTCCTTGGCCTTGCCGTAGCCCAGGCCGACCTTGCCGTTCCCGTCTCCAACCACCATGAGGGCGGCGAAACTGAACCGGCGGCCGCCCTTGACCACCTTGGACACCCGGTTGACCCGGATGGTGCGCTCTTCGTACTGCAGCTCGGTCATATCCTCAGAACTCCAGTCCTTCTGCACGGGCGGCGTCGGCCAGGGCGGCCACCCGCCCGTGGTAGGTGAACCCGCCGCGGTCGAAGACCACGGTGGTGATGCCGGCCTCCTTGGCCCGCGAGGCGATGAGCTCGCCCACCGCCTTGGCGGCGTCGATGGTGCCGCCCGAGGAGCCCCGGAGGGGCGCCTCGACGGTGGACGCCGACACCAGGGTGTGGCCGGCGCCGTCGTCGACGATCTGGGCGGAGATGTGCTTGTTCGACCGGAACACGGCCAGGCGGGGCCGCTCGGCGGTCCCGGACAGCCGCTTGCGGATGCGCCGGTGGCGCCGGATCCTCAGTTCGAGCTTGTGGTCGGTTGCGCGTCCCATCACTTCGCTGCCTTTCCGGCCTTGCGGAGCACCCGCTCGCCGGCGTAGCGCACGCCCTTGCCCTTGTACGGCTCGGGCTTGCGGATCTTGCGGATGTCGGCAGCCACCTGACCGACCTGTTCCTTGTTGATCCCCTTGATGATCACCCGGGTCGGCGTGGGGACCTCGAAGGTCACCCCGTCGGGGGCAGTGATGTTCACCGGGTGGGAGAAGCCGAGGGCCAGCTCCAGGGCCCCGGGGCCCTTGGGGATGGCCCGGTAGCCGACACCCACGATCTCGAGCTCCTTGGAGAAGCCCTGGGTGACGCCGTCGACCATGTTGGCCACCAGCGTGCGGGTCAGGCCGTGGAGGGCCCGGTTCTGGCGCTGGTCATCGGGGCGCTCGACCACCAGCACCTCACCCTCCTGGCGGATGGTGATGGCGGCGGGGACCGAGCGGCTCAGCTCGCCCTGAGGGCCCTTGACCGACACGTTGTTGTCGCCGTCGACGGCGACGGTGACCCCGGAGGGGACCGGGATCGGATTGCGTCCGATGCGGGACATCAGCGACCCCCTTCCATTGCAGCTGCCGGGCCGTGGCAGGACCGGGAGCGGTTACCAGACATAGCAGAGCACCTCGCCACCCATGCGGCGCTTGCGCGCCTCACGATCGGTCATCAGGCCCTTGGAGGTGGAGACCACCGCCACGCCCATGCCTCCCAGCACGCGGGGCATCTTGTCGGCACGGGCGTAGATCCGCAGGCCGGGCTTGGACACGCGCTTGATGCCGGAGATGGTCCTCGCCCGGTCGGGGGCGTACTTCATCACGATCTCCAGGGTCTTGCCCGGCTTGGTCGGGTTCTCGTCCACCGAGAACCCCGAGATGTAGCCCTCGTCGACCAGAATGGCGGCGAGTGACTCCTTCAGCTTCGAGCCCGGCATCTTCACCGTATCGAAGTGGGCGGTGTTGGCGTTCCGGATGCGGGTGAGCATGTCGGCAATCGGGTCGGTCATTGTCATCGGTCGTTGCCTCCTCTCACCAGCTGGCCTTGGTCACGCCAGGGATCTCGCCGGCATGAACCATCACCCGCAGGCAGATACGACACAGGCCGAACTTCTTGTAGACGGCCTTCGGCCGTCCGCACCGCCGGCACCGCGTGTACCCGCGCACCTTGAACTTCGGGGTGCGTTGCTGCTTTTCGATCAAAGCTTTCTTCGCCATGGGGTTACTGGTTCTCCTTGCGGAACGGGAAGCCGAACGCGGCCAGCAGTGCTCGGCCCTCGTCGTCGGTACGTGCGGTGGAGCAGATGGTGATGTCCATGCCCCGAGTGGTATCGATGCGGTCGTAGTCGATCTCCGGGAAGATGAGCTGCTCGGTCACCCCGAAGGTGTAGTTGCCGTGGCCGTCGAACGACCGGGGCGACAGGCCGCGGAAGTCCCGGATGCGGGGGATGGCGGTGGCCACCAGACGGTCGAAGAACTCCCAGGCACGGTCGCCCCGGAGGGTCACCTTGGCCCCGATCTCCTGGCCCTCGCGGAGCTTGAAGCCGGCGATCGACTTCTTGGCCCGGGTAACGATGGGCTTCTGCCCGCTGATGATCTCCAGGTCGCGCAGGGCCCCCTCGATGAGGGACTTCTGCTGGGTGGCCCGGCCCACGCCCATGTTGATCACGATCTTGGTGAGCCGGGGGACCTCCATGATGTTGTCGAGCCCCAGGGACTCCTTCAACTGGGTCCGGATCTCCTTGTCGTAGCGCACCTTCAGGCGCGGACGGGTGGCCGTGGCGGTGGCCATCACAGATCCCCCCCGCACTTGCGGCAGACCCGCAGCTTGCGACCCTGCTCGTCGATCCGCATGCCGATGCGGGTGGGCCCGCACGAGCCGCACACGATGGCGACCGACGAGACGGACACCGGCATGAACTTGTCGATGACCCCGCCCTGCATGGTGGCGCGGGTGGGCTTGGCGTGGCGCTTGGCCACGTGGACGCCCTCGACGATGACCCGGTCCTGCGCCGGGATGGCCCGGATCACTTCGGCCTGCTTGCCACGGTCCTTGCCCGACATCACCTGGACCCTGTCTCCCTTGCGGATTCGCACTTACAACACCTCCGGTGCCAGCGAGACGATCCGCATGAAGCGCTTGTCGCGCAACTCCCGGCCCACCGGGCCGAAGATGCGGGTGCCCCGTGGCTGTTGCTGGTCGTTGATCAACACTGCGGCGTTCTCGTCGAAGCGGATATAGCTGCCGTCCGGACGGCGCTTCTCCTTCTTCGTCCGGACGACGACGCACTTGACGACTTCACCCTTCTTGACGGCGGCGCCGGGGATGGCGTCCTTCACCGTGGCCACGAACACGTCCCCGATGGAGGCGTAGCGCCGGCGGGAGCCACCCAGCACCTTGATGCAGAGCACCTCCTTGGCGCCGGAGTTGTCGGCCACCCTGAGTCGAGACTCCTGCTGGATCATCGGGCACGCTCCACGATCTCCACCAGGCGCCAGTGCTTCAGCTTGGAGAGCGGCCGGGTCTCGATCACCCGGATCCGGTCGCCGATCTTCGCCTCGTTGGCCTCGTCGTGGACGTAGAGCCGCTTGGTCCGCTGCACCGTCTTGCCGTACCGGGGATGCCGGACGCGCTCGATGACGGCCACGATCACGGTGGACTCCATGGCATCCGACACCACCAGGCCCTCTCGGACCTTTCGGCGGTTGACGCGCTCTTCGGTCGCAGTCTCTTCCTCGGCCATCAGGCCTCCTCCTCGTCGTCGTCTTCGGAGGCAGCGTCGTCGTCTGTCCCGGAACCGGCGGTGGTCCGGCCGACGGCGTCGGCCTCGATCGCGTCCCCGGTGTCGACGGTGGTGTCGGTGTCGACGGTGGGCTCCGCGTCGGCCTCGGCTTCGGCCTCCTCGGCCGCGACTTCGGCCTTGGCCCGGGCGTCGGCCCGCCGCTCGGCGGCGGTGGTCCGGGTGCGTCCCAGAGCCTCGTCCTCCGACCGGAGCCGGGCGGCGGCCAGGTGGGCCGGCAGCTCGTCGACGGCCAGGCCCTCGGCCTCGGCGATCTCCCGGGCCCGGAGCTCGGTCAGCATCCGGGCAACGTCCTTCTTGACGTGGCCGAGACGCGAGAAGTTGTCGAGCTGCCCGGTGGCCAGCTGGAACCGGAGGTTGAACAGCTCACGGCGCGTCTCGTCGAGGCGGGTCTCGAGCTCGTCGATGTCGTACTCGGAGATCTCTGCGGCGGTGGCCATCAGACCTGCACCTCCGGGGTCCCATGGGTGCCGGGGCGGATCACGAAGCGGGCCTTGAACGGCAGCTTTTGGATCGCTCGCTCCATGGCCTCCTTGGCCAGCTCCGGCTCGACGCCGGCCAGCTCAAAGAGGATGCGACCGGGCTTGACTACGGCCACCCAGTGCTCGGGGTTGCCCTTGCCCGAGCCCATGCGGGTCTCCGCCGGCTTCTGGGTGACGGGGCGGTCCGGGAACACTCGGATCCACACCTTGCCGCCACGCTTGACATGGCGGGTCATGGCGATACGGGCGGCCTCGATCTGGCGGGCCGTCAGCCATGCCGGCTCGAGGGCCTGGATGCCGAAGTCGCCGAAGGTGACTGAGCTGCCACCCTTGGCCTTGCCCGACATCCGGCCGCGCTGCTGCTTGCGGTGCTTGACCTTGCGGGGCATCAACATCAGTCGACCTCCTTGCGGAAGTGGGGGGTCTCGTGGTGCTCGCGGGTCCGGCGCTCGATCTCCTCGTCCTCGGTGAGGATGCGCTCGAGCTCGTCGGGCACCGCGGGCGGGGCCACGATGTCGGCGGTGGACCGGTCGACCATGCCCTCGGGGGCCTCGGTGCCCTCGGGGGTGTCCTCGTCGACGGTGACCACGCTGCCCGGGGCGCCCTGCTCGGCCCGGCGGCGACCGCCGCCAGCGGTGATGAGGCGGCGGGGGGCGGCGCCACCCTGGCCGGAGGTCTCCCCGACGGCCATGGCGGCCTCGCGGGTGATCTTGTCCTCGGTGGAGATCTTGTAGGGCAGGATGTCGCCCTTGTAGATCCAGACCTTCACCCCGATACGTCCGAAGGTGGTCTTGGCTTCGCGGAAGCCGTAGTCGATGTCGGCGCGGAGCGTGTGCAGCGGCACCCGCCCCTCACGGTAGGACTCCTTACGGGCCATCTCCGAGCCACCCAGCCGACCCGAGCACTGTACGCGGACCCCGAGGGCCCCGGCTTTCTGCACGGTCTGGATGGCACGCTTCATAGCCCGGCGGAAGGCCACCCGGCGGGCGAGCTGGTCGCAGATGCCCTGGGCCACCAGGGCGGCGTCCAGCTCCGGCTGCTTGATCTCCTGGATGTTCAGCTGGATCCGGTTGTTGAGGCCGGTGATCTCCTCGATCTTCTTCTTCAGGCGATCGGCCTCCGACCCGCGGCGACCGATGACGATACCGGGGCGGGCGGTATGGATGTCCACACGCAGGCGGTCACGGGTGCGTTCCACCTCGATGCGGCTGACGGCCGCCGACTCGAGCTGCGACATCAGGTAGTCGCGGATCTTCCAGTCCTCGATCACGCAGTTCTGGTAGTTCTTCTCCTCGAACCACCGCGACTTCCAGTCGGTGGTGATGCCGAGCCGGAACCCGTAGGGATTGACCTTCTGGCCCATCTACTTGCCCTTCTCTTCGGCGGGATCGCCGTTCGTGTCGTTCGTGTCGTCGGTGTCGTCCTCGACGGCGTCGATGACCTCGTCGTCGGCCTCGTCGCCCTCGAGGTCGATCTCCTCGAGCGGGCCGGCCTCCGTCTCGGTGACCACGTCGTCGGCCTGGACCGCGTCCTCGGGCCACGCCTCGGCACCGGTGTCGCCACCGGTGACGGGCGTGGTGGACTCGTCGGCCACCGTCTCCACCCGGCGGCTGCGGCGGGACCCGGCCACCCGGCGGGAGCGCTGGGCCCCGGCGGCGCTCTGCTTGGCGCGCCGGCGGGCGATTCGGTCCTCGGGCAGTCGGCTCACGATCACGGTGACGTGGCAGGTGCGTTTGCGGATGCGGGTGGCGCGACCACGGGCACGGGGACGCCAGCGCTTCAGGGTGCTGCCTTCGTCGGCGTAGCAGGCCGACACGAAGAGCTCCTCGGCGTCGAGGCCGTCGTTGTGCACGGCGTTGGCCACGGCCGAGGCCAGGACCTTGCGGATCACCCCGGCCGCTTCCCGGTCGCCCAGGTCGAGGGTCTCGAGGGCGCGATCGGCGTCCATGCCCCGGATCTGGTCGAGGACCTGGCGGGCCTTGGAGGCCGACATCCGGCTGTGGCGCAGGACCGCACGGGTCCCCTCGCGCTCGTTGGTCTTCACTCCAGGCACGTCAACGCCTCCCCGCCCGCTCTTGGCCGGCATGGAACTTGAAGGTCCGGGTCGGGGCGAACTCGCCCAGCTTGTGGCCGACCATCGACTCGGTCACGTAGACCGGGATGTGCTTACGGCCGTCGTGCACGGCGATGGTGTGGCCGACCATGTCCGGGATGATCGTGGAACGCCGGGACCACGTCTTGATGACCTTCTTGTCTCCGGCCGCGTTGAGGACGTCCACCTTCTTCAGGAGGTGGTCATCGACGAACGGACCCTTCTTCAGGCTACGGGGCATAGTGTGACGTTCCCTCTGTCTTATCTACCGCCGGGCACCGCGTGTGCGGCGCCTGCGGACGATCATCTTGTCGGAATCCTTGTTGCGTGCCCGGGTGCGGCCCTCCGGCTGGCCCCACGGGGACACCGGGTGGCGTCCACCCGAGGTCTTGCCTTCTCCGCCACCCAGTGGGTGGTCCACAGGGTTCATGGCCACACCGCGGGTCTGCGGGCGCTTGCCCTTCCAACGGTTGCGGCCGGCCTTGCCGATCTTGATCAGTTCGGCCTCGGAGTTGCCCACCGTGCCCAGGGTGCCCCGGCAGTCGATGGACACCCGGCGCATCTCGGTCGAGGGGAGCCGGAGTGTGGCGAACGCGCCCTCCTTGGCCACCAACTGGACGCTCATGCCGGCCCCGCGAGCGATCTTGCCGCCGCCGCCGGGCCGCATCTCCACGTTGTGGATCACCGAACCGACCGGGATGTAGCGGAGGGGAAGGGCGTTCCCCGGACGGATCTCCGCGCCGTGGCCGGACTGCAGGCGATCGCCCACCTGTACCTGGGCCGGAGCGAGGATGTAGCGCTTCTCGCCGTCGAGATAGTGCAGCAGGGCGATCCGCGCATTGCGATTGGGGTCGTACTCGATGGCGGCGACCTTGGCCGGCACGCCGTCCTTGTCGCGCCTGAAGTCGATGATCCTGTACTGCTGCTTGTGGCCGCCGCCGCGATGTCGTGAGGTCTTGCGGCCATGGCTGTTACGGCCGCCGGTCGAAGGCTTGGGCGCGAGCAGCGACTTCTCGGGACGGTCGCGGGTGATCTCGGCGAAGTCCGAGACGGTCTGGAAGCGCCGGCCCGGGCTGGTCGGTTTGCGTGAACGGAGTGGCATGGTGTGCTTTCGGTCTCTCAGCTCTCGAAGAGGTCGATCGAGTCACCCGCATGGAGGGTGACGATGGCCCGCTTGGTGTCGGGACGGTGGCCCAGTGAGTTGTTCTTCCGATTGCGCCTGGCCTTGCCCTTGCGGTTGAGGGTGTTCACGTTCGCCACCCGCACGCTGAAGGCCTGCTCCACGGCGTTGCGCACGTCGATCTTCGTGGCCGA
>JBKQTE010000046.1:0-29707 GCA_052143315.1 Acidimicrobiales bacterium | reverse complement strand
GGGGGTTCCCCTGGGGGTCGACGCTGAGCTCGGCGTCGGGTCGGGAGGTGTCGATGACGGGTGGGTAGCGCTGCAGCCGAGCGACGCAGCTCCGCCGACCAGCAGCCCTGCCAGGACCGACCACGGTCTACTCACGACGGCGGGCTCGGCGCCACCCATCGGCGGGAGCGGACCGACTCCCCCACCTGGATGGAGTACTCCGCGTAGAGCTCGGCGCGGCCCCGACGTTGGGCCTCGAGATGGCGCCGATCGTCACGCCAGGCCCGGTGGGTGTCGGGGGAGGCGAACGTCACCACCGACGCCCGCTCGCCGTCCTCGGCGACGAAGGTCTTGAAGTCGACGAAGCCGGGCATGGCCCTGGCCGCCGACTCCATCTCGGCGGCCAGGAGCCCGTAGGCGGGCTCGGCATCCGGCCGCAGCCGGGACCGGAAGACGGTCACCACCTCCGGGCCGTCGGGCCGGTCGGTCACCGGGGGACCCGGCGCCTCAGGACTGGACGGTGTGGACGTCGCTGATGCCGGCCGAGCCGCGCAGCTGCTCGAGGGGGTCGTCGGGGACCAGCCGGTCGGTGGAGAGCACCATGAGGGCGGTGTGGCCCGTGGCCGACGGTCCCACGGCCATCGAGGAGATCGACACCCCGGCGTTGCCCAGGATCGTCCCGACCAGGCCGATCATGCCGGCCCGGTCGTCGTTGCGCACCACCAGCATGTGGGGGGCGGGGGGGACCTCGACGGTGTGATCGTCCACCATCACCACGCGGGGCTCGGATCGGGGGCCAGTGAGAGTGCCGGCCACCGAGTGGTCGGCGCTCCGCAAGGTGATGAGGTTCACGAAGTCGTGGGGGGTGGCCGTGGAGGTCTCGCGCACCTCGAGCCCCCGCTCGGCGGCCAGCTGGGGGGCGTTGACGTACGACACCGGTTCGGAGGTGCCGGCGGCGAAGACGCCCTTCAGCACCGAGAGGGTGAGGATGCCGGTGCCGGCACCGGCCAGGCCCCCCTGGAACTCGACCTCCAGGGTGTCGGGGAGGCCGTCGTGCAGGCACGAGAAGATCCGTCCCAGCTGCTCGGCGATCCCCATGAAGGGACGGACCGTCTCCGACACGTCCCCGGCCGACACGTTCACCGCGAACGGGACGAAGTCGCCGGCCAGGGCCAGGTTGACCTGCTCGGCGATGGTGACCCCGGCCTTGTCCTGGGCCTCGGCGGTGGAGGCGCCCAGGTGGGGGGCGACGATGACCGAGGGCAGCTCGAAGAGGGGCGACTCGGTGGTCGGCTCCTTGGCGAACACGTCGAGTCCGGCACCCTGCACCGGGCCGGAGCGGATGGCCTCGGCCAGGGCCTCCTCGTCCACGATGCCACCGCGGGCGGTGTTGATGATCCGCAGCCCCGGCTTGGCCTTGGCCAACAGGTCCTTGCCGATGAGCCCCACTGTCTCGGCGTTCTTGGGCAGGTGGACGGTGACGAAGTCCGACTGCGCCATCAGCTCCTCGAGACCCATGAGCTCGACGCCCATGTGCTTGGCCCGGTCGGCGGACACAAACGGGTCGTAGGCCACCAGGCGCATCCCGAAGGCCAGGGCCCGCTGGGCCACCAGGGCACCCACCCGGCCCAGGCCGACCACGCCGAGGGTCTTCCCGTAGAGCTCGACGCCCTCCCACTTGGAGCGCTCCCACTTCCCCGCCACCAGGGCGGCGTGGGCCTGGGGGATGTTGCGGGCCTGGGCCAGCAGCAGGGCCATGGCCTGCTCGGCGGCCGACAGGATGTTGGACTGCGGGGCGTTGACCACCATCACCCCCCGCTCGGTGGCGGCGGCGACGTCGACGTTGTCGAGGCCGATGCCGGCCCGGCCGACCACCACCAGGTCGGTGCCGGCCGCCAGGACCTCGGCGGTGACCGTGGTGGCCGACCTGATCACCAGGGCGTTGGCGCCGACGACGGCGGAGACGAGCTCCTCGGGGGACAGCTCCAGCTGGACGTCGACCTCGTGCCCGGCGTGGGCCATCAGATCGAGACCGGTCTGGGCCAGCTTCTCGGTGACCAGCACCCTACCCATGGTGTTCCTTCCTGTAGGAGAACTCGGACGTGACTGAGGGGGGCTGCCCGCTCAGCCGGCGTCGCCGAACAGTTCGGCCAGGCGACCGACGCCCTCGACGAGGTCGTCGTCGCCGAGCGCATAGGACATCCGGAAGTACCCGGGGGCGCCGAACGCCTCGCCGGGCACGACCGCCACCTTCGCCTCCTCGATGGCCAGCTCGGCCAGCTCGGCGCTGGAGGAGGCCTTGCGACCCCGGATGTCGCGCCCGTAGAGCCCTTCCACCTTGGGGAAGGCGTAGAAGGCGCCCTGGGGCTCGACGCAGGTGACGCCGTCGATCTCGTTGAGCAGCCGGTGGATGGTCTGCCGGCGCCGGTCGAAGGCAGCCCGCATCTCCCCCACCGCCACCAGGTCGCCCGACACCGCCGCCAGTGCCGCCCGCTGCGACACGTTTGCCACGTTGGAGGTCTCGTGCGACTGCAGGTTGGTGGCGGCGGTGACGATGTCCCTCGGGCCGATCAGCCACCCCACCCGCCATCCCGTCATGGCGTAGGTCTTTGCCACTCCGTTCACCACCACGCAGGTGTCGGCCAGCTCGGGGACGAGCACCGGCATGGAGTGGTGCTCCGCACCGCCGTAGACCAGGTGCTCGTAGATCTCGTCGGTGACCACCCACAGGCCGTGCTCGACGGCCCACCGGCCGATGGCCTCGATCTCCGCCCGGGGGTAGACCGCCCCGGTGGGGTTGGACGGGGAGACGAACAGCAGCACCTTGGTGCGCTCGGTCCGGGCGGCCTCGAGGTCGGCCACCGAGCTGCGGAAGCCGGTGGACTCGTCCGAGGACACCACCACCGGCACGCCGCCGGCCAGGGCGATCGACTCGGGGTAGGTGGTCCAGTAGGGGGCGAGGACCAGCACCTCGTCGCCCGGGTCGCACAGCGTGGCGAAGGCGTTGGCGACGGCGTGCTTCCCCCCGTTGGTCACGAGGATCTGGGCGGGCGTGACCTCGAAGCCGGAGTCCCGGCGGGTCTTTTCGACCAGTGCCTCCTTCAGAGCGGGTAGGCCACCGGTTGGGGTGTACTTGTGGGTCTTCGGGTCGCGGCAGGCCGCCACCGCCGCCTCGACGATGTGGTCGGGGGTGGGGAAGTCGGGCTCCCCGGCTCCGAAACCGATGACGCTCTCCCCCCGGGCCTGGAGCGCCTTGGCCTTGGCGTCCACGGCCAGGGTGGCCGAAGGGGACACGGCGGCGACACGGGCCGAGACTCGGGTTGGGGTCGGACGTGACATGGGTGCCATGATTCCATATGTGACCGACACCCCCGACATCACCATCCCCTCCCATCTCCACCCCTCCGACGGCCGGTTCGGCTCCGGACCGTCGAAGGTCCGACCCGAGGCCGTCGAGGCCCTGGCCAAGGCGTCCGGCACCTACTTGGGCACCAGCCATCGGCAGAAGACGGTCAAGTCCGTGGTCGGCAGCCTCCGGGCCGGACTGCGGGAGCTCTTCTCGCTGCCCGACGGGTACGAGGTGGTCCTCGGCAACGGGGGCACCACCTGCTTCTGGGACGCCGCCACCTTCGGCCTCATCGACCGGAAGAGCCAGCACCTGAGCTTCGGGGAGTTCTCCTCCAAGTTCGCCACCGCCGCCGCCGACGCCCCCCACCTGGGCGACCCCGAGATCATCGCCTCCGAGGTCGGCACCCACCCCACCGCGATGGCCCGGGACGACGTCGATCTCTACGCCCTTACCCACAACGAGACCTCCACCGGGGTGATGATGGAGATCGCCCGGCCGGACGGCGCCGGAGGCCTGGTGGCGGTGGACGCCACCTCGGGGGCCGGTGGGCTCCGGGTGGACCCGGCCCAGTTCGACGCCTACTACTTCGCCCCCCAGAAGTGCTTCGGCTCCGACGGCGGGCTGTGGGTGGCACTCCTCTCCCCGGCCGCCCAGGACCGGATCGCGGCCATCAAGGCGTCGGGCCGGTGGGTGCCGGCCTCCATGGACCTGACCATCGCCCTGGACAATTCGAAGCTGGACCAGACCTACAACACCCCGGCGCTGGCCACCATCTTCCTCTTCGACAACCAGGTGCAGTGGTTCAACGACAACGGCGGGCTCGAGTTCTCCGCCGGGCGCTCCGACCGATCCGCCGAGATCCTCTACGCCTGGGCCGACAACTCGGAGCTCGCCACGCCGTTCGTCAGCCGCCCCGAGGACCGGAGCCACGTGGTCGGTACCATCGACTTCGACGATGCCGTCGACGCCGCCACCGTGGCCGCCGTGCTTCGGGCCAACGGGATCGTGGACACCGAGCCGTACCGGAAGCTGGGCCGGAACCAGCTGCGCATCGCCATGTTCCCCGGGATCGACCCCGAGGACATCGCCTCCCTGTGCGGGTCGATCAACTACGTGGTGGGAGCGCTGGCCTCCTGACCCTGAGGGTCGGAGCCGCCATTCGGTCAGGGCCGGGGGCAGACCTTTGCTTGGTCGCGGACCAGGGCGGGATCACCCTCCCGAAATGTCCTGGATCTTCTGCTTGCCGGCGGTCACGAACGGCATCATGTCGCGGAGCTGGGCGCCGACCTTCTCGATGGGGTGGTCGAAGCCGGCTTGGCGCAACGCCTTGAAGTTCGGGCGGCCGTTGGCGTTCTCCGCCACCCACTCCTTGGCGAAGGTGCCGTCCTGGATCTCCTTCAGGATCTGGACCATTTCGGCCCGGACGGCACTGTTGATGACCCGGGGGCCGCGGGTGAGGTCGCCGTACTCGGCGGTGTCGGAGATGGAGAAGCGCATGCCGCTGATCCCCTGCTCGTACATGAGGTCGACGATCAGCTTCAGCTCGTGGAGGCACTCGAAGTAGGCGGACTCGGGCTGGTAGCCGGCGTTCACCAACGTTTCGTAGCCGGCCTGCACCAGGGCGGTCAGGCCGCCGCAAAGCACCACCTGCTCGCCGAAGAGGTCGGTCTCGGTCTCCTCGGCGAAGGTGGTGTCGAGCACCCCGGCCCGGGTGGCGCCGATGGCGTGGGCGTAGGAGAGGGCCAGGTCGTGGGCCTTGCCCGAAGGGTCGGCGGACACCGCCACCAGGGACGGCACGCCGCCGCCCTCGGTGTAGGTCCGGCGAACCAGGTGGCCCGGTCCCTTGGGGGCCACCATGGCCACGTCGACGTCGGCCGGCGGGGTGATCAGGCCGAACCGGATGTTGAACCCGTGGGCAAAGAAGATGGCGTCGCCGGCGTTGAGGTGGGGGGCGATCTCCGCCTCGTAGACCGACGCCTGCTCGGTGTCGGGCAGCAGGATCATGATGACGTCGGCCTCGGCAGCGGCGTCGGCCACCGACAGCACCCGCAGCCCGGCCTCCTCGGCCTTCTGCCTCGACGACGAGCCGTCCCGCAGTCCCACCCGCACGTCCACTCCCGACTCGGACAGGTTCAGCGCGTGGGCGTGACCCTGGGAGCCGTAGCCGATCACCGCCACTTTGCGGTTGCCGATGAGGCTGGGGTCGGCGTCCTTCTCGTAGTAAAGCGTTGCCATCGTGGTCAACCTGCCTTTTCTGTGGGTGGTGCGAAGCCGAGCACGTTGGCACTCGTTCGGTCGGCGGACCGGTCGAGCATAGGCAATGCCACCCGCCCGGTCCGTTGCAGCTCGATGATGCCGTAGCCGCGGATGAGGTCCTCGAAGTCGTCGAGCTTGGTGGGGGCGCCGGCCAGCATCACCGTGAGGCAGTCCAGCCCGACGTCGATGATCTTGCCCTCGAACACCCCCACCAGCTGGATGACCTGGCCCCGGAGCTCCGGAGCGGCCTCCACCGTGGCCAGCAGGAGCTCGCGCTCCCGGGACGACGACGGTGCCAGCTCGGTGATGGAGACCACCGGGATGAGCTTGTCCAGCTGCTTGACGATCTGGTCCAGCGGGGCCGACTCCACGTCGACCACGATGGTGATCCGGCTGAAGCGCTCGTCGTTGGTGGGGGCCACCGCCAGGCTGAAGATGTTGTAGCCCCGGCGGGAGAAGAGGCTGGCCACCCGGGCCAGCACCCCCGCCTTGTTCTCCACCAGCACGGTCAGGGTGTGATGGCGCTTGTCGGTGCCGTAGGCGGACATCAGCGGTCTCCTCGGGTCAGGGACGGGTCGACGACGATGTCGTCGTTGGAAGCTCCGGCTGCCACCATGGGGAAGACCTTCTCGGAGGCGTCGGTTCGGAAGTCGATGACCACCGGCCGGTCGTCGACGGCGTTCGCCTTGTCGATGGCCGGGGCCACCTCCTCCGGCGACTCCACCCGGATGCCGACGCATCCCATCGACTCGGCCCACCCGACGTAGTCGGGCAGGTCCGGCGAGAGGTAGACCTCGGAGTAGCGCTCCCCGTAGAACATCTCCTGCCACTGACGGACCATGCCCAGGTAGGCATTGTTGAGGATGGCGATCTTGACGGGGATCCGCTCGGAGCTGGCCGTCACCAGCTCCTGGGCGGTCATCTGGAAGCACCCGTCGCCGTCGACGCCCCACACCATCAGGTCGGGACGGCCGACCTTGGCCCCGATGGCGGCCGGCACCGCGAAGCCCATGGTGCCGAGCCCCCCGGAGTTGACCCAGGTGTAGGGGTGGTCGAACTGCCACCACTGCGAGGCGAACATCTGGTGCTGGCCCACCCCCGAAGCGACGATGGTGTCGTCGGGGGTGGCGTCACGCAACGTCTCGAGCACCATCTGCGGCTTGAGCCCACCGCTGGTGTCGGCCGGGTCGTAGACCAGGGGGAACCGCTCCTGCCACTCGCCGAGCTGGGCCCGCCAGGGGCCGAGCCGCCGGCGCGGCAGGGCGTCGGCCGGCGACCCGGCGACGGACGGGGCACCCTCCACCGCGTCGTTGGGGGCGCCCCCCGTGCCACCCCGGGTGGCGTCCGAGTGGGGCAGGCCCAGGGCGTCGAGAGCCGACAGCAGGTCGTCGATGACCGACCGGCAGTCGCCGACGATGGCCACGTCGGCCCGCCGGACCTTGTGGTGCTCGGCCGGGTCGATGTCCACGTGGACGACCTTGGCCTCGGGGGCGAAGGCGTCCACCCGGCCGGTGACCCGGTCGTCGAACCGGCTCCCGAGGGCGATCAGCAGGTCGGAGCGCTGCATGGCGGTCACCGCCGTGTAGTTCCCGTGCATGCCGGGCATGCCCAGGCACAGCGGGTGGGAGTCGGGGAACGAGCCGCGGGCCATGAGCGTGGTGACCACCGGGATGCCGGTGCGCTCGGCCAGCTCGCGCAGCCCCTCGGAGGCGCGGGCCTTCAGGATGCCACCGCCGGCGTAGATGACCGGGCGCTCAGCGGCCAGGATCAGCTCGGCCGCCCGACGGATCAGCTCGGGATCACCCACGGTCACCGGCCGGTAGCCGGGGAGGTCGAGGTCGGATGGCTCGGGCCAGTACCAGTCCATGTGCGACTGGGCGATGTCCTTGGGCATGTCGATCAGCACCGGACCGGGGCGACCGGTGGTGGCGACGTGGAACGCTTCGGCCACCACCCGGGGGATGTCGGCGGCGTCGGTGACCAGCCAGTTGTGCTTGGTGATCCCCATGGTGATGCCGGTGATGTCGCTTTCTTGGAAGGCGTCCGAGCCGATCGACGACGTGGCCACCTGTCCGGTCACCACCACCAGCGGGATCGAGTCCATGTAGGCATCGGCCAACGGGGTGACGATGTTGGTGGCACCGGGGCCGCTGGTGACGATGGCCACCCCGGGGCGGCCGGTGACCTGGGCGTACCCTTCGGCCATATGCCCGGCACCCTGCTCGTGGCGCACCAGGATGTGGCGGATCGACGAGTCGATGATCGGGTCGTAGACGGGGAGGATGGCACCGCCGGGGAGGCCGAACATGACCTCCACCTGCTGCATCTCCAGGCTCTTGATCAGCGCTTGTGCTCCTGTCAGTTCCATCGGGGTGCTCCCTTGTCGACGATGGTCGGTGTGGTCGGTGTGGTCGGTGTCATTGGTTCGGTGTTCAGGCGGTGGGTCGTTCTCCGGTTGGTGGCAGATGTGCCACATCTGCGTGATCACCCCACCGGTGGCGGGACATGAAAACGACCTCCCGTCTGGGAGGTCGGAGAGCGCACACGGCGAAGGCTCGCGTGCGCTACGAGAGGAGTACCAGGTCGATGGCGGGGGTGATCGGGCTGAATCGCATGGTGCAGACATTGTTGCATGCCCGGGGCACGATCGACAAGCACCCGTCCGCCATCAGCGGGGTCGATCAGGACAGCTCGACCGGGACGGGGATCGGAGCGGGCACCGGGGGCCACCGTACAGCCGCCGCCCAGCCGATCTGCTCGAAGCGACGGATCAGCCACGCCGACGGGTCCGCCATGCCGCGGCGGGCGCCGTGCCGGGCCCAGCTGGGGTGGGCGTGGTGGACGTTGTGCCAGCTGTCGCCGAGCGACACGAGGGCCAGCGGCCAAAGGTTGGTGCTGCGGTCGGTCGTCTGCTCGGTGCGCCGGCCGAAGGTGTGGCACAGGGAGTTGACCGACCAGGTCACGTGGTGGAGCAGTGCCATCCGGACCAGGCCCGCCCACAGCAGTGCGGTGACGGCGCCGACCAGCGTCCCCGATAGAGCGTAGCCGACGCCGGCCGGAATGGCCAGAGACGACACGGCCAGCACCGGGAAGAGCCGGTCGACCCGCTGGATGTCGCGGTCTCGCAACATGTCCGGGGCGTAACGGGCAGCGCTGGAGGCGTCGGAGACGAAGAGCCAGCCCACATGGGAGAAGGCGAGACCCCGCACCAGTGCCATCCCGTGCTCGCCGTAGCGATAGGGCGTGTGGGGGTCGCCCGGGTGGTCGCTGAACATGTGGTGGCGACGGTGGGTGGCCACCCAACTGGTCAGGGATCCCTCGACGGCCATCGACCCCATGACGGCGAGGGCGATCTTCAACGACCGTCGAGGCCCGAACCCACGGTGGGTGAACAGCCGGTGGAAGCCGACGGTGATGCCGAAGCCGGTGATGAGGTAGAAGACCACGCCGATGACCACGTCGGAGAGGTTGACGGCCCGGCCCCACAGCCACGGGACGGCGATGGCCAGGGCCACCGCCGGACCGGCCACGATGGCCACGGTGACCAGCTTCTGGGCGGTGCGGACCTCGGGCGGCGCCTGGCCTTCCGGGACGTTCGGGTCAGCGGCCCCCATGGGCTCGGGTGCGACGAGTAGGGAACCCACGGGACCTCCGGTGGCGCCGAAGCGCATGGGGCAAGGTCAGCCGGACGGCGTCACGGGGCCGGTCGCCGAGCGATGATCACTCATCGTACCGTCGAAGTGACGGATGCTACGGTCGCCAGGTGCGGACGTCGTGCCCGTCGCCCACCACCGCGAAGTACCCGACCTCGGTGATGTCCACCGTGAACAGGTGGAAGTCCTCGTGGGGGCGCCAGCCGATGGCGGTCTCCAGCGCCCGGCAGTAGTGCTCGCGCCGATCCGGATCGGCGACGTCGACGGCCCGCCCGGAGACCTTCACGTCGCCGGTCGTTCCGCTCCTGTCGGAGGTAGCGGTGTGCACCACGCAGCGCGGCTCGCGCAACAGGTCGTGCGCCTTCCTCGAATGCCACATCATGCCGAGGTAGAGGTCCCCCTCTACTACCAGTGGCTCGACCGGGCTGATCCGGGGCCATCCATTGGCCCGAACAGTCCCCACCAGCAACAGGCCGTCGGCGGCCATCCGGGCCTCGGCCTTAGCCGCCAGCTCGGGCGAGCCGGTACGGAACTGGTCCCAGGTGGCCATCGGGCTCAGGGTTCGGTGATGGCGCCCCGCTCGGCCCCGGTGACCAGGCGGGCGAACTTGGCCAGCACCCCGGTGGTGTAGCGGGGCTCGGGGTGCTTGAGGGACCCACGCCGTCGGCCGAGCTCGTCGTCATCGACCAGCAGGTCGATGGTGTGGTTGACCACGTCCAGCACGATCCGGTCCCCATCCGCCACCAGGGCGATCGGCCCCCCGTCCACCGCCTCGGGGGCGACGTGGCCGACGCAGAACCCGTGGGTGCCGCCGGAGAACCGGCCGTCGGTGACCAGCGCGCAGTCGGCGCCGCGCCCCACGCCCTTCAGGGCGCCGGTCACCGCCAGCATCTCCCGCATGCCCGGGCCGCCCTTGGGACCCTCGTACCGGATGACCAGCACGGTGTTCGGCTCGATCTTCCCGGCCAGGATGGCGTCCATGGCGGCCGCCTCCCCGTCGAACACCCGGGCCACCCCGTCGAAGAGCAGGGTGTCGATGCCGGCCACCTTCACCACCGCGCCGTTGGGGGCCAACGAGCCCCGGAGGACGGCGATGCCCCCCTGGGCGTGGATGGGCTCGGTCAGGCGGTGCACGACGTCGCCGTCGGGGGGCGGCGGGTCGAGGTCGGTCAGGTTCTGCTCGACCGTCCGCCCGGTGACGGTGAGACAGTCCCCGTGGAGCAGCCCGGCGTCGAGAAGCTCCTTCATCACCACCGGCACCCCGCCGATGCGGTCGAGGTCGCTCATGTGGTACTTGCCGTGGGGCTTGGTGTCGGCCAGGTGGGGCACCCGGGCCGCCACCTTGTTGAAGTCTTCAAGCTCCAGCTCCACCCGGGCCTCGTAGGCGATGGCCAGGAGGTGGAGGACGGCGTTGGTGGAGCCGCCGAGGGCCATAGTCACGGCTATGGCGTTCTCGAAGGCCGCCTTGGTCAGGATCTGACGGGGACGGACCCCGGCCCGCAGCAGCTCGACGACCGCCTGGCCGGAGGCGAAGGCGCTGTCGTCGCGGCGCCGGTCGACCGCCGGGGCCGACGCACCGCCGGGCAGCGACATCCCGAGTGCCTCGGCCACCGAGGCCATGGTGTTGGCGGTGAACATCCCGGCGCACGACCCCTCGGTCGGGCAGGCGTTGTGCTCGATCAGGCTGAGCTCCTCGTCGGAGAGGGCGTCGACGGCGTGCGCCCCGACCGCCTCGAACACCGAGGTGATGTCCAGGGCCCGGTCGCGGGCACGCCCCGGCAGGATCGAACCGGCGTAGACGAAGACGCTGGGCAGGTTGAGCCGGGCGGCGGCCATCAGCATCCCCGGCAGCGACTTGTCACACCCGGCCAAGGTGACCAGGCCGTCGAATCGCTCGGCATGCATGACGGTCTCCACTGAATCGGCGATCACCTCCCGACTGACCAGGGACGCCCGCATCCCCTCGTGACCCATGGAGATGCCGTCGGAGACGGCGATGGTGACGAACTCGAGCGGGTACCCGCCGGCCTGGCGCACGCCGAGCTTGGCCCGCTGGGCCAACCGGGACAGGGGCATGTTGCACGGGGTCACCTCGTTCCACGACGACGCCACCCCGATCTGCGGCTTGTCCCAGTCGTCGTCGGTCATGCCGACGGCTCGCAGCATGGCGCGGGCCGGCGCCCGGGTGGGGCCGTCGGTCACCTCGAAGCTGCGTGGCTTCAAGCCGACCAGCGGCTCCTCCGACGGGTCGGTGCGGGTGTCATCGCTCATCCGCCCAGCGTACGACGCGCGGTGGTCCTGGCCGACACCGGAGCCGTCGCCCGCTGACGGGCCCAGGCCGTACGCTGGACCCATGGCCGGCGCCGTCCCTACCGTGGTGTCCCCCGAAGACAGCGAGGGACTGGCCGCCTCGGTGCGGACCCACGGCTACGGCACCCTGCGAGGGGTGTTCGACGACACCACCCTGGCCGCCCTCGAGGCCGAGCTGGTCGATGCCCAGGTGCGCCTGGTGGAGGGCACACTCGACGACCGCCACGGCACCGTCATCCTGGACGCCCCCGACGCCACCGTCGACGGCCGACCGTTCGCCCACTACGTGACGTTCGCCACTCAGGCCTCCCCCCTGGCCGACCGGGCGGCCCACCACCCCACCCTGGTGGCGGCGGCCCGGGCCTGCCTGGGGCCGGCGGCATGGCTCCTCGACTACGAGCAGTTCGGCATCGTCTACCAGGATGCCCGTCCCGGCCCGGGATCGGCGTACTCACGCATCGGCTGGCACACCGACCACCAGTCCGGGCCGCACCTGGACATCTGGCCCGGGGTGGCCTTCACCCTCCACTTCGACCCGACGTCGCCGGCCAACGGGTTCCTGCGGGTGCTGCCGGGGAGCCACCTGGGGGGCACCGACGGCATCCCCCTCGGGTTCGAGCGGGTCCCGGGCGAGGTGGCCGTCTACGCCGAACGGGGCGACGTGCTCTTCCACCACGCCGACCTGTGGCACTCGGCGGCGCGGGCCACGGACGACGGCGAGGCGGCCGTCCGGCGCCACCTACGGGGCAGCTGGCATGGGGGGACCCGGTTGGAGATCGGGCACGGCACCGACGACTTCGTCAAGAACGCCCGCCGTTGACGAGGCGTGGTGGCCTCCCTCGACAGGTAGGGTCCCCTCGTCATTAGTTCGCCTCACTAACTATGCTGGGCGAGATCACAGGAGGAAGGGACGTCCCATGACCGACGACATGAGAGCCGAGACCGTCGAGATCACCGGGCACGGCGGCGACCCGCTGGAGGCGTACCTGGCCCAGCCGTTGGACGGCGCCCCCCGCGGCGGGGTGGTGGTCATCCACCACATGCCCGGCTACGACGAGCAGACCAAAGAGATCACCCGGAATTTCGCCGCCCACGGCTACCTGGCCATCTGCCCCAACCTCTACAGCCGCGAGGCCCGCGGGGCCAGCGCCGACGACGCCGCGGCCATCGCCCGGGCCCAGGGTGGGGTCCCCGACGACCGGTTGGTGGGCGACGTGGACGGGGCCGCCACCTACCTGAGGTCGCTCCCCTCGTCCAACGGGAAGATCGCCACCATCGGGTACTGCTCCGGCGGTCGCCAGTCGTTCCTGGCGGCCTGCTCCCTCGACCTCGACGCCGCCGTCGACTGCTACGGCGCCTTCGTGGTGGGCACGCCCCCCGAGGGGCTGCCGCTGAAGGTCGGTCCGATCGTGGACAAGACGAAAGACCTGTCGTGCCCGCTGCTCGGCCTCTTCGGGGCCGAGGACCAGTACCCCTCGCCCGAACAGGTAATGGAGCTGGAGGAGGCCCTCATCGCCAACGGCAAGACGTACGAGTTCCACACCTACCAAGGCGCCGGCCACGCCTTCTTCGCCGTGAACCGGCCCAGCTACCGGCCGGCGGCGGCCAACGAGGGCTGGCAGCAGATCTGGGGCTTCTTCGGCCGCTACCTGGCCGGCTGACGCACCCGGACGAGAGGACCACCATGTGCACCTACCAGACGGAGCGGATCGCCCTCGAAGGAAGCGGCAAGGGCGGTGACGGTTGGTTCGCCCTCACCGACGCCGTCGTCTCCTTCGACCACCCGGTCCACTGCCCCACTGACCATGCCCTGTTGATCGACTTCCTCAACCTGTCCCAGGGGGCGGGCGCCCGGGTGGCGGTCGAGCTCGACGCCGGGTCCGCCCGTGCCCTGGCCGAGTCGATCCTCGCCTCCCTGGACTCGGTACCGGCCGACCTGCTGGCCGGCGAGGGAACCGCGTGACCGACCGGAGCGACACCGAGACCCAACGGGTCCCGCCGGTCGACCGGCGGAACGCACCGGCCTCGCCCCACTACAAGTGGGTCGTCCTCTCCAACACCACCCTCGGGATGCTGATGGCCACCATCGACGTCTCGATCATGCTCATCGCCCTGCCCGACATCTTCCGCGGGATCGGCATCGACCCGCTGCTGCCCGGGAACAGCTTCTACCTGCTCTGGATGATCCTGAGCTTCATGGTGGTCACCAGCGTCCTGGTGGTCAGCCTCGGCCGTCTGGGCGACATGTACGGCAGGGTCAGGATGTACAACCTCGGCTTTGCCGTCTACACCCTGTTCTCGCTGTTCCTCAGCATCACCTGGATGTCCGGGACCGCCGCCGCCCTGTACCTGATCGTGATGCGGATCTTCCAGGGCGTCGGGGCGGCCTTCCTCATCGCCAACTCATCGGCCATCCTCACCGACGCCTTCCCCGAGGACGAGCGGGGCATGGCCCTCGGCATCAACCAGGTGGCCGGCATCAGCGGGACCTTCATCGGCCTCGTCCTCGGTGGCCTGCTGGGACCCATCCAGTGGCGGCTCATCTTCCTGGTGTCGGTCCCGATCGGGCTGTTCGGCACCGTCTGGGCGTACCGAAAGCTGAAGGAGGTGCCCCGGAGGAACATCTCCCACATCGACTGGCCCGGCAACATCACCTTCGCTCTCGGCCTGGTGGCGGTGATGGTCGGCATCACCTACGGGATCCAGCCCTACGGTGGCCAGACCATGGGGTGGACGAGCCCCTCGGTGATCGGACTGCTGTCCGGGGGCGTCATGCTGCTGGCGGCCTTCTGTGTCATCGAGACCCGCTCGCCCGACCCGATGTTCCGACTGTCCCTCTTCCGGATCCGGGCCTTCACCGCCGGCAGCATCTCCACCCTGCTGGCCGCCACCGGCCGGGGCGGCCTGATGTTCATGCTGATCATCTGGCTCCAGGGCATCTGGCTACCGCTCCACGGCTACGACTTCGCCCGGACACCGCTGTGGGCCGGGATCGCCATGCTGCCGCTCACCGCCGGGTTCCTGATCGCCGGGCCGGTGTCGGGGATCCTGTCCGACCGGTTCGGATCCCGGCCCTTCGCCACCGGGGGCATGGTGGCCGCGGCCGGCTCCTTCGCCCTGCTGGAGCTCCTGCCGGTGGACTTCAACTACCTGGCGTTCGGGACGCTGCTGCTGGTGAACGGGCTGGCCATGGGGGCGTTCGCCGCTCCCAACCGGGCCGGGGTCATGAACAGCCTTCCGCCCAGGCACCGCGGTGTGGGCTCCGGCATGAACTCGACCTTCCAGAACTCGGGGCAGGTGCTCTCGATCGGGATCTTCTTCACCCTGATGATCGTCGGCCTGTCCACCACGCTCCCCTCTTCCCTCTACCATGGGCTGGTGGCCCAGGGGGTCCCCTCCGGTGCAGCCCGACAGGCGGCCGACCTGCCGCCGGTCTCCACGCTGTTCGCGGCGTTCCTCGGCTACAACCCGGTCCAGCACCTGCTCGGGGCACACGTGCTGGCGTCGCTGCCGGCGGCGACCCAGCGCACCCTGGTCGGGCGGGAGTTCTTCCCGTCGTTGATCAGCGGTGCCTTCCGCAACGGGCTCCACGCCGCCCTCGACTTCGCCGTCATCGCCTGCCTGGTAGCGGCCGGCGCATCGTGGATGCGCGGGGGGAAGTACGTCTACCACGAGGAGGGCTCCGACGAGGATACGGACATCGACGCGGAAGCAGGGACGCCGCCCTCCCCGGTCGCCGGACCCCACGACGGTACCGGGCCGGCCGGCAGGCGCCCGGTCGACGCCATGCCGACGGTGGCCGACGGGCTCCCCTGATGAACACCGGGCTGGACGGCCATCGGGCATCCGGTCCCGTCGGCGGCTTCGAGGAGTTCAGCCGCCAGAGATGGGCGTCGACCGGTGCACGCCCGGGCGGACGCCCGAGACTCGTCCTCGGGCCCGGATCCGTGCCAGCCGACGAGCTGGCGGAGATCTACCTCCCCCTGGCCGACCTGGTGTGGCGTCGGGCCATCGGGATGCCGGGCGGGCGTCCGTTCGTGATCGGCGTCACCGGCAGCGTGGCAGTGGGCAAGAGCACCACGGCGGCGGCGCTCCGCACACTGCTCGAGGGCCGACCGGGTGTCCCGACGGTGGAGCTGGTGTCCACCGACAACTTCCTCTTCCCCAACGCCGTCCTGCAGGCGCGTGGCATCCTCGGGCGCAAGGGGTTCCCGGAGACATTCGACCACCGGAGGATGTCCGAAGCGCTGGCGGCGATCGGCAGCGGCCGGACCGACGTGTCCATCCCGGTCTACTCCCACCAGGCCTACGACGTGCTCCCCGGACGGCACCAGGTGATCCGCCGACCGACGATCCTGATCCTCGAAGGGGTGAACGTCCTCCAGGACGGGGCCGGCACGGGCCCCCCCGCCGGGCCGGAGGCGGGGTCCGCCTGCGACCTGTCGATCTACGTCGACGCCGCCGAAGAGGACATCGCTCGTTGGTTCGAAGCCCGCGTGCTCCGCCTGGTCGCCGAGGCCACCGCCGGCTCCGACGGGTTCTTCGGTCACTTGGCGTCGCTGCCCCGCCAGGAGCTGGAGGCGCTGGTCCGGTGGACCTGGACCGACGTCAACCGCGTCAATCTGCGGGACCATATCCTCCCCACCCGCCAGCTGGCGGACATCGTCCTGTGCAACGACGGGGACCACCGGGTCGAACGGGTGCTCGTCCGAATGGACTGAGCCGCCGGTCGGCGGAGCCCACCGCCGGTCAGCCGGGGACGTAGTCGAAGGTGTCCGGGTCGGGCCCGGTCCGGAGACCGCGGTCCAGCGCCGAGATCCGCCCCATGTCGGCGTCGGAGAGCTCGAAGTCGAAGATGGCGAAGTTCTCCGCCATCCGATCGGCGTGGACCGACTTCGGGAACACGATGCTGCCCCGCTGGATGTGCCAACGAAGCACCGCCTGGGCCGGCGACTTGGAGTGCGAACGGGCCACCTCGACGACCACCGGGTCGTCGAGCACGGCCCCCCGGGCGATCGGCGACCAGGCCTCGGTGGCGATGCCGTGCTCGGCGTCGAAGGCCAGGAGCGGATCCTGGGTCAAGTAGGGGTGAGCCTCGATCTGGTTCACGGCCGGAACGATCTCGGTCTCGTCGAACAGCCGACGGAGGTGGGCGATCTGGAAGTTGGAGACGCCGATGGCACGAGCCAGGCCCTCGACGTAGACGGTCTCGAGGGCTTTCCAGGTCTCGACGAAGTCGCGGACGGTGGCGAGGGGCCAGTGGATCAGGAAGAGGTCGATCTGCTCGAGGTCCAGGTCGTGCAGGGTCTGGTCGAAGCCGGCCCGGGCGGCGTCGAAGCCGATCCGGTCGTTGTTCAGCTTGCTGGTGACGAACACCTCGGACCGGTCCAAGCCGGATTGGGCCACCGCCCGGCCGACCTCTCGCTCGTTGCCGTACATCTCGGCCGTGTCGATGTGCCGGTAGCCGATCCTCAGGGCACTGGCCACTGCCTCGACGGTCTCCTCAGGCTTCACCTGGAACACGCCGAATCCCAGCTGGGGGATCTCGACCCCGTTGTTGAGCTCGACGGTGGGCACGGTCGTCATGGAGTCCTCCCTCCGGTCATGGTGCGACAGCACCGGGCCGCGAACCGACGATAGTGCGGGACCCGAGTCCACCACCGGTGGATGCCCCCGACCCGGGGTCCACCCTGAAGCTTGACGGAGTGAGGGTGAGCGCCGAGCATGGCGGCGGGCTGTCGGCGCCCGGGCGCCGCATCCCCTGACCGGCAGCGACCCGGCAAGGAGCCGACATGGGCAACGAGGGTGGGACGGCCACGGACCCGACGACGGTCAGGGACGCACACGACCTGTGGGTGCTGCTCGAAGCCGTCCACTCGGTGACCTACTTCACTCCCGGGGCACGGGCCGCGCACGAAGCCACCGGGCTTCGCGGCTTCTGGCGCGGCTACTTCGCCACCCGGGCGGCACCAATGGGTCGGGTCGGCGCCGGCGTGGTCGTCGCCACCTTCGCCGGATTCGCGCCGTCGATGGTGGAGCGCGCCGTCCCGGCGGTCTGGTCGTCGGTCCCTCCCGACCAGGCGCTGGAGGCGCGCCGGCGGGGGGCGGGGGCGGCGTTGCGGGCCCACGCCGGCGGGGAGCTGGAGATCGACGCCCTGTCTGCCGTCGTCCCCCTCCTCCGACGTGTGGTCACCTCGCTCGAGCTCTCCGGACATCCACTCGGAGCCGCCAACGCTCGCCTGTCGTGGCCGGACGACCCGATCGACGCCCTGTGGCAGGCGTCCACAGTGGTGCGGGAGCACCGGGGCGACGGCCACGTCGCCGTTCTCACCGCCGAGGAGCTCGGTGGCTGTACGGCCCACGTCCTGCGGGCGGCCGCCGACGGCAGCCGCGGGCTGACCCAGCCCAACCGTGGCTACTCCGACGATGAGTGGGAGCTGGCGGCGGTGGGCCTCCACGGTCGGGGCCTGCTCGACGCCGGCGGCGCCCTGACCGGGTCCGGGCGACGGCTGCGCAGCCATGTGGCCACCCGGACCGACCGGCTGGCTGCGGCGGGCTGGGAGGCGCTCAGTAGCCGGGAGCGGGAGCGCCTCCGAGCCATGCTCGCACCCATCGCCATCCGGCTCGGTGGCTCCGCGGTGGGCTACCCGAATCCAGTCGGCGCCCCGGCGCCGGCCACCGTCGCAGGGTGAGCACCGGCGCCCGGTGGCGGGCGGCGGTCAGCCGCCCGGTCCGCCGGGCTCGATGACCGCAGCGATCCGGGCGTCCAGCTCGGCCCGGGCGGCGACCATGGACGGTCCGTACCAAGTGAGATCGCGGCCCGGCACCAGCACCACCCGACGGTCCGGGAACGCCTCCGGACCGTCGTCGGCGGTGAACCGGTACGGCTCGTCGGGGAGCAGCACCAGCTCCGCCCGGGCGATCTCCGGTGCAGCCAGGTCGACCCTCGGGTAGCGGTCATCGGCATCGGCGAACACGTGGTCGAGGCCGAGCCGGGTGAGCACGTCCCCGGTGAAGGTGTGGGATCCCACCACCATCCAGGGGCGGCGCCAGACCGGCACCACTGCCCGAAGGGAAGGCAGCGCTGGAGGAGGCGTCCACGCCCGCCGGGCGGCGTCCAGCCACGCCGGCTCGGGAAGGTCGAGCACCCCAGTGATCAGGCGTCCCATCGACCGGAGCGCCTGGCCGATCGACTCGACGACGGTGACCCACACCGGGACGCCGGCACTGCGGAGCCGGTCGATGTCGACCCGGCGGTTCTCCTCCCGGTTGGCCACCACCAGGTCCGGGCCCAGGGCCTCGATGGCGGCGAGGTCGGGGTTCTTGGTGCCCCGGACGCGCGCCACGCCGAGGCCGGCCGGGTGGCTGCACCAGTCGGTCGCCCCCACCAGGCGGTCGGGGCAGGTGGCGGCGAGCGCCTCGGTGAGCGAAGGGACCAGCGAGACGATCCGGTCCGGTGGCCCGGGCAGTTCCAGGGGGTGACCCAGGTCGTCGTGGAGAACCGGCATGGTCGTGGTGGACGAGTGTACCGAGGCCCGCGGCTCCGACGCCGCCAGCTGCCGGGGGTCCCTGGCCGGCGGGGTCAGGGTCGTCGAGCCACCACCCTGAAGGCGCTCGAGCCGCGCAGGCGCCGGTCCGATGCGGACAGGACCTGGTCGAGGAGTGCCGCCGCCACCAGGACCGGTGCCCCGATGGCCAGGGCCCCGACCCGGCGCAGCGTGTCCCGGGCTGTCGTCGGGGGCAGCCAGGGCAGGCCGGTCTCGGGGGCGAACCGGTTGATGACGAGCCAGCACGCCCCGGCCAGCTCCTGGCCCGGAAAGGCTTCGACCGGCCCGGAGGAGACGATCTCGAAGCCCCGCTCGGAGAGGAGGGAGCACACCCGGTCCCGGGACAGGAAGTGCAGATGCTGGGGCTGGAGCCAGGGGAACCAGTAGCGACCGGCGATCCGTGCGTACGGGGACGTCGGATCGGGCAGCTCGACGAGGAGGTGGCCGCCCGGCGTCAACAGCGAGGCGACGACGTCGAGCTCGGCCACCGGTTGGCGGGTGTGCTCGAGGTAGTGGAACATGCTCACCACGTCGTACCGGCCGGCCAGGTCCGGTGCCCGGTCGAGCAGGAGCCCGCGGAACCCTTCGGCCACCCACCGGCGCCGGGCCGCCACGTCGACGCTGTCGCTGATGTCCAGGCCATCGAAGGTCGTGTCGGGCCAATGGTCCTGCGCCACCAGTGGGAAGTGACCGTATCCCGTCCCGATGTCGAGCCATCGCCGGGGGCGCGCCTCCGGGTCGAGCATGTCGGCCCTGGCGTGGTAGGCGGCCTGGGTGACCTTGAACATGGCCTCCCCGCGCTCGGCATTCAGCCCGTCATAGGCGTCCCGGTAGTAGAAGTCGAGGCCGTCGAGCGACAGGCGCGGATTCTGGAAGACGTGCCCGCAGGCGCGGCAACGGTCGAGATGGAACCGACCGGGCTTGTGCAGCACCATGTCGGTGGTGGACAGACGGGGGGCGAGGTCCTGGCTCCCGCACAGAGGGCACTCGGACGCCCGGGGTTCGAAGAACCGAGCGGTGCCCTCTGAGAGCTCCCGGGCGTACTCGGCCCGCCGCGCGTCCCCCTCCGCCGATCGTGGGTCGGATGCCGGGTGCCGGGGGCCGAGCACGGAACGCACGAGCCCGATCGGGCCGAGCAGCCAGCGGAGCGACGATCGACGCCACAGATCCGCCGGCCGGAGCGCGGTGCCGGCCAGGCTCAGCACCGGCTGGGCGCACCAGGCCACCAGCGCGCAGACGCCGAACACCGGCGCCGACAGGACGCCCACCACCAGGAAGCCGTACCCGAGCACGGGCACGGCGACCAGCAGGGGCGTGGCGGCACCGAACCGGGAACGGAGCAGCTCCATCCGCTGGCTGGCGGAGGTGTCGGGGGTGCCGAGCGCCGGTCCCACCGCCACCCCCATCGACGAGTTGCAGTGGCGCTTCAGCTCCACCGCGGCGAGGTCGAGGGCGATCGGTCCGGCGTCGGTGGCCGGGTCCAGTCCCGCCCGGTCCAGGGTGGCGGTGCGCACGGCGATGGCCCGCCGGGCGGAGACGCCGCGCGCCAGGCGATCGGTGCGGTACGTGGCCGGGTCGTAGGCCCGAAGCAGCTCGAGGGCGTCCTCGGTGGCCAGGTCGGAGGGCACCACGTCCAGGACATCGACGCCTTCGGCCTCGGCATGGGCGGTCACCGCTTCCCCGAGGTCACGGTCGATCCGGACCCCATGGGCGGTCAGCCACGACCACCCGCCGATCGGCGGCTGGGTGCGGTCGTCCGGGCCGACGACGGCCAGGCCCTTTGCCCGGGACCGCAGCTGGAACGACCGGGCCACCACCACCATCGCAGCCGCCGCCCACAGCCAACGCCACTTGCTCTGCACCGTCGTCCCCCGTCCGTACCGCCGGCTCTCCGTGGAGCAGTCTCTGCCCACCTCGCGTGTCGGCCCTTCGTCGACACCACGTTCCGGGTGGCACAGCACCTCTGGCCAACGGTGCACCGCACCGTACCGCCGGCCGGGTCGCCGTGCCAGCGACGCGGATCGGGAGGCGGGACACCGGGCGGCCGCGGTTCCACGTCTCGGCGAACCGCCGGCGGCAGTCGATACCGGTTCGCCGATGTGGGTCGCGGACGTTCGGGGTGCCCGGCCGAGGGCCGGTGGGTCCGACCCCGTCGGCCCGGCGCAATTTAGTAGGACGTACTAGTATTGTCGCCGATGACCCCCTCCAGCCGACCGGCGGCAACGTCCGACTCCAGAACCGACCGGCCGACGGACGGCCATCACCCCACGCACCCGGTCCGGTTCGTGACGGCGGCCAGCCTGTACGACGGGCACGACGCCGCCATCAACATCATGCGGCGCCTGCTGCAGGCCCAGGGCGCCGAGGTGATCCACCTCGGCCACAACCGGTCGGTCGACGAGGTGGTCGCCGCCGCCGTCGACGAGGACGTCCAGGGAGTGGCGGTCAGTTCGTACCAGGGAGGCCACCTCGAGTACTTCCGCTACCTGATCGACAGTCTCCGGAGCCACGGCCGGCCCGACATCAAGGTCTTCGGTGGCGGCGGGGGCGTCATCGTCCCCTCGGAGATCGAGGCACTTGAGGCCTACGGGGTGGCACGGATCTTTTCGCCGGCCGACGGGCAGCGCCTGGGGCTCGACCGGATGATCGGCCTGCTCATCGACGGGTGCGATGAGGACCTGGCCGCCGAGCCGATCCCCTCGCTGGCGCCGGTGCTCGACGGCGACCGCCGTAGCCTGGCCCGGCTGATCACCTGCCTGGAGGGGGGTACGGTCGACACCGCCACCCTGGAGGCCTTGCAGGCGGCCGGCGGCAGGCGGCCGGCTCCGGTGCTCGGCATCACCGGCACCGGCGGATCGGGGAAGTCCTCGCTGACCGACGAGCTGATCCGCCGGTTCCGGGTCGACCAGGAGGACAAGCTGTCCATCGCCGTGCTGGCCATCGACCCCACCCGACGCCGGGGCGGCGGGGCGCTGCTAGGCGACCGCATCCGGATGAACGCCATCGACTCCCCCCGGGTGTTCTTCCGCTCCATGGCCACCCGGGGGTCGACCTCCGAGGTGCCCGGTTACCTATCCCAGGTGGTCTCGGCGTGCGCCGCCGCCGGGTTCGACCTGGTGATCGTCGAGACTCCCGGTATCGGGCAGGGCGATGCGGCGGTGGTGGACGTCGCCGACGTCTCCCTGTACGTGATGACGCCCGAGTACGGGGCCGCCTCCCAGCTGGAGAAGATCGACATGCTGGAGCTGGCCGACGCGGTGGCCATCAACAAGTTCGACAGACGCGGTGCCGACGACGCCCTCCGCCAGGTGGGCCGCCAGTGGGCACGCGACCACCGCCCGCCCCCCGACGGTGGTGACCCCCCGGTGTTCGGCACCGTCGCCGCCCGGTTCAACGACGACGGGGTGACCGCCCTCTACCAGCACCTCTCGGGCGAGCTGCGGCGCCGGGGCCTGGACCTGGCAGACGGGGTGCTGTCGCCGGTGACCACCCGGACCTCCACCCGGACGTCGGTGGTGGTACCGGCGGCCCGTCGGCGCTACCTGGCCGACATCGCCGACACGGTCCGGGACTACCACGCCACCTCCGCCGTCCTGGCCGAGGAGGCGAGGCGTTCCCAGCAGTTGGAGGCGGCGATCGCCCTGGGCGCCGGGGCCGGGATCGACACCACGGCCTTCGAGGCGCTGGCGTCGACGGTGGCGGGCCGGCGACACCCGGCCGGCCGGCTCCTGCTCGAGGAGTGGGAGGACCTGAGGTCCACCTACCGGCCCGGCGACCACGACCGGCCGGACCTGGTGCGGACATCGCTGTCGGGCACTCAGGTGCCCCGGGTGGCGCTCCCCCGCTTCACCGACCACGGCGAGCTGGTCCGCTGGCTGCGGGCCGAGCACCTGCCCGGCCACTTCCCCTTCACCGCCGGGGTGTTCCCGTTCAAGCGGGTGGGCGAGGACCCGGCCCGGATGTTCGCCGGAGAAGGCGACCCCTTCCGTACCAACCGCCGCTTCCACCTGCTGGCTGAAGGCCAGCCGGCCACGCGGCTGTCGACGGCGTTCGACTCGGTGACCCTGTACGGGGCCGATCCCGACGAGCGACCGGACGTCTACGGCAAGGTGGGCACCTCAGGCGTTTCAGTCGCCACCCTCGACGACATGAAGGTCCTGTTCGACGGCTTCGACCTGTGCGCCCCCACCACCTCGGTGTCGATGACCATCAACGGCCCGGCTCCCACCGTGCTGGCCATGTTCCTGAACACCGCCATCGACCAGTGCCTCGACCAGTTCGAGACCGAGCACGGCCGTTCGCCGGGGGACGGCGAGGTCGCCGCCATCCGGGCGGAGGTGCTGGGCAGCGTCCGCGGCACGGTGCAGGCCGACATCCTGAAGGAGGACCAGGGCCAGAACACCTGCATCTTCTCCACCGAGTTCTCCCTCGGGGTGATGGCCGACATGCAGGAGTGGTTCATCGCCAACCAGGTCCGGAACTTCTACTCGGTCTCCATCTCCGGCTACCACATCGCCGAAGCCGGGGCCAACCCCGTCACCCAGCTGGCCTTCACCTTGGCCAACGGGTTCACGTACGTGGAGTCGTACCTGGCTCGCGGCATGGACATCGACGACTTCGCTCCCAACCTGTCGTTCTTCTTCTCCAACGGCATGGACCCCGAGTACACCGTCATCGGGCGGGTGGCCCGCCGGGTCTGGGCCATCGCCATGCGCGACCGGTACCGGGCGGACGACCGGTCCCAGAAGCTCAAGTACCACGTCCAGACCTCCGGCCGGTCCCTGCACGCCCAGGAGATGGCCTTCAACGACATCCGCACCACCCTCCAGGCGCTGTGCGCCATCTACGACAACGCCAGCAGCCTGCACACCAACGCCTACGACGAGGCGGTGACCACCCCGAGCGAGGAGTCGGTCCGGAGGGCGTTGGCCATCCAGTTGATCATCACCAAGGAGTGGGGTCTGACCATGAACGAGAACCCGCTGCAGGGGAGCTTCATCGTCGAGGAGCTCACCGACCTGGTGGAAGAGGCGGTACTGGCCGAGCTGGTGCGGATCAGCGATCGGGGCGGCGTGCTGGGAGCCATGGAGTCCGGCTACCAGCGGGGGCGGATCCAGGACGACTCGATGCTCTACGAGCACCGCAAGCACGACGGTTCGCTGCCCATCGTCGGGGTGAACACCTTCACCGCCTCCCGGGGGTCCGCCCCCACCGTGACGATCCCACTGGCCCGCTCCACCGAAGAGGAGAAGCGGAACCAGCTGGCCCGGCTCCGGGACTTCCACCGCCGCCACGCCCTCGACCGGGACGCCGCCCTCGACTCCCTCCGCCGGGTCTCCCTGGAGGGCGGCAACGTCTTCGCCGAGCTGATGGAGACCGTCCGTCACGCCAGCCTGGGAGAGATCACCGGCGCCCTGTTCGAGGTGGGCGGCTCCTACCGTCGGAACGCCTGAGCCGCTCATGGCACCCGCGCCGCTCGAGTTCGACCCGATCGACGAGGCCCGCTCGCAGTGGGCGGAGCGGTGGCGGCCGGACGTGAGCGACGCCATGGCGGCGGCCACATCGATCATGCGGGGCCAGCAGATGGTGCTGTCCGCCGTCGACGGGGCCTTGCGCCCCTTCGGCCTCACCTTCGCCCGGTACGAAGGACTGGTGCTGCTCCACTTCAGCCGGAACGGCTCGCTCCCCCTGGGGAAGATGGGCCAGCGCCTGATGATCCATCCGACCAGCGTGACCAACATCGTCGACCGCCTCGAGCACCAGGGCTTGGTGCGACGGGTCCCCCATCCGACCGACGGCCGGACCACGCTCGCCGAGCTGACCGGGGCAGGACGCCGCTTGGTGGAGCAGGCCACCGAAGCGGTGAACGACATCGAGTTCGGGCTGGGCGAGCTGAGCAGGAAGGACCTGCTCCACCTGGTGCGCATCGTCCGGAAGCTACGGCTGGCCGCCGGCGACTTCACCCCTTGAGGCGAGTCCGTTCGGTGGACACCGGCCGGACCACGCCGCCGGCGAGGATGGCGGCCCGGGCGGGGCGCGGGCCCCGGCGGAACATGCACCGGCACTTCGGTGTTCTTACTGCGAGACATGATGGATCGAGAGCGCGAAAGGGACGTGATGGAGCAGGACGGCAGTGAGCAGATGAGCGGAGACGAAACGGCGGTCGGAGGGCCGGGCCGGAGCCCGGGCGACCTCCTGCGGGCCCTTCCCGGTGAGGCGCGCCAGCGGGGCAGCCAGTACGTCTCTGCCCAGGCCATGCAGGCCAGGCTGTTCTCCGTGTACGACGCGGCGGCCGCCGCCGAGGACGCCCTGGCCCTGGTGCAGCAGCAGCTGACGCTGACCCTGCATCGCAGCTACTACGAGGCGGAGGAGATCACCGCGATGGCCGGGCAGCTCGATGCCCTGCTGGTGGCGGACGCGGTGATGGCGGCGGCGGACGGGTCGTCCGAAGACTGAGACCCGGGCCGCCGCTGGCCCGGCGGCGCGGCTCAGCCGGCGCCACCCCCGAGGATCTCCGCCAACTTCTTCAGCTCCCCGGAGGAGTCTTCGGGCACGATGTACCCCTTCTCGTCCCGGATCTCGCCCCAGTGGTCGCGCACGTCCTCGACGGTGAGGGCGGGGTTGTAGTAGCCGGGGGTCAGTCCGATGAAGAAGCGGGCCACCACGCCGCCGGCCGCCGAGTACACCTCGCCGCTGACGTCGACGTCCTCGGAGGCCAGCCAGCACACCAGCGGGGTGACCAGCCTGGGCTCGAGCTTCTGCCCCAGGTCGGGGCCGAGGAGCTCCTCGGTCATGCGGGTATACGCCACCGGGGCGATGGCATTGACCTTGATGTTGGCGCGACGACCTTCCACGGCCAGCACCCGGGTCAGCCCGACCAGGCCCATTTTGGCGGCTCCGTAGTTGGCCTGGCCGAAGTTGCCCAATACCCCAGAGTTGGACGACGTGTTGACGATCCGCCCGTACCCCTGTTCGCGCATGTGCACGAAGGCGGGCTGGGTCACGTTGAACGCACCCCGCAAGTGCACGTCGATCACCGGGTCGATCAGGTCCGGGGTCATGTTGTGGAACGCCTTGTCGCGCAGGATGCCGGCGTTGTTGACCAGGATGTCGACGGTACCGAAGGCGTCCAGCGCCGTCTTGACGATGGCGGCACCCCCTTCCACGGTGGCGACGCTGTTGGTGTCGGCCACCGCCTCGCCACCGAGGCCCTCGATCTCCTTGGCCGTATCGTGAGCCGGACCCTCGCCGCCACCGTCACCATGGACCGACCCACCCAGGTCGTTGACCACCACCCGGGCACCGCGTCGCGCCAGTTCCAGCGCGTGCTCGCGACCGAGGCCGCCCCCAGATCCGGTGACGATCGCCACCTTGCCGTCGTACCCGATGTCAGCCATGGAACACCCTTCGTCGAAGCTGTTGGACGGTGGCCGATGCTAGTGGAACGGGGCCGGGACCACCCCCGGAGAGGGTGTGCCCACAGGATCGGTGGTGCATCCCACATAGCCGGCGGCGTCTCCTCCCGAACCATTGCGGTCCGGCCTGGGTCGACCGACCGTCACGCGAGCGGAACGTGTCGACCAAGCCGTCGAGGCTGCGGCTCGGCGAAGGGACCCGTCGTCGTCGGGTGTCCGAGAGCCCCGTTGGGTTCGCCCCGGTTCCTGCCGGGCACCGGCCGGCGACGCAGCGCCGGTCCCACCCAGCGACCGAGGTAGGCGCGGAGCTCAACGCCGCGCCTCGGTGGATCACCCGGGTCGAGCACCAGGGACTGGACCGTCCGCAGCATGTGCTCGACGAGCTCCGCCAGCAGTTGGTCGTCGAACCCCGCCTCATCCCAGTCCACCGAGAACTGGTCGATGATCGAGCGGCCGAAGTCCATGGCGGTCACCGAGGTGACCCCCCGGGCGAAGGTACCGACCCTGCCGGAGGTGAGCAGCAGCCCCAGGTACGGCTCCGACGGGAGCTCCTCGAGCGTGTAGGCGATGGACTCGATCACGGCTTCGGCGGGGTCGCCGAGCGGGGCGACATGGTCGGCGAGCCGTTGGAGGAAACCGCCGGCCGAGTGGACGGCCGTGGCGGTGAGAAGATCTTCGGTGCTCGGGAAGTAGCGGTAGACGGTCTGTCGGGTGACGCCCAGCACCTGGGCTACATCGACGATGCTCGTCGCCAACCCCCGTTCGTCGAAGCTTCGCCGAGCGGCCGCCAGGATGCGACCGATGGCTTCCTCGTCGGTCGATGGCGGTTCGCCTCCCCACCCGTGCGTTCGCATTGGTCGTCGTCCAATCGGCTCTCGTGGGTCCGAACAACCCTGGAGAACCCTGACCATACACTAGTCACTTCGTGTATGGTCAGGGTTCTGTCGATCGCCTCGGAGGTGCCCAACATGACGGTTGGCAAGGACGTGAAGTCGAAGGGGATCGAGTCGGACGTGCATCTCACCCGACGTCCTCTCCGTGCGGTCCTGTCGGGCGCGACGGACATGGCGGACGATGTCCTGCGGGTGCCGGCGCCCAGCCAGCAGGAGCGAGCCGGGTTAGGAGCCATCAACGAACAGGTCCACCACGCCGTGCGCGACGAGGACTTCGCCATGCTCCGGAGCTGCGGAGAGGGCGTCCGCCAGGGCCAACACGACCATATGGTCCTGGGATGCAACGAGACCGGTGTCCAGCACCTGGTCAGGGTCCTGGCCGCCGACCTCGGCATCGCCGTCGATTGATGCGCCACCGATGGGCAACGCTGTCGGTGCTGTGCGTCACGCTCCTCCTGATCAGCCTCGACACCACGGTGCTCAACGTGGCCCTGCCCACCATTGTCCGGGCCATCGGCGCCAGCTCCAGCCAGCTGCAGTGGATGGTCGACGCCTACGCCGTCATCTTCGCCGGCCTCCTGCTCTCGCTCGGGGCCCTGGGCGATCGGGTCGGCCGGAAGTGGGTGTTCATGGCCGGACTGGCCGTCTTCGGGGGCGGCTCGGCCTTCGCCGCCTGGTCGGGGAGCCCCGACCGCCTGACGCTGGCCCGGGGCGTCATGGGCGTCGGCGCCGCCGCCCTGATGCCGTCCACGCTGTCGATACTCACCAACGTGTTCGTTGCGGAGCGAGACCGCATCCGGGCCATCGGCATATGGTCCGGCACCAGCGGCCTCGGCGTCGCCCTCGGTCCGATCCTGGGCGGCGTCCTACTGGCTCACTTCTGGTGGGGCTCCGTCTTTCTGGTCAACGTGCCGGTGGCACTGGTCGGACTGATCGCCGCCATCTGGCTGGTTCCCAACTCCAAGAACCCTGCGTCGGACCGCCCCGATCCGGTCGGCGCCGGGCTGTCCACGCTGGGGCTCGGGCTGCTGCTATGGGGGATCATCGAAGCCCCCGGTCGAGGTTGGTCCTCTCCGGCGATCCTGGGGGCGTTGTCCGGGGCCGTCGTGGTCGTCGCCTCCTTCGTCGTCTGGGAGCGACACATCGACCACCCGATGCTGCCGCTGCGATTCTTCTCCAATCGTCGTTACAGCGCCGCCATCGCCGCGTTGGCACTGGTGCTCTTCGCCATGTTGGGCATGTTCTTCCTCATGACGCAGTACCTTCAGTTCGCACTGGGGTACAGCCCGCTGGAGGCCGGGGTACGGATCGCCCCGGTGGCGCTGGTCCTGCTGGTCATCGCCCCGATCTCCGTCATCGCCGCCCACCGGTTCGGAACGAAGTACGTGGTCACCTCCGGTCTGGTCCTGATCGCCCTCGGCCTCGGACTGCTGTCGAGGACCACCGTGCTCGGGACCTATCGCGAGTGCATCTTCCCGTTCGTGCTGGTCGGCATGGGGATCGCCCTGGGTCTGGCCCCCTGCACCGAATCCGTGATGGGATCACTGCCCAGGGAGGAGGCCGGAGTCGGATCGGCCACCAACGACACGGCCATGCAGGTAGGCGGAGCACTCGGGGTGGGGGTCCTCGGCACCGCCCTCAACCTCCGCTACCAACACCTGATGGCGCCGGCGGTGGCCCATGCCGGTGTTCCGGCCTCCATACAGAGACTGATCGAGAGCTCGCTCGGTGCCGCCCTGGCGGTGGCCCAACACGCCCCGAAACAGTTGGGCGTGGCGCTCTCTCTGCTCGCTCGCCGGGCGTTCATCTCCGGAATGGACCTGGCCCTGGTGATGGCGGCAGCAGTGGTCGGAGTGGCCGCCGTACTCGTGCTCCTGCTGCTCCCCAACCAAGGGGCGGCTGCTTCCCCGGACGGAGTCGCGGGTCCATCGGTCCGCAGCCGACCGGAACGCTCGCGCCACGCGTAAGGATCACCGGGTGAACCGGCGGACTCCGGGCTTGGCGGCACTCCTTGGCGGTCGCCCCACCAACCGACAAAGGTTGAGTGTCCTTCGACGACAACGTCAGTCCATGTGACCGATTCTCGACGCCCGACGGCATCCGATTTCGTGCCTTGTCACATTCAGCATCGCTATGACCACAGGTCGTGATATCGCTGATTTACTTTGCGACAACCGGTTGATTCTCCATATGCGGGTAGTTAACGTGGGTCGAGCCACAACGGGTGGCCCCGCAGGTACCAGGCAGGTACCGTGCGGGCGTGGCTTCAAAAATTCGGGGGCTCGAGTTGCTTGGACTCGAAA
The DNA here is from genome assembly GCA_052143315.1 of Acidimicrobiales bacterium. Lineage (GTDB taxonomy): Bacteria > Actinomycetota > Acidimicrobiia > Acidimicrobiales > RAAP-2 > DASZIT01. The sequence continues at coordinate 2 of JBKQTE010000046.1, read as the reverse complement.
CG
>JBKQTE010000045.1:0-56855 GCA_052143315.1 Acidimicrobiales bacterium | reverse complement strand
GGGCGAGCGAGGCCTGCGGGCAGGTGAGGTTGGCCGGGGCCACCTTGTTGTCGCTGACCCCGATGGACGAGATCGTCGTCGTCCCGGTGTTGGTCACCAGGTAGTCGTAGTTGAGGGTCTGGCCGGCAGCGCCGTAGCCGGACGAGGTGGTGGACTTGGTGAGCGACAGCGACGAGGTATAGACGGTCTCCACCTCGCCGCTTGGACCACACGTGCTCGCCGACCCCGCATTGGCCGCGTCCCCCGTATACACCGCCTGCCAGTAGTACGTATCCGGGGCGGCGAAGGTGATCGAATCAGAGTCTGGCACGCTTCCGTTTGTGACAGGAAAAGTACCTCCGCTCTGAACAAGGTCCGTGCAGGCGGAGTCCGAGTACACGTTGTAGGTCACCGTTCCGCCGGCACTCGACGAGTTGTCCCCGGCGAGGGTGGCCGAGTCAGTCACCCCCGTGCCCGCGGGCACCGAGATGCTCGTCCCCGACTGGCCACCACCGGAGAGCGACGTGGAGGTGGTGGTGGCGATGAGGGTGACGATCCAGGAGATCGTGATGGAACCGCCACCACCATTGGCAGAGACAGCGCCACCATTGCTCGCCGGTCCGTACGAGGTCACACCTGCCGGCCCGATGCTGCCCCCAGCGCCCCCGCCGCCCCCGCCATAGACCGTCTCATGACCGCTGCTACCCCCGCCGAAGCCCCCGCCCCCGCCGCCATAGGTGCCTACGAAACCACCGCCGTTCCCGCCGCCCGAGAAGCCTTCGCCACCGGGTTCGCAACCGGCGCCGCCGCCGCTGCCGCCGTTGCCGTTGCCGCCGTTTTCGTCGTAACCACCAAGCCCCGTGCTACCGCCGATTCCGCCTCCGCCGCCGACGCCTCCGTTGGCGCCGGGGGCGTTCCCGCCGATTCCGCCGGGGCCACCGCCGCTGCCGCCCGAGGCGGGACCAGCGCTGCCGCTGGTGATGCTGGCCCCCCCGCCACCACCGGCGATAATTCTATTCACGAGGTCTGTCGGGTCGATTGTGCTGCTACCACCGCCCGAGCCACTCTGGAACCCGCAGTTGGTGAACGAGCCACCCCCTCCTACGAACAGGTCGAGGACCTGACTCCCAGTGGCGGCAAGCGTGGTGCTGACCTGCGCCCCATTCCCCCCCGTGCCGGCGACAGCTCCGTAAGCGCCGTTCGCGCCCCCACCGCCCCCACCTATCGCCACGATGTTCAGTGATGTGACGCCAGCCGGCACTGAGAAGGTGTCAGCCCCGACGGTGGTGTAGGTACAGGTGTCGGTGGTGCCGTTGGTGGACAAGACGCCGGTGGTTCCACAGGGGCTTGTCGGAGACGCAAATGCCGGGCTCGGTCCGAAGGCGCTCAACCCGACGGTGGACACGGTGGTGACGCCCACCAAGATGAGGCCGGCCATGGTGAGCCGCAGCCCAGCTCGTGCCCGACCGGCCGACCAGAATCCCCTATGCATGAGCCAGCACCCTCCGCTCTGGGGCGCTGCCCACACCCGTCGACAGTGGAGGCTTAACATCCCCGGGAATCCCTTGGCAACCGACCGCCGGGATCGGCGACGCCCCGCGTTCAACCGGCTACGGAACGACCGCGGAATGCCTATCTCCCGTGGGGTCCGCGAGTCTCCGGTGCGGTTAGCTCACTGGCGCAGGCAGTCCCCCCCTCCCGGTTGGCAGCGGTGAGCCCCGTCCCAGGGGAGTCCGGGACTACGACAGGCACCAGCCGATGCCGCGGTCACCCACTCGTTGCGCCCCCGGCACACCAGAGCGACTGTCGGTCTCCGAGTGATCCCATAGGTGTGCGGCTCCCGGCCACCGATCCGACGAACCCGTCGCCCAGCGGTGACGCCACTTCGTTCGGATACGCTCGACCGATGCCTTACCCCAGGGCCGCGGACCGTTGCGGCAAACGACTCGGCGTCTCCGCCCTGCTCCCTCTCTTCGGAGTCGCCCTCTTCCTCGCCGCCTGCTCGTCGACGTCGACCTCGTCGTCCACGACCGCACCCACACCGACAACGGTGGTGGTGTCATCCACGGCGGCTACCACCATCCCCTTCGTCCCGGCGAGAAACGCCCGCGGGGACGTCACCACCACCGGATCGTGTCACGAGGTCAAGGGCACGTGGGTCCTTGCCGGTGTGGTGAAGAACTCGGCCACTACGGCCCGGACCTACCAGATCGTCGTCGACTTCGTGACCCAGCCTGGTGACACGGTGCTCGGCACCAAGATCGTCACCACCGCCAGCGTGAACCCCGGAGCTACACAGGCGTGGTCGGCCACCAGTACACCGGGCCTCACCCATGTGGCCTGTGTCGTCCGACAGGTGCAGGCACCTGCGTAGTCTCCAGGCCCCCCCCGTACCCGCCCGGAGACCTCGTTGGCGATTCCGGCGACGTGCGCCACGATCTCGTGGGCCGTCCAGCCAGGACAGAACCTCGCGGCGGCGGGGTTGGTGGCGTGGGCGGTCCCGAGGAGCGCCTCCGCTTTGCGACTTCTCTCGATCAATTCCGCTCCTCACCGCTGGCCGGTTGGCGGATCCAGGCGATCCACCTACCCGATTCGGCACCCGCAACACTGGCCCGTCCCGACGAGGAGGGCCACGGAGCCCCGGGACCTGACCCTGTGGCGGGTGGCGGGCTCAGGCCGAGGGATTGATGAGGTAGGCGTCCCCGCCTGATCCGATCACCGCGCAGAAGGTCGACGACGGGCACGAAATGCCCACCGCGTCCTTGAAGGCATCGATGGGCACGCCCGCTGTCCAGGAGCCGCCGCTGGTGGAGGTGTAGACGTCTGATCCGTCGGTGGCCGCACAGAACGTCCCGGTGCACGAGATCCCCGTCGGCGAGAAGGTCGCCGCCAGCGGGGTGAACGCCGTGCCGTTGAAGGTGTAGGTGCTTCCGCTGGTGCTTCCGCCGGCCAGGCAGGCGGTGGAGGACGTGCACGACGCACTGGCGCTCCCGTTCACCAACACGAAGGCCAAGGGATTGAGCGCGCCGTTGGTGCCGGTCTGGTAGGTGCCGTTGCCGCTCAGGACGAGGCAGTCGTAGTTGTCGGTGGCGTCGAACGCACAGGCGAGGGAGCGGGCTCCCCTCGCACTGCCCAGGGCACCGTTGGGGCCGGTGAACTCGTCCCAGCGGTCGGCCGCCACCGGATAGCTGGCGTAGTAGATCGCCACCTTGCCGGTGCTGGCGGAGACGGCGGCGCAGCCGTAGATCCCGCTGAGGACGGAGCACGACACGCTGGCGAAATCGCTCGTGACGGCCGGCGGCGGATGGGCCAGCGCGGTCCACGACGTGCCGTCGTACACCGAGAATCCGTCCTGGGCAGCGCTCACGGCCAGGCAGTAGGTGGTGGAGGGGCACGACACGCTGCTCAGCCCGCCGGAGGGGTCGACCCGGACCGGGCTCGACCACTGCCCGCCCTGGTAGGCGATGGCGTTGCCGCCGGCGTCGACCGCCATGCAGAAGGTGGTGGTCGGGCACGACACGTCGGTGAGGGCGTAGGTGGAGATGGCGGTGGCGTGGCTGGGGACGACCGCCATGCCCACGATCGGCGCGTTCAGGGTCAACCCGCCGGTGGAGCCGTAGAAGACGGCGTCCCCGTAGGAGAAGATGCCGCCGTCGGCGGCCACCAGCCAGTAGCCGAGGCCGTCGAGGGTGGCGGCCATCCCGACGACAGGCTTGTTGAGGGTCATGCCGCCGGTGGAGCCGTAGAACATAGCGTCGCCGTAGGAGAAGATGCCGCCGTCGGCGGCTACCAGCCAGTAGCCGTGGCCGTCCGGGGTGGACGCCATGCCCACCACCGGCTTGGTCAGGGTCAACCCGCCGGTGGAGCCGTAGAAGCCGGCGTCCCCGAAAGCGAAGATGACGCCGTCCGAGGCGACCAGCCAGTAGCCGTGGCCGTCCGGGGTCGCCGCCATGCCCACCACCGGCTTGTTCAGGGTCAACCCGCCCGTGGAGCCGTAGAAGCCGGCGTCCCCGAAGGCGAAGATCCCGCCGTCGGTGCCGACCAGCCAGTAGCCGTGGCCGTCGGGCGTGGCCGCCATCCCCACGGTCGGCTTGGCCGACGTGTCGAGGAACGTCCCGCCGTAGTATTCGGCGTCACCGAAGGCGTAGACGGCGCCGTTGGCGCCCACCTCCCAGTACCCACCGCCGTCGGGTACGGCGGCCATCCCGACGATGGGGGCACTGATCATCGTGCCGCCGGTGGAGCCGTAGAACATCGCCGCCCCGTAGGAGAAGATCCCGCCATCTGCAGCCACCATCCAGTAGCCGGCGCCCGGCCCGGTGTCGATATGGGGACGGTGGGGCGCCGGGCCCGTTCCCGTGACGGTCGCTGCTGATGCCGTCCCCCCGGCGGCCACCACCACGCCAAGGAGCACGATGGCGATGGTCGACAGGGCGACCGCCCGCCACCAGGTCCCGATGGACCCCTGGGGTTCCGCTACCGCCGTCATGGCACGCTCGATTCTCCTGCTTGGCCGCCGGCGTCTACCGGGTCCGTCGCCGACTGTACCCCCGGCGGCGGGCGGGTGCCGGGACGGTACTACCGGCCGGAAACCCGCAGGCTTCGTCTCTTGGTGCGGTGTCTTTCGGTGCGGTCGGGACCTGGGATCGATCAAGGCCACTACCGAGCGCTTGCGGTCAGCAAGCACCATTTCGATCGGACAACGTTTGGCACGCCGCGAACCGGTGTTGTGGGGCACCCTCCTGATCGAAAGAGCGGTCCCCAGTGAGACGAGCGTCCGAGTCGCGGTCGGTCAAGGAAGTCCTTGGGCAATAGCCCCATCGATGCTCAGTCGGCGGTAGGTCATGCTGGATCCTGGGATCAGATGTCCAGCAAACCAGCCACCCTGACCTGCCGAGGGCGCATCATCGGGAATCCTGGCTTCGCCGCCCCTGGCCATACTCCCCCATCTGGGCTCCTTCTGGCCCCTCGTCCAGACGACAAACTGCACGATGTCAGTGGCTGCAACCGTCCGGGCACACATGTTCAACGGGTAGATCGCAGGTCGAATGGGCAGCTCGGAGACCACGACCGACCCGAACTGAGTGAATGGACTGCTCGGATCGGCTTCGGTATTCCAGACGTGGAAGTTGAAGACGTCGAAGACACCCTGCCAGATGTTTCGGGTGACGGTGATGGCTCTGATTTTGCCATCAGGCAAGCTCCTCAGCCGCAGGACGATTCCTTGCTGATCGGCTCCCTGCCCAGTGGCGAATGACGCACACACCGTCTGGTCAGACTCGCTTCGGCCAGCTTTGGCCCAAAAAAACTCCCGGTTGTCGCCTGCGCTCGATTTCGGAGCCGTGACAACTTCGGTACCCGGGGACGGGTTCGAGTAGGTGTAGGCACTGCAATCGGGGGTCACCCGAACGGTGCACATCGACGAACTTGGAGACGAAACGCCACCGCCAGTTATGGCCGACCCAGTGCTGCAATCGGCAAGGGAAAAGGCGAGAACGGTTGAGACCGCCACCGCACGTACTGCACTTCTGTTATGGCCGGCGCGGCCCGTCTTCCGAATACCACCGACGCTAGTAGGCGCGCGACAATCACTGCCTCCACGACGGTCGGCTCGTCGCCGTGTTGGGTGGCAACGGTATCGAGATCGTCGGTGACCCGGTGTGCTCCTCCGAGACGGGCAAGGACCGCCAGTCCGCCGATGACGGCAAACTCGGCACTTGGTGCCGATTCGGTAAGGGCAGCCAACGATGCCACCACATTGCCGATCCCTGGACCTTCCAGGCGAAGATCACCAGACACGTGTGAACTCCTTCGGGTCCCAACCTTCGAGGACTTCGTGACCGCGCGCCCGGTCCTGGGCGAGGTCGAGGGCTACGACGAGCTGGTTTGCCACCGGGTACCCGTCCCGATGAGCCGACGACTTCCAGGCGAAGCCATACCGGGACGGGCATATCGCCACCTCGGACCCTGTCCACCCTGAAGCCGAGCCGTAGGCGCCGACGACAGTGGCAAGGTCCACGTCGTCGGCCACGTAGAGACGCGGCCACGTCCCCGCCGCTCCGGCGACAAGAGGGACCTCGAGAGCCAGGGCGCCCAAGGTACCGGTCAGCCGGTACCGCTCCGGCGGCTCGGGAGGTGGTGGAGAGGGCATTGGCGTCCAGCGAGGCTTCCACTCTTCCGCAACCGCCCAGAACAGCTCGGGGGTGATCGGGAGGTTGTCCGCCCCAACGAGTCCCTGGCGCCGGAGCGCAGTCAGGATCTCGGAGACCCGACCAGGAGAGCGACCGATCTCTCGGGCGAGCTGGTTCACGCCATGTGACTCGAGCGGAAACCGGAGCAAGCCGACGGCGACATCGAGGCCAGTCCCCTTGAAGATCTCCACGACCCTGCGAACAGGCGGGCCCGTACTGGGCCGAACATCGGCGTTCACGAAGATCCCCGCCGTGCGGATCCACAGGTGCCCACGGCGATCAAGCCAGGCCAGACCGGCCCGACTCAATTGCGCCCTGGCCGCCTCGGAGATGCGGTCGGCCACGATGATCGTCGGAGGGCGACCGGACGCGTCGTGGACGTGTGCCAACAGTGCACCATCGCTTTCCCGGACAACTTTCAGCCGGTCGACGACAAAGGCCGTGCCTCCGATCTCGACCGAACCGTCCCCCAGCCAGCGCGCCTCGACTCCTGCCTCCTCGAGGGCCCCGGCCAAGTCGTCAGAATCGTTCGCTGTTCGTGGCACCACGAGTGGAGAATAGCATCTCCGAGGGATCTCCCCGACTACGAATGCTGACCGGAACCAGGATCGAGCGCCGGTCGAGAGCGGAAGTACTCCGGTCAGGCCAACAAGGGCTCCAACTCCCGATCCAATAGGGAAGGCCGGACACGCTCCTGCTCGAGGCGGACCGTGGGACCGAATCGGTCTTCGACAAGATCGCCGTAGAGCGCCGCTTCGGCCTCGGTGAGATTCGGAAGGGGTCGATTGGTCGGGCTGGGCTCCGTGACCCACTGGCCTCGATGAGCGAGCAGTGTAGCTTCGTCCATCAGGATCGATCGAACCGAGTCGAATCGCGACCGGAGCCGATTGAGGATGTCGAATCCGTGCGTGTCGATGTCGCCCCAGTACACGATCTCCTTCCCGACCAGCCACGGGAGCGGCCGCAACGAGGCGAGCCCGAATCCCGATCCGAAGACCACCAGGGCATCGGGTACGCGAGGAAATGCCAAGTAGGTGATCTCGTTCTCCACCACGAACAGGGTCCGGGAGGTCAACTCCAGTGACGCAAGCTCCTCCGTGCGCAACGTGAATTCGGTGCATGCCTCGGGCAATGCCGACTCTGACCCGAGTACACGGAATCGCGTGTACTCGGGTCTGACTCGGAAGCGATAGCGACGGGCAAAATCGCCCGCGGTGTAGTGCGTGTCGATTCGTCCTTCTGGCAAGACAGCCGTGAGGAGCTCGTCCAGTACCTTTCTGTGACCATCCACGAACTTGGTGTCGACGCCCTCTACGTCGATCTGCCGCAGATAGAGGTGATCGGTGCTCGCCCCCCTGACCCAGGCAACGACGGCGAGCAGATCGCTCCAGGCGTCTCCGTTGTCGATCGCCTTCAGCGGATGGCCGCGCACCCACGGGACCAGCTCGGGCACGGTACTCCTCGTCTGATCGATGATCTCATCGAGGCTCCGTACCTCGGGCATCGTGCCCAGCAGTGCGCAAAGCTGGTCGAAGCTCTCGATCCGGATCCGTGCCGGCACCGAATTCGATCCGAGGCTCCGTCCCCCGATGTTCCGGTACTCCACGGCGAACCGTGCTGCTCCAGCCTTGATCCGGCTGTCCCGGCGGAACCGCTCCGCCCAAAGCACGGCGTCGTCGAATCGATGGAGCAGTTCATCGGCCGACGGTGACTTCACCGATAGTTCGATCGGTGCCCACGGTTGGCCCTCCGCGTACTCACGCAAGAAGCGGCCTGCCTTCCATCGCTTGTGCAGGGTCGCGACCAGGTCCTCGACGTTCGTCCAGGTCGTCATGGAGTGTCGACTGCCGCCACGTCCTCGGGAGCCTGAGGATCGACACGGTTGCCGTGCTCCTCACGACGGCTCCGGAACTCGGTGATCGTAAGGCACTGGAGACGTGAGTAGCTGCCGCTCGGGTTGTCGACGAAACCAACCGCGGCAACATGTGGCTCGATCACATGGATCTTCTGTAGCGGAGTCACGATCAGCAGCTGGAGGCCGAGGCGGGTGAACAGGTCGAGGGCGTAGCGGGTCGAAAGCTCCGAACCCCGGTTGAACGCTTCATCGATCACGACGAATCGAAAGGACTTCGACCGCTCGGCGCCCCAATCCAGCTTGAACTGGTATGCCAGCGACGCAGCCAGCACCGTGTAGGCCAACTTCTCCTTCTGCCCCCCCGACTTGCCGCCCGAGTCCGTGTAGTTCTCGTACTCGACGTCGTCGGCACGCCAGCGTTCGGATGCGGAGAACACGAACCACTGACGGACGTCCGTCACCCTGCGGGTCCAATTGCGGTCCTGATCAGCAGTTCCCTCGCGACCCTTGAACCGCTCGATGATCTTCTTCACCTGGAGGAACTTCTCCTCCGAATACTGATCGTTGGTGACGGCACCGACCACATTGTCCGTACAGGCCCGGAGCTCGGCCCGGAACTCGCGCACCTCGATATTCGGTGTCTGGTCGGGAACGAGCCGGATGTAGCGACCCTCGTTGTAGTCGATGCCCTTCAACGAATCATTGATGGTCTCGATGCGGTCACGGATCACCCGCTCGTGTTTGTTGAGCTGAGCGGAGAACCCTGCGATGTCCCGGATCGTGTTCTGATTCAGGTAGTTCTTGAACTCCTGTTCGAAGCGGGGGAGATCGTCGGTGGCCACCCGCTGGTGGAGTTGGCGGTACTCGCCGGCCGAGCCCATGGAATCGTCGAACTCGGACGTCTCGGTCGGGTACTTCGTCCGGAAGCCACCCATTGCACGGACGATGCGCATCTCGAGGTTCCCCCGTTGCCTGGTGATCTCGTTGAGCCGATCGGCAAGGCTGGCACCGATCTCCTGCTGAGCAGTCGTGAGTACAACTGCATCAGGCGCATGGCCCTCGAGCAGCGTGGTTACCATCTTGTCGATGGATGGGAACGACGGAGAGGCGTGCTCGAGCGCATCACCGTCGGACAGCAACATGGCGAAGCGGTCGCGCTCACCCTCGGCTGACCGTTGACGCCCCTCCACGGCACCCCGCTCGCGCTGCAACCCGTTCCGCTCCTCCTCGGCGACGCTCACCTGTTGTCGAACACGTTCGAGTTCGGCGGTCAAGAGCGCCAGTGTGTCCGACGAGGAGGCGATACGGTCCTGCTCGACCCGGAGAGCTGCGATCTCGTTGACCAGCGCCTTCCAGTCCAGCTCCTCCCATCGGTCGTGCTCGGCAAGTCCGGCCAATGACTGAAGCTGGGACGATGCGGATCTCTCGCGCCCGACGAGCTCGGCGATCACCTGCGTGGCCGAGGAAAGCCGTTGGTGCAGTGAGGTGGCATGGGCCACGAGCGCCTCGACCTTGGCTTCATTGGTCCAACCCAGGACGTACTCCCGACGGTCGTCGATCCTCTTGCGATCGTCCTTCTCGTGCCGGTCTCTGTCCTTGATCTGCCCGGATCGGGTGACCGCCTTCGGGGCGGAGCGGAACTCGCCCATGGTGTCCACGCATTCGTGGCTGGCACGACGGCCGAGTTCGCTCTCCAACCACTGCTCGAATCCCGTGTCAGGCTTGATCTCGAGCATGTCGACCAGGAGCGGATGGACAGACTGGCGTTCCAGTGGGGTTGACCGGGCGAGGCGGGGTGGGACCCGGAAATAGACGACCCGGGCACCGAGGTGGTGGTCGTTGATCCAACCAGCCACGGCTTCGTAGTGGCGTTGCGGGACAAGCAGGGAGAGTGCGAACGAGTGCAGAACCCGTTCCGCCGCGCCTTCCCACTCACTCGCCTCCTCGAGGACCTGGATGAGCTCTCCGGCAAACGGGAGGTCGTCAGGATCGATACCGAGGTCGTGCCCGAGTCGCTGCCGCAATTCGAGACTCACCCGAGGAACGTTGCTGCGACGGGACTGCAGGCTGTGCAGCTCGTCATTGACCTGCTTCGACTCCTCGTCGATCGAGCGTTGCTCGAACCGCCGTTCACTCAGGTCGTTCTGGAGAACGTCGTGTTCGCTCTCCAGCTCTGCTCTTCTGGAGTCAGCCCGGGCACGGGTGGCGGCGAATTGCACCGCCTCCGATACCGGTGCCATGCCCGCCTCCGCCAAGCGCTGGTTGTAGCGATCGAACCTGTCCTTCCGAACCGGCCTCTCCCTCTCGCGACGTCCGATCTCCAGGTCGATGGCGGCCAACCGATCGCCTCCGCTTCCGGCGATCTGGAGACGCAACTGGCTCTCCTCCTGGCGCCACGACTTGATTGCCGACTCAAGCGACCCGAGCAACTGGCCGAGCTCGAGCGCCCGCGTCTCCAGCGCTGCGAGCTCCATGTCAAGGACCCGACGCATCCGGTCGGCAAAGTAGAGCGGAAGTGCCTGCTGCTGTTGTTCGAGAGAGGCGCGTTGCTCCGACAGCTGATCATGTACCTCGATATCGGCGACCAGAGGCTGGAGGAGCTCGAGTTGGGCACGTGCGCGCTGCACGGCGTCGTGGGCCCGGGTCAGGTTGTCGAAGTGGTCGATCAGGTCGGCGATCTGGGCGCTGGTGTCGAACGGTTCGAGCATGTGGCTGCGGACGAAATCGTTCAGATTCTCGACCGCCTTCATCGACACGGTCTGGTGGAAGAGCTCCATGGCCTGTTCGGATTCGATGCCGAGATGTCGACGGAAGTCTCGGCCGTACTCGGGAAACGTGTCGTAAAGGCGGGCTCCGACATCCCGAAGCCTTCGCTTCAGCACGGAGAACTCGGAGCCGAACTCGGTGAACTCCTTGAGGATCGACAACTCGGCATCGGAGACCACGAAGAACCGCTCGGGCTGGCCGACATCCCTTGCCCGGAAGACCTGGGCCAAGGTGACCGTCGTGGCGAAGTCAGTGTTTGCGAACACCCCGAGGATGACCGAGAATTGCCGGTCGTCTCGAAGTCCGACCGGCCGTGAGGCCCCGGTCGTCTCATTGCGTTCCGACTTGTAGTGCCCCTGGACGTAGGAGCGTAGATCCCGCTCTCGGGTCTCCGCGCCGGCGGCCTTGTTATAGGAGATCTTGTTCGCAGGCAGCAGGAGGGTGGTGACGGCATCGACCAGGGTCGACTTTCCCGAGCCGATGTCGCCGGTGAGGAGTGCGTTGCGGCCGGCGAGTTCAAACGACCAGATCTTCCGGTCGAAGGTTCCCCAGTTGTAGACCTCGAGTCGCTGCAGGCGGCAGCCGGGCAGTCGGTCGGGGCGTCGGTCCTCCAGCTCGATCGGGCTGAACAGCGAGGACGTCACGCCGACTCCTCCGACACAGCCAGATCGGACAGATACTCGTCAAGTCGCGCGTCGAATTCCGACAGCCACTGCCCATCGATGTAGGCCTTGAGAATCCGTCGGACCTCATACTTGTCCTGCTCGCCCCGGAGCGGGTACAGAAAGCCCAGTTCGCAGACTCTCTTGACCGTGGTGTCGATGCTGTCCACCAGGCGCGCTTCGTTGGTGCTGTCGGGCATGAACAGGCGGATTAGCTCGATGATCTGGTCGCGGCTGAGAACCAGGCGGACATCTGAGCTGCTGGCATCGAACTCGGCCAGGCGCTTGCGCAACAGGGCCAGGAGTACGCTCACCTTGAAAGGCAGCGTGCGCCTGGCTACCAACCGCGGGAACTCGGTCGCGTCCTGATCGGCGACCTGACTGCGCAGGTAGGCATATCCCTCCGCCTCGTCGACGACGACACTCAAGCCGAGCACGGAGACATAGTCGCCGACCTGGTTCCGCAGTCCGAGCATGAGGCCCCACTGCTTCTCGTGCACATCCCGGTAGAGGGGACCCTTCATCAGATGAACCAAGACCAGCGACAGGTCCGTCGGCTCATTCGGCGCGTCGAGCGGCGTTTCCGTCACGACGGCTCCGAACGGTCCCGGCTGAACGAGACTGCAGGCAGATCGGCCGAGCGCTCGACTTCGCCGGTGCTCCACCGAATCTGATCATGGCGTTCCTCGTCGAAGACGACGGTGAGGCCGGGCTCCTGCAACGACAGGTACCCGACCAATTCAGCCAGGCCCTGCTCCAGCGGCTGACCCACAACCACCTCACGGAGTCCGACCTGGTCGTCCCTTCCGAGCGAGTTGAACACCCGCTGCACGAGCATGTCCCGGTCGACATACAACTGGCTCAGCATGGCCGAGGCGTCGAAGTCATCGTCCCCATGCTCCATCGACTCAGTCTCGAGTCGGTTGCGGCGCGAACGACGGAAGAGCGGACGCTCCATGGGCAAGCCGACGGTCACACCGGTGTCGTCAAGCTCCATTGCGACCACCGGATCGGGTTGGTTGCGAACGCGCAGTGCCTTGCCTTCGATGGAGCGGAGCAGGTCGAAGACCCGCCGATTCTCGAGCCACACGTGATCGTCGAGGAAGCGGCGGAGCTGGTCGGAGAGAAGACGAACAGTTGCCTGGGTACGCTCGCTGGCGTCGATCCAGTCGAAGTGGACCCGGCGCAGTCGCCCGTCCTGACTCCCGAGATCCTGAATCTGTTGGAGTCGCTCGAGTAGCTCGGTGAGTTCGGCCTGCTTGTGATGGGACAGCAGGAAGTCGTAGAAGGCCTGAAAGCTACGGCCCTGGTCCGACTCGGTGATGCTGGCGCGGCTCCCCAGTGCCTCATCGAGCAGGGCGCCCTTGGATCCCGACCAGCCTGCGATCTGCTCGCGGAGTGAGCGGTCGAGCCCGCGAAAGTTCTCTTCGACCTGTCGAAAGTCGGCAAGTAGCTCCCGGGCGGTGCGGGCGAACTGCTGGTACCGGTCGCGCTGGCTCACTGCGTCGAGCATGGCGAGTTCCCCCCGCTGGGCGGCAGCGATCTCCTCATCGATCTGCGCCCGCCGCCGCTGAAGCTCGGAGAGACGGCGCTCGGGGTCGTCATCGGCGCCGAAGACCATCTGACGCAGCAGTTCAAAGATCGTGTTCAGACGTGACTCGGTACCGATGAACTCGCGAGCCGGAAGATCTTGGACCCAGAGAAGTGCCTTCTCGACTGCGGGGGCCAGATCAAAATGGGCTTCATCGGCACCGGCGGGGTAGTACTTCCGCAGCCAGCCGTGTTCGGGCGACGCCCAATCGTCGAGGTAGGCGGTTGCCGACCTCGGGAAGGCATCTTCACCGAGCCGCTGGTTGAGCGCGAACAGCTCGTCGTCCAACTGATCAGCGAGTTCGCTCGCCGGGATTCCGCTGGCGTTGCCGTCGACGAACACCCGGCCGAGGAAACTGAGCACGAGAGCGACGTTGTTCGAGCGCAGGAGCACCCACGCCGGATGTTGGCTCCTCAGGTGAGCGATCTCGTCGTAGTTCATCGTCGCCGCACGTCCCCCTTAGGGGAACGGGAGGACTCCCGGATCGGGCACGGGCGTCTGGTCACGTGAGAATCCTACGTCGCAGGTGTGACGCCGGACGTGGTTCCGTGGCGGCAACGGCCCAGTTGCCAAACCAGTGGTGGAGATCCTCCCGCTGTCCCACAGTGTTGCGGCCCCCTCGGGCGTGGCCAGGTGCTCGCCTGCGTTCTCAAGATCCCCCGCGCGCTCAGGCGACTCGATCTGAGGCCGGCGCTACGCCGAATCTCGCGGCCATCAGACGGACTGCGTGGCAGCGCGTCCCAGTTCGCTTCTCCAAATCCCATCGAGGACCAAGTCCAATGTTGGCTGTTCGCCAGAGGAGAACAAGGGCCATATGAGTCCCCTGACATGGGCTTTCGCGGTTCCCCCGAGACGCTCGGACACGCAATGTTGGCTCTATTGCGACCGCAACTACTCTTGACAGCCCTCTGGCCTGGACTTTTGGCGCGCTCGGCAGGATTCGAACCTGCAACCTTCTGATCCGTAGTCAGATGCTCTAATCCGTTGAGCTACGAGCGCTGGTTGCCCCTCGAGCCGTCGAGCTGACGGCCGATCTGCCCGTATGGCACATCGGCCACGACTTCCAGAGCCGATGAGGTGCGGACCAAGACTCTACCGGACCACAGAGCCCCGCCGGCACCGAGCCGGGCGGTCCGGCCGCCGGACCAGGGACAGAACCGCGCCGATCTGACACACCGTCAGATATACTCTGACCCGCACACCGGCACGGTGCACTGCAGACACCCGCCCGCCGACCGTTTTCGGGGAGGACCCATGCCAGCCGCAGCCGACGCACCGTTGCACGGACTCCGCGTCATCGAATGCTCGGCGCTGGGGCCGGCTGCCATCACCATGCCGCTGGTCGACCTTGGCGCCGAGGTGATCAAGGTGGAGCCGCCGTCGGGCGACTACATCCGCGAGATGACCTGGCCCATCGTCGACGGCGTCTCCCTCATGCACCTCCACCTCAACCGGGGCAAGCGGAGCATTGTCATGGACCTGCGCCAGCCCGAGGACGTCAGCACCTTCAAGCAGCTGGTGGCGACGGCCGACGTGGTGGTCGAGGCCATGCGCCCCGGGGGCCTGGCCCGGCGGGGCGTGGGCTACGACGACCTCCGCACGGTCAACCCGAAGATCGTCTTCTGCACCATCTCCGGCTACGGGATGACCGGGCCGTACCGGAACCTCCCCGCCCACGGGGTGGCCTTCGACACCTGGGCGGGTATCGTCACCCCCCAGACCGACGCCGAGGGATTCGCCTACCTCCCCGAGCACGCCTCCATGGGTATCCACGCCGGCCCCCTCTTCGGGGCACTCGGCATCCTGGCTGCCGTCGTCCGTGCCAAAACCACCGGCGAGGGCTCCTTCCTCGAGATCGCCCAGTCGGATGCCGCCGCCGCCATGGACTGGTACCGCAGCGAGACCTGGCGGGCCTACGAACGGCCCGAGTCCGAGGTGACCGGCAACCAGGCCGACGACTACGAGCGGCGAGCCCCGGGCACCGCCGGGATGATCGAGGGCGTGCGCTACCAGGTCTACGAGGCCAAGGACGGCCGCTACATCCTCTTCATGGCGTCGGAGCAGGCGTTCTGGAGAAACTTCTGCCAGGCGGTCGGCCGGATCGAGCTGTTCGAGAAGTGGCCCGGCTCCAAGTTCGCCGACCACGCCCGCAACAACCGCGAGCTCCAGGCCCAGCTGCGCGACATCTTCCGCACCCGGACCGCCGGCCAGTGGCTCGAGCTGGGCGTGGCAGAGAACTTCCCGATCGCCCCGGTCAACACCCCGCAGACCATCGCGGAGGACCCGCAGTTCGCCGACCGCTTCCACTGGCTCCCCAGGGAGGTGCTCGGCGCCGACGAGCTTCCCTCCCCGCTCAAGTTCGTCGGCGAGGAGCTCCCCGTCCCGTCCAAGGCGCCCACCGTCGGCCAGCACACCGAGGAGGTCCTTCGCGACGTCCTCGGCTGGGACGACGACCACATCGCCGCCTCCCGCGCCGCCGGTGGTCTCGGCGGGACCGCCCCAACCACCGACCGTTAGGATCAGCCCATGTCTCCGGCCAAAGCCCGCGTCCCCGCCGTCGAAGGCTGGTTCACCGTCGACGACCACGCCCCCGCCCTGCTCGGCAGCCGGTGCACCTCGTGCGGGACGTTCGCGTTCCCCAAGGAGACCTTCTTCTGCCGCAATCCCGAGTGCCACGGCACCGAGTTCGACGAGACGGAGCTGAGCCGCACCGGCAAGGTCTGGTCGTACACGTCGGCCGGCTACCAGCCACCCAAGCCGTACGTGTCGGCCGACCCCTTCGTGCCCTTCCCCATCGCCGCCGTCGAGCTGGCAGCGGAGAAGATGGTGGTGATGGGCCAGGTGGTGGCCGACGTGGACGTCGCCGACCTTCGGGTCGGCACCGAGGTGGAGCTGGTCCTCGACACCCTGTACGAGGACGACGACAACGAGTACCTGGTATGGAAGTGGCGGCCGACCGCAGGGGAGGGTTCCGATGCCTGACGACAAGCGAGTAGCGGTGCTGGGCGCAGGCATGCACCCCTGGGGCAAGTGGGGACGCAACTTCGTCGAATACGGGCTGGCCGCCGCCGGCGGCGCCCTCGACGACGCCGGCGTGGCCTGGACCGATGTCCAGTACGTGTCCGGCGCCGACACCATCCGCAACGGCTACCCGGGCTTCATCGCCGGCGCCACCTTCGCCCAGGCACTGGGGTGGACCGGGGCCCGCGTCTCGTCGTCATATGCCGCCTGCGCCTCCGGCGCCCAGGCCGTCAGCAACGCCCGGGCCCAGATCCTGGCCGGGCTGTGCGACGTGGCCCTGGTGGTCGGGGCCGACACCACCCCCAAGGGGTTCTTCGCCCCGGTGGGCGGGGATCGCAAGGACGACCCGGACTGGCTGCGCTTCCATCTGTTGGGGGCGACCAACCCCACCTACTTCGCCCTCTACGCCCGCCGCCGGATGGAGCTGTTCGGGGCCACGGAGGAGGACTTCGCGGCGGTGAAGGTGAAGAACGCCCGTCACGGGCTGGAGAACCCCAAC
Organism: Acidimicrobiales bacterium; assembly: GCA_052143315.1. Lineage (GTDB taxonomy): Bacteria > Actinomycetota > Acidimicrobiia > Acidimicrobiales > RAAP-2 > DASZIT01. The sequence continues at coordinate 40,291 of JBKQTE010000045.1, read as the reverse complement.
GCCCGCTACCGCAAGGTGGTCACCGCCGCGGAGGTGCTCGCCTCCCCCATGGTCGCCGACCCCCTCCGACTGCTGGAGATCTGCGCCACCTCCGACGGCGGCGCCGCCCTGGTGCTGACGTCCATGGAGTTCGCCCGGCGCCACGCCGGCACCGACGACCTGGTCACCATCGACGCCGTGTCCACGGTCACCCCCCGCTTCCCCCAGACGGTGATCGAGATGCCCAACTTCGCCACCGACTCCGGTGCCACCACCTCCACCGCCGGCCCCACCTTCAAGCAGTCGGTGGCGCTGGCCGCCTACGAGGAGGCCGGCATCGGGCCTGACGACGTCGACCTGGCCGAGGTCTACGACCTCTCGTCCGCCCTCGAGCTCGACTGGTACGAGGACATCGGGCTGTGCAAGGAGGGCGAGGCCGAGCGCCTGCTGCGCGACGGCGACACCACCGTGGGCGGCCGGGTGCCGGTCAACCCCAGCGGCGGGCTGTCGTGCTTCGGCGAGGCCATCCCCGCCCAGGCCATCGCCCAGGTCTGCGAGCTGGTGTGGCAGCTGCGGGGACAGGCCACCGGCCGCCAGGTGGAGGGGGCCAGAGTGGGCATCACCGCCAACCAGGGCCTGTTCGGCCACGGCTCGTCGATCATCGTGGCCCGGTAGCGGTCCCGAGGACCGTCACTCGTCGACGAGGACGATCTTGCCCAGCTTGCCCCCGGCGGCGAACCGCTCGTAGGCGGTGGTGGCCTCCGACAGGGGGTAGGTGGCCGCCACCGGCACCCGGAGCTCCCCGGAGGCCAGCTTCGGCAGCACGTCGGCCTCGACCGCCCGGGCGACCTCGGCCTTCTGCTCCACCGGCCGGGCCCGCAGGGTGGAGCCGCCGATGGTGGCGCGCTTGGTCATCAGGGCGAACAGGTTCAACTCCACCTTCGCCCCGCCGCCCACGCCGATGACCACGATGCGGGCCCCTTCGGCCAGGGCGCCCAGCGTCTCGCTGATCCCGGGAGCACCGACCAGCTCGAGGGAAAGGTCGTACGGTCCGTGCTGGGTGACCTGGTCCGGCTCGATCACCTCGTCGGCGCCGAGCTGACGGACCAGGCCGTGCAGGGCCACCGACCGCACCGAGGCCACCACGTGGGCTCCGGCCGCATGGGCCAGCTGCACCCCGGCCGTCCCCACCCCGCCGGCCGCCCCGGAGATCAGCACCCGGTCGCCCCGGGCCAGGCGCCCCTGGGTGACCAGGGCGTCGTAGGCGGTGGAGAACACCTCGGGGAACCCTCCCGCCTCCGCCCACGAGAGGCCGTCGGGGACGGCCAGCACCACCTGCTCAGGCACGGTCACCAGCTCGGCCTGCGCCCCGCCGCCCACCAGGGCCATCACCCGGTCGCCGGGGCGGAACCGGGTGACGGCGTCGCCCACCGCCACCACCTCCCCGGCGAACTCCAGGCCCGGGATGTCGGCCGGGGACCCCGGTGGGGCCGGGTAGAACCCCCGCCGCTGCACCAGGTCGGCGCCGTTGACGCCGGCCGCCCGCACCTCCACCAGCAGCTCGTCATGTGACGGCTCGGGGTCGGGCCGGGACTGCCAGGCCAGGTGGGTGTCGACGATGGTCACCGCCTGCATGGGGCCAGGGTAGACGGACATCCACCGTTCCCCTGCCGGTCACGTATTCGTGACATTCCGGAAACGTCGGTTCCGTAAGATGGTCCCAGGCGTTGCCAGCCGGCGCCTGCCGGCGAAGGAGTCGTTCGACGATGGGTGCCATCGGGCAGCTGATCAGGGACCTCAGGGCGTGGACGTACCTGTTGATGGATCACATGGAGACGCCGTCCCACCTCCCCTCCCCGCAGCTCACCGGCGTCGGGGGCGACCGGCCCCGGGCGGAGATCGCCGCCCGGTCCGGCGACCACCCGGCCCGGGTCACCTGAGACCGAACCGTCCGGCCCCGACACGCCGACCCGACCTCACTCGTAGGCTGGGGTGGTGGTGAACGAGCGATGACATCCGATCCGGAGAAGCCGGCGGCAACCGCGGCCACCGTGACCACCCTGGCCGCCACCACCGACGACTACCTGGCCGAGCCGTCGGCCGGTGAGGTGCTCCACCGGGTCCTGGCTCGCTCGGCCCGGACGTTCCTGCTCAACGACGCCGGAATCGTCCCTGGCGTCGAGCGCGACATCCCGGTGGACGACGAGGCCTCCGCCGCCGGCTCCATCGCCACCCTGGGCGGTGCCCCGAGGCGCTCGACGGAGATGGAGCGGGTCCACCAGAGCCGGGTGGCGTGCCGGCGCATCCGGTCCAACCTGCGCACCTTCCGCCTTCTGGTCGACCCGGTCTGGTCCATGTCGCTCCGGGCGGAGCTGGCCTGGTACGCGGAGTGTCTCGGCGAGCCCCGGGACTTCCATATCCTCCGGGAGAACATCGTGCTCAACGGCCCCCTCATCGTCGACAAAGAGGACCTCCAGCCCATCGTGGAGGTCATCGACCGGTCGATCGGCGAGGCCGAGTCGCACGTGGACCATGCCCGGGAGAGCGACCGCTACGCCCGTCTGGTCGGCCAGATGCTGCTCCTATGGGACGGCCCGCTCCTGGCCCGCAAGGCGGAGCGGCCGGCCGACGAGCTACTGCCCAAGCTCCTCGAGCGGTCGTGGCACGACGTCCGGGGTGCCGGGCTCACCGCCCGCAAGAAGCCCACCGACGACAACCTGCACAAGCTCCGGATCCGGATCAAGGGCCTCCGGTACGGCTGCGAGACGGCGGCCGTGGTGGAGGGTGGCCCGGCCCGCAAGACGGCCAAGGCAGCCGAGCGGCTCCAGAGCAGGCTCGGCGACCTCCACGACGCCGGGGTGGCGATCGAGTGGCTGCAGTCGCTGGGCGACACCCGACCCGAGCTGGCCGAAGCGACCGAACGGCTGACCGTGGTCGAGCGGGCGGCGGCGGCCGTGGCCCGCAAGGGATGGAAGGACGAGCTGAAAGAGGTGGAGCGCCGCTGGCGGCGCTGGCAGGGTTAGCGAGCCGGAGCTGCCGGACCCGCTACCCGTCGGTGGTGTTCACCCCGATGTGGTCGGACTCCCACAGCTTGATCCCTCCCAGGATCCCGGCGGTGTTGTCGACCACCGTGACGTCGTCCGGCAGGTTTTCACGGACCACCCGGCGGGAGTTGCCGCCGCCGATGTACAGGTGGTCGAAGAAGAACAGGGCGCGCATGTTCTCGATGGCCTGGAGCACCCGCTTGTTCCAACGCTCCTCGCCGACCTCCTTCCGGGCCGCCTCGCCCAGCTCCTCGTCGTAGGCCTGGTTCTTCCGGAAGGGCTGGTGGGCGATTTCGAGATGGGGCAGCAGTAGGCCGTCGTAGAACAGACCGGAGCCGAAGCCGGTCCCCAGGGTGATGGTGAGCTCGAGGCCCTTGCCGCTCACCACGGCGGCGCCCTGGATGTCGGCGTCGTTGGCCACCTTGGTCGGCACCCCGAAGGTGGCCGTCAACGTGGTGGCCAGGTCGAAGTCGGACCACAGCCTGACCAGGTCGTCGTCGAGCGGGCTCCCGGGGCCGGCCCTGGTGGAGAAGTGGGGGGCGGAGAGCACGTGGCCGGCACGGACCATCCCCGGAAAGCCCACCGAGGCCCGCTCCGCCTTGGGCAGCGGGGCCACCAGCTTCTCCAGCGAGGCCACCAGCTTCTGGGGAGGAATCGGGTAGGGGGTGGGCACCTTCACCCGGTCGGCCACCATGGCGCCGTCGGCATCGAGCACCGACGCCTTCAGCCCGGTGCCGCCGACGTCGACGGCCAGCGTCAGCGGGTGCTTGGGGTCCGAGGCGGCCACGGCGATGGTGATCGGCTCGTTGGGCTCCGGCTCAGGTGGGGGGGCATCGCTCATGCGCCCACGCTACGCCGCTACCAACGGTCGTGATGGAGCACCGACTCGAGGGGCGACCTCGAACGCCAGCCATGGCGCTCGAGGTCGGGGACCGCCTCGAGGTGGCTCACCGGGCCCACGCAGAGCCATGCCACCGGCAGCACTTCCTCGGGGATGCCGAGCAGCTGGCGGAGGAAGGACTCCCGGTAGAAGGAGACCCACCCCATCCCCAGCCCCTCCGCCGTGCAGGCCAGCCACAGGTTCTCGATGGCCAGGCACACCGAGTAGAGCCCGGCGTGGGCGATGGCATGACGACCGAGCACCGTCGGCGCCCCCCGATCCGGGTCGTAGGTGACCACGATGGAGAGGGACGCCTCGAGAACGCCGTCGATCTTGATGCCGGCGAACCGCTCCGCCCGCTCTCCCTCCAGCTCGTCGGCGAAGACCCGGCGCTCGCCCTGGACGTGGTCGAAGAAGGCCTGGCGGATCGCCGGGTCGCGCACCAGCACGAAGTCCCACGGCTGGGTCAGTCCCACGCTCGGCGCGGCGTGGCCGGCCTGCAGCACCCGGTCGAGCACCTCGGGGTCGACCGGCTCGCCCGAGAACTCGGCCCGCACGTCCCGGCGGCGATGGATGACGTCGTAGAGACCGGCCGTTTCGGGAGAGGGGGTGGTCACGGGAGCCGAGGATACCGGTGCCCCTGGGGCCCGGCCGCCCCGTCGCCATCCGGTCGGAGGCGGCTAGCGTGGCGGACCATGACCGATCAGCCCTGGCAGGGGGACGCCTGCTCCCTGGTCGACGCCCTCCGCTCCGGCTCCATCACCCCGCCCGAGGCCCTGGACGCCTCTTTGGGTGCCATCGCCCGGTCGGACCTCAACGCCTTCACCCACCTGGACGCCGACGCTGCCCGACGGAGCGCCGCCCAAGCCGACGTGTCCCTGCCGTTCGGTGGGGTGCCGATCGGGATCAAGGAGCTCGAGGAGGTCACCGGCTGGCCGTATACGGAGGCGTCGGTGGTCTTCAGGGACCGGGTGGGCCGGCACGACACCACCCAGGTGACACGCCTGCGCGGCGCCGGGGCCGTCCTGGTGGGAGCCACCGCCTCCCCCGAGTTCGGCGGGGTCAACTACACCCACAGCAAGCTCAACGGCACCACCCGCAACCCGTGGAACCCCGAACGCACCCCCGGTGGGTCGTCGGGGGGCTCGGCGGCGGCGGTGGCCGGAGGCCTGGTGCCCATCGCCTCGGGCGGCGACGGCGGGGGCTCGATCCGCATCCCGGCCGGCTACACCGGCCTGTTCGGCCTGAAGTCCACCTTCGGCCGCATCCCCAAGGGCCCCGGCACCCTGCAGCCGCCGCTGACGGTGGTCCTCGGGTGCATGGCTCGCTCGGTCCGCGACACCGCCCGCTGGTTCGACGTATGCAACGGGTACGACTCCCGGGACACCCTCAGCCTCCCCCGGGTGGAGGGCTGGGAGGCCGGCCTCGGGGGCTTCGAGCTGGCCGGCAAGCGAGCGGTGGTCTCGATCGATCTGGGCTCCGCGGTGGTGGAGCCCAGACTGGCGGCGCTCGTCCTCGAGGCGGCCGAATCGCTCATCGCCGACGCCGGCCTGGCCCGGGTCGACGTGGGGGTGTCGATGCCGCGGGCCGGCCTCGAGTGGGCCATGTCCAACCTGGTCGGCCTGGCCGGGGAGCTCGGCGACCGGTACCCGGCGTGCACTGACGACCTCACCCCGGAGATCCAGCTGGGGATGAACATCGCCACCTACAACTTCAACGTCCAGACGGCCGGCGCCAACGAGATGTTCCGGATCGAGCTCAACGAGCGGATGGCTGCCGTCTTCGACGAGGTCGACTTCGTCTTCGCCGCCACTAACCCGGACGTGGCCTTCGCCGCCGAGGGCCCGATGCCCACCACCGTGGGCGACGTCGACCTGGTGGCCGAGCACGGGTTGGAGGTGGCCCTCGCCAACAACGGCTCGCTGACGATCCCGGCCAACCTGACCGGCAACCCGGCGGTGGCCGTTCCGGTGGGGGTGGTCGACGGACTGCCGGTCAGCATGCAGGTGATCGGGCGCCACCACCAGGAACAGTTACTGCTGGACCTGGCCGGCATCGCCGAACGGGAGCGCCCCTGGCCGCTGGTGGCGTCGTGAGGGTCGATCTCTGGGTCCCCACCGCCAGCCCGTTCGCCACTCCCGAGCTGTTGGCCCTCATCGGGCGCCAGGCCGAGGAGCGGGGGGTCGGCACCATCTGGGTCGGAGAGCACGTGGTGCTGTTCGACGAGTATGCCTCCGAGTACCCCTACGCCGCTGACGGCAAGATCCCGGCCCCCCCGGGCAGCGGGCTGCTCGAGCCGCTCAACACCCTGTCGTTTCTGGCCGCCCACACCACCACCGTCCGGCTGGGGACGGCCATGGTGCTGCTGCCCCAGCGCAACCCGGTCTACACCGCCAAAGAGGTGGCCACTCTCGACTGGCTGTCCAACGGTCGGGTCGACTTCGGTGTCGGGGTGGGCTGGCTGGAAGAGGAGTTCGCGGCGGTCAACGTGCCGTGGCCGCAGCGGGGGAGGCGGACCGACGAGTACCTGCGGGTGCTCGAGACCCTGTGGTGCGACGAGCGGTCCGAGTTCGAGGGCGAGTTCTACTCGCTCAACCGCTGCTCAATGTTCCCCAAGCCGGTGCAGTCGCCGCACCCACCGGTGCACATCGGCGGGGAGAGCGACGCCGCCCTGGCTCGGGTGGCCCGGACCGGACAGGGGTGGCACACCTTCAACCGGAGGCCGGAGGAGCTGGCGGCGCCGCTGGCCCGACTGGACCGGCTGCTGGAGGCCGAGGGCCGCACCCGGTCGGACATCACGGTGACGGTCTGCCCGTACTTCGAGCCGCTCGACGCCGACATCGCCGGAAGGTACGCGGAGGCCGGGGCCGATGCGGTGGCGGCGCTGCTCCTCCCGCTGGGGACCGACGGGGTGGTCGAGGCGCTGGACGCCCTGCAGCCGGTCCTCGACCGGGCCGCCGCCGGCTGATCCCGCCCGGAGCTCAGCCCTGCATGGCCACCGGCAGCGACTCCATGCCCCGGAGCACGACGTTGGTCTTGTAGGTGATCCCGCCGGCCAGGGCCATGTCGGGGGCCCGCCGCGTCAGCGTGGCCAGTGCCACCTGGGTCTCCATGCGTGCCAACGGGGCGCCCAGGCAGTGATGGATGCCGAAGCCGAAGCCCAGGTGGTTGTTGGGGGTGCGGCCCACGTCGAACCGCTCGGGGTCGGGGAACTGCTCGCCGTCGTGGTTGGCGGAGCCGACGAGCAGCATGGCGAAGTCGCCGGCCCGGAGGGTGACCCCGGCGATATCGATGTCCTCGATCAACGATCGGCCGGTCAGTTGCACCGGGGACACGAACCGCAGCATCTCCTCCACCCCGGAGCGGTGGACCTCGGGGTCGGCGCGGAACCACTCGAACTGGCCGGGATTGGACAGGAGGGCGACGATGCCCCCGGAGATGAGGTTCACCGTCGTCTCGTGACCGGCCACCAGCAGAAGGATGCAGGTCGAGAGCAGCTCGCCCTCGCTGAGGACCGTCCCGTCGTCCTCCGCCTCGACCAGCCGGCTGAGCAGATCGTCGCCGGGTGAGCGCCGCCGCTCGGCCAGCAGCTCGAAGAAGTACTGGGCGAACTGCAGTACGGCGTCGCCCCGCTCGGCGATGACGTCCTCGGTGAGGAGGAAGTCGGGGTCGAGCCCGCGGGCCAGGGCCGTCGACCATGCCTTGAAGCGATCCTGGTCCTCGAGCGGGACCCCGAGCAGGTCGCAGATGATCCGGACCGGAAGCGGGTAGGCGAACTCCTCGAGGAGGTCGACCCCGCCGGCGTCGAGGGCGGCGTCGATGAGCTCGTCGACCACCTGCTGGGTCCGGCCACGGAGCGACTCCACCACCCGGGGGGTGAACGCCTTGGAGACCAGCCCCCGCAGCCGGGTGTGGTCGGGTGGGTCGCGGAAGAGGAACGGCCGGGCCTCCACGACGGCGGAGGCGATGGGATCGTCCGGATCGGGGCGGTTGCGGAAGCCCTCGGGCATCCGGTCGAGGTCGAGGTGCTGGGCGTCCGAGCTGGCCCGGCGGTCACGGAGGATGGCCAGGCAGTCGGCGTGGCGGGCGAACACCCAGAACCCCAGCTGGTTCCGGTGCACCGGCGCCCGCTGGCGGAGCTCGGCGTAGAGCGGGAAGGGGTCGCTCGACCAGGTGGGGTCGAACGGGTCGAAGATCGGGTCGGCCGGCGTGGGCGGGGCGGTGGACGGGGTCACTGGGAGTCGATGGTAGTGACCGGCCGGGGCGGGCGCCGGGCGGAGCCGCCCCCGGGTGGTCCGTGACCAACGCCGTGGCTGCGTCGGCTCCGGCTGCCCATGGAGACAACGGCTGGTGATTGTCGCGGGCGGTGTCCTCGGGGGCGTGCGATGCTCACGACGACGGCACGACCACCGGAGGTACCACTGCCATGTTCGGCCATCACGCCAAGCGTCGCCCCGCCGAGGGACAGGAGCTCGACGTCGACACCAACCTCGAACGGGACATCAGCGCCGTGGAGTGGTCGGTCGAGAGGTACCTCCAGGATCCCACGGACAGCCCGCGCCAGGACCTGCTGGCCGCCCTGAACCGGCTCGATGACCAGATCGATCTCAGCGATGCCTACGAGACCAACATCTTCGGCTCCGGCGCCTTCGGCTACGCCAGCAAGGGTTCCGTGGTGGGAGAGACCAGCAACAACCCGATCACCGAAGAGGTCGTGAGCACGGAGTTCCAGGCACAGGTGGCTCTGGTGAAGGCAGCCAAGGCGGAGGTCACCGGACCCACCCCCGACGCCTTGGCTGCTCTCCACACCGCCAGCGAAGCACTCGCCACGGTTCGGGCCCAAGCCCAGGCCGCCAACTAGCCCCGAGGCTGACCCACCCACACGCCGGTGTCTCGACACGCGGCGGTACCGATACCGATACCGAGTGGCGGGTTCACCGCCTGACCGACCGGGGCTCGTGAGGGTGACGATCCGGCTCGCCTGGTCGGAGGTGGACGGGTCTCGACACGGTGTGGTCGGGAAGATGGAACGCCGTCCCGAACTCTTGACTGCGGAGAGTGAGGTTAACGTGCCGTGACATTTAGGTGAACGTAAGGTAAACTATCTCCATGAAGTACTCCCGCAACCATGCACAGGGCTGGTTCTGCGATCCGTACCGTCAGCACAACGCCCGTTGGTTCTCAGATGGGAGTCCGACGGCGCTCGTCCGGGACGACGGGGTGGAGTCGCAAGACCCCCCTCCGACTTCCCCGTACACCGGCCAGCTCGAACCGGTGGCAGAGACCGAAGGTGAGCTCCTCCACTCTCATCTCGACGGGAACCGATCTGGTCGAGGCTTGGGGTTGAGTGCGATCCGGGACATCTTCGTCTCGACAGGCGGAGACTGAGCCGAGTCGTCAGCTGCAAACTGTGGGATCGCCATGCCAGCGAGCCCAACTCAGGTCCGTCCGCTGAGCACCACCAACCGCATCACCGACCCGAGGGTTGGGGCAGGCCGGCTGGTGCCACCGGGACGAGGGGGCCCCGACCGGCTACGGGTGGGTGGTGATGGCAAGACCGTCTGGCGACACGACGTACCAGAGCCCACCGAGATTGTTGATTCCCTGGCCGGTGGCCTGACCCGGCTGCGAATCGTTGACCCACAGGTACAGGGGCCACTTGTTGTACATGATCTGGGTGGTGCCGTCAGTGCGGCGGGTGGTCCCGAGCAGCGAGGACTGCACGCCAGGGCCGGCCACCGTTGCGGTCGCTCCGGTGGGCAGCAGGAGCGGGGGCCAGGCCTGGGCGCAGGTGCCGTAGCAGACGGAAGCGCCCGACTGCTTGTCCGGCACGAAGAGGTACAAGGTCATGCCCTGACCGTCGACCAGGACCGTTCCCAGGCCCTTCACCGTCCCCGTGCGGACCTCGTCGTAAGGAGATGTCCCGCCAGCAGCCGTCGTGGTTGTCGTGCCCGGAGTCGTCGAGGTGGTGGTGGTACTCGCAGCCGTCGGCGGGGTCGACGAGTGCGCGGTGCTGGTACCCGACGACGACCCGCAGCCGGCGACGACCACCGAGCCCACCACGGCGGCCAATGCCAGATGGATCCGCTTCATGACGCTGTTCACCGTCCTGTCCTGTGACGACCGGGTCATCCCGGGTGGCGCGTGGCCTCTACACGATAACAACCGTTCCACCGGCACGTGCCGAGGGTGGCTGGTCGCCACGGGGTCATCGACGTTGGCCGTCTGGGCGTACGCCTACCGTGCCGGTTCAAACGCCGCGCCTACGTAGGAGCCAGGGCATCTCCCGTTCGGTCCCGCTGACTCCGCCGGTTGGGCCTCGGGAACCAGGCGCACATCGACAAGGACTGGCGATCCATCTCGCAATACCGATGGCACCAGTGGACTTGTTGCAGCGGGTGAGAGAGACGGTCCCTCCGGCCGCTTAGCGACGCCCAGGCGTCCGCTCGTTCCTGAGACTACCGTCTTGGCCGTGAGTGATTTCGACGCCGTCGTTGTCGGGGCGGGCCACAACGGCCTGACAGCAGCAGCCGTCATGGCCAGGGGCGGCCTCAGGGTCCTCTGCCTCGAGAAGAATCATTTCATTGGCGGGATGGCCTCGACGAGCGAGCTCATCCGTGGCTACCAATTCGAGCTGGCCGGATCCATCCAGTTCCCTCTCCCCAACGAGCTCTACGAGGACCTCGGGTTCGACGCGTGCCCCATCTACGAGCCGGAAGTGATGTCGGCCAGCGTCGGGGAGCCGGGCCAGCCTCCGCTGCTGCTCTACTCAGACACCGAGCGACTGCTCGCCCACCTCGGCGAGTCGCTCGGCATGGAGGCGCTCATAGGCATGGCCGAGGTCGCCGCATGGGCCGACGCACCAGCACGCGCCATCGGACGCTTCGACGTCCGCAAGCCGCCGAAGTCGCTCGATCAGATGTGGGCCTGCGCCGCCAACGAGACCGAGCGCGAGGCGATCCGCATGGCGATGTTCGGCAGCGTCATGGACGTACTCGACAGATTCCTCCCCGACCCCGAAAAGTACGCGCCGGTCCGTAGCATGCTGGCTTTCCTCGCCGTCAACTCGACATACAAAGGTCCGGCCACTCCCGGCAGCGCGCTCTGCCTCGCCTTCGCCCTGGCCTCGCCCGGGAACGCCACCATGTCGAAGGTCGAAGGCGGACTGGGTACCATGTCACAACACGTCCTTGAGCTCTACGAAGGGCACGGGGGCACGCTCCGCCGTCACACCAAAGTCTCTAAGATCCTCGTCTCCGAAGGCAGGGTCCGCGGCGTGCAGCTCGCCGACGGCGAAGAGATCAGTGCGCCGAACGTGGTGTCGAACCTTGACCCAAGCACCACTTTCTTCGGCCTGCTCGGGGCGGAAGACCTTCCCGAAGCCTTCGTCCAACGCGTCGGTGCCATCGATCACCGGGCGGCATACTTCCAGGTCCACTTCGCCCTCAACGGCCTCCCCGAGTACGTCGAGCCGTACACGCAGCTGAACGATCCCTCCTTCAGCCGAAATGTGACCTTCTTCGGTACCGCCGAGCAGATGCAGCGGGACTTCGAGGACTGCCTCGCCGGGCGTGTGCCCCCGGTGCCCTCGTTCAACCTGCAGATACCGAGCATCCACGACCCCGACCTCGCACCCCCGGGCAAGCACGCGGCCAGCAGCTTTGCTTTCTACTTTCCCATCGGTTCCGACCACGACCAGCAGACCCGGTTGCGCGACATGATGGCCGAGCGCGTCGTCGCCAAGATCGCCGCCGTCGCACCGAACTTCCCCGACATCATCGATCGGCAGCTGAACTACCCCGCCTACACCTATGAGCTGATGTTCGGCTGCACCGGAGGCGACTTCACTCACGGGCTGCTCGAGCCAGAATTCATGGGGCCGTTCCGCCCCGGACCGCTCGGATGGCCCGACCTGCCGGTCCCGGTGGAGGGGCTCTACCTGTGCGGTGCCGGGTGCCATGGTGGCCCGGGAATCACCTTCATCCCCGGCTACAACTGCGGCTACGCCGTACTGGAGACCGCACACTCGGCCCGGTTGTAGCGGATCTGGCGCTCCACGAAGGCGAGATACATGGCCACGGCGAACGCCAAACTGGTGAAGAGGCTCATGACGAAAAAGACCCAGGGCGCCCGCAATCCCCGCCGTCGCCCATCGACAATGCTCCAAAGCGGGAACAGGACGACGTTGACGATGATGTAGTCCTGGGCAGCTGAGTCGGACGCCCAGTTATCGAACAGGGCCTTCGTGTAGCTGACGTAGCTGGCGTGAACCCCGTGCTGGTGCGTGTAGCGAACGTTGAAATACCAACCCAGCCCGAGCGACACCACGCCGACCAGGTAGAAGAGCCCCTCCAGAGGCGACACAGGGCCTACACTCCTCCGGTCGAACAGGCGCCGGTTGAAGGCGAAGGCGACAGCGGTGGTGATCACGCCGAGAGCTCCGTAGAACAGCAGCTGTCTGGTCACGGCCCTCAAGTTAGATGATGGACCTCTGCATGGGACATGACCTGTTCGGCCCTCTGTGCACAGGTGCCTGAACGGTGACCTTCAGGGCCGATCTGACGATGCTGGACGTGTGCCCTTCAAGGCGTAGTCGAAGAATCGATACGTGACATCGTCGAACGTCCACTCGGACCGGAGGCGGGTCCGTCGCTCGACCCGTCGGAGAGCGGACAGCAGTTGGCGGTTGAGCTCACGGGGGTCGGTTCCTTCCTGCCATCCGTCCACGTCGAAGCCGTCAGGCGTTTCGGTGACGGCGCCGTTGACCAGCCCCTTGAGCACGGGCCCGATGGCGGCCCGGGCGTCGGTGCTGACGGTACCAACCAGGTGGACGCGGTCGGTTGCCATGGCCACAGCTCACCACACGCCGCCGGCGCAGTCCGGCGTCCCCGAAGACCGATCAGGGCCGCCCGGATCCGGGGCGGATCCGGGCGATTCGGTCTCATCGGTGTCATGGTCGGGCGGCGTGGGTGGATAGTCTCGGGGACATGGAGACCTGGGACGCCATCCGGGCCCGCCGCGACGTTCGGTCCTACGACGACCGGGCCATTGCTCCGGAGCACCTCGATCGCATTCTGGAAGCAGGGTGGCGCTCGCCTTCGGCGTCGAATCGCCAGAAGCGGGACCTCATCCTCGTGACCGTGCCGGGCGAGCTGCAGGAGCTCTCGACGGTCTGGGCCGGCGCCCGACACCTGGCGACGGCGAAGGCAGCGATCGTCCTCGTCCTCCCAGAGCCGGAGGACGAGCGCTATCGATTGTTGGACCAGTACGACCTGGGGCAGGCAACCTTGGCGATGATGCTGGCCGCCGCGGACCTGGGCATCGGGAGCGGCCATTCCGCGGTCGGAGACCAGGAGGCGTGCCGGCGTATCCTCGGGACCCCGGCCGACCACACCTGCGCCTACATGATCGCATTCGGGTATCCGGCTGATCGGCCACTGCGGCCGATCGTCAGGCCTGACCGACGACCCTTCGACGAGGTGGTCCACCGCAACCACTGGTGACCGGCCGCCCGCCGCTCGGCGACGGCAGCGCCCACGGATCGGGACTTTCGGCACTTCTCAGACCACCACCTCCCGAGTACAATGAGCGGTGAAGGATCCGGAAGTGCCCGGGGAGGGCTCGGAAGGGTCCGGAAGGAGGCGCTTATGCGATGTCGGCATGGAGGCCCATCCTGAGAACGGGTGGCAGAGGATTGTACGGGAGCGATCCCGGTAGGCCCAGGTGATTCAAAGGCAAGCGGCTCGGCGGTAGAGCGTTGCATCGACAAGGGGCAAGGATGCCCCGCTGGGGTCCATTTCCTCGAGGCGGCCCGTTCTCGGAGTACAAGTGAAGTAGAGCGCCCGATCCCCGCCAGTCTGTGGGGCGGGCGCTTTCGCGTACGGTCGCTCCTGTACCTGTGTAGTTTCGCTCATTCACCTCGACGGAAGGACAGCCCGTGACGGTGCATCCCAAGGCAGTGAACGTGTGGATGGTCGGAGGAGGCATTGCCAACATGGCCGCCGCCGCCTTCCTGATCCGGGATGTCGGCGTGCCGGGCGAGAACATCCACATCCTCGAGACCCTGAACGTGGAGGGCGGTTCGCTGGATGGTGCCGTCTCGCCGGTCCGAGCCGGCTATGTGACGCGCGGCGGGCGCATGCTCGAAGACGAGGCGTTCCGCTGTCTGTGGAACCTGCTCGAGAGCATCCCCGATCGCGACGACCCGAGCAGGTCAGCCAGAGAGGTGATCGTCAGCTTCAACCAACGAGTGAAGACCGAGTCACACGCGCGACTTATCAACTCGGACCACGAGGTAGTCGACGCCACCGTCTATGGATTCAACACCCGCGACCGCATGGAGCTGACCCGTCTGCTGGCGCTCTCCGAGCGGGCGCTCGGAGCCCGCCGGATCGACGAGATGTTCTCAGAGCACTTCTTCGAGACGAACTTCTGGCAGATGTGGCGGACCACCTTCGCGTTCCAGCTCTGGCACAGTGCCATCGAACTGCGCCGCTACTTCATCCGGTTCGTGCAGGAGTTCCCCCACATCCACACCCTTTCCGGAGTGCGTCGCACCGTCTACAACCAGTACGACTCGATCGTGGTGCCGCTGCAGAAGTGGCTATCGGAGAACAACGTCGACGTCTGGTTCGGGACGACGGCCACCGACGCCGACTTCGTCGACGACGGTGGACACCGTCGGGCCACCAAGCTCCGCTACCACAGGCATGGCGAGGAGGGAGAGGTCGAGCTGGGCCAGAACGACTACCTGTTCATGACGCTCGGGTCGATCACGGCCGACTCGACCTACGCCGACAACCATTCCGTGCCGGAGCTGATCCGCGACCGGCGGGACGGAAGCTGGGCGTTTTGGGACACCATCGCCAAGAAGGCCCCCGACTTCGGGCGACCGAACACGTTCTACGGAAACATCGACGAAAACAAGTGGGAGTCCTTCACACTGACCATGCACAACCGCACCTTGTTGGACCGGATCATCAAGTTCTCCAACAACGACCCCGGCACGGGCGCCCTGATGACCTGGTTCAACTCCAGCTGGCTGATGTCGATCGTCGTCCCCCACCAACCGCACTTCCCCGACATGCCCAGGGATACCTACACGCTCTGGGGCTACGGGTTGTTCATCGACGACGAGGGCGACTACGTGAGGAAGAAGATGTCCGGTGCCACCGGCGAGGAGATCCTCACCGAGCTCATTCACCAGCTCGGCTTCGAGGACATCCTCGACGAGGTGCTCGACACGACGGACGTCACCACCGTGATGCTGCCGTACGCGTCGGCGCTCTTCAGTCGCCGCGCCCCTGAGGACCGGCCGAAGGTGGTGCCAGACCGCGCCGAGAACTTCGCCTTCCTCGGGCAGTTCACCGACCTGCCGGAGGACGTGGTGTTCACAGTCGAGTACTCCGTCCACGGAGCCATGCACGCGGTCTACCGCCTGTTCGGCGTGGACAAGGAGATACCGCCGATCTACCACGGGCTGCTCGACCCCAAGGTGGGGCTGAGGGCCCTCGAGTCCGCCTTCAAGTAATAGGCTCCGCCCACAGCCGGGGGACCGCTGGTTCGGCCCCGGGCCGTGCCGCCAGGATCGGGTTGCCGGCCGCTCATCGCCCTGGGCGCCCTGTGGCTCCGTTCAGCTCCGGATCAGAAGGAGACGGCGACAGGTCCGGCGGCCACCATGGGCAGGGTGCGGGACGGTCCGGCGGAGAGGTCGATCTCGGCCAGCGCCAAGCGTCGTTGCGAAGCATCGTCGTAAGTTCGCACCGTGTAGGCCGGCGAATCGTTGAGCTCGCAGACCGAGCTGAAGCTCGTATAGTCACCGAGCCCCACGGCCTCTTCCGCCGTCAGGCCCTCAGGGACGGCGTCACGGATCACGCCCTTGGTGATGTCGAAGCTGCTGAGCAGGTGCATGACGGTGCACACGCCGTCTGGCGCGCCGACGGGGGTCCGGGCCGCGGCCGCGAACGCCACTGCCCGCACGAAGCGCGACGGTGGGGTGAAGTCGCCCGGCAGGCCGAGCATCCCCGTGCCCTCACCCAGCGGTGCAATGGCCTCGCCGTCGAGGGAGAGTGTGGGCACGTCCATCGCCGTCTGGTTCAAGTAGTTGCGGAGATTTGTCATGTGCCAGTCGAATGGCGGGCTGTTGGTCGCCACGCCGATGGGGTTGTCGTGCACGTGCCGCTCACCGCCGACCCACTCCACCACTGCGGCGGCTCCACTGCGGTCGTGGATGATGAGGTGAAGGGGTGGGACGCCGACGACCGGGATCGGCGCCGGCCAGACCACGACGGACTCGACGGCGGAAACGGCTTCCGAAACCGTGGCGCAGGTGGCCAGCACGTACGAAGCCACGTCGAGGGGGGCGAGCAAGCGGTCACTGGGGACGCCCTCGGGGCTCTCGTACTCCGCAAACGTCGGGAGGTACAGCAGGCCGGCGTAGAGCCCCGCCTCGTTGACGCCGTCCGGGACCCCGGCCTGCGCCGGAATGGTGTGCCCGAACGCCGTGGTCTCGCCGTTCCCGATGCCCACGTAGCCGTAGGACCCCACCCATGCCACGCCGTCACCGTCTGGCGCGGTGCTCGCCTGCCGGACACCTCGGGGGACGGCCCGCCACTCCCACTCGACCGGGAGGGCGTACTCCATCGTTCGGCCGATGAGCACCGTGCCGTCCGAGGCCTTAATCCGCAAGGTGGTGCACATCGTATTTCCATTCGTAGCAGATCCAGGCCCGCCCGAACCGGTCATCACCAGACGATGCCGAAAAGGCAACCAGCGGACCCGATCCGCCGTTACCCGGTCAGCTCGGCGGTCCGTCCGGAAAGCGCAGCCGCCCATAGAGCCACCGCGGGCCCTTGCTCCACCGGAACGTCTTCGTGGCACGGAGCGCGGCCAGCTCGGCCGTGGCGGCCTCGAGCTCCACCTCGACCCGCTTGGCCCTCGCGGAACGCTCGGCTGCATCGCGCTCGAGCGCTTCCGAGTGGGAGCGTGCGGCCTCGAGCTCCCCGGCGAACCGTTCCGTTGCCATCGTTTCGTCGGCGGCCTCGGCCCGGGCGACGGCCAGTCGGATCTCGGCCTGCCGGAGCTTGTCCTCGAGGTGGGGCAGCCGGGCCATCGCGCTCCGCAGGCGGGCGTCACCGGTGTCGCGGACGGCAGCGAAGACGAACTGGTACGTCTCGGCGTCGGGATCCTCGAGGATGGCGGCCGCCACCGACGGGTCCACACTGTCGCGGCGTACCACCACCTCGCTGGCGAAGAGAGGCACGACGATCCGGCGCAGTGCGACCGCCACCAGCCCGGCCTGCTCCAGCAGCTCGAGCGCGGTGCGGCGGGTGAAGAACCGGAGGTGGGTGTGGTCGAGCAGCCCGGTCGGCCGGTAGGTGAACGTACCGTCGAGGAGGGCGAGACGGACGTCACCGTGGGCGATGTTGGGGAGGGAGACCACGACCACGCCGTCCGGCTCAAGATAGGTGACGAAGCGTCGCAGTGCGCCGAGCGGGTCCCGGAGGTGCTCGAGCACGTCACCGAGGAGGAGGACGTCGAACCGCTCGCCCTCCAGGTCGGCCCACACCTCGCCAGCGTCGATGTCTCCGATGACGACGCGCTCGGCGAACCGCTCCGCCGACACGGCGACTCGGGGGTCGATTTCGATCCCGACCACGGTGCAGCCCTGGTCGACCAGGGCCGTCGTGACGTGACCACCGGCACAGCCGACCTCGAGGACCCGCTTGTTCCAGCCGACGAGCTCGAGGGCCGCCGTGTGGGCACTGTCGGGACCGTTCCGATCGACCCTGGTGTCGTAGACGGACACCACCTCGGCGATGTGGTCGGGGTGACCAGGGGCGATCTTCGGGCTCATCGGATCGGCGTGAACGTCCGGCCCGCAGTGAGGTAGGCGGCGGACAGGTCGAACCCGTCATGCGGGAGAGGCTCCGGTCCGCGCCGGACGAACACGATGTTCTCGTAGACGACGACGTGGTCGATGAGCTCCGGGCGGGATGCCGCCAACAGCACGATCTCGACGACCAGGTTCGACAAGGGGAGCTGGCCCTCGAAGGGGCTGTGGTCGCCCTGCCACTGTTCATCCGGCCAATGAGCCCAGCCCCAGTCCTCGAGGACGTACAGGCCGCCCGGGGCGATTCGGGGTAGGACGAGCTCGAACGACCGCTTCGACTCGGGGTACAGGTGGGAGCAGTCGTCGATGACGATATCGAGGCCGGCCCGTGGCACGAACCGGTCCAGGATGTCGCCCACGGCCGCCCGGTCGTCCTGGGCCGTGCCGTAGAAGGGCAGGATCGTTCCCGACAGACCGCGCATCTCGATATAGCGGTCGAGTGGCTCGCACGGGGCGGGATTGAGGTCCACGCACAGCAGCCGCTCGGGTCGGAACAGCTTCTCGAGCAGCACGGCGCTTCCGCCCTTGAAGATGCCGAGCTCGAGAATCGTCTGGACGTCGGCGGGCGCCATGTCGATGAGGTTCTCGACCATCATCCGGGTCTTGCCCAGGACGAAGCTGTCCGCCTTCGACCGGGAGGCGTGGAGGTCGCCGATCCCGGTCATCAGTCTGAATTCGACGCCCTCGACGTCGAGGGTGGTGTCGTCACGCCAGGTCAGGTGTGGGCGGTACCGTCCGCGGGAGCGCCCGTCGTCGAGCATCTGCTCGAGGTGCCGGGTCCGGGCGGCGAGCGTGGCGGCATCTCGGCGGGCCTCCTCGAGAGCGGCGGCCATGGCCGCCAGCTCCCGGTCGGCGTCTCGGCGAATGGACCCGTAGACGTCCGTGTGCTGCCGCTGGAGCCGGACAAAACGCTCATGGAGGTCGTGGTGGCGTTCCTCGATGGCGGGCACGTGACCGCCGCCGAGCGGCCGGTCCTCGATGCGGTGCCCGGCGGCGAGGACGGCGCTGCGGGTCGCCTCGAGGTAGCGCCGCCCGAACCTCTGGTCCGGCTCCAGGTGAGCACCTTCGGCCCATTCGTTCCACGCATTCACGAATACGACCTCGCGACCGTCGGCCGCCGCGCGCTCCAGGCTCCTCGTCAGCCACCGTTCGAAGGTGGCCGGGTCTGACCCGTGCAGCGTGAAGGCCTGCCCATCGGGTTGGCGGGGGGAGTTGTCCCACCCCGGCAGCACACAGGAGTACCGCACCCACGGCGGCGCCGGCCGGTGCGCGTACGCCTCGGCGACCTCCTCGTAGGCGAAGACGCCGTTACCCGGGTGGCACCCCGCCGGGATCGATGGCCTCACCGCGTCGGGCACGCCGTGGGGCAGGAACTCCGCCGCCGCATCGCAGCCCCACAGTGCCGGATCGGAGGCGTCCCCGTGGGTGTCGAACTTGACGAAGAGCGGCTCGGGCACCCCCTGGTCGCTGCACTCCTTGCGCCAGAGGTCGATGGTGGCCGGAGCATCGGGAAGGTCCTGGGCCCGGTAGATCGGTAGGAGGGGACGACCTCCGACCCTGATGTAACGGTGGTCGCGGAACGCCTCGATCAGCCAGCGAATGTGCGCGAGGTCGTCCTCTTCGTCGTACTCCTGGGCGACGAGCACCTCCCGGTCCCCTCCGTCCCAGTTGCGGGTCCAGCTCTCATTGGCCCAGCAAAGGCAGAAGGGGAAGTCGGGGGAGCCGGTGGCCAGCACCTCGGAGAACGGCAGGCCCAAGAGCCGACGACCATTGAACCAGTAGTGGTAGTAGCAGAAGCCGCCGATGCCGTACCTGCGGGCGAGCTCGGCCTGGGCCACGCGGGCTTCGGGGACGCGGAGGTCGTAGAAACCGAGGTCCGCCGGTAGGTGGGGCTGGTAGTGGCCTGGGAATCTCGGTGCGGTGCGTATGGAGTTGGTCCACTCGGTGAAGCCGTGTCCCCACCACGCGTCGTTTTCCGGGATCGGGTGGAACTGTGGAAGGTAGAAGGCGATCACGCGGGGCACGCCGTCGCCCTCGGTGGTCGAGGTGAAGGTCCCGTTGCGATCCACCCGTGCAGCGTATGCCGTCCGCATTCCGGTCGCGCACAGACACCGGTTCTGCCCTCGCAGCGGGGTGATCGTGCAGGTCTCGACCCGGCCGCTCGGGATCAAGAGTCGAATTTGCCCGTCCCGGGGCTTGTCGGCCCCGGCCGGCACTGGCTGTGACCTGCACTTTCGCTCCCACGGCTCAGCACCGCCCTCGCGTCCTTTGGCTAATTACCGCCGAGGATTGCGTGCTCAATACCCACACTCGGGGGGACATCAACCTGCTGTTCGTTCGTCTGGCCAAGAACCACCCTCTGCTCGACGGCGACAAACAGCGAGCGACTCCTGTGCACAGCTAGTCGGTCGAACTCGGTCCTGACGGTCCGCCCGCTGTCGCGGGGTACTCGTCGTGCCGATGGAACCATGACAGGTCGCCCTCGTTGCGGCCCAGGGGCGCACGGTCCAGCCACTGCCACATCGTCCACAGCCCGTCCAAGCCGCGGGCATACGCGGAGTACGTGTGGAACACATCGTCGCCGTCACGCGCGAACGCGCTCATGCCGGGCTGCTCGCCCGACCAGTTGCGCCAGGCGACGTTCTCCGCCTCGAGCTGCACCTGGTCCTTGTAGTTGTACTCAACCGGCGCCACTGCGGGGTCGATCGTCACGTGGAAGTCGTAGTTGAAGCTGGTGCCGAACGACGACACCCAACGGAAATCCCATCCCATGCGCCGCTTGTAAGCGACGAGCTCGTCGAGCGGCGCGCGCGATACCACGACGAACGCGACATCATGGTGCTCGAGATGCGAAACGCTACCGGCGAAGCCATCGGCGACCGCCGAGCAGCTCGGACAACCTTCGTCCCAGTCAGGCCCGAGCATGAAGTGGTAGACGAGCATCTGCGATCGCCCGCCGAACAGATCGCACAGCGACGCATCGCCGTCTTCGGTCGCGAACCGGTAGTCCTTCTCAACCTGCACCCAGGGCAGGTCACGACGCCGTCTCGCAAGCTCGTCGCTGCGGTGCGTTAATTCCTTTTCGGCTTCGAGCAGCTCGAGGCGCGCTGCGAGCCATTCCTCTCGAGTGCCGAGTGTGTGGGATGCCATCAATTCGTTCCCTTCCCGTGACCCTGCAATTGAAATGTACAACGTGCGGAACATTCGTAAGGCGGAGAGGGGGGCCACCTGGCCCGGAAGGAGCGATTGCGCTGATAGCGGACGGGCACAGGGAGCGTCCCACCGAGCCGGCGGTCAGGAGCTTCATCCGTTCGGCATTGAAAGAGTCGAGCCGTCCCACTGAGAAAGTGGAGCACGGTGCCATGTCAAGCGGTCCGGGCGTCGTCGATCTGGAAGTGCAATGCGACCATTTGCCCAGAGAAGTGTTTTCCATGGATCGTCTGGGTTGTCTTCGATCCCGGGGAAGAGGCGGAGCAGGCCGACCTGGGCCAGCGCGGTGGGTGGATCGGAATCGATGTCGAGACCACGCGCGACGTCCCCCGCATGCACAAGAAGCACGTCACAACCCGTGGCAGCGAATCCAGAACGGTCCGCCAGCCAGCGTATATCGTGAACCTATGCCGATGCCCAAACGCGCAAGTGTCGATGACTTCTTCGCTCAGCTGAGCGACGTCCAGCGGCCACATCTCGAGGCGCTCCGGAAGTTGAGTTCGGAGGTCGACCCGGAGGCGCGGGAGGTACTCAAGTGGAACCTGCCGGTGTATGTCCGCGGCGAGAACACGAACCTGTGGATGCTTCAGAACTTCAAGAACCACTGCTCGCTTCGGTTCAATCCGCCGTTCTTTGCCACCCAGAAAGCCGCGGTCGAGGCCGCCGGCTACGAATTCGGTGAGGGCTTCATCAAGCTCCCCTACACACGCGAGTTGCCGACCGAGCTCCTCAAGGCATTGATGCGGGCGCGAGTTCACGAGTACGAATCATCGGAAGCTGAGTAGTACCAGCACTAGACCGGTGAGAGTGGCCGACCGTCGGCGGTCCTCTCCGACCGGCGGACCCCCCAAAGAACCCGCACCGGCTCGCGTCTGGTGAGCCGCCGAAGATCAAGGGACGAGCGTCGACCCAGTCCTCCAGCCGGCGATTGGGGATGACCCTTCTGCTCCGTGACCCCAGAGTGTTGTCCACGTGGCGTTTCTGGCGGCAGCAGTATTCGCAACATCGATTTCGGTTGGGCAACATCCATCGACAACGACGACTAGTGACAGCCTCAACCTCCGGGGCGTCGTCACGCCCGCCGTTGTTGCAGCCGCCGTCATTCTCGGATTCGCAGCATGGCGACGCAGACGGCGCAGGGGAGGCGCTCCGGGAGTGGCTCCGTGACAACCCCACTGCCGACGGTCGGTGGCGCCCAGGTGCCATTGTTTCGAACACTCCCGACGGGAGATGGCTGTGAACCGAAGCCCACGACGTGAACACCCGACGAGATCGACGCCGCATGAACTCATGGCCTCGCTGCGCAACAAGTCGCAGCCCGTACGGCTCGGTCTGGCAACCTGACGGTCGGATTGAGTTTGTCGTCACCGAACATTGGCGCGGATCCATGTGCGACGCGTTGCAAAGTGCCGTGCGTCACCCGCATAACCGGCGTCGGCCGGCTTCTGCCGATGTTCGGTCAACCTTTCACGTAGGACAGCTTCTCAGAGACAAGCCCGTCACGCACTCGGAACACGTCGATTCCCCGAACGTGACCGCTCGCCCACGAGTAGCGCCAGCGCTGCACTACCCGATCTTCCGCTGCGAAGGTCTCCTCGACCTGGAAGGTGGCGTGTATGTCGTCAAAGATCGGCTGCCAGGCCCTTCGAATGGCGTCACGACCCTCGTAACGTGTGCCGTCAGGTCCAGGTTCCGTGGACTCGAAAATACAGTCGCTGGTGACGAGCGCCAGCGTTGCGTCCAGGTCGTGCGCCCCCCAGGCCGCACCGAACGCATCCACAATCGCGAGGGAATCCACTGTTGTCTCCGGTCGACGATGACGGTGCTCGAACCCGCTATGCCATAGCCGGTGAGACATCCTCCAGGCCGGATCGAATCATTTCCCTCAGTTCAGGCGTGTCCTCGTGCCCATGTTTCGCAACTGCGTGCGCCACGGCGGCGTCGAGCGTCTCATCCTCCGTACCGGCGATGGTCAGCGTGCAACCAATGTCGTTGGGCACTTTCCGGCAGTCAATCATCTTCCGGGCCATACGAGCCCCCTTTCTGTTCTGGCCGGATCTGCTCCGGTCAGCGTGAACCTGACTGGCTCGCGTAGTTGCTGGCGCCGAACCAGTCCACCGTGACGACCGGTGAATCCCCAACGACCCATGCGTCATGACCACTCGGCAAAGACGTGACCTCGCCTGGACCAGCGATAATCTCAGCTCCGTCATCCATGAGGATCGCCAACTGACCGCTCACGTGGTACTGGAAATGCGGAGCTTCGCAACTTGTCGTGTTCGTGATGGGCTTCACATGGTTGGACCAACGCCATCCGGGCTCGAAGGTGTAGCGCCCGACTTCGCCGTTGCCGACCTTTACGATCTCAGCTCTCCCGTGAGGGAACTCCCGAACCTCATCGGGTTGTGCAAACGCTCGATGCTCAGCTTTCTGCATCGAAACCGCCTCTCGTCGGTGGTCTGCCCCGCTAGCTAGTACCTTACCTACTAGTAGGTAGAAGTCAAGTGGTAACCTCAGACGTGGTCCAGGGATCTGTGAGGATGAAGTGAAACAAGGCCAGGAGGAAGGGACGGACACAGCCAGCCAGATATTGGACGTGGCGGGGCAACTGGTCCAGGTGCGGGGATTCAATGCCTTCAGCTATGCCGACGTTGCCGGAGAGCTGGGGATCACCAACGCAGCCCTCCATTATCACTTCCCGAGCAAGGCGGAACTTGGAGAGGCGCTGATCGCCCGCTATGCGATTCGGTTCGCCGGAGCATTGGTCGAAATCGACGAATCTCATGCCGATCCGTTGCGCAAGCTCGACGCCTATGCCGATCTCTACGTCGACGTACTGCGGAGCCAGAGAATGTGTCTCTGCGGCATGTTGGCAGCCGAGTACGAGACGCTTTCGGCGGGGATGCAGGGCCGGGTCGCAGACTTTTTCGAAAAGAACGAGCAGTGGCTCGCCGAGGTGCTGCAGCAAGGTCGTGACGATGGATCGTTGAGCTTCCCTGGATCTCCTCTCGAAGAAGCGCGCTCAATCGTGAGTGGCTTGGAGGGGGCGATGCTGATCGCCCGATCCTTTGGTGATCTCAGGCGCTTTCAATCCGCCGCGAACCACTTGCTCACGGCTGTGCGCCCGTAGGCCAGTGCCGGGTGGGAACGGGATCACACTGCCCCACTCGTGCCGATCAGACATGGTGATAACCGACCCACTCCCGGCGTCTAGAGCTACCCCTGGACCGTCGGTCTCGTGTCCTCCGGGCGATTCTTAGACCGCCCCAAGGTGGCTCGCCAGGAACGTCAGAGATGCTGGCTCCTGGCTCGCAAAGTAGGGGCCCGTGTGGCATCCCTTGCTGATTTCCACAATGGCATGGCTCGGTAGAGCGGCGGCGAGGGCCTCCACGCCGGGGTGGAATGGGTCATCGGCACCGGATGCGACCCTCACCGGTCTGCGCTCGAGAGAGGAGGCATAGGTAACAACGTCGCACGAAGCGAAGGCGGTCGCGGACGCAAAGGCCCCCGCGTTGGCGCCCTGAGCCTGGTCGTAGGTAGTCCAGACGGCCGGACTGATGGCCGCCACGGCACGCACGACATTCGGGTACTTCTCGGCGATGAGCAGTGCTCCGTAGCCACCCATGGAGATTCCCATCATGCCGACGGATGTCGGCCCCCGACCTGCGCCCATCGACTGATGGAACTCACCGACGCTCATCGATCGCGACGGCGAAAAGATCGGCAAGCTGCAGGACGTGTACGTCGATGTCGAAACTGACGAGCCCCAGTTCGCGACGGTCAAAGAGGGCTTCATCGGTCGGCACCTGACCTTTGTGCCTCTTGCCGGCGTTCAGATCGGTCCTGACGATCTTCAGGTCCAGGTGACCAAGGAGGCGGTCCGGACAGCACCCGACATCGACATGCACGGTGAGGAGCTCTCCCAAGCGGACGAGTCCACGCTCTACCACCACTTCGAAATGAACTACACGCCGATCGACACGGAAAGCGGACGCCGCCTGGCTCGGCGTTGATTCACTGGGTGCAGTCGATGCGCCAGCCACACGCCGGTAGGGATAGCGCTGCTGCCTCGCGTGCCAGCAGCTGTCCCCGACGTGCCGGTCGAGGGCGGTTAGTGGTCAGCAAGCACTCGTCGGTAGCTAGCACACCCGGAGCCGGCGGACGGGGACACGGTGGTGGCCTCGTGGGGACGTGTTATTGGGCTGCCTGCCAAGGTGAGCGGGGGAAGTCAGAGCTCGGGGGTCGGCGCGCTGCCGGCGACCTTCCACCCCGGCTTGCGAAGCCGATCCATGAGTAGCGGCGGAACGATCCCGATCACGAGTATCCCTCCCAGGACGAGGAGGGCGAAGAGTAGCCGGTCCGAGTGGCCGAACTGCGACGGGGCGATGAAGCCGAAGACCAGAGCGGCCACCGACGACACGGCGCCGACGAGACACAGGAGGCCGAGAGCCGGTGCGCGGTACCCGCGGGCGTGGTCCGGCTGCTTCCGGCGCAACCTGACCGCTGCGATGAACATCAGCACGTACATGATGAGATAGACCTGTGTGGCCATCACGACGAATATCCAGTAGTCACGCGAGACGTCCGGTATGAAGGCGTAGAGCAGGGCGATGACGGTGATCACGATCGCCTGTCCAGCCAGGATGCGTATCTCGATGCCCCTGCGGTTCACCTTCTGAAAGTAGGGTGGGAGAAAACCCTGCTCGCGCCCGATCCTGAGGAGCCCCTCGGAGGGACCGTCGAGCCAGGCCATCATTCCTGCAAGGGCCCCGATCGCAAGAGCGATGGCGATCACCGGTACGGCGAACTTGATCCCGAAGTGCGAAAAGAGACTGTTGAAGGCTTGCATGACACCGGCCGTGAAACTGATCTTGTTCTCGGGGATCACCCACGCGATCGCCAGGGTGGGGAGGATGAAGACGGCGAGGACGAGCGCCATGGCGAGGAAGATGGATTTTGGGAAATCCCGGCCGGGGTTCCGGAGGTCGTCCACATGTATGGCATTCACTTCAATACCGGCATAGGTGAAGAAGCTGTTGACAACCAGGACGACACTGGCGATACCCGTCCACGCCGGCAGGAGATGGTGCGTGTTCATCGGGGCAGCCGAGTGGTTTCCCTGCAACAGGTAGGCGATGCCGAGAGCCACGAGGACTGCTCCCGGGATCAGGGTCCCGATCAGCGTCCCACTGGAGGAGAGCTTTGCCACGAGCCCAACTCCCCGCGAGGAGATGAGCACGCCACCCCAGAACAGAACGATGATGACGACGGCGTTGTAGACGCCATTGGTGGCCAGGTTCGGATCGATGACGTAGGCGAGCGTCCCGGCGACGAAGGCCAGCAGGGCGGGATAGTAGAAGATCGTTTGGGCAAACTCGCACCAGACGGCCAGAAGTCCCATCGGGGCAGACACTCCTTCTCGCACCCAGTTGTAGACGCCACCCGGCCAGCCGGACGCCAACTCCGCGGCGACCAAGGAGACGGGCACCAGGAACACGAATGCAGGGAGGACGTACAGGAACACCGAGGCGAGACCGAAGACCGACGTGGCCGGTGCGGACCCGAGATAGCCGACGGATCCCACCGTCATCATCGCCAACACCGTCCAGGAGATGTACCGCCGAGGGGGAGCCTTGCCCGTCCCGAGGGCCACACGGTTCGGCCCGTGCTCGGAGACGGCGCCCTCGGCAACCGTTGGCCGCGGCTGACGCCGTCTTCGTACCCACATGGACTACGGACCTACCTCTTCTCTTCGACCTAACGCCACGTTACGCAGCGCGAGCGACGCCGGCCGATCCGTCTACACGTTCACCAGTCTCCGGCAAGCCGCCGGTGCCCGCACAGGGTCAGTGAATAGTAGGCGGCGCCTGAGCTGAGCCCGAGGTACTGCGAGGCGCAATTGCCCTTGCGATAGCTGTTGCGCGACACCCTGAACACTCTTCCCTGACACCCCGAACGGTCCTATGGCCGCGGGACGCAGTAGAAGGTTTCGAGCGGGCCAATGACGTCGCTGGCTGGGTTGGGTGGCGTCGGCGCCTTTAGACAGTGGTGGGCAATCCAAGTGATCCGCGGGTCGTGGCTGTGGACGGCGGACAGGGCCAGATGGAACCTGCCGGCGGCCACCATCGAGCGCAAGGCGGCGACCGTGGGTTCTGGGATCGTCCCCGTGTAGCCACCGATCGGCAGGACCTCCTGGCCGGTGGCGAAGATGAGCGGTGCCGCCAGCACCGACGTCTGGGTGGCCATGAGGTCAGGCGCACCGTTCCGCACCGCCTCGATCTTTGGAAGCGTGGACAGCGGCTTCAACGGCGCACCGAAGAAGGATCGGGTGAAGGAGGTCACGGCCGCCGGTTGGAACGGCGTGTCGAACGGGCCCAGCCGGTTGGCGACCACGGACACCGATGCCACCAGCGGAACGAGCAACGTGGCCGCCAAGACCACGCCGGCAACTGCCGCCCCGACAGCAGACCCGGTGAGATCACGGTGAAGGAGCATCGTGGCTGCCAGAGCGCCGACCACCAGCAGGCCGAGGCCCAGGAGGACCGGGGCGAGCCACTCCGGCAGCCCGGTGCCCGAAGGCGGGAGGAGCCAGTAGCCGTAGCCGGCGGTGAGCAGGACGACGCTGACGACGGCGATCTGGGTCAGGGCAGACCGACGACGTTGCCAAGCCAGGCTGCCGCCGATACCGACCAGGGCGGCGATAGGCGGAGCCAGTACTGCCAGGTAGTACGAGTTGACGGTGGTGCTGACGCTGAAGACGGCCGTCAAGACGACCAACCACGAACCCCACAGGAGCACTCCGGCTCGGACGAGGTCCGTCCGAAGTCGGCGCCGCCGGGCCACGAGGCCGAGGGGCACCATCGCCAGTGCCACCGGGAGCAGCCATCCCACGTCGCGGCCGTAGGGGCCCCGCAGGAGCCGGTCCCACGCCGGGCTGGGGCCCGGCGCGGACAGAACCGGAATGCCGAGCGTGCGCCCGAGCTCGGTGTTCGGAGAAGGCTGGCCAACCCGCCCCAACCCGTTGTAGTCGAACACCTGCTCGAACACGGAGTCATGCTGGCTCCCGTCTACGTAGGGGCGATGGGACGCCGGGGTGACCGAGACGAAGATCATCCAACTCAAGGAGACAGCGGCGATGACGGCCACCATGGCACCCAGCCGCAGCAGCCGGGTCCGCCGCGTCCCGCCGAAGGCGACAAGGTAGGTGATCGCCAGGGCGGGGATCACCAGCCACGCCTCGACCATCTTCGCCTGGAAGGCCAGGCCTACCCACAACCCGGCGAGGAGCACCCCACGGCGGCTGCCCGTCACCACGGCTCCCACCAGGGCATCTGCCGCCAGGACCAACAGGAGGATCAGCAGAGTGTCAGAGATGTTGCCCCGATCGAGGGTGACCGCCGCGGGGGAGACGGCCAGCACTGCAGCTGCCACGATGGCGGCTTCCGCACCTGCCAACCGGCGCACGACGCGGTAGAGGACGAGGACGGTGAGGACGCCCTCCAGTACCTGGGGCAGCGCGATGGCCCAGGTGTGGACCCCAAGGAGCCGGACCGACAGCGCTTGGATCCACAGTGCGCCCGGGAGCTTGTCGACCGAGATGGTCCCGGCGGGATCGAAGGCCCCGTAGAAGAAGGCATGCCAGCTCATGGACATGCTGCGGACGGCGGCGGCGTAGTAGATCTCGATGCTCGAACCCATCTGCCAGCCGTAGGCAACACCGGACCACGCAGCCAGGATCAGCAGCGTCGGCCGGGCCCAGCGCGGCTGACCGGCAGGTGATCGCCACACCGTGAGCCGGCGCTTCCAGGGCTCAGTCACGCCAGCTCGATGTGCGCTGCCATCGTCCCGACTCACTGTGACCTCTCCTGCAGGACGCCGGAGTGGCGACGGCCATGGCCGAGCGAGTCGGCTTGTGGGAATCGGCTCGTGGGGAGACGCATCGCGGCTTAGCTCTCGTGAGCCATTGTGACGTCGGGCTTGGCGTCGGCGACCCGGTCCATGAGCTGACCGGCCAAGCGCAGCACCTCCCGCTCGGTCTCCGTGAGCTCGGCGAGGGCGAGGGCGAGCCAGGCATCGCGCTCGGCCATGTCCGCGGCAAGGGCGGCACGTCCAGCGGAGGTGAGCTCGAGGACCAGATGACGACGGTCGGTCTCGTCCCGAAAACGCGAGATGAGCCCTTCTCGCTCGAGCTCTGCGAACACCCGCGTGAGAGATTGCGGCCGTTGATGCGCGGCAGCCGCCAGCGCGCCTGCCGAAGTCGGGCCATGCCGATACACATGGCTGAGGACACTCAGCTTGTTGAGACTCAGGCCCTCGGCTGAACGCTCGGCCCGAAGGCGCTGGGCAAGCCGGAGCGTGCCCTGCCGGACGCCTGCTGTGGTCTCTCTGAGTCGCTCGAACTCCACTGACGACATATCGTTACGCTATCACTTACTATCTCGAACTCAGAAGAGGCTACTTTCATAGCACTTTGCGTGTCGTTCTCGGTGAACGGCGAATCACACTTCTGCGCGATCGCTTCAGGTTTGTTCGGGATACGGCACCGGTCGCGCACGCAAGATCGTTCGAATCCGATGCACCAGAAAGGAGCGAGTTGACAACTGGTCGCATGATCGATTGATATTTATGTAAATTATGCGACTCAAGACGTTTGTCCGTCATCTGCGCACCCGCCCTGCTCCGATCGAGCCGCCGGCGTTCGGCGCTCCTCAAACCCAGCAGGCGGCACGGCGAAATCGCGGGTCGCTCCAACTGCGCCACGTGGACGCCGGCTCGTGCAACGGGTGCGAGATGGAGATCGCCTCGATCTTCTCCCCCGTCTACGACGCCGAACGCTTCGGCGTTCGGCTGGAAGCCTCTCCCCGGCACTCCGATGGGCTGCTCGTCACCGGCCCGGTGACTCGCAACATGGCCGATCCCCTCAGGAAGACCTTCGACGCGGTGCCGGAGCCACGGGTCGTGGTGGCGGTGGGCGACTGCGCCCTCAACTGCGGGGTCTTCCGTGGCGCCTACGGCGTGGAGGGAGCCGTAACCGACGTGGTGCCGGTCGACCTCGAGATCCCCGGATGCCCTCCTGACCCGGCGGCGATCGTCCGTGCCTTGCGCGGGCTGGCCGGAAGCTGATGTCCGGGCTGCTGGTGGCCGCCGCCATGATCGGACTGGCGGCCTCCATCGCCGGAGCCGTCACGCCCCCGGGGATGAGAACGCAGCTCACCGTGGCGCTCACGGTGGTCGCTTGTGCCTGCGCCTTGGCGGTGGCGGCCCACGTGCTGACTTCGGGAGATGCGGTCAGGATCCACGCGGGCGGCCTGCTCCCCCTGGCGGGGTTCACCCTGAGCCTCGATCGCTTCGGTGCCCTCTTCGTTGCCACCTCGGCGGTCGTCGGTGTCTGCGCCATGGTCTTCCGACTCGGCTACGACGGTCACGGCCTGTCGAGCCGCACCGCCTCGAGCGTCCTACCCCTGTTCGTGACGACCCTGCTCCTGGTCCCCGCCGCTTCCGATGTCACCACGTTCCTCTTCCTATGGGAGTCGATGGCCCTGACCTCGCTGCTCCTCGTCCTGGCCGACCAGCGGTACCGGTCCGAGGTACAGGTCGCCGGGCAGTGGTACGCGGTGATGACGCAATTCGGGGCGTGCGCGGTGCTCATCGGCCTCGTGCTCATGGCGACCCGGACGGGCAGCCAGTCGTTCGCCGCCATCTCCGCGGCCGCCCCGCACTTCAGCCCCTGGGTGCGCAGCGCGGCCTTCGTGCTGGTCGTGATCGGCTTCGCGTCCAAGGCCGGTGCGGTACCGCTGCACGTCTGGCTTCCGCGGGCTCACTCCGAGGCCCCCGGTCCGGTCTCCGCCTTGATGTCGGCCGCCATGGTCAATCTCGGTGTGTACGGCATCGTCCGGGTGGGCGACGGCATGCTGCACGGCGGCCCGGCCTGGTGGTGGCTGGCGGTCATGGCCATCGGGGCGCTCTCTGCCCTCTTCGGCGCCCTGCACTCGGCCACCAGCCGGGATCTCAAGCGCCTGCTCGCCTACTCGACGACCGACAACATGGGCCTGGTGCTGCTGGGCGTAGGTGCCTCCGGCCTGTTCGCATCGACCGGGCACCGATCCCTCGCCCTCCTGGCACTCATCGCCGCGCTGCTCCACGTGGTCTTCCACGCCGTGTTCAAGGGTTGCCTGTTCCTCTCGGCGGGCTCGATCCAGCAGGCGACGGGAACCAGGGACCTCGACAGTCTCGGAGGCCTGCTCGAGCGGATGCCGGTCACCGGGACGATCTTCCTTGTCGGAGGCCTGGGCATGGCCGCGCTGCCCCTGCTGTGCGGATTCGTGAGCGAGTGGCTCCTGCTGCAGAGCATGTTGCACGGGCTTCCAGCCACGAACCCCGCCATCGCCGTGGCCATGCCGATCGGCGTTGGCGTGTTAGCACTGACGGGCGGACTGGCGGCCTTCACCTTCGTCAAGGCGGCCGGCATCGGTCTCCTCGGGCTGCCCCGCACGCAGCCGGCGGCCCTGGCCCGTGAGGTGGGCCTGTCCCTGTCGGTCGGGGCCGGACTCCTGGCGGCACTCTGCCTGATCTTCGGTGTGGCCCCTTTCCTGGTCCTCCCCGCCGTCACCGACGCCGCCCGCAGCGTCACCGGTATCCGCGTCCCCGACCCGCTCGCCCGCGGCTGGCAGTTGGGGCTGTCGGGCGCTCACAACGTGCTCGCTCCCGGGCTTCTGGCGCTGGCCCTGGTGGCGGCGGTGGCGTTGGTGGCGCTGGTGCGACGGCAGTTCCAACCGGGGGCGGTACGGGTTGCCGAGGCCTGGGGATGCGGACGGGAGCTGCAGACCGCCCGCATGGAGTACACGGCGACCTCGTTCGGCGAACCCCTCACCCGGGTGTTCGAGGACGTGCTGAGCCCCTCCCACGATGTCGACATCAGCCATGTGGCGGAGTCGAGGTACTACGTCGAGGCGGCGACGTTCCACACGTCGCTTGACGACGCCTTCGAACGGCGGCTCTACGATCCGGCGAATCGCGGTCTCCAGCGTTGGGGGGCCATTGCCCGCAGGGTGCCAAACGGCAGCGTGCACCGCTATCTGGCCTTCGGCATGGTGGCGCTGATCGTGGTGCTGGTGATCGTGGCATGAGGTTCGCCTGGTCGGACATGTCGATGTGGGCAGTGTCGTTGCTCCAGGTGATCGGAGTGCTCATCGGGGGGCCGCTCCTGGTCGGCCTGATGCGCAAGGTGCGCTGCCGCCTGGAAGGGCGGGTCGGACCCCCGGTTCGCCAACCGCTCCTCGAACTGCGCAAGCTGGCTCGGCGACAGCGCACCCGCCCCGAGCACGCCAGCTGGATCTTTCCCCTCGCCCCGCTCGTCCTTGTCGCCACCACTCTGGTGGTCGCTGGCGTCGCTCCGCTTCTGGCCACCGATCCCGCCCTGGGTTGGAGCGCGGATCTCTTCGCTGTCGTCTACTTCCTGCTGCTCGGCACGGTCTCGCTGGGTCTCGGCGCTCTCGATACGGGAACGGCGTTCGGGGGGATGGGAGCCAGTCGGGCACTGACCATCGGGGCAGTTGCCGAGCCGGCGCTGTTGGTGTCGATCCTCGCCCTCTCCGTGCCGGCGCACTCCTCCAACCTGCCCACCATCATCACCGACTCCCTCGCCCATCCTCTCCTGCTGGCCACGCCCCAGCGCCTCCTGGCGCTGGCGGCATTCGTCATCGTCATCGTCGCCGAGAGCGGCCGGCTGCCCGTCGACAATCCCGACACCCACCTCGAGCTCACGATGATCCATGAGGCGATGGTCCTCGAGTACGCCGGCACGGACCTGGCGCTGGTCAAGCTTGGCCAGTCCATGCGCCTGGCCGTGCTCATCGCCCTCTTCGCCGACCTCTTCGTGCCGTGGGGCATCGCCACCGCACCGGGGCCCTGGCACCTGGTCATCGCCCTGGTGACCTTGGTGGCGAAGGTCTCGGTGCTGGGTGTCGCACTGGCTGCGTTCGAGGTCGCAGTGGCCAAACTGCGCCTGTTCCGGGTGCCCGAGCTCATGGCCGGCGCTTTCGTGCTCTCCGTGCTGGCGGTTGTCTCTGCGCTGGTGCTGGCATGACCTTCTCCGCCGCTCTGACGCTGGCCGCCGGCGCCGTGCTGGTGTGCGCAGTCATCGTGCTCTGGCTGACGTCGGTCCACGCGGCGATCCGGGTGGTCGCGGTCCAGGGCGTGGCGCTGGGCACCGTGGCGGTGATCCTCGGTGTCCACCAGCGCGACATCGGACTCATCGCCACGGCGGCGGTCGTGCTGTTGCTGAAGGGCGCGGTCATCCCCTTCTTGCTCGGGAGAGCGGGCAGTGAGGGTCCGGCGACGCGTGAGTCCAGGCCGCTGGTCAACGTGCCGGCCTCCCTGGTCGCCTCCGCCATCTTGATCGTGGTGGCCTTCCTGACCGCCCGCGGCATCGGCCGCTTCGTGGGCACCAGCGCCGGCGCACTGGTACCGGTGGGTGTGGCAACCCTGCTCATCGGCTTCTTCGTGCTGGTGACCCGCAGGCGTCCGGTCTTCCAGATCGTGGGACTGCTGATGGTCGACAACGGGATCGCCCTGGTGGCGTTCCTGTCCACCGCCGGTGTTCCCTTCCTGATCGAGCTGGGCGTCTCACTCGACATCCTCCTCGGCGTGGTGGTGTTGACGGTGCTCACCCGCCGGCTGCGGACGGAGTTCGGCGACCTCGACCTCGACCAGCTTCAGGAGCTGCACGACTGATGATCCTCCTGCTCCTGCTCGTGCTCCCGCTGCTCGGAGGGGCCGCCATGGCGGCGGCGCCGAGACACCCCCGGGTCGGATGGGCGGGCGTGGCGACCAATGGCGCCACGCTCGTCCTCGGAGTGGTCCTGGCTGTCCGCGTGGTCCGGACCGCTCCGCTGACCGGGGTATGGGGGATCCTGCGGGCCGACGCGCTGAGCGCGTTCATGGTGGTCGTCATCGGGGCCGTGGCCCTGTTGGCCTCGTGGCTCGGGATCCACACCATGGCACTCGACCGGCACGAAGGGCGTTCCACCCCGGGACGCACCACGGCCTACGGCGTCCTCGTCCAGACATTCATCGCCACCATGTTGCTGGCGGTGCTCGCCGCCAACCTGGGCGTGCTGTGGGTGGCGGTCGAGGCCACCACCATCGTGACCACCTTTCTGGTCGCCTACCGGCGGACCCGGGGCTCGCTCGAAGCTTCGTGGAAGTACCTGGTGATCTGCTCGGTCGGTATCGCCCTCGCCTTCCTGGGCACCGTCTTCGTCTACCTGGCGGCACTCCACGCCGGCGGTCACTCGGCCCACGCCCTGGACTGGACCTCGCTGATGGCGAACGCTCATCACCTCGACCCCTCGGTGATGCGGCTCGCCTTCGCCCTCCTCGTCCTCGGCTACGGGACCAAGGCCGGCCTGGCTCCGATGCACAGCTGGCTCCCGGACGCCCACAGCCAGGCCCCAGCCCCGGTTTCGGCCCTCATGTCCGGGGTGCTGCTGGCCGTGGCCTTCTACGCCATCCTGCGCTTCAAGGCGGTGGTGGACCTCGCCGTCGGCCCTGCGTTCCCGCGTACGTTGCTGGTCGTAGCGGGGCTCTTGTCACTGGCCGTTGCCGCCTCCCTCCTGATCGCCCAACGCGACTACAAGCGCATGCTGGCGTACTCGAGCATCGAGCACATGGGGCTGATGGCGCTGGGTGCCGCGGCCGGAATCCGGCTGGCCATCGCCGCGGTGCTGCTGCAGATCCTCGGCCACGGCTTGACCAAGACGGTCCTGTTCCTCACTTCCGGCGAGATCATGGCGGCCGAGGGCACCAGCCGGATCGACGGTGTCCACACCCTCCTGGCCCGGAGACCGGTCCTCGGGGGAGTGTTCGGTGTCGGGCTGGTGGCGTTGCTGGGTCTCCCCCCGTTCAGCCTCTTCAGCAGCGAGCTGCTGATGACCCGGGCCGAGTTCCAGGTCGGACTGGGGTGGGTGGCGGTGGCGGCCGTTGGGCTCATGGTGGTCATCTTCGTGGCCATCGTCGGTCACGCCCGGCACATGTTGTTGGGCCCCTCGGACCCTTCTGAAACCGCAGCTCCGCCGCCTCGGTGGGTGGCTGCACCGCTGGTCGGCGGACTGGCTGTCTGCGGCTTCCTGGGTGTGTTCGCCTGGCCCCTGTCCGGACTGCTGCTGGCCGCAGCCCGCGTGGTGACGCCGTGAGGCATGTCGAATCCCCGAACGCCATGCTGCCGGTGGCCCTCGAGCCGGTCGGCACCCATCGGTCGGCGGCCGTCGTCGGACCCAGCCAGCTGGTCGACCTGGCCTCTTCCCTGTTCGACCAGGGGATGCGACTCGCCCTCGTCTCGGGGCACGACGACGGCGCATCGATGCGGGTGGTCTACCTGTTCACCTCCGGACCACCCGATACCCGGATCGAGCTGCACGTGCCCATCGATCGCCGCCGCCCGGAGGTGCCGACGCTGTCGAGCATCTCGTTCCCGGCCAGCAGGTTCGAGCGGGAGCTGCGGGACCTGTTCGGCATCGAACCGTTGAACCACCCCCAGCCCCGACGGCTGGTGCTCCACCAACACTGGCCTGCCGGCTGGTTCCCGATGCGAAGCGACGCGGGGATGCCACCCGAGATGCTCAGCGACGCCGGTCAGTACCCGTTCGTCCCCGTCGAAGGAACCGGTGTCTACGAGATACCCGTCGGCCCGGTGCATGCCGGGCTGATCGAGCCCGGGCACTTCCGGTTCTGGGTGGTCGGCGAGACGATCCTGCGGATGAAGGCACGGCTCTGGTTCGTCCACAAGGGCATCGAGCGGCTCTTCGAAGGGAGGCAAGTGGAAGCCGGCCTCGAGATCGCCGAGCGGATCTCCGGGGACACCGCCGTCGGGCACGGGCTCGCCTACTGCCAAGGGGTGGAGGACGCTAGCCAGATGGTCGTGACCTCCGACGCGCAGGTGCTGCGCGGAGCGCTTCTCGAGCTCGAGCGGCTCTACAATCATGTCGCCGATGTCGGCGCCCTGTGCAACGACGCCGGATTCGGCCTTGCCCACGCATGGGCGCTCTCGTTGCGGGAGCACCTCCTGCAGCTGAACCAGGGGGTCACGGGCCACCGACTGCTTCGGGGAGGGATCGTGCCCGGGGGTGCCCGGGTACGGCGCCTTCCCACCGTCGCCGAGCTGGACGAGATAGGCCGTCAGTTCGAGGAGATCGTGGAGCTCGCCGGCTCCAACGCCTTCGTCATGGAACGATTCTCCGGAACGGCGACCCTCGACGAATCCCACGCCCGGGACCTCGGTCTGGTGGGGGTGGCCGGCCGTGCATCGGGCATGGCCTTCGACGCACGAGTGGCGCATCCATCCGTCGAGCTGGCGGAAGGCTTCTCGCCGGCGCTCCGCACGGAGGGAGACGTGATGGCGCGCTACCTGGTCCGGGTGGCCGAAGTGCGAGCCTCCCTGGTGCTCCTGGCTGACTTGGTGGGACGGGCAAGGACCCTCGAGGCAGTGGTGGCCGGCGGCGGTGCTCCGCTGAACCGGTCGAACGGAGGGGTGGGTATGGCGGAGGGCTGGCGGGGTGTCATCGTCCACCGGATCGAGCTCCACGAGGACGGACGACTTGCCCGGGTGAAGGTGGTCGATCCTTCGTTCATGAACTGGCCGGCAGTCCCGGTGTCCCTCACCAACACCATCGTCCCTGACTTCCCGCTCGCCAACAAGAGCTTCAACCTTTCGTACGCTGGAAACGACCTCTGATGTCAGGAGATGTCATGCCCTATTCCGGATTCACCGCTTCCTCGGACATCACCGAGTGGCACCGGAGCTCCGGCGCCGGGCGCCGGCGATCATGCCGCTCTCCGGGGGGGAGCGCCCGGCCCTGTCGGAAGGAGGAGGTGGCGCGCCGATGACGACCCCCATCTACCAGGTCAAGGCCGAGTTCTTCAAGACCCTCGGCCACCCGGCCCGGATTCGCATCCTCGAGATCCTCCGCGACGGTGAACGACCGGTCAGCGAGTTGATCCCCGAAGTCGGGCTCGAAGCCTCGCACCTCTCTCAACAACTCGGTGTCATGCGGCGGGCCAATCTGATCCAGGCCCGCAAAGTGGGATCCAGCGTCTACTACTCCGTGAGCGACCCCATGCTCTTCGAACTGTTGGAGGTGGCGAAGCGCATCATCAGGACCTCTCTGGCTGGAACGCAGGAGATGCTCGAACAGATGTAGGGGCATCGATGCTCTACCTCGAGGCCCTGACCGGCCGCATCACCGCCCTGACGATGGCGGGCCCGGCGGCTCGGCCCCCGCCCGTGCCGACAGGACCGGGTCGTCGGACCAGGTCCGGAGCCGGAGCCGGACCGGGGGGAGACCGCCGTAGACCAGGACGCCCTCGCCGGGAGCGATCCGTCGCAGGGAGTCTGGCGGGGCCAGCCGGCGCACCGACGGGGACCGGGTCACCGACCTCCCGCCCGCTCCCCCCGAGGTGAAGGCCGGCTGTAGCAGCTGCTCGTCGCCGATGAGGTGGCTGGCATGGTCGAGGGTGGACGGGTCGGAGATGCCCGACAGGAAGACCTTGGCCCGGTGGTTGTTGACCACGGTGGCCGCCCGGGGCCCGAAGCGGGCGGTGATCTGGGCCAGGTCGTGCCAGACGGTGACCAGCTGCACCCCGTGACCGGCGGCGGTGGAGGCCAGGGCGTCGAGGTCGCCGAGGGGGGCGATGTTGGCCGCCTCGTCCAGCACCATCAGCAGCGGGGGGTCGACGGGCCGCCCGGTCCGAGTGACCGTGTCATAGACGTGCTCGAGGACCTGGCGCACCACCGCGGTGAACAGGGGGCTGAGCCGCTTCTGGTCGTGGGCCGGGGCGCAGAGGTAGAGGGTGTGCTCCCCGGACACGAGGGCCGCCGGGTCGAGCTGGGTCCCGCCGCCGGTCACCGGGTCGGCGAACGGCTCGAGGACGGTCTCGAGGGTGGTGAAGGTCGAGCTGCGCTGACGCTCCTCCTTGCCGAACGCCGCCAGGGCGGCGTTCACCGCCTCGGGGATCCCGGCGGCGTGGAGGAGGTCGAGCACCTCCGACTCCTCCTGGGTGTCGACCCACCGGACCACGTCGGTCATGGCCAGGCCCCCGGTGGCCGCCGCCAGCAGCAGGGGGGCGCACAGCTTGGTGGCGGTGGCGTACCAGAAGTCACCGTCGCTGACGGGTCCGGTGGCCGACCTCCCGACCTCGGTCAACGCCGCCGCCGCCCGGCGGGCGCCCGGCCACGTCCTCGAGCCGGGGAGCGGCGACCAGCCGGCCGACAGCAGGCCGGTGGAGCCGGTCGGGTCGAAGCACCACACCGTGCCGCACCGGCGCCGGTGGGCGATGGTGTCGCCCACCAGGTCGGCCTTGACGCTGGTGGCGAGCACCGGGCCCTGCCACCCGAGGATGGCCGGGATGGCGAAGCCGCTCGTCTTGCCGGACTGGCTCGGCCCGAAGACGATGACCGACTGGTTCCGCTCGGCGGCCACCACCCGCCGACCTGCCCAGCCCAGCACCAGCCGACCGGCGGGGGCCGGTTCTAACCGGTCCCGGCCGTCACAGGACAGCGACCGGAGCTCCGCCGGCCGCGCCCACCGGGCCGAGGCGTCGGGCGGGCGGCGCCACCGGAGGGCCCGGGGGCAGATGCCGGCGGGACGGGGCGCCCGGCGCCCGGGAGGGGGCGGGGCCGGGCGCCGGGCGCCGATCCGGGTGCCACCAGGGGCACGGCCGGAGCGGGCCTCCCTCCCGACCAGCCCGGTGACGGTGAGGGCGGCCAGGCCGAGCACAGTGCCGGTGCCGGCCAGGGCGCTCACGCTCCGTCCGGTTCGGCGCCCGCCGGAGCTGGGGGCAGGTCCTCGGACATGGCGAAGTCGGTGTCGATGAGGGCCTGCTCGGCGGCGGCCAGGCGGTGCTCCACCAGGAACGATCGCCTCCCCACCTTCCAGAGGGCCACGCCCCGCCGGAGCTGGGTGACCAGCGCCGCCTCGGTGGCGGTCAGGCCGAGCAGCTCCCTGGTGCGCCCGACCTCGCCCGGGGACTGGGCGTAGACCACGCGGGTCTCCGAGTCGGCCAGCAGCCCCTCGGCCAGGCTCACCTGCTCGGAGTCGCCGGCACCCACCGCCCGCAGGTCCGACAGCCGGTGGAGCACCGCCATGTTGGCGATACCCAGTGCCCGCGACAGCTTCCACGACGCCTGCAGCCACCTGGCCACCCCGAGATTGGAGAGGATGGCCCAGGCCTCGTCCACCACCACGATCACCCGCTGGTGGTGCTCGGCCCGCACAGCGTGCTGCAGCCAGGCGGTGGCGCACGCCATCAGCACCCCGAGCGCCGGCGAGTTGTAGACCGCCGCCAGGTCCAGCACCACCAGGGGGGCGTCGAGCCGCAGCCCGTCGGTGGTCGGTCCGTCGAACATCCCGCGCAGGTCGCCGTGGACCAGGCGTCGGAGCTCGAGGGCCACGTCCCTGCCGTCCTCCATCAGCGTCCCCCGGTCGGTGCGGAGGTCACGGGCGGCGTCCTCACCCGGATCGAGCAGTGCCTCGACCACCAGGGGCAGGGTGGGCGCCGACATCCCTGCCCGGGCGCTGCGATCGGTGGCGGCGGTGAGGGCGGCGTCCACCGCCGCCCGTTCCCGCGGTGCCAGATCGCGGCCGAGGCAGGCCACCGCCAGTGAAGCGGTGAGCTCGACCCGCCGGCGCCACTCGTCGTCCCCGCCCTCCGGAGCGCTTGCCCCGGTGTCGAGCGGGTTCAGCCGGACGGCGCCGCCGGGGCGTAGGGCCACCGGCTGCACCCGCCACGCCCGGGCCAGGGGCCCGTACTCACCCTTCGGGTCCACCACCCAGGCCCGCCGGCCGAAGACCGCCTGGCGCCACAGGTACGACTTGACGAAAGAGCTCTTGCCCCGGCCGATCTGGCCGAACACCACCATGTTCGGGTTGGTCAGTATCGAGCGGGGCCGGTACACCGGAAGCGATATTGGCCTTCCCGGCAGAGGCCCCAACTCCGCTTCTGCCGGTCCGGTCACACGAGAGCCGGAGATGACCTTACGACAGGTGCGCCACCACCCCAAGTCCTCCTTCCAGCCAGTTCTTCAGAGGTGTACCCTTTCTTGTCATGGGTGATGGCCTGCACACAGTCTCCGCACATGACGTCGCTCGGGAGCTAGCGGCGCGCCTGCCGGGTGCTGGGGAAGTGAAGTTGCACAAGCTTCTCTATTACTGCCTGGGTGTTCACCTGGCAGCCACCGCGAAGCCAATCTTCAGTGAGTCCATCGAGGCTTGGACGAACGGCCCCGTTGTCGCC
>JBKQTE010000044.1:0-4740 GCA_052143315.1 Acidimicrobiales bacterium | reverse complement strand
ACGGTCGAGCGCGAAGAGGACGCCAGCATCTTTGCCGTGCTCGACCGGCAGGACGTCCTGGTCCACCATCCCTACGACTCGTTCTCGGCGTCGGTCGAGGAGCTCATGAACGAGGCGGCCGAGGACCCCCACGTGCTGGCCATCAAGCAGTGCCTGTACCGGACCTCGGGCGACAGTCCGGTGGTGGCGGCCTTGGTGCGGGCGGCCGAGCGGGGGAAGCAGGTGGCCGTGCTGGTGGAGGTCACCGCCCGCTTCGACGAGGAGGCCAACATCGGCTGGGCCCGGGCGCTGGAGGAGGCGGGGGCCCACGTCATCTACGGCCTGATGGGCCTGAAGACCCACGCCAAGACGACACTGGTCGTCCGGCAGGAAGGCGACACCGTCCGCCGGTACTGCCACGTCGGCACCGGCAACTACAACCCGAAGACGGCCCGGATGTACGAGGACCTGGGGGTGCTGTCGTCCCGGCCCGAGCTGGGGGCCGACGTCACCCGGTTCTTCAACTACATCACCGGCTTCAGCCAGCCTCCCCACTATCTCGAGCTGGTGACCTCACCCGGCGGGATCCGCGACCGGGTGGTGGAGTGCATCGACGCCGAGGCGGCCGCCGGCCCCGACGGACGGATCGTCATCAAGGTCAACGGGCTCGACGACATCGCCGTGATCGATGCCCTCTACCGCGCCTCGCAGGCCGGGGTGCCCATCGACCTGATCGTCCGGGGTATCTGCTGCCTGCGCCCGGGGTTGGCCGGCCTGTCCGAGACCGTCACCGTCCGGTCGATCGTCGGCCGGTTCCTCGAGCACTCCCGGATCCTCCGCTTCGGCGGCGAGGCGGGTCGGCCTGCCCAGTACTACATCGGCTCCGCCGACCTCCGCCGTCGGAACCTCGACCGCCGGGTGGAGGCGATGATCCCGGTCGACGACCCCGCCGCCGTGGCCCAGCTGGGCGAGATCTTGGTCCTCAACCTGGCCGACGACGTGCAGTCGTGGTCCCTGGCGTCGGACGGGTCTTGGCACCGGGTCCCCACCGTCGCCGGGATCGCAACCCAGGACTCGCTCCAGGCGGCTGCCCTGGCCCGCAGCGTGCGCCACGACGAGATCCTCCGCACCCGTCCGGGCCAGGACCGCTCGGTCGGCGCCACCGACCGAGCCCGCTGATCGGGCCCGCCCCGCCCCTAGTCTGGAGCCCATGAGCGAGGAGAGCCCGGCCGACCCGGGCGACCCAGGGGCCAGCGCCGAGGCCGCCCAGCTCACGCCGGAGATGTGGCACCAGCTCCGTCGGCTGGCCTGGCTGTACCTGGCCGCCGCGATCTGCCTGCTGCCCTGGATCGCCTACCTTGCCCTGAGCCTGCCCCGGCGCAGCCTCGACGTGCACTACCGGGCCGCCTGGGTGGGGTTCGACCTCCTGCTGGGGTTCACCTTGGCCCGGACGGCGTACATGGCGTTCAAGGTGGACGCCCGGGTGCAGCTGTCGGCCACCGCGGCGGCCACCCTGCTCATCGTGGACGCCTGGTTCGACGTCACCACCTCCCACGGACGTGCGGCGGTGGGCGAGGCGCTCCTGCTGGCGGTGGCAGCCGAGCTACCCATCGCCCTGTTCTGCCTCTACGTGGCCCGGCGGATCAGCCAACAGGTGCTGGAGCTGGCCCATCTCGAGCGGGTTCGGAGCGCCAAGCCGCTGAGCGACAGGGGGCGGTTCCACCACGACCTCCCGGACGACCCGCCGACCTGACCGGCCTGCCGCCGGCTCAGCCGATGATGGTGTCGATGCGAGCCAGCACGTCGTCGGTGAGGAGCGGGATGACGTCGAGCGCCTTGAGGTTCTCGTGGACCTGCTCGACCCGGCTGGCCCCGGTGATCACCGTCGAGACGTGCGGGTTCTTGGCGCACCAGGCGATCGACAGCTGGGACAGGGTGCAGCCCAGGTCCTCGGAGACGGACCGCAGCTCCCGGACCTTCTGGTTGCGCTCCGGATCGGTGAGCAGGCCGGCCAGCCACTCGTA
Source organism: Acidimicrobiales bacterium (assembly GCA_052143315.1). Lineage (GTDB taxonomy): Bacteria > Actinomycetota > Acidimicrobiia > Acidimicrobiales > RAAP-2 > DASZIT01. Next base: position 2,737 of record JBKQTE010000044.1, on the reverse strand, counting down.
GCCGGGCAGCGTGGCCCGCGACCCTTCGGGTACGCCGTCGAGGTATTTGCCCGACAGGAGGCCCGAGGCCAGCGGGCTCCATGTGGTCAGGCCCAGGCCGATGCCGTCGTAGAGGGGGGCGTACTCGGTCTCCACCCGCTCCCGGGCGAACAGGTTGTACTGGGGCTGCTCCACCACCGGCTTGTGCAGGTGGTGGCGGTCGGCGAGGTCCCAGGCCTGGCGGATGGCCTCGGCCGACCACTCGGAGGTACCCCAGTAGAGCGCCTTGCCGCTGGAGACGATGTCGGACATGGCCCACACCGTCTCCTCGATCGGTGTCTCGGGGTCCGGACGGTGGCAGTAGAGGAGGTCGACGAAGTCGAGGCCGAACCGGTCGAGGGAGCCGTCGATAGCCTGCAACAGGTACTTGCGGTTGAGCGTGTTGCGCATGTTGGGGCCCTTCTGGAGTCCCCAGAACACCTTGGTGGAGAGCACGTAGGAGGGGCGCGGCCAGCCCAGCGAGGCGATGGCCTCGCCCATGATGCGCTCGGACTCGCCCCCCGAGTAGGCCTCGGCGTTGTCGAAAAAGTTCACTCCGGCGTCGCGGGCGGCGCTCAGGCACTGCTCGGCGAGGTCGCCAGCCAGCTGGGGCCCGAAGGTGACCCACGAGCCGAAGGAGAGGACGCTCACCTTCAGCCCCGACGAACCCAGTCTCCGGTACTCCATTTCCACGGCGGGACCTCCTGGTCGGATGCGGGCATCCTAGAGCCGGACCCCTTGGCGCCGACCGGACGACGCTACGCTCGGCGTCGCCGTGGGTGAGCCCGGCACGCGGAGTCGGGTGGGTGTCGGTCCCGCCCGGGGAGAAGAGGAACCATGTTGCTGGACGGTCGAGTGTGCGTGGTGGCCGGGGTGGGGACCGGGTTGGGTCACGAGGTGGCGGTGGCGCTGGCCCTGCAGGGGGCCGCCGTGGTACTCGGCGCCCGCACCGAGTCGTACCTGGACGAGGTCGCCGCCGAAATCAGCGCGTCGGGTGGGACGGCCCTGGCCGTGCCGACCAACGTGGTCGACCCCCGGCAGTGCGACCGCCTGGTGGCGGCGGCCGACGATGAGTTCGGCCGGGTGGACGCCCTGGTCAACTGCGCCTACCGGCCCGACGTGTTCCAGACCTTCGAGGACGTGAACCTCGACAAGTGGCGGAAGATCATGGAGGTCAACCTGTTCGGCGCCCTCCAGCTGGCCAAGGCGGCCATCGTGCCGATGAAGCGCCAGGGCAAGGGTTCGATCGTGTTCGTCAGCTCCATGGTGACCCGCCGCCCGCCGCCGCTGCAGGGCGGGTACGCCACCTCCAAGGGGGCCCTCAACGTCGCTGCCCGGGCGCTGGCCGCCGAGCTCGGCCCCTACGGCATCCGGGTCAACACCATCCTGCCAGGGTGGATGTGGGGCCCCAACGTCGAGATGTTCGTGACGCTGACCGCCCAGTCGCGGGGTATCGCGGAGCAACAGGTCATCGACGAGATCACCGCCAACATCCCGCTGGGCGGCATCCCCACCGACGACGACGTGGCCGGAGCGGCGGTCTACCTGGCGTCGGACCTGTCCGGGGGCGTCACCGGCCAGGGAATCGACGTCAACGGGGGCGAGTTCTTCGTGTGACCGGGAACCGGTCGGGTCGGTCCGGTGCAGCTCAGCCCGGTGCGATCCGGTGCCGGCAGCTGCGCTCGGCCGACCGCCCTCGGCGACCGCATATCCCGGATGGTGTCACGCCTGCCAACTTGGCACATGTGACACCAATTCGAAAACGACCCTCCCCGTTGTCCACTGCCCGTTGCCGGTGGGCGGCGGGCGGTGGTGCCCACCGTGCTCTTCGGGTTCGGTACCGACGAGGAGCTCGCTCAGCACGACAAGCGAGCAGCCACCCGGGTGGGCCTACGACGCCAATACGGTGACCACGTGACCACGTGACCGGTGTCCATGACGCTCCGGCGCCACGACGTCAGGAAGCGGTGAGGGACATGTCGTCCCAGTAGATCACCGTGCCCTTGGTGGCCTTGGAGAAGTTGGGCTCCATGCCGGCACTGGTCTCGCCGGAGGTGGGTTTGATGCCCGTCATGGTGAGCTGGGTCCAGACGTTGGGAGCCAGGGTGACGGTTGCCCCGTTGGCGCTGTCGACGTAGGTGCCGGTGGATTGGAGCAGGTCGAGATTCAGGTCGACCTTAACGGTGGCGGTGGCTCGTACCCAGATCGTCGCGGTGTAGGTATGAGTCGAACTGATGGGGGCGCACCAGCTCGGGTTGGAGTCGAGGTCCCAACCGCCGCTGGTTGACGTGGTGGTCTGGGCGAGCGACCACGAACCGGAGTGGACCACGGCGCTGGAGCGGGCAACCGTGCTACCCCAGAAGTCGGCCGGTACCGCCGAGGTCTCGAAGCCGGGATCAGGAATCAGGTTCGAGGCGGCGGCTGTGTAGGTGAACGGCTGGGCGGCGCTGGTCCCCCCAGTGGTGGTCACGGTCACGCTGACCGTGCCGGTGCCGGCCGGTGAGGTGGCCGTACACGAGCTGGCGGTGCAGCTCACGCCGGCGGCGGTGGTGGATCCGAACGCCACGCTGCCACCGGTCAGGTTCGCCCCGCTGACCGTGACCACCGTGCCTCCACCGGCCGGGCCGGTGGCCGGTCTGATCCCGGTCACGGTCGGGGCGGGTGGCGTCGGGGGAGCTGTGTAGGTGAACGGCTGGGCGGCGCTGGTCCCCCCAGTGGT
>JBKQTE010000043.1:0-9022 GCA_052143315.1 Acidimicrobiales bacterium | reverse complement strand
AAGAAGCGGCGTCGGGTCTAGGGCCGGGGAACGAAGGGAAGCAAGGAACTCATGGCTCGATACACAGGTCCTGTCTGCCGGCTGTGCCGCCGGGAGCGCACCAAGCTCTTCTTGAAGGGCGAGCGCTGCTATTCGATGAAGTGCCCCGTCTCCGAGGCGGTGACCGACCGGCACAGTCGTGCCTACCCACCGGGTGAGCACGGCCGCGACCGCATGCGCCAGGGCTCCGAGTACCTGGGCCAGCTGCGTGAGAAGCAGAAGGCCCGCCGCATCTACGGCCTCCTCGAGCGCCAGTTCCACAACCTCTACGTCGAGGCGAGCCGCGCGCCGGGCATCACCGGCGAGAACCTCCTGCGCATGCTCGAGCAGCGCCTCGACAACGTGGCGTTCCGCGCCGGGTGGGGGGCCAGCCGGTCCCAGGCCCGCCAGTTCGTCCGGCACGGCCACGTGCTGGTCAACGGCAAGCGCGTCGACATCCCCAGCTACCGGGTCCGCCAGGGCGACACCATCTCCCTCAAGCCGTCGTCCCGGGAGCTCTTCCACGTCCGCCGCAACATGGACACCCTCGACCGCCAGCTGCCGGCGTGGCTGGAGACGGTCGGCGACCGGTTCGCGGTGCGGGTGTTCGCCCTGCCCGCCCGCGAGCACATCGACGAGCCCGTGCAAGAGCAGCTCATCGTCGAGCTGTACTCCAAGTAGCCCCCGCCTGACCGTCGGGTGCCCCACCGGGGCACTCGGGCAGCACCGACCGACCCTGTAACCACCCAACTGACCAGCACCCAACCTGCGCATCACACGGCCGAGGAGCCACGATCTGCATGCTCATCATCCAGCGCCCCACCGTCGAAGCCATCGGTGAAGAAGAGGAGAACCGGCAGCGGTTCGCCGTCGGACCGCTCGACCCCGGGTTCGGCCACACCCTGGGCAATTCGCTGCGCCGCACGCTGCTGTCGTCGATCCCGGGTGCGGCAATCACCCAGGTGCGGTTCGACGAGGCCCTGCACGAGTTCACCACCCTGCCGGGGGTGAAGGAGGACGTCACCGACATCATCCTCAACCTCAAGGACATCCTCATCCGGGTACACAGCGACGAGCCGGTGACCGTCCGGCTGGACAAGCGCGGTCCCGGCGACGCCACCGCCGGCGACCTGCAGGTCACCGCCGACGTCGAGGTCCTCAGCCCCACCCAGCACATCGCCTCGCTGAACGCCAAGGGCCATCTGGCCGTGGACCTGACCGTCGAGCGGGGGCGCGGGTACGCCTCGGCCGACAAGAACAAGCGGTCGTCGACCATCGGGGTGATCCCCATCGACGCCATCTTCTCGCCGGTCCGGCGGGTGGCCTTCACCGTCGAGCCGGTCCGGGTGGAGCAGTCCACCGACTTCGACCGCCTGGTTCTGGACATCGAGACCGACGGCTCCCTGACCCCCCGGGAGGCCCTGGCCTCGGCCGGCGACACCCTCCGGACGCTGGTCGGCCTGGTGGCCGACCTCGAGGACGAGCCCCAGGGCCTCGAGCTGGGCGAGGTCGGCACCGTCGGCACCGGCTCGCCCGACCTCGATCTCCGCATCGAGGACCTCGACCTCACCGAGCGTCCCCGGAACTGCCTGAAGCGGGCCCAGATCAACACCATCGGCGAGCTGGTCGACCGCACCCTCGACGACCTGCTGAACATCACCAACTTCGGGCAGAAGTCGCTCGATGAGGTTCTCCAGAAGCTCGATGAGCGGGGCCTGTCCCTGCGGGTCAAGGACTGAGGTAGCGCCATGCTCGGCACTCCGAAGAAGGGCCGCCGCTTCGGCGGCAGCTCCGCCCATCAGAAGGCGATGATGGGGAACCTGGTGGCGTCGTTGATCGCCGCCGAGTACCTGGTGACCACCGAGGCCAAGGCCAAGGCGCTCCGCCCGGTGGCGGAGAAGGTCATCACCGCCGCCGCCAAGGGCGGCGTGGCCCGCCAGCGCCACGTGGTCGGCTTCATCCGTGACAAGGACATGGCCTTCAAGCTGTTCGACGAGATCGGTCCCCGCTACGTGGACCGCCCGGGCGGCTACACCCGGATACTGAAGCTGGGGAACCGCTCGGGGGACAACGCCCCGATGGCCCGCATCGAACTGGTGTGACCGCCTCCCCTCACGCCGAGGGGAGCGCCCGACAGGTTCCTGACGACGTTCCGGTCCCGGAACGGCCACCCACCGTTCGATGGCGCCTCCGGATCGCCTACGACGGATCGCCGTTCCGGGGTTTCGCCGCCCAGCAGGGCCAGCCCACCGTGGCCGGCGCCCTGGTGGACGCCCTGTCCCGGGTGACCCGCACCCAGGTCGCCCTGACCTGTGCCGGGCGCACCGACGCAGGCGTCCACGCCCTCGACCAGGTGGTCCACTTCGACCTACCCGCCACCGTCGCCGGTGGGCTCGACCCGGTGGCCGTGCTGCGCTCGTGCAACAAGCAGTTGGCGCCGTCGGTGGTGGTCCGGGAGGCCGGGCCGGTCGACCCCGCCTTCGACGCCCGCCGGTCGGCGACCGGTCGCCGCTACCGCTACCTGGTGGTCAACGGGCCGTTGGCCGACCCGCTGCTGGCCCGGTTGGCCTGGCACGTCTCCGACCGGCTGGATCTTCGGGCCCTGTCGGCCGCCGCCGACGCCCTGCTCGGAGAGCACGACTTCCGGGCCTTCTGCCGGCGGGTCCCGGGCACGCCGGCCGACGTGCCGATCCCGCGGCGGGTGCTGGACGCCCGCTGGTCCGAGGTGGGCGGCTCGTCGAGCTCCTCGCTGCTCCCGATGGAGGGGCGCCTGCTGGCCTTCGAGATCGAGGCCAACGCCTTCTGCCACCAGATGGTCCGCTCCCTGGTGGGCACCCTGATCGACGTGGGACGGGGGCGGAAGCGGGCCTCCGACATCCTGTGGATCCTCCGGTCGGCCGACCGGGGCCAGGCGTCCCAGCCGGCGCCGCCGGAGGGGCTCACCCTGACGGCGGTCCGCTACCCTGCGGGGGCCGGCTTGCCGACCAGGGTGAATTAGTCGTATCGTTGTAGCCCGCTGGGCTCGGCCGTCCACGGGCGCCCCACGAGTGGTCACACCACCGAGGGCGACCACCGGTCAGCCGCGGCGATCCGGCCCCGCAGCTGCGGAGCCTCCACTGCCCGGCGTCATCGATCCAAGGACTTCTCGTGCGCACGTTCTCCCCCAAGCCCAGCGACATCACCCGTGCCTGGCACGTCGTCGACGCCGACGGGCTGGTCCTCGGACGGCTGTCCACCGAGGTGGCCTCCATCCTCCGGGGCAAGCACAAGCCGATCTTCGCCCCCCACGTCGACACCGGTGACCACGTCATCGTGGTCAACGCCGACAAGGTGGTGATGACCGCCGGCAAGGCCGAGACCAAGCTGGCCTACCGGCACAGCGGGTACCCGGGCGGGCTCACGTCGACGGCCTACAGCGACCTGCTGGCCAATCGGGCCGACGAGGTGGTCCGCAACGCGGTGCGGGGCATGCTGCCGCGCAACCGCCTGGGGCGCCAGATGATCGACAAGCTCAAGGTCTACAACGGCCCCGAGCACCCCCATGCAGCACAGTCCCCCGAGCCCTTGGAGCTCCCGGGCGCACGCCGTACGGCGTCCACCCGGAGCGGTGCCTGAACCGACCCGTCACCGGGCAATCGTTCGACTCGACAACTAGGAGCACTCCGTGGCCAACGCCGCACCTCTCTGCCAGACAACCGGACGGCGCAAGCGGGCGGTGGCGCGCGTGCGCTTCCGTCCCGGCCAGGGCGCCATCACGGTCAACAAGCTTCCGTTCGATGCGTACTTCACCTCGGCCACCCACCGCATGCTGGTGACCGAGCCGCTGCGCCTCACCGAGACGGCCGAGTCGTGGGACATCGATGTGACCATCGACGGCGGCGGGGTGTCCGGCCAGGCCGGTGCCTTCCGTATGGGGATCGCCCGAGCGCTGATCCAGCTCGATCCCGAGCTGCGCGGCGCCCTGAAGAAAGCCGGCTTCCTCACCCGTGACGCACGGGAGAAGGAGTCGAAGAAGTACGGCCTGAAGAAGGCCCGCAAGGCGCCTCAGTACTCGAAGCGGTAGCGGGCGTGGTGCACGCCCGATTCGGCACCGACGGGGTCCGCGGCGTGGCCAACGTCGAGCTCTCCCCCGAGCTGGTGCTCGCCCTCGGGCGGGCGGCGGCCCGGATCCTGCCCGCCGCCACCTTCGTGGTCGGCCGCGACACCCGTCGTTCGGGGCCCATGCTGCAGGCCGCCCTGTCCGCCGGTCTGGCCGGGGAGGGGGCCGACGTGATCGATGTGGGTGTCCTGCCCACCCCGGCCATCGCCTGGCTGTCGGCCACCCGGGACGTCCCCGGGGCGGTCATCTCCGCCTCCCACAACCCCTTCGCCGACAACGGCATCAAGCTGTTCGCCCGGGGCGGGGCCAAGCTGTCGGTGGAGGAGGAGGCCGCCATCGAGGAGGCGTTCGAGCGGATCCTCGACCCCTCGGTCCGCCAGCCACGTAGCCCCGAGGGCCACGGGGTGGGGCGGATCACCACCGAGCCCGCCGCCGCCGACGCCTACGTCGCCCACCTGGTGTCGGTGCTCGGCGGGCGCCGCCTGGACGGCCTCCGGCTGGTGCTCGACTGCGCCAACGGCGCCGCCAGCTCGGTCGGGTCCCGCGTCTACGAGGAGCTGGGCGCCGAAGTGGTGTGCATCGGGACCGAGCCCGACGGCGCCAACATCAACGCCGGGTGCGGGTCCACCCACACCGACACCCTGGCCGGAGCGGTAGTCGAGCACGGCGCCGACCTGGGGCTGGCCCTCGACGGCGACGCCGACCGGCTGCTGGCCGTGGATGCCGGCGGCACGGTGGCCAGCGGCGACGAGCTGCTCGCCCTGTTCGCCCTGGACCTGGCCGAGCGCGGCCAGCTGGCCGGCAACACGGTGGTGGTGACGGTCATGACCAACCTGGGATTCCGGGTGGCCATGGAGGAGCGCGGCATCGCCGTCAAGGAGACCCCGGTGGGCGACCGCCACGTGCTGGCCGCGCTGGACACCGACGGGCTGGCCCTCGGCGGCGAGCAGTCGGGGCACATCATCTTCCGGCGCCTGGCCACCACCGGTGACGGGCTGCTGACCGGGCTGGTCCTGGCCGACCTGGTGGTCCGGAGCGGCAGGCCGCTGGCCGAGCTACTCGACGGGCTGGTGGCCCGCGTCCCCCAGGTGCTGTTGAACGTCCCGGTGGCCGACACCGGCCTGCTGGCCGGGGCCGAGGCGGTGTGGTCGGCGGTGGCCGAGGAGCAGGACCAGCTGGGGGCCAGCGGCCGGGTGCTGCTGCGGCCGAGCGGCACCGAGTCGCTGGTCCGGGTGATGGTCGAGGCCGCCGGTGACGGGGTGGCCGAGGAGGTCGCCCTGCGGCTCGGCACCCTGGTCGGCTTCGAGCTGCAGGCGGCACCGCCCGCGGAGTGAGCGGCCCCGGCGGTGGCTGGCGCCGGCGGCCGGGTAGCCTCGTGGCCAATGTGCGGCATCATCGGAGTCACCGGAGGCACCCGTACCCTCGACGCCCTGCTCGAGGGGCTGTCGAGGCTCGAGTACCGGGGCTACGACTCCGCCGGGCTGGCACTGGTCTCCAGCCAGCCGGGAGCGGGCGTGTGGCGGGCTCGGGCGGCCAACGGCACCCGTTCGCTGGAGGACCTGGGGAAGAAGTGCGAGGCGGCCCCGGCCGGGTGCTCCTCCGGCATCGGCCATACCCGGTGGGCCACCCACGGCCGGCCGACCGAGGAGAACGCCCACCCCCACGTGGACTGCACCGGTCGGCTGGCCCTGGTCCACAACGGGATCATCGAGAACCACCACCAGCTGAGGGACGAGCTGGTGGCCGCCGGACACACCTTCGGTTCGGAGACGGACACCGAGGTGCTGGCCCACATGATCGAGGAGGCCCTGGCCGCCGACCCCGACGGTGGGCTGGTGGAGGCGGTCCGGACCGCCCTCGGCCGGGTCCGGGGCTACTTCGCCGTCGCCGTGGTCGACAGCTCCGACCCCGAGCTCATCGTGGCCGCCCGCCGGGTCTCGCCGCTGGTGATGGGCCTCACCGACACCGAGACCTTTCTGGCCTCGGACATCCCCGCCCTGCTCGGCTGCACGCAGTCCTTCCTGCTGCTCGATGACGACCAGATCGCCGAGCTCCGCCCTGGCTCCGTGCGGGTGACCACCCTCGACGGCACCGAGGTGGTCCCCCCGGTCCGCACCGTCGACTACGACCTCGAGGCCGCCCGCAAGGACGGCTACGACGACTACATGAGCAAGGAGATGCACGAGCAGCCGCAAGCGGTGGCCAACACCCTCCTCGGCCGGCTGCTGCCCGACGGCACCCTGGCTCTCGACGAGGTGCGCATCTCCGACGACGAGCTTCGGGCCGTCGACAAGGTCTTCATCGTCGCCTGCGGCAGCAGCTACCACGCCGGCCTGATGGCCAAGTACGCCATCGAGCACTGGGCTCGGCTACCGGTGGAGATCGACATCGCCAGCGAGTTCCGCTATCGCGATCCGGTGCTCGACTCCCGCACCCTGGTCATCGGGGTCAGCCAGTCGGGGGAGACCATCGACACCCTCCAGGCGTTGCGGGAGGCCCGCCGCTGGAACGCCAAGGTGCTGGTCATCTCCAACGTGGTCGACTCGTCGATGACCCGCGAGGCCGATGCCGTGCTCTACACCCGGGCCGGCCCGGAGATCGGGGTGGCGGCCACCAAGACCCACCTGGCCCAGATCACCGCCCTCGAGATCCTGGCCCTGTACCTGGCCCAGACCCGGGGCACCCTCTACCCGGCCGAGGCCCGGGACTTCCTCGACGACATGCGGGCGCTGCCGGGCAAGGTGGCGGCCGCCCTGGCCCGCCGGCCCGAGGTGGAGGCGGTGGCGGCCGAGTACCAGTCCTCCCCGTCGTTCATCTTCCTCGGGCGCAACGTCGGCTACCCGGTGGCCCTGGAGGGGGCGCTGAAGCTGAAGGAGCTCTCCTACCTGCGGGCCGAGGGATTCCCGGCCGGAGAGCTGAAGCACGGACCCATCGCCCTGGTGGAGCCGGGCACGGTGGTGATCGGGGTGGCCACCCGCACCCGCCTGTGGGACAAGATGATGGCCAACGTGGAAGAGGTCCGGACCCGGGGAGCCGCGGTGGTGCTGGTAGCCAACGAGGGGGACGAGGAGACGGCCCGCCAGGCCGACGCCGTGCTCTGGGTGCCCGAGACCTACCAGCTGTTCGCCCCCATCGTCGACGTGGTGCCCCTCCAGCTGTTCGCCTACGCCATGGCCAGGCTGCACGGCCTGGACGTCGACCGGCCCCGCAACCTGGCCAAGGTGGTGACCGTCGAGTGACGGCGGCTGACGCGGCCCTGTCCGGCGTCGGCACCGTCAGTGTCATGGGCACCGTCATCGGCATCGGCGTCGACGCGGTGGACGTGGACCGCCTGCGGGCCACGCTGGTCCGGCGACCGGGGATGGTGGGACGGCTGTTCACCGGCGGCGAGCATGCCTACGCCCTGCGCGCCCACGACCCGACGCCGCGCCTGGCCACCCGCTTCGCCGCCAAGGAGGCGACCATGAAGGCGCTGGGCGTGGGGCTGGGCTCGGTCGGCTTCCACGAGGTGGAGGTGGTGCGGTTGGGCCTCGACGCTCCCGTCCTGGTCGTGCACGGCGCCGCCGCCGAGCTGGCGGCCAGCGCCGGGGTGGTGCGCTGGCACCTGTCGCTCACCCATACCGATTCGGTGGCCATGGCGTTCGTGGTGGCCGAGGGGCGGTACCCGGCATCGGCCGGGGCGACGTCGTAGCGTCGGGGTCGTGCAGCCCGTCCTCACCGTCGCCGAGATGCAGGCCGTCGACGCCGCCGCCCAGGCCACCACCCCGGTCGAGGTGCTGGTCGAGCGGGCCGGCACCGCGGTGGCGGTGGCGGCACTCGAGATGATGGCCGGCGCCTACGGGCGCCGGGTGGTGGTGGTGGCGGGCAAGGGCAACAACGGGGCCGACGGCCGGGTGGCCGCCGCCGTCCTCCGGCGGCGGGGGGCCCGGGTCACGCTGGTCGAGCCCGGGTCGGTCGGGGTGCTGCCCGCCGCCGACCTGGTGATCGACGCCGCCTACGGCACCGGCTTCCGTGGCGAGTACCGGGCCCCGACGGTGGCACCGGGCACCCCGGTGCTGGCCGTGGACATCCCGTCGGGGGTCCTGGGCGACAGCGGCCGGGCCCCCGGCACGGTGCTGCCCGCCGACCGGACGGTCACCTTCGCCGCCCTCAAGCCCGGCCTGCTGCAGGGGGACGGGCTGTCGCTGGCCGGCATGGTCAGCGTGGCCGACATCGGGCTGCCGGCCGAAGGTGCCCGGGCCCACCTGGTCGGGGACGCCGACGTCACCTTCCTGGTCCCCCCCCGACGGCGGGAGGACAACAAGTGGAGCTCGGCGGTGCTGGTGGTGGCCGGCTCCCCGGGGATGACCGGGGCGGCCGGCATGTGTGCCCGAGCGGCCCTCCGGGCCGGCGCCGGTATGGTCCGCCTGGGCGTGCCCGGTGGCGACGTGGCCGACTCGCCGGCGGCCGAGGCGGTGGGCGTCGCACTGCCCGCCCACGGCTGGGCCGAGATGGCCCTCGGAGAGGCCGAACGGTGCAGGGCGATTGTGGTGGGGCCGGGCCTCGCACGTCACCCGTCGACCGCCGCCGAGGTACGGCGCCTGGTGACCGGCACCGCCGTGCCGCTGGTGGTGGATGCCGACGGCCTGTTCGCCCTAGGCCGGCTGGACGATGGGGAGCCCCTGCGGTCGGAGGGCACCGTGGTGCTGACCCCGCACGACGGCGAGTACCGCCGCCTGCTCGGCGACCCGCCCGGCCCCGACCGGATCGCCGCCGCCCGCCGCCTGGCCACCGCCGGGGGGGCCGTGGCCCTGGTCAAGGGGGGCCCCACGGTGGTGGCCGCCCCCGCGGGGCGGGCCCGGGGGGGCACCGCCGGGGCGGCCCCCCGGGCCACCGCCGGGGCCCGTGGCGGGCGGTGCGGGGTGT
>JBKQTE010000042.1:0-29207 GCA_052143315.1 Acidimicrobiales bacterium | reverse complement strand
TCCTCTCGCGGGTGACCAAGCGGTCGCGTGCCCCCGCGAGGTAGAGCATGGGCACCCGACAGAGGGCGAGGTCGCGTCGGGCGTCGACCCGCGCGAGGATCCGGAGGCGCGCGGCGACGACGGCCGGCGATACGGACGAGACCGCCGCTCGGACGTCCGCGGCCAAGGCGGCGTGGCCGCCGGTGAGCCAGCGCGCCAGAGGCCAGCGTGGAGCGGGCAATCGGACGAGGAACTCCGCGCTGGCGTCCAAGCACGGCCTGAGAAGCCAAGGAAAAGGCGAGCGTACGAAAGCGGCGACCAGGACCACGGCCGTCAGCCCCGGAGGGGGCTCTCTCGCCAGCTTCAGAGCGATGAGCCCGGAGAACGACTCTGCGACGATCGCGTAGCGGGACGCGGGAGGAACGAAGCCCCGCACGTAGTCCGCCAGCTCATCGAGTCCGAGCACTCGATCGCACGGATAGGCGACGGATATCAGACCGAAGTGCTGATCGAGCTCCGGCAACAGAGGAGCGAAGAGCCGCCCCGTTCCGTCCAGGCCGGGCAAGAGCAGCAGCGTGTCCAAAGCAGCGTCTCCGCGGGCTAGGAGCCCGTGTTGCATGACACAGGCTCACAGCCTACATCACGTTGGCAAGGATGGCCCCGCCGATGCATCCGGCCGTCTGGAAGGGGGCGTAGGCGGCGGCGTCCCGCCACTTCAATCCTCCGAAGGCTGCGTCCACCAACGAGACGACCGGGTTGAGGTGGGCGCCGGAGATCGGCCCGAACATCAGGATGATGGCGAAGAGACCGGCGGCCGTCGCCGCGGCGTTCTCCAGCAGTTGGAGGCCGATGCTGCCGGGGGACAGGGTCTGAGCGGCGATCCCCGAGCCGATCACGGTGGCGGCCAGGAAGGCGCTGCCCAGCAGCTCGGCCAGCAGGCGTCTCCAAAGGACGGTGTCCCGCACGTCGGCTCTCCCCGATTCCGTCTGCTGCTCAGCAGCAGGGGGAAGAGTCAGCCCGAGCGGCACCCACGGCCCCGTGGACGCCCTGCATCGCTTCGGGAATGCAGCACGTCCCGTCCCCGACCAGGCCGGTCTCCGCCGGTGCCTCGGCCAGGACGGTGTAGACCTCCCACGGCGCACCGTCGGGATCCCTGACCCAGACCTTGTCCTGCACGGCGAAGCAGCAGGTCGTCTGCTGTTGGACCTCGGTCTCGAGACCCATTTCGCTCAGGTGTCCGGTGGCGGCCGCCACCTGGTCGGGGGTGTCGACTTCGACGCCCAGGTGGTTGAGGGCGCCTTCGACACCCTGGCCCCGGCCACTGACATCCTCCATCAGGACGAGCTTGAGCGGCGGGTCCGAGATGGCGAAGTTGGCGTAGCCCGGACGGCGTTTGGCCGGTCCGGCTCCGAAGAGCTTCGAGTAGAAGGCGATGGCCTCGTCGAGATCGGAGACGTTGAGAGCGAGCTGCACACGCGACACGATGGCCTCCAGTAGTATTGAGCATGGTCGATGTATCGAGTATGGATGATACATTCACATATGTCAATGGGAGAGGTCACCCGTGAGCGAACCAACCTCGACGATCGAAGTCCGAGCATCCGAACCATGCTGTGCGTCGGTGCTTGCCGCGCCCCTGGACGTCGGGGACGCCACCGAGCTGGCCCACGGATTCAGCGCCCTGGCCGACCCGGTCCGGCTCCGGGTGCTCAGCATCCTGGCGGCTTCGCCCAACGGGGAGGTGTGCGTCTGCGACTTCGTGGAACCTCTCGGAAAGAGCCAGCCGACCGTGTCGCACCACCTCAAGGTCCTGAGCGATGCGGGGCTGGTCCAGGGCGAGCGCCGCGGCAAGTGGGTCTGGTACTCGCTCAATCGAGGTCGGCTTGGTGAGCTTCGGGCAACCATCGACACGGAGTGAGGCATGGGGAAGGACTACCCGCCCCCGAGGGTCGCGGAGGGCGGGCCCTTGCCACTTGTGACCCGGCCGGTGTTCCACCACAATCGTCGGTGGACCGATGACCGGTGAGGCCGGGATCCGCCGATGTAGATGCACGGTCCACCGAACCGAGAGGAGCACCCATGCCCACCCGTGAGAGCGCACCCGTCGGATCGCCGTGTTGGGCCGACCTGTGGACGTCCGACGTCGACGGCAGCCGCCGGTTCTACGCCGACCTCTTCGGCTGGGAGGCCCAAGAACCGAGCCCGGAGTTCGGCGGCTACTTCATGTTTACCCGAGACGGCGTCCCTGTCGCCGGCGGCATGGGCGACATGGGCGACATGCCGGCCAACGACACCTGGAAGATCTACCTGGGCACCGACGACATCACCAGGACACTGGAGGCGGCCGAGGCCAATGGCGCCCAGATCGTGGCGCCGGCCATGGCGGTCGCCGACCTCGGCACCCAGGCGTTGCTCATCGACCCGACCGGCGCCCACCTGGGCGCCTGGCAGCCCGGGACGTTTCCGGGGTTCACCGTGCTCAACGAGCACGGAGCGCCGAGCTGGTTCGAGCTGCTCACCCGGGACCACTCCGCCGCCGTCACCTTCTACCGCTCGGTGTTCCGGTGGGACACCAATGTTGTCGGTGACAGCGACGAGTTCCGGTACACGACCATGCGCGAGCCCGGCGGCGAGGGCGAGCTGGCAGGGATTGGGGACGCCACCGCCTTCCTCGCCGAGGCCGTACCTGCCCACTGGTCGATCTACTGGGGGGTCGACGACGTCGACGATGCCGCCGCCAAGGTCATGGCACTCGGTGGATCGGTCGTGTTGGACGCTCAGGACACCCCCTACGGGCGCCTGGCCACGGTGACGGACCCCGCGGGTGCCCAGTTCAAGCTGCGGGCGCCCAATCCCTAGGCTTGTCGGGGGGCACGTCCCGGCCGTCGACCCGGCGAACCTGTCATCGTCGCCTGGGTCCGGACCATCTGGCACCCGACGGTTGGCGGCGTTGATTCAGGTCTTCGCCGTCCAGGGACCGATACCGCCGATTCGTACCGGCGTGATATGCACCACGAAGCCATCGGGAGGCTCGTCCATCGGCGGGAAGCGCACGTCCGGTCCCAGATAGGTGTGGGCGAGCCGCTGAAGCAGGGATGGCGCTCCACCCTCGGTCACGCGGGCAACCCCATTGACGACGAGATACTCGGCAAGTCCATGGGAGCTGACCCCGCCGGTCTCCATCGAGAGCGCCACTCGCGGATCACGCCCGATGTTGCGGAGCTTCTTCCACGACCCAAGATGGCCGGACACGATTTCGTCACCTTCCAACCCGACCCAGACGATCGTCACCTGAGGACTTCCGTCCTCATTGAGCGTGACCAGGTGGGCAAGGTGGCCGGCCTCGAGAGCGGCGCGGGTTTCATGGGTCAGGGTTGGCATGGTGGGCTCCTTCCGCAGCGACCAGCGCTGCACTGCTTGCCCTTCCAGTTTGGCGTGGATCCATGGCTCCGTCGCCGACGGGCGCCGACAACATCGAGCTCTCGTCACCCGGCTGCTCGACGGTCATCGGGCCGGCTCCGGTACTCTGGCGCGACCTGAGACCATGGGTACGAAGTTGACCGATGTCTGCGCTCCGGAGGGTTGAGCTGTGAACTGGCGCATCGGGCCGTGAGCAGAAGGCAGGTTCGCCGCCGGGGTGGGACGGCCTTGGCCCTGGCGGTCTCGGCCATCATCGTTGCACTTCTGGCTGGTTCGCTCGTGGTCTCCAGGTCCTGGTCCAGAGAGCGGAGCACCCCGACCTCGGCCGGCGGAGCTCCTTCGTCGGTGCCAGTGCCGGTGCCGCCCGGGCCGGAACCCATTCTCGGTGTGGTCGGTGCCAGCGGAGACCATCTGGCTCAGGAACAGGCGGCCGGAGTGGAGGCGGTGACCATCGGAGTGAGCTGGAACGACGCTGAGCCCTCGCCCGGATCCTTCTCGACCGCCTATCTGAGCAGTGTCACTGACGAGATGGCGGCGGCCAGGTCGTACGGTCTGCTCGTCGTGTTGGACCCGGGGCTCCAGTACGCCCCCGCATGGGTCTTCTCGCTAGCCGGTGGGACCCGCTTCGTCGATCAGTACGGCGACGTCTTCACTGGAGGTGCGGGTTCGGGAAACGACGTCCCCAATGCAGTCACCGACCCTGCGGTGCGCTCGGCGGAGGGCACCTATCTCGCCTGGCTCGGATCGGAGCTCACCCCAGGTGCGATCGTGGCCGTGCGCCAGGGCGGCGGGCCGTTCGGAGAGCTCCGCTATCCGGGTGCCGACTACGGGGGCCACACCGACAGCTACTGGGCGTACGACGAAAGCACGCAGTCGATCTCACCGGTACCGGGTTGGGTGCCCGGAACCGGCACCACCGCCCAGGCCCGGGCGTTCCTCGACTCCTACAACGCCAACCTCGACAACTACGCACGGTGGCTCAACGGTCAGATGCAGACGGACTTCCAGAGTCAAGAGCTGGTCATGCTGCCGGGATGGGGAGAGCGTCCCGGCGACGCCGCCCGGGAGGTGGCAAGTCTGCTCACCCTGGACATGCCAGAGTTCAACGAGGGCCTCGACTGGACCGACCTGCTGCGCACCCTGCCCGATCCAGCCCACTCCGTGGCGTACACGACCTACCTGGATGCCCGGACCGTCCGGTCGACGCCACAGCTCGAGGACCCGATGGACTTCATCGCCTCCATCGTGGCGGGCTCCTCGACCAGGCTGGGCGGCGAGAACACCGGCGGCGGAACGCTCGCCGACATGAAGCTCTGCTTCCAGCGGGCCCGGCAACTGAAGCTCTTCATCGTCCAGTGGATGGACGAGTCCCAGCTCATCGCCTCCGGCTCCGGTCACGACCCGAATGGCCCCTCACTGACCGTGCTCGGATCCGCCTGGAGAGCGTCGGCTCCTGTCACCTCGGCTCGACTCCCGGCGAGCGGGGGATGACATCCTGATGCCGCCCAACGGAGTCGGGACCCTTGCTCCGAAAGGGCAGGGGAGCCGTCTTGACACCTGCCGAAGTCAGTCATCGGGCCGGGTCTGGCTTCCGCGAAGGTGTGGTACCTTGCGCCACGATGGCATGTGGAACCGCGCTGTCGACTCCCTCGAAGAGGTCGCCGGAGGCTTGCGTCGACGGCTGCCTGGCACGACGCTGGGCACGCACACCCCTGTGGCTCCACCACGCGGCGTTCCTCCGGGTACTTCCCACCGACCTGATCCCGCGGCGGTGAGGGCAGCCGATCGACAGCCGGTTGGACGGACGGACCGATCCCGACGGCTGCTACTGATCGGCAACTACGGCAACGGCAACGTGGGGGATGACGCCATCCTCACCCAGGTGACTCCGGAGGCACTCCGCCGAGGGAAGGTCACCGTCGTCAGTCGCCACCCCGACCGGATCTCCGCGTTGGACCTCGGCGTCGACTCGGTAACGATGGTCTCGACCAGCGCGCTCCGGGCATTCTTCCGGTCCGACACGTTCGTGGTCGGCGGCGGAGGGATGTTCGGGCGGGGACTGCCCCGACTCGTCGCCTGCCTTCCCTTCGTGCTCCTGGCTGCCTCGATGATGGGGAAGGACGTGGAGCTTCGCTCGATCGGTGCGTACCCGGACATGCCTGCCCCGGTTGCCTGGGCACTGCGGCGCCTCGTGCGACGGGCTCAGCACGTGTCGGCCCGGGACGCTGCCTCGGTCGACGCCCTGGGCGGCCCCGACCACGTCACGTTGGTGAGGGACCCGGCCTGGGGCCTCGAACCCGCAGCTCGAGAGGTTGTCGACGCGGTGCTGTCCGACGCCGGCGTCCGCCCGGGCCGGCCGATGATCGCCGTGTCCCTCAAACCTGGTGCGGGCGCCCGTGCGGAGCAGCGGTGTCTGGCTGAAGTGGCCGAGGCTCTCGACCTTTGGGCCGGCGCCGGCGGCGGTGAGATCCTCTTCCTGTCGTTCTCCGACATAGGCGACTACCACCTGGGTGCGGAGTTCACCGATCACGACCTGGGCGTGATGCTGCGGAAGAAGATGGTGCATGGCGGCCAGGTCCGGTTCATCGGGCCCGGCCTCCATCCGGCGGTCATGCTCGGGATCGTCCAGCGTTGCTCCGGAGTGGTGGCGATGCGGCTCCATGCTCAGATCTTCGCCCTCGCCGTGGATCGGCCGGTCTACGGTCTGTCCTTCGAGGCGAAGTGCGACGAGCTCCTGGCCAGCGTGGGAGTCCCGCCGGTGAGGCCCGAGGAAGTGTCGGCGGATGATCTGGCAGTGTGGCTGGAGCGCGTGGCACCGCCACAACCGGCCTGTTAGTCACCCGACCGTCGGTCCGTTCTTTCGGAGGGCAGATGGTCACCTCCCATCCGGGTGGCAGCCGAAGGATGGTAACGGTACGCGCGCCCGGCCATACAAGGTGTGGCGAAATCCTCAGATGGTTTCATTTGGGCGCGAATCGTTCATGCACAGTTGGTCTTGTTGCAACAGATCGGAAAACTTGCTGAAACATTGGGCTCTTAGAGTGTGGGCGCGAGGAGGCAGGGGCATTCCTCCAACCCCACGAAGGGCGCGCAAGCAACCGCACCAAGGGCGCGTAAGCAACCGCCGACGGGACAATGAGGCAAGGATCGGTATTGCATGCGGCAGGTACTCGAACGGCCCCACACCGCAGGGACACGAGGCTCGGATGTCGAGCTCGACTTGGTCATTCCGGCCCTGAACGAGGAGAAGAGGATCAGGGGCACGCTCATTGCCCTCATCCAGCACGCCGAGGAGTCCGACCTTGCCATCCGCATTCTCGTCGTCGACAACGGCTCGGTGGATGCCACCGCCGACGTGGTCGCCGGCACTCGCAGCCATCAGACTCCGGTAGAGATCATCAGCTGCCGGACCCGGGGGAAGGGTGCTGCGGTGCGTGCGGGCGTGCAACAGGCGACGGCCCCCTTCGTCGGATACTGCGACGCGGACCTGTCCACACCGCCCTCCGCAGTGTCTCTGGGATTGGATCTCCTTCACTCGGGTTGGGAGGTGGTCATCGGATCGCGCCGGTGCACCGGCGCCGGCTACTCGGTTCCCCGGGGGAACCTCCGCCGTATGGGGAGCTTTGCCTTCCGGACCATGGCTGCCGATCTCAGCGGGCCGATCACCGACACCCAGTGCGGCTTCAAGCTGTTCCATTCGGATGTGGCAAAGGGGCTGTTCTCGTCGACGACGCCGGCGGGGTTCGCGTTTGACGTGGAGGTGCTCGCTCAGGCACGCCAGCGCAACCACCGGATGATCGAGCTCCCGATCTCGTGGAGCGATTGCCCCGAGTCGTCGTTCCGCCCGATGGTGGACGGGCTTCGATCCTTTCGAGAGCTGAGGGAGATTCGCCGTTCGCTACGAGGGGGGAAGCCCCGGGTCGATCGCCGGTAATGACGACAAGACGTAGCCGACGTTCCATGCTGGTCATCACCAATTGGCGCGACCGGAAGCATCCGGACGCGGGTGGTGCGGAATTGGTGTGCGAGCGACTGGCCCAGAGCTTCGCTGAACGCGGATTCGACGTCGTGCTGCTGGCCGCCGCGGTCAGGGGTGAGAGCCGCAGGGAGCAGGTCGATGGGTTCCGGATCATCCGCAGGGGTGGTCGGTTCACCGTCTACCCCTGGGCCCTGCTGTGGATCTGCGCCCACCGGAAGCAGATCCGCGGCGTCATCGATTCACAGAATGGCATCCCCTTCTTTACGCCTCTGGCCGTCCAGCGGCGGACTCCGGTGCTGATGCTCCTGCACCATATCCACCAGGACCAATTCTCGCTCTACTTCTCGCCGCTCATGACCCGGGTCGGGCGCTGGCTGGAGAAGAGAGGATCCCGCCTCGTCTACCGCCACCGGTCGATTGTGGCCGTCTCCCCGTCCACCCGAGCCGGTGCCCGGGGCAGGCTCGGGCTGAAGGGCGACATCGTGGCCGTGGCGCCGGGCTGTGAGCCCATCGTCGCCTCTCTGTCCGGCCGGCGGGGCCGATCCGAGCACGAGCGCATCGTGTGTGTCGGCCGGCTGGTCGCCCACAAGCGCACCGCGCTGATCGTACGGGCCATGCCCGGCCTGCTGACGCAGTTCCCGCAACTCGAGCTGCACTTGGTGGGGGACGGGTCGGAGCGGCGCGCCCTCGAAGAGCTGGTCGATGTGCTCGATCTCAGCGACCATGTCGTGGTTCACGGAGCCATCGGCGACTCGGAACGGGATCAACTGCTGCGGACGGCCTGGATGTCCGTCAACGCCTCCGAGGGGGAGGGCTGGGGTCTGTCCGTGATCGAAGCCAACTCTGTCGGTGTGCCAGTGCTTGCCTATCGGCGGCCCGGCCTCAGGAATTCGATCCGCCACGGTGAGACCGGCTGGCTGATCGACGAGGACGAAGACCTCGAAGAGGCGGTGGCCCGATCGCTGCGCACCCTGGCGGACGAGTCGGAAGCAGACTCCATGGGGATGCGGGCCCGGCAGTGGGCGTCCCAATTCACGTGGGACGCCATGGCCGCCCAGGTGATCGCGCTGCTCCGCGCCGAGGAGGGGCGGCTCGCCCAGTTCCCCAACAATCGACGGATCACCACCGACCTGGCCACCGTCGCCCGGGTACCGGTGGGCCTCCTTCCCGCCGGCCTGGTACCTGCATTCCGTGGCACCGACAAGTCCGTGATGTCGGGTGACGATCTGGTGGTGCTTCTGCGGAACACCGACACCGATACGGCCCGGACGGCTCTGCGCCGCGCCGGCGTTCCACCCCTGGTGCTGTCGGGGAGCGATGTGCGGGTGTCGGTGGCGACCACCGTCGACCTGGTCTCGCCGGCGATAGCCACCTCACCGTTGCTGCTCACCGTGGTCGAACGCTCCCAGGATGAGCTGGCGGGTTGATGAGAGCAGCAGTTGCCAACCCTCCGGTGGTGACCGAACGATCCCTCCTCGAGCCCCTGTCCGCCGAGCCGGAGGCGTCGCTGCCTTCCGAGCCCCGACCGGCACCTCCCCACCCCGGGCCGTCGTTTCCACGTCGTGTCGTCAACAGTCGGTGGTTCTGGCCCATCACCATCGGCCTGGTCGCTCTGTCGGACCGTTTGGTGGCGCTCTCGACGTCCTACGACATCTTCATCGACGAGATCACCTACACGAATATCGCCATCAACGTTGCCCATGGCCACGGTGTGACGCTCTACGGCCGACCTTTCGCCCTCCATCCACCTGCCGCCTTGGGTCTGTACGGTCTGGCCATCGTGGTCTTCGGGCTCCACGGCAGCACGGAGACGGTCCTCTTCGCTCTGCGCCACGTGGTCATCGTCCTCGGCGCGGCCACCTGCGTGTTGACCTGGCTCCTGGTCGATCGGGCGGCGGGGAGATCGGTGGCCGTCATCGCCGCCCTGATCGCGGCCATCGACCCCCTGGTCGTCAGCTACGACAGCCGGGTCATGCTGGAGGCACCGTCACAGCTGGCCATGGTGACCATGGTTCTGCTCCTGGCGATGGCAGCCAACGCCCAGCCGGGCTCGGCCGCCCGGTGGCGCTGGTTGGTGGGCGCCGGTGTGGCGGCCGGCGCGGTCCTGAGCACGAAAGAGACCTTCGGCCTCGTCGCCGGACTGGCTCTCCTCGGCCTCCTCGCCTCCGGGTGGGTGGTGGCGAGGCGCGAGGCCCTGGCGGTGATGGGCATTGCGGTGCTCGGCTATGGCGTCACGGTCGTCTCCGTGGGTCTCACCAGTGGCTTCGGTGTCTGGTGGGGTGCCCAGTGGGGCGGGGTACTGCGGTTGGTGGGAACCAAGCAGATCAGTGGGTTCAATTCGCCTCAGGTCCACGTGAGTCTGGTCTCACGGATTCTGGCCAACGGATCGACCCTGGCCCTGACCTACGTGATCCTGGGGTTCGGGTCGGTGGCGGCCCTCGGGCTTCTGTGGCGGATGCGCCCCTGGGATCGAGGCCGAGCGGAGCTCGACCATGGTGACCGGATCACCGCGCTGTGCGCCGTATGGACGGTGGCGGCCGCGGCCTACCTGGCCTACGCCACCTTCTTCGGAACCCTCGAGGAGCAGATGTACTACATCCTGCTCCTACCCTGCGCCGTCAGCGCCTGCCTCTGGTCCGCCGGCTTCGTCAAGGTCCGGTCGTTCCGTTGGCGGGTTCTGGGGGTGGCCGTGGTCAGCGTTGGGCTGCTCTTCGACTCGGTCGTCTGGTTCAACGTCCACACCGGTCACGACGACGAGTACCGTCGGCTGCTGAGCTGGGAGTCGGTCCACGTCCCTCCCACCGCCGTGGTCGCCTGCACCGAGCTCACGTCCCAGTTCCTCCTGACCAGGGGGATCATCGGTCAGTGGAGCACGGTCCCCGAGCTGAAGGCGCACCACGTCGACTACGTGATCCTCGGGACCAGTCTCGTACAGCAGGGGTACAGCCTCGCCTCTCCGCCGTTCCAGCGCTATCTCGAACAGCACGCGCGGCTGGTCTTCGAAGCCAACGGGAAGTCCGACGGCAGCCTGCGCGTGTACGACGTCCGACCGATCACGGGAGCCTCTCGTTGACCAGCCTGATCGGTGCCCCCGCCACCGCCGGTCCCGCCCGCCCGGCCTCGATGGCGGCGACTCCGGGACGGCGTCACCGCGTCGGTGACGAAGCGGTGGTGCTGGGTGCCACCGGGGTCGTCTCCCTGCTCAACTACGCCTACACGATCGTCCTCCTCTTCATGCTTCCGGCACGCGAGTTCGCCCAGTTCGGCTCCATCTCGGCGCTCCTGCTGGTGTGCGGGACCATCGCCGGGGCTGCGCTCCCGTGGGTGCTGGCCCAAGAGGTCCTGCGATCCGGGCAGGACCGGCCGCGCCGCCGGACCGCAGTCACCTTCTGCCTGACCGCCACCATGGTCCAGGGCGTAGCGGCGGGACTGGTGACCTGCCTCGTCGCCTACCACTATGCGAGCAACTCTCTGCTTGCCGCGGCTTTCTGCTCGGTGTTCCTGATCTTCGTGGGCGCCACCGCCGCCGGGTTCTTCCAGGGCCAGCAGCGCTTTCGCTACCTGGCCGTGCTGCGCGTGTCCGAGGTGGTGGTGAAGCTGGGTTCCGGTGTGGCCCTGGTGGCCCTCGGCGCCGGCGCCAGCGGGGCCGTCGCCGGGTTCGCCCTCGGCGCCAGCGTGGTGGCCGGGTTCGGATTGGCCTACATGGTCCGTGACATCCGGTGGTCATGGTCGGCCCTGGCCGGACGCAGTCTCTGGGCGAGCACCCAGGGCCTCCTGGCCATCCAGGCCGGAGTGGCGGTGCTGGCCAGCATGGACGTGATCATCGGCAGCCTGATCCTCGGGGCCCAGCCCGCCCTGGCCACCTACCAGGCGGCAAACATCCTGGGACGGGTACCCGTGTTCTTCGGGGCGGCGATCTCCGTCGTGATCTTCCCCCGTATGATCGCCGGTCGAAGCCATCCATCGGTGGTGATCAGGGAGAGCGTGTCCCTGTACCTCAGAGTCTGCATCCCCATCACCCTGATCACGGCGACCCTCCCTTCTGTGGCGGTCGGGAGGCTCTTTCCGGCCCGCTACGGGGACATCGGAGCCATCCTGCCCTGGTCGGCGTTGGCCGGACTGGCGATGGGCGTCGTGAATCTCACCACCACCTACTTCCAGGCCAGCGCCATCTTCCGGCGCACCACCAAGCTGCTGGCCCTCGGGGTCGCCGTCTGCGCGGTGATCGACGTGTCGGGCCTGGAGTCCCGGGGCATCGTCGGTCTGGCCATGGCGGTGACCGTGGGTGGCACCCTCGTCGCCGCTGCCCTCCTCCGACAGATCCACCGGACCTGGACCGGCAGCCTGAGGACCGTAGGCCGGTCGGGCGCGGTGGTCGGTCTGGCCTGCCTCCCGCTCGTTCTGCTCCGACAGCACGTGGTTGCCTGGACCGTGTGGGCGCTCGGATGCGTGGTGATCTTCTGCTTGCGGAGCCTCCGTGACGTTCGTGCAGCCGGCGACGGGCGCCCCGGGTCGGCGCGGCCCCGCGTCCTCCATCTCGGCTATGAGGACCCCCGTCGTCCCTGTGCCGGCGGCGGTTCGGTGCGCACCCACGAGATCAATCGTCGGCTGGCGTCCACCTTCGACATCACGGTGGTCTGCGCCAGGTACCGGGGTTGCCGCCCTCGTATCGAGGACGGCGTCCGCTACGTTCACGTCGGTGTGGCCGGGACCGACTTCATCGAGCGGCTCGCCTACTTCGCGTGTCTGCCCTTGGCCCTCTTGCGGTACCGGTCCGATCTGGTCGTCGAGGACTTCGGTGCACCGTTCTCGTCGGTCGCCGTCCCCTGGATGACGTCGCGCCCGGTCGTCGGCGTTGTCCAGTGGCTCTTCGCCGAGGAGAAGAGTGCGCAGTACCACCTCCCGTTCTCGTGGGTTGAGCGCGCCGGGGTGCGGGCGCACCGGAGGATGATCGCCGTCTCGGCCGACCTCGGCGATGACCTGACCCGGCGCAATCCGCGCGCCTGGGTGACGGTGATCGCCAACGGGCTGGACCGCGGCGCCTTCCAGACCTACGTCCGGCCACGGGCCGGAATCGCCTACCTCGGTCGCCTGGAGATCGCCCAAAAGGGTCTGGACCTGCTGCTCGAGGCGTACGCGCTGATCGCCCCAGGCATCGAACAGGACCTGATCCTCGGAGGTGACGGTCCGGACCGGCAGGACCTCGAGGACCTGGCCCGGCGACTCGGCATCGGCGACCGGGTCCATTTCGTCGGGCGTATCGCCGCCAACGAACGGTTCGCCTGGCTGGCCGGGGCCGATGTGGTCGTCATGCCGAGCCGTTACGAGACGTTCGGTATGGTCGCAGCCGAGGCCCTGGCCGTCGGGACTCCCGTGGTCGCCTTTGACATCCCCTGTCTCCGGGCGCTGGTGGACGATCAGGTCGGGTTCCGGGTGCCCGCCTTCGATATCGGGAAGCTGGCCCAGGCACTCCAGGATCTGGCGGTGGACGCGGTCCGGCGTCGCCGGCTCGGCGACGCCGGTCCGGACCGGGTGGCCATGTACAACTGGGACGAGCTGGCCGCCCTGCAGGGCTCCGTCTACCGCGAGATGCTCGAGGGCATCGACGAGGAGCACTCTGTGTTCCGCCGACCGGACCCTGCGGATCTGTTGACCGCCTCCACCCAGCTGACCGAGTGGGTGTCGAACACATGAGGCACTCACCTGGCTCCGAGGTGCCCGTGGTCGACAGTTCCGACCGTTCCGTGCTCGGCCTGTTGGCCGCCCAGCGCCGGGTCAGCCCGGACGCGTTGGCCGTGGTCGACGGATCCGACCAGTGGAGCTACGCCGAGCTGCACGGGGCGGCGCGCTCTGTCACCGAAGCGCTGGCCGGCCACGGGATCGGCAGCGGGGCGACGGTCGGCGTCTGCCTCCCCCGTTCGAAGGAGGCCGTCGCCGCCATGCTGGGGATCTGGGGGGCCGGCGCCGTCTACGTGCCGCTCGACCCCGACTATCCGATCGCCAGGCTCAACGACGTGTGCGAACGCGCCGGGGTCGGGCTGCTGGTGGGGACGCCGGAGCTCCTCGAACGTTTGGGGTCGACGGTCCCTCGGCTCGATGCGGCCGATGTCGCCCCGCAGATGCCCCTTGGCGAGGTGGGGGCCCATCCTGACATGGGGGCGGTCCCCGGCTCGGCCGCCTACATCCTGTTCACCTCGGGATCGTCCGGTCGGCCCAAGGGGGTGCAGGTGCCGCACCGCGCCCTCGCCAGCATGTTGCGCTGGCTCACCTCGACACTCAGCCCGGAGGAGCTGGCCGTCAGCACCACCAGCACCTCGTTCAGCTTCGACCCGTCCATGATCGAGGTGCTGGGTCCGCTGGCGGTGGGAGGGACTGTCCGGGTCGTCCCCAACGCCCTGGCCCTGTCGGACGCCGACGCCGGGGTGACGGTCCTGGCTTCCACCCCTTCGGTGATCAGCGAGCTGCTCCGGGCCCGACGGCTGCCCCCGACCCTCAGGCTCCTCATGGTCGGTGGCGAGGTGCTGTCCCCGTCACTGGCCGCGGCACTGTTGTCAGAGTCCCCGCACCTTCGGCTCTTCAACTGCTACGGACCGACCGAGGGCACCGTTCTGGCCACCGCCCACGAGGTGACCCTCCCGGTCGGGGATCCGGTGCCGATCGGCCGCGATCTGCCCGGGGCCTCTGTGGTTCTGCTCGACGACGGGATGCATGAGGTTGCCACGGGTCAGCTGGGTGAGATCTGCATCTTCGGACCCCAGGTGGCCGACGGGTACCACGGGGATCCCGAAGGCACGGCCGAGCGCTTCGTCGAGTGGACCGGCGGCAATGGTGTTCCGGTGCGGATCTACCGCACCGGAGACATGGGCCGGCGAACCGGCGACGGGTCCATCGAGTTCGCCGGTCGTCGGGACCGCCAGCTGAAGTTCCACGGATTTCGCATCGAAGCCGGCGAGGTCGAGGTGGCACTCTGCAGACACCCGAAGGTGAACCAAGCGTTCGTGACGACTTTCCGTATCGATACGCACTCCGTGCTCATCGCCTATCTCACCACGTCGGAGCCCGGGGTGACCTCCGCCGAGCTGCGAGTCTGGCTGCAGGACCGGCTTCCCCACTTCATGGTGCCACACCACTTCGTCGTCCTCGAGTGCTTCCCGACGACGGTCAACGGAAAGGTGGACGAGGATGCGCTCCCGCCCTGGCAGCCGGACCGTGGTGCCGGCCGACCGGTCCCATCGGGCCTTGACGGCATCGGCGACCTCGGGCCGGTGGAGTCGATCGTTGCCGGGCTGGCCCGCCAGATCCTGGGCTATGACGGCCCCATCCAGCCGGAGGACGACGTCCTGGACGACCTGGGTGCCAGCTCGTTGGCACTCTTCCGTCTGCTGACCGCCATGGAGGGGCGGTTCTCGTGCCGCCTGTCGATCGGCAGGATCCTCGAGGACTCCTCGATCGCCGGTCTGGCCGCACTGGTGGGATCGGAGACCGAGGCTCCGGCCCATCTCTCGATCAACCCAGATGGCACGAAGCCGCCGATCTACCTGATTCACGCCTATCTGGGCACGGCGCTGCGCTACCGACGACTGGGGCCGCTTCTGTCCCGCGATCAGCCTCTGGTCGGCGTTCAGGTCCAGGAGTTCGGCAGCAGGACCCGACCGACCCGGACCTCCGTCGAGCAGATGGCCGAGGAAGCGGTGGCCCAGATCCGGTCCCGCCAGCCGAGCGGTCCCTACCTGCTCGGAGGGCACTCCGCCGGGGGCTTGGTGGCCTACGAGGCAGCCAGGCGCCTGGTCGGCACCGGTGAGGAGGTGCCGCTGGTCGTCGTCATCGACACTCCGGTGGCACGCACCCGGCTCCACTACCTGTGGGCGGAGGCCGTGCTCAACTGGCCGGACATCGCCGCGGCCTCGGCACGGGAGCGGCTCGACTGGATCCGTGGGTTGATCCGTCGACGGATCGGCCGCCACCAGTCCGATCCGGGTGGCGACCGGGTGGGCACCGCCATCACCCGCTCTCACCAGGCCAGCAATCTCGCCGTCAAGCACCACAGGTCGGGAACCTACGACGGGGCCGTGGCCGTCCTACGCACCCGGCAGGGCGTGATCATGGCCCTGGGCCGGGGTGACCTCGGATGGCGGCGGGTCACTGCCGGGTCGGTCACCGTGGTCGGGCTGCCCGGACTGCACAACACCATCTTCGAGCCGCCCCATGTCGAAGTGGCGGGCCGTCAGCTGGACCGGATACTGGACGGACTGGACGGCGCGCCGCCGTCCCCCGTTGCTGCACCGACCGGCTCGGACTCGCTCCTGGTGCAGCCGACGCTCTGACCACGGAGCTTCCCGGTCCCAGCAGGGCGGGGGCGTGGCAACCGAAGAGAGAGGATGGGCGGCGACATGGGAACGTGGTCCGTGAACCGAGACGACCGACCCTTCCTCCATCCGGCGGCCTGGGCCCTGGCTGCCGCCCTGGTGGTGACGGTCGCCGCCGTGGTGATCGCTGGATCCACGGTCCCGGTACTCAACCGTCCGTCCGAGCACGCCGCCAGTGGCCGTCTCGCCCGGTCGGCCATGTCGTCCCCCACCGAATCGACGCCGATCCTCGGCCTGCTCCAAGCCACGGTCCCCGACTACGCCGAGGACCGGGTGGCGGGTGTCGAGTCGGTCACCGTCAGCGTGGGCTGGGACGACGCCGAACCCGCCCAGGGGTCCTTCTCCTCGTCCTATATGAGCAGCATCCAGAGCGAAGTGGCCGTGGCCCGTGCCGATGGATTGGGCGTGGTACTCGACCCCGGGTTGCAGTACCCGCCGACTTGGGCACTCTCGCTGCCCGGGGGGACGCAGTTCGTCGACCAGTACGGCGATGTCTACTCGGGCGCCGCCTCTTCGGGCGACGACGTGGTCAATGCCGTCACGGACATGGCCGTGCGCTCGGCCGAGGGCTCGTACCTCTCGTGGCTAGGAAGCCAGATCGCTCCAGGCGAGATCATCGCTGTCCGCCAAGGTGGTGGTCCCCTCGGAGAGCTCCGCTACCCCAGCGGCGAGTACGGCAGCCACACCGATAGCTACTGGGCCTATGACACCAGCACCCAGGCCGCCCTGCCGGCGTCGGTGCGCGGATGGGTGCCCGGCACCGGCACGACCTCCCAGGCCCAGGTGTTCCTGACGGCCTACAACCAGAACCTCGACGACTATGCGATCTGGCTCAACGGCCAGTTTCAGGCCGACTTTGCAACCAAGGAGCTGGTCATGCTGCCCGGGTGGGGCCAACGTCCCGGCGGGGCCGCCACCGCCGTCGCCGCCTTGTTGGCGCCGAACCCGCCGATGGACGAATTCAACCAAGGTCTCGACTGGGCCGATCTCTTGAGCGCCCTGCCCGACGCTGCCCACTCGGTGGCCTACACCACCTATCTCGATGCACCGACGGTCCTGCCCACGCCCCAGCTCGAGGACCCGGCCGACTACCTTTCATCGCTGGTGGCCGGAACGCCGGTCGAGCTGGGCGGGGAGAACACCGGCGACGGGACACTGGCCGACCTCGATCTGTGCATGGCCCGCGCCGCGGCGCTCGGGTTCTTCATCGTGGACTGGATGGGCCAGTCGCAGCTGACCGCCACCGCCTCGGGAACCGATCCGGGTGGTCCGACGCTCGCCCAGGTGGTGGCCGCTTTCGACGCGGCCACGGAAGCTCCCGGCTCCACCCTCACCGTGACCACCGCCTCCCTGCCGTCCGCCACGGTGGACCAGCCCTACTCCGCCGTCCTGGCGGACTCCGGCGGCGCTCCGCCCTTGGCCTGGTCGGTGGGCTCGGGCGCCCTTCCTGCGGGCCTGAGCCTGAACCCGACCTCCGGTGCCATCAGTGGGATCCCCACCTCCGCCGGACGAACGCAGTTCACTGTTGGCGTCGACGACGGCGCTGGATCGTCAGCCACCGCCACCTTGGCCATCACCGTGTCGGCCGGCGAAGGCTCTCAATACCTCACCGCACCGGTGGCGGGGATGGGGGCCACGCCCGACGGCGGGGGCTACTGGATCGTCGACTCGGGAGGGGACGTGGAGACCTTTGGCGATGCCACGTACTTCGGTTCGATGGCGGGCCAGCATCTCAACGCGCCCATCCTCCACGTCGTGGCCACCCCGGACGGCGGGGGCTACTGGCTGGTGGCCTCCGACGGCGGCATCTTCGCCTTCGGGGACGCCCCGTTCTACGGCTCGATGGGGGGTCGTCCCCTCAGCCGTCCCGTGGTGGGCATTTCGGCCGACCCGGCCACGGGTGGCTACTGGCTGGTGGCCTCCGACGGGGGGATCTTCGCCTTCGGGGCCCCGTTCTTCGGTTCGACCGGCTCCCTACGCCTCAACAAGCCGATCGTCGGGATGGCCGGCACCGTCGATGGTGGGGGGTACTGGTTCGTCGGGTCGGACGGCGGCGTCTTCGCCTTCGGGGACGCACCGTTCCGCGGGTCCGCCGGCTCCCTCGTCCTCAACGGGCCTGTCGTGGGCATGACTGCCTACACCGTTGGTGGGGGCTACTGGTTGGTCGGCGCCGACGGGGGAGTCTTCTCCTTCGGCGCTCCGTTCTTCGGTGCCGCGTAGCGACCGTTGGGAGTTTCGTCGATGGATCGTGGACCGGGCGTCGACACCGTGCCGGCGTCGACGCGGGGGCGGTCGCTCATACGTCGTGCGGCTTCTTGACGGCGCCGGTCGGTGGTGCCTGAGCCTTGGACCCTCCCTGGGTCTCCACCTCCTGCACGGCAAAGCGGATGAAACGGGATGCCCGGCGGCGGATGCGCCGCTCCAGCCGTTCGGTGTGGGTGGAGACGATTCGGGGTGTCCGGGCATGGGGGGCGCGGTAGAACCGGGTCTTCGCCAACTCCACGAGCAGCAGGTAGACAACCACCATTCCGAACAGAATGAGGAAGAAGGTCGTCGGCAGGGGCGTGAAGCCCAACAGGTGTGCCAGCCCCGTGTACGGCAGGACGGCGCCGACCAGGGCCGCCCCGGTCGGCACCAGAAGCATCGACAGGCTGGGCCGGCTCTTGAAGAACGGAACACGCCGGGTCCGGATCACGTAGATCACCAGGGTCTGGGTGGCGATCGACTCGACGAACCATCCGGTCCTGAACTCGACATGCCCGGCGTGGAGGACGGAGAGCATGACCCAGAACGTGAGGAAGTCGAAGATCGAGCTCACCGGGCCGAACACGGACATGAAGCGCCGGATGAACGTCATGTCCCACGCGGCCGGCCGGGCCAGCGCCTCGGGGTCCACCCGGTCGGTCGGGATGACCAGCTGACCGGCGTTGTAGAGTAGGTTATTGAGGAGGATTTGCGTCGGCAGCATCGGCAGGAACGACAGGAACGTCGAGGCGCCGGCTGCGCTGAACATGTTGCCGAAGTTCGAGGACGTGGACATCAAGACGTACTTCATGGTGTTGGCGAAGATGCGGCGACCCTCCATCACCCCTTCGGCCAGCACCCCGAGGTCCTTGTCGAGGAGCACCACGTCAGCGGCGTCTTTGGCCACGTCGGTTCCCGAGTCCACCGAGATCCCGACATCGGCATGGTGGAGCGCCACCGCATCGTTCACCCCGTCGCCGAGGAACGCCACGTCCTTTCCGGTGCGGCGGGCCACCTTGATGATCCGGGACTTCTGATCGGGGCCGATGCGGGCGAAGATCGTCGTGGTCAGGATCGCCGTTTCGAGATGGTCGTCGTCGAGCGACTCCACCTCGGTGCCGCTGAGCACGCCCGCACAGGCGACCCCGATGTCCGAGCACACCTTGGTTGCCACCAGGCCGTTGTCCCCGGTGATGATCTTCACCTCTATTCCCAGCCGTTCGAGCTGGGCGATGGAGGAGCCGGCGTCGGCCTTCGGGCGGTCGGCGAAGGTCAAGAACCCGACCAGCGCCAATCCCTGCTCTTCCTCGGGGGCGATCGCCTCCACGCCCTCGCCCGAGCGGGCCGCCACCGCCACCACCCGGGCCCCTTGGGAGAACAGTGCCTTCAGCGTCGGCCGGGCGCCGTCGGGGACGTCGGCGCACCGGTCTAGCACCACCTCGGGGGCGCCCTTGGTGATCAGGAGCGGCTTTCCGGTGGGGTCCCTCACCAGCACCGAGCCCAGCTGACGCTCGTGGTCGAAGGGGAGGACGCCCAATCGCTCGTAGCTGGCCGCCGTGGCCGCAACCTCCTCTCCCACGGCTGCCCCGGGCGCCGACCACAGGGCCCGGTCCAAGGCGTTCCCCCCGACCGGCCCCTGCTCGGTGACGGTCGCCTCGTTGCACACCAGTCCCAGCAGCAACGGTCGATCGGAGCTCTCGCCGACGGCGTCGAGACTTCGCTCGAATGTGATCACTCCCTCGGTGAGGGTGCCCGTCTTGTCGGTGAAGAGAATCTCGATGTTCCCCAGGTCCTCGATGGCCACCAGCCGCTTCACCAGCACCTTCTTCGCCACCAGGGCCCTCGAGCCGGCCGACAGGCTCACCGTCACGATGGCCGGCATCATCTCGGGAGCGATGCCCACGGCGATGGCCAGTGAGAAGAGCAGTGCTTCGATGAGCGGCCGTGACAGCGCCACGTTGACGATGAAGATGAACGCCGTCAGGATGGCCGCCACCCCGAACAAGAAGCGCGAGAATCGCGACAAGCCGACCTCGAAGGCGGTCTGGCCCTGCTTCTCCGACAGGCCCGCGGCGATCTGGCCGAAGGCGGTGCGAACCCCGGTTCGCACCACCACGCCAAGTGCCGACCCCTGGTGGACGATCGTTCCCATGAAGGCGCACCCCGGCTGTTCCAGCGGGAGGTGGCCGATCACGGGTGCTACCGACTTGGCCTCCGGCATCGACTCGCCGGTCAGCAGGCCCTCATCGCACTCGAGCTCGTCGACCTTCAGCAAACGGATGTCGGCCGGCACGAGAGCGCCGATGCGGAGCGATACCACGTCGCCGGGTACCAGGTCCGTCACCGGGACCTGGGTTGAGCGTCCGTCCCTCAGGACCTCGGCCTCGTGGCGGATCCTTCCCCGGAGGGAGGCCATTGCCACCTCCGCCCGGTACTCGTTGAAGAAGCCCAGGCCGACACTGAGGGCGACGATCACCGCGATGATCACTGCATTTGTGCCCCCGCCGGTCAGCCCCGACACCAGCGCTGCCCCGAGCAGGAGGATCAGGATGGGGTTCCGGATCTGACGGAAAAGGACGGAGGCGGCGTGCACCCGGTGCGTCCTGAGCGCATTTGGCCCGAACTGAACCAACCGTTCGGCGACCTCGTCCGACGAGAGCCCGTCAGGGCCGCTCCCTAAGCGCGCGAGCACTTCGTCGGGCGGGAGGCCGGCGGCCTCGGGTAAGTCCAAGTCCTCGAGCGGGACACGCGCCGCCACCACCACGGGAGCAGTCTGACCGATTGCACTCGATGCCGATAGGGCCGTTGGTCCGTGTCGGTCCAAAGATATCGTAAACCGATATCGAGTACCGTTACCGTGATGCGGGAGTTCCTCAGGGGAGCGGTGCGGCTCCACGTCCTGCACCACGCCGCACACGCTGAGATCCACGGCTCGTGGATGGCCGAGGAGCTCGCCCGCCACGGCTACCGGATCAGTCCCGGTTCGCTCTACCCGACGCTCCACAAGATGGAGGCCGAGGGACTGCTCCGCTCCCGGACTCAGGCCGTCGGGGGAAGGTCGCGACGCTTGTACTCGATCACGGCGTCAGGGCGGCGGGTCCTGTCGGAGACCACGGTGCAGCTGCAGGAGCTGGCCGACGAGGTGCTCGGCGGCCAGCACTCGTGAGCAGCGTGGGCGACACCGACGAGTCGCCCGGTCGGGCGGAGGTCTCGCTCTGGACCATCGCCAGGGAGTGGACCCGTCTCGGCTGCATCGGGTTCGGGGGGCCGCCCGCCCATATCCATCTGCTCCGGCGCCTGTGCGTCGAGGATCGGCGGTGGATCGGAGCGGTGGAGTTCGAGGACGGGATGGCGGCCACCAATCTCCTGCCGGGACCGGCATCGACCCAACTGGCGATCTACTGTGCCTGGCGGGTGCGAGGGGCGGTCGGTGCGATCCTCGGTGGGATCTGCTTCATCGTTCCCGGACTCGCCCTGGTGCTGCTGGCCTCGGCGGTGTTCCTGGCGCGTCACCCGCCCGAGTGGATACTCGGAGCGGCGGCGGGTGCCGGGGCCGCGGTGCCGGCGGTGGCGCTCCACGCCGCCCGTGGATTGGTTCCGGCCAGCTGGAGACGCATCGGCACGTCGAGGGGCCAGCGAACCCGGTGGTTCGCCTACTTCCTCGCCGGCGGCCTCACCGCCGCCACCGCCGGTTCCTACCTGGTGATCGTCCTCCTCGCCTGCGGGGTGTCCGAGGTCGCCGTCCGCCGGCAAGCCCGCCGGGCGCCGCCCGGGTCGGCCAGGGTCGCCCTCGGGGCGGTCGCCGGTCACCCCGTCGTGCTCGGCGGACTGGCGGCGCTCTGCTGGGTCGCACTCAAGGTCGGCGCCCTCTCCTACGGCGGCGGCTTCGTCATCGTTCCCCTCATGCAGCACGACGCGGTCACCACCTACCACTGGATGACCGGTGCCCAGTTCCTCAACGCGGTGGCACTCGGACAGGTCACGCCTGGTCCGGTGGTTCTGACCGTGGCGGTGGTGGGGTACGCGGCCAGGGGAGTCGGTGGAGGACTGCTCGCCGCCGTCGTGGCGTTTGCGCCGTCGTTCCTGTTCGTTCTCTTCGGCGCCCCGCACTTCGACCGGATACGCGAGAACCTCGGGATCCAGTCGTTCCTCACCGGAGCCGGTCCGAGCGTCATCGGCGCCATCGCCGGATCCGCCGTACCGCTCGGGCTGGCGATCCAGCATCTGTGGCAGGTCCCGCTGCTTGCCGGTGCGATGCTCTGGCTCCTCCTCGCCCGGCGTGGGGTCGTGAGCGGTCTGCTGATCGCCGGTGGCATCGGTGTCGTGCTGGCCGTCGCCGGTGGCCCCGTGTGAGCGGACACGGAGCGGGTGCCTGTCTGGCCGTCGGACGTGGTGGCGACCGTGGTCGGCCGGTGCGGGATACTGGGCTCCGGTGCCGGCGAAGTTCGCCGCCGCCGGCGAGGGGGTGGGTGGGGCGTGAAGCTCGACAGGGCGGTCATCGGCGAGCTGGCGGTACGGCCGGGGGAGCCGGCCTCCCTGGCCCACCGGAGCACCGAGTCGACGACGGTCGATTGGCTCGGGACGGTGGGGAAGAGCCGGAAGCAGGTGGCCGAGGAGGATCTCCGCACCTTCGTGGCCGAGCTCGAGGTGGCCCAGGGGTTGCTGTGGGCCAGCGGGACCCATGCCCTGCTGGTCGTCTTGCAGGCCATGGACGCCGCCGGCAAGGACGGGACCATCAAGCACGTGATGTCCGGCGTGAATCCTCAGGGGTGCCAGGTGGTGGCGTTCAGGCAGCCCTCGTCCGAGGAGCTCGGTCACGACTTCCTGTGGCGGTGCAGCAAGGCGTTGCCCGAACGGGGCCGGATCGGGATCTTCAACCGCTCCTACTACGAGGACGTCCTGGTGGTCCGGGTCCACCCCGAGCTCCTGCACGGGACGAACACCCACACCGGCCATGCACCGCCGGAGCACCTCTGGCGCGACCGGTTCGACGACATCAACGCATTCGAGCGCCACCTCGATCGGGCCGGAACCCGGATCGTCAAGGTCTTCCTGCACGTCTCCAAGGAGGAGCAGAGGAAGCGGTTCCTCGCCCGCCTCGACGATCCCCGCAAGTTCTGGAAGTTCTCGGCCGCCGACGTCGCGGAGCGTCACCACTGGGACGAGTACCAGGCCGCCTACGAGGAGGCACTGACCGCCACCTCCACGGCGTGGGCGCCGTGGTACGTGGTCCCCGCCGACCACAAGTACACCCTCCGGGCCCTGGTGGGCGGGATCATGGTCGACGCCATCGACCGCCTGGGCCTACGACCCCCCGAAATCGACCCCGACGAGGCGGCGGCCCGCGCCGCCGCCCGCCGGGAGCTCGTGGCCGAATGACGGGTCGCCGTCGAGCGGGTGACGCCGAGCTCTACTCGTAGATCATGACGCCGCGGATGTTCTTCCCGTCCAGCATGTCGGCGTAGCCCTGGTTGACGTCCTCCAGCTTGTAGGTGTTCGTCACCATCCCATCGAGGTCCACCTGGCCCTGCTCGTACAGCCGGAGCAGGTGGGGGATGTCGTAGCGCATGTTGGCGGAGCCGAAGATGGTCCCGACCACCTGCTTCTCCAGCAGGGTCAGCCAGGTGAGGGAGAGGGTGACATCGGTCTCCGACATGGGATGGATGTTGGTCACCACCACCCGGCCGCGCTTGGCGGCCAGCCCCATGATCGACTCCATCAGCTTGCCGTCACCCACTCCCATGGTGCAGATGACCTTGTCGGCGTTCTTCCCCCACGTCACCTCGTTGACCAGTGCCCTGGCCTCGTCGATGCTGGAGGCGGTGTGGGTGGCACCGAATTTGGTGGCCATCTCCAGCTTGAACGGCACCGGGTCGATGGCGAAGATCCGCTCGGCCCCGGCCAGCCGCGCCCCCTGGATGGCTGACGCCCCGATACCGCCGATGCCGATGATCACCACGTCGTCACCGGGCTTGACCTCGGCGGCATAGACGGCGGAGCCCCACCCGGTGGTGACGCCGCAACCGATCAGGCAGGCCTTGTCCAACGGGTAGTGGTCGAGGATCTTGACGCACGACGCCTGGTTGACCACGGTGTGCTTGGCGAAGGTGCCCAGGCACACCATGGTCCCGAGGTCCTCGCCGTTCAGGGAGTGGTGACGGTAGGTGCCGTCGATCTGGGCTCCCAGCAGCAGCAGGGCCCCGACGTCGCACAGACTGGAGTGACCCCTGGCGCAGGAGGGGCACTTGCCACAGGCCGGGACGAACCCGAAGACCACATGGTCACCCGGCTCGAGGTCCTCGACACCCGGGCCGACCTCCTCGACGACCCCGGCGCCCTCGTGCCCACCGATGATCGGGTAGATCCCGCCCAGGTCGCCGGTGCGGATGTGCTCATCGCTATGGCACATGCCGGAGGCGGCGATCCGGACCATCACCTCGCCCGTCTTCGGCGGGTCGAGACGGATGGTCTCGACCTTCCAGTCTTGACCCATCCCCCATAGGACTGCTGCTTCGGTTTCCATGACCGTCCTTTCGAGCCCGGGTGCCGCGGTGGAACCCGTCAACGGGCGAGTACCTCGCTTCTCGACTCTATCCACGGGACCAGGGGCATGGCGGAGGTCAGGCCCGCTCCGCTCCCTCGCCGCTCACGCTCGGGCTGACGCCACCTCGTGTGCCGGGTCGACGGCGGCGTCGGCGGTCTTCCCCCCGGCCAGCCGGAGGAGCAGCGCATAGACGCCCGCCCCCACCGCGAAGCCCACGTAGAACGAGACGTCGGCCCCGTCGAGCCGTCGGGCCACCGGCCCCACGTAGAGCGACGTGTCCATGAACGGGACCATGGCGCCGAACCCGACCACCAGGGCGACGAGGGCCGGGATCCCCGATTGGAGGTCCCGGAGCCGCATCAGGCGCACCAGCCGATCGTGGGTGACCGTCCCCCGGCGCCGGTGCCAGTCGATGAGGATGACGGCGAAGAACGGGGCGATCCAGTAGGCGGTGAACAGCAGGACGTTCTGGAACTTCGCCGAGATGTCGCCGCCGTGGATCCACAGGATGACGAAGAAGGCCAGCACCGTCCCGGCCACCGCGCTCCAGGTCCGCCTGACCCGCAGACCTCCGGCCTGGACGGCCAGCGATCCCGAGTAGTCGTTCATGGCGTTGGAGGTGACCGCGCCGAAGATGATGGCGATCAGTGCCACGACACCGAGGACGCCCCCACCCATCAACGTCTGCACCCCTTTGGCGGTCTGGTCGCTGAAGGTCCGGGCCCCGGCCAGTCCCAGCGTGTAGACCCAGATGAACGAGACGCCCATCCCGCCCAGCGTCCACCAGAAGATCGGTGCCGGCGGCGACGACGACCGCTGGTACCGGCTGTAGTCGGAGGCGTAGCTGGCCCAACTGAAGCTGCCGCTGAAGGCGATGGTGGTCATCAGGACGAAGGTGCCGACGGCGGCGCCCCCGTGGACCGAGCTGTGGGTGGGGATGTCGCCGTGCTGGAGGACCCGCACCGTGAGGACCACGAAGAGGACGGCCAGCACCGCGCTGCCCCACTGCTGGAGCTGGTGGATGAACTCGTACCCGAGGAAGCCGAAGAGGCCCTGGGCGGAGAGCACGATGATCACGCCCACGGAGAAGGGGACGTGGAAGAGCAGCTGGGCCGCCTCGCCGCCGAACAGCCCCACCAGGCCGTCCCAGGCCACCGCGCTCAACCACTGCACCGCCGCCGGGAGCCAGATGCACCGACCGAACGGGAGCCGGGCCAACGGGAGCTGGCCCATCCCCGTCTTGGGGCCCCAGGTGGCGAGGAGGGCGACCGGCATGGTGCCGAGCACCACCCCGACCACGATGGCGGCCAAGCCCGGCCAGAACCCCAGTCCCAGGGTGAACGCCAGGGTGCCGGTGAACACGCCGGACAGCTCCATGTTGGGGGCGAACCAGACGGTGAAGTTCCGCCACGACGGCCCGTACCGCTGGTCCTCGGGGATGGGGGCCATGCCCTGGGTCTCGGTGACCAGGTCCCCCCGACGCACCGGTCGCGCCCCTTCGAACACACTGATGGTCGCCACGATCGCTGACTCCCTTCGCCGGCATTACCCGGAGCAGGTTCCACGGTCGGCGCCGGTGAGGCGCCCTCTCAGCCCGGTCCGTCCGAGCTCCCGTGCCGGCCAGTCTCGCGCAGTTCCTCCCCCGGCACCCCCGGGCTAGAACAAGTTCTATATACTCTCTGTCTGGCACTGGTCGGGCTGACCGCCGGGCCGCCCGCCGTCCATCTCAAACCTTTCAAGGGGGATCCGTCATGGCCCAGCCGGTGATCGTCGAAGCAGTCCGCACCCCGATCGGGAAGCGCAACGGGTGGCTGTCCGGCTTCCACGCCGCCGAGCTGCTGGGCAGCGCCCAGGTCGAGCTGGTGAAGCGGGCCGGGGTCGATCCCGGCGACGTGGAGCAGGTCGTCGGGGGCTGCGTCACCCAGGCCGGCGAGCAGGCCTCCAACGTCACCCGGACCGCCTGGCTGAGCCAGGGCCTACCGTTCCACACGGCCGCCACCACCGTCGACTGCCAGTGCGGCTCGGCCCAGCAGGCCAACAACTTCATCGCCAATCTGATCGGCGCCGGCGCCATCGAGGTGGGGATCGGCTGCGGGGTCGAGGCCATGAGCCGGGTCGGCCTCGGGGCCAACGCCTTCAACGGGCCGGGGAAGTCGAAGCCGGACGACTTCCCCTGGGACATGCCCGACCAGTTCAACGCGGCCGAGCGGATCGCCACCAAGTACGGCATCTCCCGCCAGGACGTCGACTGGCTGGGCTTCGAGTCGCAGCGCAAGGCGGCCGTCGCCGTAGCCGAGGGACGCTTCGACCGCGAGATCGCACCGCTGGAGGCGCCGGTGGTGGGGCCCGACGGGCCGACCGGCGAGAAGACTCTGATCTCCAAGGACCAGGGCCCCCGTGAGA
This sequence comes from Acidimicrobiales bacterium, assembly GCA_052143315.1. Classification (GTDB taxonomy): domain Bacteria; phylum Actinomycetota; class Acidimicrobiia; order Acidimicrobiales; family RAAP-2; genus DASZIT01. Next base: position 2,272 of record JBKQTE010000042.1, on the reverse strand, counting down.
CCACCAAGGAGGGCCTGGCCGGCCTGAAGGCCGTCCTCCCCGACGGGATGCACACCGCCGGCAACAGCTCCCAGATCTCCGACGGCGCCGCCGCCGTGCTGTGGATGTCCGAGGAGCGGGCCCGCTCCGCCGGCCTCCGCCCCCGGGCCCGCATCGTGGCCCAGACCCTGATCGGCTCCGACCCCTACTACCATCTCGACGGCCCGATCGCCGCCACCGCCGACGTGCTGGGGAATGCCGGCATGACCATGGACGACATCGACCTCTTCGAGGTGAACGAGGCCTTCGCCTCGGTGGTCATGTCCTGGGGCAAGGAGCTCGAGGTCGACTGGGACAAGGTGAACGTCAACGGCGGGGCAATCGCCCTCGGCCACCCGGTCGGATCCACCGGCGCCCGCCTCATCACCACCGCCCTGCACGAGCTGGAGCGGACCGACGGCAACCTCGCCCTCATCACCATGTGCTGTGGCGGCGCCCTGGCCACCGGCACCATCATCGAGCGCATCTGAGCCTGTTCAGGTGCGGGCCGCCGCCAGTGGGCACAATGGGGGCATGCGCTCCCGTCTGCTGGTACCCGTCTCCCTCCTGCTGCTGATCGGATCGGTGGCCGCCGGCCTGGCGGTGGCGGCCCCCCGGGCGGGAGCCACCGCCGCCCGCGCCGTTGTCGACTCCGACTGGCCCACCTACAACCAGAACCCGATCCGGGACGGGGTGGACGCCTCGGGCAGCTCGTTCTCGCCGGCCACCCCGGCCTGGACGTCACCCGACCTCGACGGCCAGTTGTACGGGCAACCGCTGGTCGAGGCCGGCCGTGTCTACGCCGCCACCGAGAACGACACCGTCTACGCCCTGGCCGCCGACACCGGGACGGTGCTGTGGTCGACCCACGTCGGCACCCCGTTCAACCCGGACACGGTGCCCGGCCTGTGCGGCGACATCCAACCCACCGTCGGGATCACCTCCACCCCGGTCATCGACCCGGCGCGCTCGGAGATCTTCGTGGTGGCGGACGAGCAGGCGCCCGGTGATGCCTCCCACCACCTGATCGGGCTCGACCTCTACACCGGAGCGGTGGTACTCGACGAGACGATCGACCGGCCCGGCTTCGACCCGGCCCACGAGCTGCAGCGGGCGTCGCTCGCCCTTACCGACGGCCGGGTCGTCATCGGGTTCGGGGGCAACTCCGGCGACTGCGAGCCGTACCACGGCCTGGTGGTCTCCGCCCCGGAGGACGGCGCCGCCCCGGTCGTGTTCGTGATGGCCAACCAGCCCGGCGACAGCCAGGGTGCGGTCTGGATGGGCGGTGGCGCCCCGGCCATCGACTCGACGGGCAACGTGTGGGTGTCCACCGGCAACAGCGCCTACGAGTCCGACAGCGACCCCTACGACCAGAGCGACGGCGTGGTCGAGCTGTCGCCCACCATGCAGCTCCTGCAGGACTTCGCCCCGACCACCTGGCCCCAGGACAACGCCAACGACGCCGACCTGTCGACGCCTCCGGTGATCCTCGGCAACGGGCTGGTGTTCGCCCTCGGCAAGTCCTCCACCGGCTTCGTCCTCGACCAGGCCCACCTGGGTGGGGTCGGTGGTGAGCTCCTGTCGGAGCCGGAGTGCTTCGGCCACGGCGCCGCCGCCCACGTGGGCGACGTGGTCTACACCGGGTGCGGCGGGGGGGCCGAGGCACTCCGGGTGTCCAACAGCCCGGTGTCGTTGACCACCCTGTGGAGCTCCGACCTGGGCGGCGGCGGCACGCCGATCGTCGCCGGCGGCGCCATCTGGACGGTCAGCCAGGGCGGCTTCCTCAACGAGATCGACGCCACCACCGGCGACACCATCTCCCAGTTCGGCCTGGGCGGGACCATCTCCTCGTCGTTCCCGTCTCCCTCCGCCGCCGACGGCCTGATCCTGGCGCCGTCCGACGACGCCATCCACGCCTTCGAGGGCCCGGCCGGCCTGCCCGGGCCGCCGTCACCCCCACCCCCGGCACCCGGGTACTGGCTGGTGGCCAGCGACGGCGGCGTCTTCGCCTACGGGGGGGCCGCCTTCCACGGCTCGGCCGGCTCGCTCACGCTCAACAAGCCGATCGTGGGTATGGCCGCCACCCCCGACGGCGGCGGCTACTGGCTGGTGGCCAGCGACGGCGGCGTCTTCGCCTACGGGGGGGCCGCCTTCTACGGATCCACCGGCTCGCTCACCCTCAACAAGCCGATCGTGGGCATGGCCGCCACCCCCGACGGACGGGGCTACTGGCTGGTGGCCTCCGACGGCGGCA
>JBKQTE010000041.1:0-24084 GCA_052143315.1 Acidimicrobiales bacterium | reverse complement strand
GACCAGCGACACCAGCACGCAGGTGCCGAACACCTCCCAGCCGCTCAACGACATCTGGGCGAGGATGCTGCCCTGATTGGCCGCGGTGTTGGCCCGGTCGAGGCCGACGCCCCAGTAGAGCGCGAGGACGACCAGCACGGCGACGGCGGCTCCGAGCAACCCCTGGATCATCCCCTCCGCCATGAACGGCAGGCGGATGAACCAGTTGGTGGCCCCGACCAGCTTCATGACCGAGACCTCCCGTCGTCGGGCGAAGATGGCCATCCGGATGGTGTTGAGGATGAGCACGGCCGCCGACAGCAGCAGCACCACCGCCACCGCCAGGAAGACCCACTGGAGGATGCGGATCACGTTCTCCATGGTACGGATGGCCGCTGCCTGGTAATCCACCGAGCTCACCCCAGGCTTGCCGGTGAACTCCTGCTGGACGGCGGTGGCCTCCGCCGGGTTGAAGAGGGCGCACCGGAACGACGACGGGTAGTCCGCCTGGGTGGTGGCAGCCAGCTCCTGGGACGGGAGCAGCCCCTTGGCCTCGTTGTAGTCGTAGGCCTGGCTGCGCTGGACGCAGCTCTTCACCAGCGGGTCCTGATGGAGCTCGGTGCCGATGGCGGTGATGGTGGTGGTGGAGGCGGTCGGGGTAACCCAGACGATGACGTTGACGCCCTGCTGCCACTTGACCGTGGCGTTGCTCGCCCCCTGCTTCAACAGGAGCGCCGAACCGACCAGGGCCAGCGAGACGGCCACGGTCAGCACCGCGGCCGCCGTCATCAGCCGGTTGCGCCACAGGTTGGAGGAGGCTTCTCGGGCCACGTAGCCCACGGAGACGGGCATCAGCGCTCCGCGCGGTAGGTCGTCGGAATGTCGCCGAACTCGTCATGGAGCGGCAAGGGGGCCGGGGCGGTCTCCACCAGGGTCCCGGTGGGCGACCCGGCACCGGCGGCGGCCACCGCGCTGTCGATCCCGTAGACACCCCGGGCCTGGTCGCGGACCATGGTGCCACGGTCGAGCTCGATCACCCGGCGGCGCATCTGGTCGACCATGCCGGCGTCGTGGGTGGCGACGATCACGGTGGTACCGGTCCGGTTGATGCGGTCCAGCAGTCGCATGATGCCCAGGCTGGTGGTGGGGTCGAGGTTGCCGGTGGGCTCGTCGGCCAGCAGGATGAGCGGCCGGTTGACGAAGGCCCGGGCCACCGCCACCCGCTGCTGCTCGCCGCCGGACAGCTCCCCGGGGAGGTTGCCACTCTTCTTGGTCAGGCCCACCAGGTCGAGGACCTGGGGCACCTGGGAGGCGATGACGTGCTTCGGTCGACCGATCACCTCGAGGGCGAAGGCCACGTTTTCGAAGACGGTCTTGTTGGGCAGTAGGCGGAAGTCCTGGAACACGCAGCCGATGTTGCGGCGCAGGTACGGGATCCGCCACTTCGAGAGGTGCCCGATCTCCTTACCGGCCTCCCAGATGCGCCCCTTGTCGGGGACCTCCTCACGCAGCAGGAGGCGGATGAAGGTCGTCTTGCCGGACCCGGACGGGCCGACCAGGAAGACGAACTCCCCCTTGTCGATCTCGACCGAGCAGTCACGCAGGGCGACAGTGGACCCTTTGTAGGTTTTGGTGACGTTCTGGAAGGTGATCATGAAGGCGTCATCGGCAGGAGTCGGTTCGGCCGGGGCGTCGGCGACGTGCGTCGCGTTGCGCACTGGACCCTCACGATCTTACCGGCCCCGGTAGCCGAACCGGTGTAGCCCCTCTCACCTCCCCAAACGCCACACGAATCCCTCGGGCCGGTCGGGTCCGGATCCGATCCGGCGGCAGCCACCCTCACCCGTGGCCGCGACGGAGGTCGGCCTCACGACGGAGCTCGGCCTCCATGAAAGCATCGAGGTCACCGTCGAGCACCGCCTCCACATTGCCGGTCTCCTCGTTGGAGCGCAGGTCCTTGACCAGCTGGTACGGCGCCAGGACGTAGGAACGGATCTGGTTGCCCCAGGCGTTGTCGGTGCGGTCGCCGGACAGGGCGTCGAGGGTGGCCTGGTGCTCGGCCCGCTGCCGTTCGGCCAGCTTGGCCCCCAGTACCTGCATGGCCTTCGCCTTGTTCTGGTGCTGGCTCCGCTGGTTCTGGCACGACACCACGATGCCGGTGGGGAGGTGGGTCAGACGGACGGCGGAGTCGGTCTTGTTGACATGCTGCCCGCCCGCCCCCGACGACCGGTAGGTGTCGATGCGCAGGTCCTTCTCGTCGATCTCCACCTCGTCGGACACGTCCTCGAGGAAGGGGACGACGTCGAGCGAGGCGAAGCTCGTCTGGCGCCGGTGCTGGGCGTCGAACGGGGAGATCCGCACCAGGCGGTGCACCCCGCGCTCGGCAGCCAGCAACCCGAAGGCGTACCGCCCTTTGACGATGAAGGTGGCCGAGAGGAGACCCGCCTCCTGTCCCGGGGTGGCCTCCTCGACCTCGAGGTCGAAGCCCCGCCGCTCCGCCCACCGCGTGTACATCCGTAACATCATCTCGGCCCAGTCCTGGGCGTCGGTGCCACCGGCGCCGGCGTGGATCTCGGCCACCGCGTCGCCGTCGTCGTGGTCGCCGGAGAACAGCGCCCGCAGCTCCAGCGAGGACAGGCGACGGTCGAGGTCGGCCAGGACCTCCTCGATCTCGGGGCGAAGCGACTCGTGGCCCTCCTCCTCGTCCAGCTCGAAGAGGGTCTCGGCGTCCGACAGCCGCTCGGCCAGTCCGGCCAGCATCTCGATGTCCTCGGTGACCCGGCCGAGCTCGGTGGTCACCGCCCGGGCGTTGTCGGCGTCATCCCACAGGTCAGGGGTCGAGGCGGCCGCCTCGAGCTCGGTGCGGCGGGCCTGCAGGCGCTCGAGCCCGAGGAAGCGCTCGGCCTCCCGCAGCCGGTCGGAGGTGGCGGCGATGGCGGCAGGGATGTCGACGCGTTCGGGCTCGGTGCCCCCCCGCCGGGGAGGCTCGGCGGCCGCCACCTCAGTTGGCGCCGTGGCAGAGCTTGTACTTCTTGCCGCTGTCGCACCAGCACGGGTCGTTCCGGCCCAGCTTCTCCCGGTCGGACTTGACGATGGGGACCTGGGTCTCACCGTCGCCGGCGAACCGATTGGTCACCCCGGGCTCCGGTGCCGGCAGGGTCCGTTGGCGCGGGTCGCCCGCCCCTGCCGCCGCATCGGCGATCTCCGTCGGGGTAGCGGCGGCGAAGGCGGCGGCCATCTCACCGCTCCCCTGCACCGGGTCGTCGGCGGCGATGTAGCTGGCCTGCCCCAGGTCGGGCTCGGGGGTCGACTCGGCCAACACCTGCACGTGGAAGATGTACCGGAGGTAGTCGTCGTCGATGCCCTCCATGAGCTTGCCGAACATGGCGAAGCCCTCGCGCTGCCAGGCCACCAGCGGGTCCTGGTTGCCCATGGCCCGGAGGTTGATGCCCTCGCGGAGGAGGTCCATGTCGGCCAGATGGTCGCGCCACCGCTGGTCCAGGATCTGCAGCATGATGTCCCGCTCCAGCTGCCGCGCCGTCTCCTCACCGCCGGGGATCGTCTCGTCGCGCTCGGCGTAGAGGTCCAGGGCCTCGGTGAGGATGCTCTCGGCCACCTGCCCGGCGGTGGTGGCCTCGGCCAGGTCCTCGGCCACGAACTTGGTCGGGTAGTACTGGGTGATCTCGGTGATCAGCCGGGGGAGGTCCCACTCCTCCGGGTAGTCGTTGGGGCAGGCGGAGGTGACCAGGGCACTGACGGTGGTCTCGAGCAGCTCCTTGGTCTCCTCGTGGAGGTCCTCGCCCTCGATGATCTGGAGCCGGCGCTGGTAGATGACCTTGCGCTGCTCGTTCATCACATCGTCGTACTTGAGCACGTCCTTGCGCGACTCGGCGTTGCGGCTCTCCACGGTGTTCTGGGCCCGCTCGATGGCCTTGGTCACCATCTTCGCCTCGATGGGCATGTCGTCGGGGAGCGCCCTGCCCATCACCCAGCTCATGGCCCCGGTGGCGAAGAGGCGCATCAGATCGTCCTCGAGGGAGAGGAAGAAGCGGCTCTCGCCCGGGTCGCCCTGGCGGCCAGAGCGGCCACGCAGCTGGTTGTCGATCCGGCGGCTCTCGTGGCGCTCGCTGCCCAGGACGTAGAGGCCCCCCAGCCGGCGCACCTCCTCGCCACCCTGGGAGCACTCCTCCTCCAGTTCGGTCTTCAGCGCGTTGAACGCCTCCACGCCCTCGTCGGTGGTGAGGTCGAGGCCCCGGGCGGCGGCCTCCCTGGACGCCAGGCCCTCGGCGTTGCCACCCAGGATGATGTCGACGCCTCGACCAGCCATGTTGGTGGCCACGGTCACGGCCCCCACCCGGCCGGCCTGGGCCACGATCTCCGCCTCCCGGAAGTGCTGCTTGGCGTTGAGCACCTCGTGGGGGATGCCCTTCTTTTCGAGGAGGCGGGCCAGGTGCTCCGACTTGGACACCGAGGCGGTGCCCACCAGCACCGGCTGGCCGGTGGCGTGGCGCTCGGCGATATCCTCCACCGCGGCGTTGAACTTGCCGTCCTCCGTCTTGTAGATCAGGTCAGGCTGGTCCACCCTGACCAGTGGCTTGTTCGGCGGGATCGGCACCACGGGGAGGTCGTAGGTGTTGGCGAACTCGGACGCCTCCGTTTCGGCGGTGCCGGTCATGCCGGCCAGCTTCTCGTAGAGACGGAAGTAGTTCTGCAGGGTCACGGTGGCCCAGGTGTGGTTCTCCTCGTTGATCCGCACCCGCTCCTTGGCCTCGACCGCCTGGTGGAGCCCGTCCGACCAGCGACGGCCGTCGAGGGTCCGCCCGGTGAACTCGTCGACGATCTTCACCTCGCCGTCGGCGACCAGATAGTCCTTGTCCCGGCGGTACAGCTCCTTGGCATAGAGCGCCTGGGTCAGGTGGTGGACGTAGTTCACCGCCACCGCGTCGTACAGGTTGGACACCCCCAGTTGGCGCTCCACCTTCTCGATGCCCGCCTCGGTGGGGACCACGATGCGCTTCTCTTCGTCCACCTCGTAGTCGGACTCGTCGCGCAGCGTCCTGACGATCCCGGCGAACTGGTAGTAGAGCTTGGCCGACTCGTTGGCCGGTCCGGAGATGATCAGCGGGGTCCGGGCCTCGTCGATGAGGATGGAGTCGACCTCGTCGACGATGGCGAAGTGGTGGCCCCGCTGGACCATGGCGTCGCGGGTTCTTGCCATGTTGTCGCGGAGGTAGTCGAAGCCGAACTCGGTGTTGGTCCCGTAGGTCACGTCGGCGGCGTAGGCCGCCCGCTTGGTGGCGGCGTCGTCGATGTCCGGCCCCACCCGGGCCACCGTCAACCCCAGAAACGTGTGCAGCTGCCCCATCCACTCCGAGTCGCGGGTGGCCAGGTAGTCGTTGACCGTCACCACGTGCACGCCGTCACCGGCCAGGGCGTTGAGGTAGACGGGCAGCGTGGACACCAGGGTCTTGCCCTCGCCGGTCTTCATCTCGGCGATCCACCCGAAGTGGAGGGCCATGCCACCCATCAGCTGGGCGTCGAAGTGCCGCTGACCGAGCACCCGCCAGGCCGCCTCCCGGACCACGGCGAAGACCTCCACCAGCAGGTCCTCGAGGGTCTCGCCGTTGGCCAGGCGCTCCCGGAAGACCACCGTCGAATTCCGCAGCTCCTCGTCGGAGCGCGCCTCGACCTCCGGCTCGAGATCGTTGACCAACGGGACCAGGTCGGCCAGGCGGCGGACCTTCTTTCCCTCGCCGGCACGGAGAACCTTCGTGAACACACTCATGGGTCCATCACTCTACCGTCGGGCCCCACCGGATCCTGCCCGGACGCCGCGCGGCCGGCCCGGACCACCGGGCGGGGGCGGTGACACCGGGTGGTGCGCCGGACATCGGGCGGCTGGCTCAGCGGGGCGCCCGCGGCATGCCCAGGCCGACCATGGCGATGATGTCACGCTGGATCTCGTTGGCGCCGCCACCGAAGGTGAAGATCGTCTGGCTGCGGGCGTTCTTCTCGAGCCTCCCCCGCAGGACGGCCTCCGGGGAGCCGTCCTGGAGGTACCCGGCCTGGCCGACGACCTCCATGAGCAGGCGGTACGCCTCCAGCGAGCACTCGGTGCCGAACACCTTGGTGGCCGAGGCGTCGGCCGGGTCGAGCCCCTTGTCCGAAGCCCAGGCCACCTTCCAGTTCAGGAGCTTGAGGTACTCCGCCCGGGCGTGGACCCTGGCCAGGAGCAGCTGGACCCACTCGTGGTCGATGAGCCGCCGCCCGTCGGCCAGGCGGTGCTCCTGCGCCCACCGGCGGACCTCCTCGAGGCTCCGGAGGAGACCCGACACCGGGCAGATGGCCACCCGCTCGTGGTTGAGCTGGTTGGTGATGATCCTCCACCCCTGGTTCGGCGCTCCCACCAGGTTCTCCGCCGGGACCCGGACGTCGTCGTAGTAGGTCGAGCTGGTGATGTCCCCGGCGATGGTGCTGAGCGGGGTCCACGAGAAGCCGGGGGCGTCGACCGGCACGATGAACACCGACAGCCCCTTGTGCTTGGGGGCCTCGGGGTCGGTCCGGGCCGCCAGCCAGACGTAGTCGGCGTACTGGATGGCGGAGGTGTAGATCTTCCGGCCGTTGATGACGTACTCGTCCCCGTCACGGACGGCCCGGGTCTGCAACGAGGCCAGGTCGGTGCCGGCCGACGGCTCGGTGTAGCCGATGGAGAAGTGCACGGTGCCCCGGAGGATCCCCGGCAGGATGCGGGCCTTCTGCTCCTCGGTGCCGAGGGACATCAAGGTCGGGCCGACGCTGTTGAGGGTGAGCAACGGCAGGGGCACCCCGGCCCAGTGCGACTCCTCCACGAAGATCATCTGGTCGATGGGGCCCCGGGCTTGGCCCCCGTACTCCTCCGGCCAGCCGATGCCCAGCCACCCGTCCTCCCCCATCCGCCGGATGTAGCGGGTGTAGGAGGGTTCGTCGCCCGGGGAGCCCTCCACCTCCTCGACCAGGGCGGCGAAGTACGACCGGAGCTCGGCTCCGAGCTCCTCCTGCTCGTCGGTCATCGCCAGGCGCATCGGTGGACCCCTTCGTCGGTCCGCACGATAACAACGCGGGCGGTGCCGGCGTGACGAGAGCACCGCGGAGCGGTCGTCCCGGGGCGGCGGCACAAGAGCGCCGGTCGCCCCGGGGCGGCGCCGGTCAGACCGTCCGGACCCGCGGCCTGGCGGTGCGGACCGAACCGTGGCGCTGCGCATGCGACCGGCCCACGATCCGTCCCTTCGTCTTCTCGAGCTGGTTTTCCAGCTTCTCCACCACCAGATCCACCGCCACCAGCGGATCGGGGGCGGCGGCATGGGCACGGATGACCCGTCCGTGGCCCGTCATGATGACCTCGCAGCACTCGCGGTCGGGGATCCTCGGGTTGTGCTCCTCGGAGAAGTGCACCTCGGCCCGCTCGAGCCCGGGGCAGTGCCGGAGCAGCCGGCCAACCTTCTCTCCGACCAACATCCGCACCTCGTCGGGCACGATCCTCCTGCCGTTAGCGATGACAACGTTCACTTGTTCGCCTCCTCGGTCATGCTGCTTGGGTCGTTACTGTTGAGTTCCTACGGCTGCGTTCGGCCGGTCCTCCGGGTCGGTCGTGGGATGGGCGAGGTCACGGCGACCCCGCCGACGGGCCCCGGGCGCCGCGGTCGACGGGGTCGACACGTTCGACGGGGACGGAGCGATCGACGCCCGGCGACCGGAGCTGGTGGTCCAGCCGGACCCGGGCGGGTCTGGATGTGAGCTGTGGGCGGCTGACCTGGTCTTTGACCCCACACTCGCCTGCGGTGAGAATGGCGGCCGGGTGCCGGCGACGCCGACCGGCCAGCGGCCGGGCATCCTTCGGCACCAGAAATGGCACGCGTCACCTCATCTCCGCCCGCCCCCGACAGCCGGGAGCGCCACGGGCAGGTCTTACTCCTAAGCCGCACCATGCTCAGCAACCAGAAGTTGCCTTACGTGGGTCGTTTCGCCTGCGACTGGCATCGACTTGCAACCACAGACCCGCTCACAGCTCACCGCCTCAGTGTACGCCCGCCCACCGGCGATACCAGGGTCAATCTGTCGAGTTCATGATGCCGCCACGGTGTCGTCACACGCCCGCAACACGGGACCGGTGGACCCGGGAGGCGGCCCAGGCTCAGCTGGTGCGGCTCTGACGGAGCCGTTCCTCCATCTCTACCAGGACGGGGACCGGCCCCGGGTCGATCCCCTGGCGCCCGGCCAGGTGGAGGGAGACGAAGTCCCCGATGAGGGCCAGGTCGAACAGTTGGGCCAGGTCGCCCTCGCCGGCGGCCCGGACCTCGACGATGTCGGCCACCACCTCGAGCAGGACCTCCGCCACCAGCTCGAACCGCTGGGCCACCTGGGGATGCTCGGCATCGTGGCGGAGGTTGACCAGCGTGATGAGCTGGCGGGTGACGTCACCCTGCTGGCCCCAACCGGCCACCTCGTTGTGGCACAGCTCCGGGTACACGTTGTAGAAGGCGGGGGCCTTGGCGTTCTCGTTGATCTGCGCCTTCCAGCGGAGGGCGGCCGCTCCGCCCAGCGCCTCCGAACTGTGGATGAGGGGGATGGTGCGATCGATCCGCCGGGCCAGGTCCTCGGCCAGGCTGCCCGGTACCACCAGCTCGTCCCGCCGGGCCCGCAGCTGGTCCACGGCCTGGTCGATCCACTGGACCGCCCCGGGGAACAGCCCGATCTCCTCCAGCACCACCAGCGGGGGGATGGCCATGGCCCCGAGGGCCGCCCGGGGCTGGGGGATGGACGACGGCACCGGCACCACCGGCACCTGCCACTCGCCGGCCAGCCGTCCCAGCTCGCCGCCGCACGTCACCACCACCATCGCTGCCCCGGCCTCGTAGGCCGCGGCGGCCGCCTCGAGCGTCTCCTCGGAGTCGCCCGAGAAGGACACGGCGAACACCAGCGAGTTGGCACCGACGAAATCGGGTGGCTCGTACCCCTTCACCACGGTCGCCGGCACCGGCATGAAGGGCGCGGCGGTGGCCATCAGCACGTCGCCGGCGATGCCACTGTCCCCCATGCCCAGGACCACCACGTGCTCGACGGCGTCCAGGCTCGGCAGCCCGGCCAGCCCTCGGGCGGCACCGAGGGCGTCGGCGACCTGCTCCGGCAGGCCGGCCGTCGAGTCCCACATGTCGAGACTGTCCACCGACAGCGCCGGCGGGACGGCCGGGGCGCCACCCGAAGGGATCACGATCCTGCCGGCTGGCCGGTGGTGCGGGCGGCGCCGGAGTCGGCCAGCGCCATCAGCCGGGCGTGCTCGGCGTCGTCGACAGCGGTCGCCTCGTCGATGAGCATCACCGGGATGTCGTCACGGACCTCGTAGCTGCGGTGGAGCCTGGGGTTGTACAGCAGGTGCTCGTCGGCGAAGTACAGCAGGGGCCCCTTGTCCTGCGGGCACGCCAGCACGTCGATCAGGAGCGGGTCGAGCGTCATGGTGGATGTGGTTCCTCTCTGTCGTCGAACATCGGGGCCCGGCCGGACCGGGACGTCACCCACCGGCGAGGCGGGCCACCGCGGTCCGGATCTCCTCGACGTGGCGGGCCAGCGACTCGTCGTCCGGTGCCTCGACATTGAGGCGGAGCAGCGGCTCGGTGTTGGAGGGGCGCACGTTGTACCACCAGTCGCCCCGGTCCACGGTGAGCCCGTCCAACCGGTCGACCGTGCCCAGCTCGCCGCCGGCCGCCTCCACCTCGGCGGCCATGGCCTCCACCGCCCCGGCCGGGTCACTCACCTCGGTGTTGATCTCCCCCGAGTCGGAGTACCGCTTGAACGGCTCGAGGAGCTCCGAGAGCGGCTTGCCCGTCACGCTCAGCAGCTCGAGCACCACCATGGCGGCGATGATGCCCGAATCGGCGTTGTAGTTGCCCCGGAAGTAGTAGTGCCCCGAGTGCTCGCCACCGAAGACGGCACCGGTGTCGGCCATCACCTTCTTGATGAACGAGTGGCCCACCCTCGTCCGGATCCCCACGCCGCCCCGCTCGGCGATCACCTCGGGGACGACCCGGGAGCAGATGCAGTTGTAGAGCACGGTGGCACCCGGGTGCTTGTCCAGCATGGAGGCGGCGACCAGGGCGGTGGTCAACGAGCCCGACACCGGTTCGGCCTTCTCGTCGACCAGGAACACCCGGTCGGCGTCCCCGTCGAAGGCCAGCCCGATGTCGGCGCGGCCGTCGAGCACCGCCTGCTTGAGGGCGACCAGGTTCTCCGGCTGGATGGGATCGGCAGGATGGTTGGGGAAGTCGCCGTCCAGCTCGGGGAAGAGGACCCGGAGGTGGAACGGGAGCCCTTCGAACACCTTGGGGGCCACCAGGCCGCCCATGCCGTTGGCGGTGTCGGCCACCACCGTCAGGGCTCGGAGCGACGAGGTGTCCACAAAGGAGCGGACGTGGTCGGCGTACGCCTCGAGCACCGACACCGCTTCGAGGGGCGCCAGGCTGTCCCGGTCGAGCGGGGGCGGGCCGTCGCTCCCCCACCGGTCGAGCACCGCTTCGGCGTCGGCCTGGATCTCCGCCAGCCCGGTGTCGCGGCCGATCGGCCTTGCCCCCGACAGGCAGAGCTTGAGACCGTTGTACCGGGCCGGGTTGTGCGAGGCGGTGAACATGGCGCCTGGGGCGTCGAGCTTCCCCGAGGCGTAGTAGAGCATGTCGGTCGAGCAGAGCCCCAGGTCGACGACGCCGACCCCCTGGGAGCGGGCGCCGTCGGCGAATGCGGCCGACAGCTCTACCCCCGACTCGCGCATATCCCGGGCCACCAGCACCCGGGCCACCCCGGCGAACCGGGCCACCGCCTCGCCGATAGCTCGGAATTGGTCGGCGTTGAGCTGGTCCGGGACGACGCCGCGGATGTCGTACGCCTTGAAGACGTCAGAGAGGCTGGCCATAGCCTGGACATCCTACCCAGGCCACATCAGACGGCCTGAGGCCAGCCGCTCGGCTGCGGCCAGGTCAGCCGGCGGCCATGCCCACGATCGGCTTGTCCAGGGTCGTCCCGCCGGCCGAGCCGTAGAAGCCGGCGTCCCCGTAGGCGAAGATGCCGCCGTCGGAGGCCACCAGCCAGTACCCCTTGCCGTCAGGGGTGGCGGCCATGCCCACGATCGGCTTGTCCAGGGTCGTCCCGCCGGCCGAGCCGTGGAAGCCGGCGTCCCCGTAGGCGAAGATGCCGCCGTCGGAGGCCACCAGCCAGTACCCCTTGCCGTCGGAAGTGGTCGGTGCCGGGGGCACCGGCGCCGGCGGGGGTGGGGGGGCGAACGAGATCGGCGCCGATGCCAGGTCCCCGCTCAGGTCCCCCCAGTCGATGCCGCAGGTGATGCCGTCGGCTTGCTGGGCCGGGGTCGGAGGGCAGGGGTAGTCGGCGGCATCGACAGCGGCGTCCCCACCGCCGCTGTCGGTTCCGTCGGAGGGCGGCCCGGTCACCCCGGTGGTGATGGTCACCGAGGTGGTCACCGTGCCCGTCGGGGAGACGATGCTCAGGTCGCCATCGAACGGGTTAGAGCAGCTCACCGGGGCGGCGATGCCGTCCACCGGGATGGTCGGCTGGTCCGGGTCGAGGTTGCACTCGACGGCGGCGCCCTGGCTGTTCGGGGCCATCCCCGACGCCTGGACGGTCACCTGCTCGCCTGCCACCAGCTGGGTGGACGGATCCACCGTCAGCGAGGGGACCGGGATCGGCCCGGTGATGGTGAGCGCCGGCGTCAGGACCCGTTCACCGGCGGCGTCGTCCACCTCGAAGGCGCAGTATCCGCCGGCCGTCACCTGGGCGGGGGTGGGCGGGCACGGGTAGGCGGCACTCTGGGCGCTGCCACCGATGTTGCCCTCCTCGACGGTGGCGGTCTGCGACAGCCCTCCGCCCGCGTCGGTGACGGGCTGGGGGCTGGTGCCGACCAACACCAGGCCGTCGTCGGACGAACCGGAGCACCCGATCCCGGTGAACCCGCCGTACGACGCTGGAGGCTCCCCCGGGGTCACGTTGCACTCGGCCACGTCGAACGGTGAGTCGGGGGTGTACCCCGCACCGGTGAGGGTGACGCTCTCCCCCGAGGAGAGACCGGTCGATGGCGTCGCCGACAGCGTCGGGGAGGTGGTGACCGGGGTGCCGAAGGTGATCGGCGCCGACACCAGGGCCGAGGTGGCCGCTTCGGTGGGGTCGTCGGGTAGCGGAACGAAGGCGACCCCGCACGACACGTCGGCCACCTGCTGGGCGGGCGTCGGCGGGCACGGGTAGGCGGCGGCGTCGGTGGACGCGTTCCGTCCGGCACTGTCCTGGCCGGTGGTCGGCGGCCCCACGATGCCGGTCAGCACCACCACGGTGCTGGTGAAGGTGCCCGTTCCCGAGGTGAGGGCGAACGGCTCGCTGAACTCGTCGAAGCCGAACAGGCCGGAGCACCCCACCGGAAGGTCGACCCCCTCGGTATCGATGGTCGGCTGCCCCGGGGCCAGGTTGCACTCGAGGGTGAAGACCTCGCTGTCGGGCGACGCCCCCGCTCCCTGTACCGTCACCTGCTGGCCGTAGAGGAGCCCGGTGGAAGGGGTGGCGGTGATCGACGGCGGAGGGACCGTGGCGCCGGCGTCACCGCCCCCGGCTCCGGCGACCGCCGCCGAGGCCGCCAGGACAACCGCCATGGATACCGTCCGCCATCCGCCTGAACGCATCGCCAACCCCCGTTCGTCCGCTGGCGGCACGGTACCACCTGGGCCTTGCCGCCAACAGGGGCGTCGCCTCAGCGGAGGTCGGCCACCACCGCCTGCAGGTCGGCGGCGGCGGTCTGGAGGTCGCCGTAGGCCGCATTCACGCTGTTCCGGGCGGCCACGAAGACCGACGCGTTCCCCGGGTAGCCGGCCGGGGTCTGGGCCAGCACAGCGGCGGGCACCCCGGAGGTGGCGGCCTGGGCGGCCGTCACCCGGGACTGGAGGTCGGCGAACGACGACTGGGCGTCCGTGACGTTCACACCGTCCCTGCCGGCTGCGGCGATGGCGGCCTGGATGCCGGGCTCGTCGCCCACCAGGGTGGCCTCGATACCGTTGGCGGTGTCGGCGGCGATGTCCAGGTGGGTCTGGGGCGCCACCACCGCGAAGACCCGGTAGGTCCGGACCATGGAGCCGGCGTCCTGCCACAGCTGCAGGCACGTCGTGTCGGTGGGCACCTTCTGGACCAGGGCGTCGATACCCGCCGTGGTGGTGGACAGGGTGGCGCTCAGGGTCGACCGGTCCGAGGTGGTCAGGCCCCCGGCGGACTGGACGGCGCCCGTCAGGACTCCCAGTTCGGTCACCCGGGCGGCCAGGTCCCCATCCACCTGCTGGCGGACCGCCGAGACGTCGGCGGCCGTGCACGCCGGATGAGAGGTGGTGGCGGTGGTCCCGCTGGTGGAGGCGGCAAACGCCGCCGGGGCGGCCAGGCCGAGGGCGGTGGCCAGGCCGGCGACGGCGAGCGCGCCGGCAGCGACGGGAACGGTCCGGCGATGGGTGGATCGGGTCATGTCACTGATCTCCTTGTGCCTGGTTCAGGTCCTGGTTGACCTGGTTGAGACTCTGTCCGAGGGAGCCCAGCTCGGTGTTGAGCTGGGTGATGGTGCCGGTACTCACCGGCGGGGCCGGCGACGCCGGGACCGCGGTCGTCGGGGTCGTCGGCGTCGCCGGCGTCGGAGACTGAGGCGTCGTCGACGGGGCGGCGGTGGCTGTGGTCTTCGGCGCCGACGTCGCCGTGGCGGCGGGGGCGGATGCCGGTGCCGTGTGGCTGGGGCCGACCACCTCGGTCGACCCACCGCAGGCGGTGGCGGTGATCGCCGTGCCCAGCAGTACGGCCCCGAGTGCCAGTGACGAACGTGTGAATCGCATGCTGCCTCCCTGTGCGTGTCCCCCCGATCCCACCGACCGGATGACGACAGCATCCTCCCCCTGCGTGTGCCGTCGGTGAGGGATGTGTTAGAGGTCCGTAAGGGCCGTCGTCGGGCCCTGACCGGTACGACGGCGCTGCCGGGCCCGCCGGGCCAGCCCGGTCAGGACCACCGCCGACACCAGGGCCACCAGCGTCAGCAGCTGCCCGATGCGGTCGGCATTGGTGGTGCCGTAGGTGAGCACCACGTCGTGGGAGGTCGGGACCACCACCATCAGGTTGGGGGCCACCCTCCAGGGACCGTCGGCCCCGCTCGCCTGCCAGTTGGGGAAGTACGACACCTTCACCTCCACCGGGGTCCCCACCCGGTCGACGTGGAAACTGATCGAACTGTCGGTCTGGCGGACGTCGGTGACGGTGGTGGCCGGCTCGGCGACCGCCGGAGGGGAGGTGTCGCCGACCGACACCCTGGTCCAGTCGGCCGGCCCGTCGGCCGCCGGGACCACGTCCCACCGCCCCGGGGAGTCGTACCACGAGACCGACGGGTTCAGCCAGCTGGTCTGGGCGGCGCCGACGCCCCTCCACACCACCGGGCGGTTGGCCAGCGGCTCCACCAGTTGGGAGTCGTCGATCCGGTAGACCTTCCAGGTGGTGTCCAGCGCCTCACCGTTGTAGCTGGTCCGCCACGGCCCGGTCGACCCCACCTCGGTGAGCGACGGGTCGTCGGCCGCCTGCTGTTCGACGGTGACCGAGGCGGCCAGGAAGTAGCGCACCCCGAGCTGTTGGAGGTGCTGGATACCGAGGGCCACGTTCAGGCCGCCGTAGGGGAGCCCCACCATGGCGTCTGACGGGGCCACGGACAGCTCGCTCTGGTTGATGAAGTGGTACGGGGTGGTGGCCGACGACTCGAAGAGCAGCCCCTCCATCGAGTCAATGCACCCGTCGGTCCAGTACGGCAGGAGCATCAGCGACTCGGTCGTCCCGAATCGGTTCTCCGAGGCGTCGTACTCCCACATCGAACGGCCGCAGCCATCGGTCCGGCCGACCCTGGCCATCAGGTCGATGACCGCCTTGTACTCCGGGTAGTCGGGCTTGCGCTCGTAGCCCGAGTAGTTCCACTCGGCCCAGGCGCTCGGTTGGTTGCCTCCCACGGTGACGCCCACGTGGGCGAGCGTCGTGGCCGGCAGGGCCAGGGGCGGTACCACCGCCACGCACGCCGCGGCCAGGGCGATCAGTGGACCGGCAATGGACCCGGCGGCAGTGACGCCCGGCACCGGGCGGCGGAACCGGCTGATCCGCATCCCCGGGCGCCAGCCCCCACCGGTGCCGGCCGACAGCCGGCCCCGCACCACGGTCGCCCATCTGCCGAGGAGGCGCCGCCGTCGCCAACGGGCGGCCGCCGACACCAGCTCGGCCACCGCGATGCCACCCATCAGGTAGAGGCACAGGAACCAGAGCGGCAGGAAGCGGACGTTGTACAACGAGCTCTGCGGGTCGAGGCAGACCACCGCGGCCGACACCCCGCCCATCACCGCCACGAACAGCCCCACCCGGTTCCGCCTGACCACGGTGGCCGCCAGGCCCACCAGGGCGGCGATCCAGACCCAGCGGGAGGAGCCGGGGAAGAGCAGGTGGGGGAAGTCACCGATGTTCGTCCAGCCCATATTGGTGGCGTACGGCTGGTCCACCACGAACGGCACCAGCCACCAGGCGGTCAGCCCCACCCCGATGGCCCCAGCCACCAGCGCCCACAGGACGCGGCGGCTCCACCGGCGGCGGGCCACCATGCCCCGGACACCGGCGCCGAAGGAGCGGCGGAGATCGGCGTCCAGTACCAGCCACACCCCCAGGCCCGCCACCGCGAACATGAAGGTGATCAGGTGGCACAGCAGGGTGGCGGCCAGCAGGACGGCAGCCAGTGAGCGGTATCGGCCAGTGCGGAGGCCGAGCGCCGCCACCCCCAGGAACACCAGGGCCAGGGAGAGGCCCAGCGAGTACGAGAACTCGCCGGCCAGGGTGGACAGCAGGTTGCCGCCGTAGATGGAGAAGCTCGGCTCGAACAGGAAGGGGAGCGTGGCGGCGGCCAGGCACCCCGGGCCCGGGTCCCGGAGCCCGGATAGGCGCCCGAACGCCCATGCCGCCACCGGCAGGGTGACGGTACCCAGGACGGTCACCAGCTTGAAGGCGACGTCGTAGGAGGTCACCGCGCTGAAGGCCACGGTGAGCAGGGCCGGGAGCGGGAAGTAGAAGGTGTACAGGGGGAACCCGTCGTACCAGCCGGGGTCCCACCCGGTGAGCCGGCCGTGGGTGAGCAGGTTGGACTTCAGGTAGGCCGGCAGGATCACGTGCGCCCCGGTGTCGCCCCCGGCGGTGGTGGTGCTGGCCAGCAGCAGGTTGGGGTGGAGCTGCCAGAGGGCCACGGCGACGACCCCGACGATGGCCACCACGTTGGCCCAGGCCGGCCAGGCCGAGGGTCGGGTCAGGCGCGACCGGGTCTCGCCGGCGGCCCCGGCGTGCGTCGTCCGGGGTACCACCTCAGAACAGGATGCCGCTGCCGGCGTGCAGTGTGGCCACCACGGCCACCAGGTTGAAGCTGGCGTGCGAGACCATGTTCATCCCCAGGCGGCCGGTCCGGTAGGAGACGAAGGAGAGGATGACGCCGAAAGTGGCCAGGCCGATCAGCTGGAGCGACTCAGCATGGGCGAGGCCGAACAGGACGCCGGTGATCACGATGGCCAGCGCCGGTCCCACCCAACGGCCGTAGGTGCCGAACAGACGAGCCAGCGCCCGGAGGAGCAGGCCGCGGAAGAACAGCTCCTCGAAGAACGGGGCGCCGACGATGGTCAGGATGGCGATGACCACGAACCCGAGGCCGTGGGAGCCACCGGTGAGCTTCTGGCTGGGGGCGTTGAACCGCTGATTGAAGTCGTGCACGTGCTGGGAGATGGGGATGTAGATGAGCCCCACCAGGATCTGTCCCCCAAGCCCGATGGGCAGCCCGAGCAGGTCGATCCAGCGGAACCGAAGCCCTACGTCGCGGATCAGGCTGCCCGTCCCGCGTGCCCGGCTGGCCAGCCACGGGGCCCCGAAGAACCCGGCCCACAGCCCGAGCAGGGTGGAGACGATGTACCAGGTGGGGGGCTCGCTCAACTTCGAGATCGCCGCCAGGTGGTGTTCCTGGCCGGCCAGGGCCGCGCCCACCACGATGAAGATGGTGGCCAGGATCTGTCCACCGAGGAACCCGAGGGCAGCGAACAGCAGCCACAGACCGGCGTCGCCCCGGGAGGCCGGGGCCGCACCGGCCGCCAGCTGCCTGTTGAGGGGCACGTCGTGGGCCCCGGCGTGGTCGAGGCGAGGATCGATCGTCGGCCCGCCCAAGGCGTGCCACGGAGGCACGGCCCCGGAGGCCGGCGATCCGGGGGGCGGTGGGGCCCAGCCCCCCGGGGGCGTCCATCCCGGAGGGGGCATCCAGCCCTGGGCGGCGGTACCCGACCCTGCCGGGGGAGGGGGCAGGGGCGGCACGCCCCCCCGGCGGCCCGGTGGTCCCCCGGCGGCGCTGGCTTGGGCGTCGACGCCGCCCTCGGGTCCCTCGGTCACCCCGACACGTTACCGATCACCACCGCCGGCCCGGGAGCGCCCACGGAGGTCCGGTTCCGACACCCGGGGTGATGCGCCGCGACGGTCTGTCCCCGCATAGCATGGTGCGGTGACCCCGCCCAACCCCAACCTGCCCGGAAGCGGCCCACCGGACGCCAACGGCCCCGGGGGCGCCGCCGCGCCGGGTCCCAACCGGAACCGGATGATCCTCTACCTGGTGATCGCCGCGGCGGTCCTGGCGGCGCTGTTCATCCCGAGCCTGACCAACAAGCCCGTCGCCACCTCGGTCAGCTACAACACGTTCCTCAACGACGTGAGCTCCAAGCAGGTCAAGAACGCCACCGTCAACAACGCCACCGGTGTGATCACGGGGACGATGGACAACGGCATCAACTACACGGTCAGCGGGCCGAGCCCGGTGCCCGACTCCCTGGTCTCCTCGCTGAAGCCGCTCGGTACGAACGTCAAGTACGTGAACCCGTCCACCAACGACCTGCTGAGCATTCTCAGCTGGCTGCTTCCCCTCGCCCTGATCATCGGCGTGTTCATCTACTTCAGTCGAAAGGCGCAGGGTCAGATGGGAAGCATCATGTCGATCGGTCGTTCCAAGGCCAAGCTGTACTCGACCGAGCGGCCGTCCACCACCTTCGAAGACGTGGCCGGGTACGGCGGCGTGAAGTTGGAGATCAGCGAGGTCGTCGACTTCCTGAAGACACCGGCGCGGTTCAAGGACATCGGGGCACGCATCCCCAAGGGCATCCTGTTGGTCGGCCCCCCCGGCACCGGCAAGACCCTGCTGGCCAGGGCGGTGGCCGGCGAGGCCGGTGTGCCGTTCATGTCGGTCAGCGGGTCGGACTTCATGGAGATGTTCGTCGGGGTGGGTGCCAGCCGGGTCCGCGACCTCTTCGCCACCGCCCGCAAGCAGGCACCGGCCATCGTCTTCATCGACGAGATCGACTCCATCGGCCGGAAGCGGGGGGCGGGACTGGGCGGGGGCCACGACGAGCGCGAGCAGACCCTCAACCAGCTCCTCTCGGAGATGGACGGGTTCGACCCCACCGAGGGCATCGTGGTCATGGCTGCCACCAACCGGCCCGACATCCTCGACGCCGCCATCCTCCGGCCCGGTCGCTTCGACCGCCAGATCGTGGTACCGCTCCCCGACCTCGAGGAGCGCCTCCCCATCCTGCAGGTCCACTGCAAGGACAAGCGGGTGGCTCCCACCGTCGACCTGGGCCTGGTCGCCCGGGGCACGCCCGGGATGAGCGGCGCCGACCTGGCCAACCTGGTCAACGAGGCAGCGCTGCACGCCGTGCGGAGGGGCTCCAAGGTCATCGAGAACGTCGACTTCGAGGCGTCGAGGGACCGGGTGCTCATGGGCCAGCGCCGCGAGAGCCTGGTGCTGTCCGACTCCGAAAAGGAACGGGTCGCGTTCCACGAGGGTGGGCACGCGGTGCTGGCCTACGTGCTGCCCGACGCCGACCCGGTGCACAAGGTGACCATCCTGCCCACCGGGCTCGCCCTGGGCGTCACCATGCAGCTCCCGATGGAGGAGCGACACATCCACCCCCGCCAGCACATCGAGGACTCGCTGGCCGTCCGCATGGGCGGTCGCGCCGCCGAGCTGCTGGTCTACGGCGACCTCTCCACGGGCGCCAGCAACGACCTGGTGGGCAACACCGAGCTGGCCCGGAAGATGGTCCGGGAGTGGGGCATGTCCGACAAGATCGGCCCCATGGCCTGGGGGTCACAGGGCCAGGTGTTCCTCGGCGAGGACCTGATGCACACCCGCGACTACTCCGAGCACACCAGCCAGATCATCGACGACGAAGTCGAGATCATCCTGAGGACGCAGGAGCAGCGCGCCCTCGAGGTCCTGGCCCGGCACCGCGGCGGACTCGACGCCCTGGCCCGGGCCCTGCTCGACGAGGAGACGGTCGACGGCGAGACGGTGGCCCGCCTGGTGGACACCGCTTACGGGCGCCCCGTGCACGAGCACGGCACCAAGTCCATCCCGCCGGTGTTCGTGGCCGAGCAGCACGGACCTACCGGGTCGGGCGACGACGACGGCCGTGTCGACAGCAGCAGCAGAAACGGGAGCAACGGCAGCAGCAGTGAGGGTCGGGCTCCCGGCTCCGACGGCGTCAACGGGGCGGGGGTACCGGGCGGTGCGGAACAGTCGGGTCACACCACCGGAGAGACCGATCCTGCCGACACCTCGGGCACCCCGTCCGGAACCCCAGCCGACGCCGGGGTGTCCGGTGCGCACGATGCCGAGCAGCCGACCACCGCGCAGTCGCCGTGGCCGCCACCCCCGCCGCCAGGCACCCGGCCGCAGACCCCGGCCGGGTGGCCCACCCAACCGGCGCCGGCCCACTGGCCGAAGCAGGCTCCCTGGCCGCCTCCCCCGCCGCCGCCGCCGACCTCCCGGTAAGCGGCTGCTCGGATCCGAGCGGGTCATCAAGATACCAGCGGCGTCATAGGACCCCTGGCCACCGCCGAACGGCACCTGTGGAGCCCACGCCTCTCTGGCCTTGGACACGGTGTCTCGAGCTACGCCGGAGGTGATCGCCCGTCCGTCGGCAGACCCTTCTGCATCGAGCAACTACTCGCGGCCCAGGTGCACATCTCTCCCAGCGGACACCACTCGGTTCCTTCCCTCTGCCTTTGCACGGTACATCGCGTTGTCCGCCGACTTGAGAAGGGCATCGGCCGTGGAGCCGTTCTCAGGTGCGGTCGCGACACCCGCGCTCATGCTCATCCCAAAAGGAATCTGCGAAGCAGAGAACGACAGGAGCGTGCATGCCTCAGTCCACTGCGTTGCACGCCTCTCAGCAGCGTCATTGCTTGTGCCGGGCAAGATCACCAAGAACTCGTCGCCACCGTACCGAAAACAGGCATCGCCCGCACGCATTGCGCCCAAGAGCAGCTGTGCAATCCTCGTCAGCGCAGCATCCCCACCGCTATGACCAAGGGAGGCATTTATCTCCCTAAAGTTATCGATATCAATCATCACAATGCTAACCATGGAATTGTTCTGCTGGGCTGCGTCGACCGCCTCATGCAGAGCAATGTCCATGTAGCGCCGGTTGAACACGCCAGTTAGGGGGTCGCGAACTGCCTGCTCCTGGAGTTCGTGCCGAAGTCGCTCCGTGGTCTCCACCTGCATCCGAAGTTGTTCATTCATCTCTTGGAGCTCTCGCTGAGCCTGTTGAACAGCGCTGACATCGCGGGCGAGTACCAGGTATCCCGAGGTGTGTCCATGCTTGTTCGCCATCGGCGTCAATCGGACGTCCACATCAATGTCGCCGATCGATGCCATCCAGGCGTCGGGAGGTGCCTCGGATACAATAGGGGCCGCCCAATCGCCCATCTCCTTCACCACATCCTTCCCAATGATGTCCTTTTCGGAAGGTCGGGGGGTAACACCGAACAATCGTCGCGCCGCGGGATTCAGGTCGAGTATCCGTCCTTGCCAATCGACAACGGTAAACGCGTCCTGCATGTTCTCCACTCCAAGATCGCGAGCCACCGGAATCAGATCCAACGCTTGGAGCCTGAAGAGCGCCCAATACACACCAATACCGGTGAACCCGAATGCAAGCGGAGTTGGGTCAAACCAGCCCAGATTGACGATGTGCAGGACAAAGACCATGTTGGCGACCCAAGGAACTGCGGCACACACCAGAACGACGATCGTCTGGCGGCGGAACGGAGTGCTCGACCTTGTCGCATAGCGAACGAGGAGGAACGCCCCGGCAGCAAGGAGCGCGTAGGAGTAGACCGTGTGGACAACGAACAGCGGTCCTGGTGTGAAGGCCAACCCGACAGGCCTGCTCTTGGTCAAGTGTTCGTCCGTGATGAACCAATGTGTCAAGGGGTTTGTCGCTACTGCGATGACAACCAGAACTGGTTCGATCGCGAGGAGCGCAATCGATCGCCTGGTGAAGTGAAGCTCCCCCCGAGCCATGTAGACGCACAGGGCGAAGAACGATGCTGGAACGAGTACAACGCCGGGATAGATGAGCAGATCGGAGATCACCATGCCTTCCAAGCTGCGCGAGGCGCACTGCACTGCGTACGCGGCAGACCACCATGCAAGTCCCACCATCAGCCACATGAGGGCAATGGCCGCCGAGTGGAGGTGCCTTCTCCGCCATGAGAGGGCTGCAGAGTAGACACAGCTCGCGGTGGAGACGGCAAGGAGCCCAACGTAGAGGTCAAGTCTCATTCCCCACCCCCCAGCCCATCGCGGTGCCTTCCCTCCCACACGTTGTCGACCAACCTCCGGCCGAAGTTGAGCTTCGCGCCACAGGTACCGCTGCCGCCAGAGGTGACCTCCCCCCGCACTATCGTCGGCTGGCATGCAGGTCGCCACGGTGACGGTCGGATCGGGAGGTTCACCGTGGGCCATGTAGACGGGCCAAAGGTGCCCGGGCTCGAACCGATCTTCCGTCACCTCGACGATCCAGACGTCCCCTGGCAGCAGGTCCGGGCCGTCCGGTTGGCCGATGGCACGGTCGCCTCGGTGTGGGAGAAGTGGCTGGCCTTCTCCGCCGACCCGCTCTACCTGTCGCTGTACGCCCGGTGGGATCCGGGAGTCATACAGCGGCGGCACGGGCACCTCAGCCCGCACGTCGTCATGGTCCTCGAGGGGGAGATCCTGTGTGGCGACCGGCGATGCCCGGCCGGTACCCACATCGAGCTACCCGAGGGAGCCGCTTTCGGCCCCTTCGAGGCCGGGCCGCAAGGGGCCGTGCTCTTCGAGGTCATGATGGGGGACCCCCGGGGCTGGGGGCACGATCCGGCATCCTTCGAGCGCCTGCTCGAGCAACGGGGTGCTGACGCTCTCCCCGATCCCCCGATCGAGTTGCCGCCGTGGCTCGAGGACCTCCGGGGGCGCTGGGTACCCGAGTGAGCGGCTCCGGCACCACTGGACGTCGTCGTGGCCAGGATTCGGCGGCGATGCGCTGAAGCCGGCCGTCCCAGACGAGGGTCCGAGCCGGCGTTCCGAGGAGCTCGTCCCATGCCGTTGGAAACCGTGACCGTAGTGATCACGACAGTCATCAAGCGAAATGACCGCGGGTGCCACCGAATAGGAACTCCGAATGACTCCGTCCTGCCGCCCGAATCTCCTGCGCCATCACATCAATGCGTCGACCCGACTTGCGCGTCACCGCTGGGGTTCCCGTCCATACGGGCTGCGATGTCGGGGGGCATGCCGGGTCCCGGTCGGACCGTCACCTCTGCAGGGTCGTGCACCCGGCCGCAGTTGGCACAGGTGGTCTGCTGGGTGATCGCACCGCCGCAGACGGAGTGGACGTAGAGGATGGGCGGGCCATTCGGGGCCGCCCATCGGTCGCCCCATTCGGTGAGTGCCACGATGGCGGGGGCCAGGTCGCGACCCTTATCGGTGAGCAGGTACTCGAAGTGCTCCGGGTTCCGGGAGGCAGTACGGCGCTCCATAATCCCGGCCTCGGTGAAGCCGTCGAGTCGGTTCTTGAGGATGTTCGTGGCGATGCCGAGTCTCAGCCAATCGCTGAATCGGCTGGAACCGGCGAACAACGCGTCCCTGATGATCAGCAGGCTCCACCGTTCGCCCACCAGTTCGAGCGCCCGGGCGGCCGAGCACACCTGGTTGTCGTAGGTCTTTCCGAGCACGGCTGCAGTATACCCACTTTTCACTTGCATGATGCAAGTCCTTCCGTTATGATGACTTGTATCATGCAAGCAGCTGGGGAGAGCCCCGGACCACGACCATCAACCACGAGGAGAAGCGAGCGCGATGTCCGATCAGAATTTCACCGCCACGTTCACGGTTGACCAGACCCCCGAGGAGGCGTTTCAGGCCATCACCGATGTCCGAGAATGGTGGTCGGGAGAGATCGACGGGAGGACCGACGCGCTGGGCGCGGAGTTCACGTACCGCTACCAGGACGTCCACTACTCCAGGCAGAGGATCACCGAGCTGGTCCCGGGGAGGACCGTGGTCTGGCACGTGGAGGAGAGCTTTCTCGACTTCGTCGAGGACAAGACCGAGTGGACGGGCACCGATATCCGGTTCGACATCTCCCCGAAGGACGGCGAGACGGAGATCCGGTTCACACACCTCGGTCTGGACCCTGACGTCCAGTGCTTCGACGGCTGCTCGAGCGCATGGAGCTTCTATATCAATGGGAGCTTGCGGAGTCTGATCAGCACGGGGATAGGCCAGCCCAATGACCGGGAGACGGCTGACGGAGAGGGTGAGTCTCTCTGAGGGCGGATCAGGTCGCATGATGCGAAGGAGACGCAGAACCCCGGTGCGCTCACCGGCGTCACCGAACGCGAAGCTGGAGTCGCCGTGCGGGCTGACCGGCTTTGCTCCCGTGGGCGCAAGAGGTCGCGATGGCGAACGTCGGGGAATGACTACTCCCCCAAGTTCCGGCACCAATCCCGACAGGCAACACGACAATTGGAGGCAAGGCAGTGGCTGCACTCATCGACCAGATGACGAGGTTTACGTACACGACCTACATGTGCGCCATGCCCGAACGGGTCTGGCAGGGCCTCACCGACCCCGCCTTCACGAAGCGCTATTGGCGGCACCAAAGGGCTGGTGCGAAGACCTTCCGTTCGGACTGG
>JBKQTE010000040.1:0-8575 GCA_052143315.1 Acidimicrobiales bacterium | reverse complement strand
CCTGAGGCCAGGTTGATCGTGCGACCTCTCAACCTGCGATTACGGATCGAGATGTCAGCGGGGGACATAGGTGAGAATCACCGACCCGTTCTCCAGCCTCTTCTCGTCGGTGAGCCTCAGGTGGAGTCTTGAGGTATCCACGTCCTCGAACAACCGTTGGCCGAGCCCGGCCACGACGGGCCTGATCCACAACCGGAACTCATCGACCAGGTGGTCTCGCACGAGCGTGTCGTCGAAGCGGCTGGTGCCGTACTTGATGAGGTCCTTGCCGGGCTGGTCCTTCAGCCGCGCGATCGCGCTCGATGGGTCGGAACCGAGGAGTGTGGCATTCCATGCGACCTCGGTCAGTGTCCGAGAAGCGACGTACTTGGGCATGGCGTTGATGAGGCCGATGTAGGCGTTGTCAACGACTGGGGCGAAGTTTGCGTAGAGCTTCTCGTAGGTCACTCGGCCCATGATGAAGGCGTCGTAGTGACCGAGCTGCTCCATGGAATACGCCGCGTCCTCGGCGTCAAAGTTGGCCCACTGTTCGGGCGCTTCGATGACGCCGTCAAGAGAAACGAGGGCCGATTCGATGAGTCTGCGCATTTCTTGTCTCCTTCAGTTGGCGATGATCTTGGTTGAGGTGGGCCGGTCGCTACTCGACTACCGCAGCGACGGCGATTCTCGGTTGCTGTGTGCTCGCCACTGCGTGGGCCATGTCGGTCCTTCGGATGAATACGAAGGTCACGGGGACGGCGGCGAGACCCATGAGGCCGCACACCCACAGCGCCCACTGGAACCCGCCGGTGAGCGCAGCGGCTGTTCCGTACCCGTGATGAACGAGGGTGTGGAAGCGAATGGCGGCGATGGACGAGGCGATAGCCACCCCTATGGCACCACCGAGCTGCTGGGAGGTGTTGAGCAGGCCCGAAGCGACCCCGGCGTCGTGTTCCCTCACCCCGGCCAGGGCGCCGATCGACACCGGGATGAACGCGAAGGCTGTACCCATACCGGCCACGAAGAACGGGCCGGCCAAGTCGTGCCAGAAGTTCTCGTCGCTCGGGATCTGCGTTGCCCACAAGATCCCGCCCCCGATCAGGGCCATGCCGAAAGCCATGACGAGTTTGGCTGACGTCTTGGTCACCAACTTCTGCGAAAGACCCGCGAAGGCCACCGAAGTGAGCGAAGCCACCAGCCAGGCGACTCCGGTCTTAAGAGCCGAGAACCCCAGCACCTGTTGCATGTAGAGGGTGCCGATGAAGATGAAGGTAAAGAAGCTCCCCCCAAGCAGGAACCCGACCGCATTCGATCCGGCGACTGTGCTCAGTCGAAACAGTCGCAGCGGCAGTAGGGGTGCCTCGACCCTGGTCTCTATGACGAGGAAGGCGAGCAGCAGGGCGCTGGCCCCGACGAGCATGCCAACGGTCTGGACGGAGGCCCAACCAACCTGCGGCGCTTGAGAGATTGCGTAGACGAAGGCGACCAGCGCTGCAGTCACGGTGATCGCTCCGAAGGGGTCATAGCGCCGCCGCTCGCTGTGGAGTCGGCTCTCGGGCACCAATTTGGGAACGAGGCCGAAC
Source organism: Acidimicrobiales bacterium (assembly GCA_052143315.1). Taxonomy (GTDB): domain Bacteria; phylum Actinomycetota; class Acidimicrobiia; order Acidimicrobiales; family RAAP-2; genus DASZIT01. The sequence continues at coordinate 7,013 of JBKQTE010000040.1, read as the reverse complement.
GCCAACGCACCGATGGGCACGTTGAAGAAGAAGATGAACTGCCACCCTGCGTAGCGGGTCAGTAGGCCCCCGGCGATGGCGCCGACGGTCGCGCCCATGGCCCCGGCGGCACCCCAGATCCCGAGCGCCTTGTTGCGCTCGGCTCCCTCGGGGAACATGTTCATCACGATCGACAGAGCAGCCGGCAAGACGAGAGCTGCTCCAAAGCCTTGGATCCCGCGCACGACGACGAGGAACGTGTCAGAGGTCGCCAGTCCACAGGCGAGCGACGCACCGGTGAAGACGCCAAGGCCGGTCATGAGGAGACGCCGCCGCCCGAGCAGGTCAGCTGCTCGACCGCCGAGGAGCAGGAAGCCCCCAAAGGTCAGCCCGTAGGCGGTGACCACCCACTGCAGGTCTGACTCGGGAAAGTGAAGTTTGGCCCCAATGGTGGGCAGCGCGACGTTGACGATCGTCAGATCCACGATGGTCATGAAGTAGGCCACCACGAGGAGGGAGAAGGCCCGCCAGCGTCGGGTCTCGAATTCGTTGGGCCTGAGGGTCTGCAACCGAGCCGAAGTTGCGGGTCGGTGGAGCTGGACCTTCAGATTGCGTTGACGGTCATCGACGAGTTCCTTCTGAATGCTGAGCTGGGTCATGTCACGCCTCCGTGAGGTGCTGTTCGGGTCTTACAGAAGGTCAAACACCGGCCCGTTCAACAATTCAGCGATGATTTTGTACAACCGCCGGTGTTGCAACATGAGGAGACGTCAGTCCGAAAGGATGGGATGACTATGACCGATGCCACGCTCGCCCGAGCCCGGGCGGGTGACAACGTCGCCTTCAGCGAACTGACCGCGCCGTACCGCCGCGAACTCCATGTGCACTGCTACCGGATCCTCGGGTCGGTCCAAGACGCCGAGGACCTACTTCAAGAGACGCTGTTGTCGGCGTGGCAGGCGCTCGATCGATTCGACGGCCGCTCGTTGCGGGCGTGGCTCTATCGCATCGCGACGAACCGGTGTCTCAATTACCTTCGAGACACATCCCGCCGACCAAAGGTTACGAACATGCCCGAGTTTTCTGGCGCTAGCCCTTCTGATGAACCGTGGTGGCTCGAGCCGTATCCAGACACCCTGATGGATGACATAGCCCTCGCCCCCGAAGCCCGTTACGACGCCCGCGAGTCCATCGCGCTTTCTTTTGTCTCCGGCCTTCAGCGACTCCCCACCCAGCAGCGAGCGGCCTTGGTCCTGCGCGACGTGATGGGCTTCTCAGCGTCCGAAATAGCGGAGATGCTGGATTCCACGCCAGCGTCGGTAAACAGCGCCCTTCAGCGGGCGCGCGCGAGTCGAACAATTGGAAACTCCGGACGGCGTTCCACGCGCCCGCTCTGAACATGAAGCAAGGGTCGTCGATCAATTTGTCGAATCGTTTCAGCGTGGCGATCTCGAAGGAGTCATCGCCCTTTTGAGTGAAGACGCAAAGTTCACGATGCCACCCGAGCCAGTCGAGTTCCGAGGCCCGAGAGCTATCGCCGAATTCCTTCGCAGCCGGGGGTTCTGGGGTCAGGGCCTCAAACTGGTTCCCACCAGAGCGAACAACCAACCCGCCTACGGCTATTACCTCCCTGACCCCAACGCGAACATCCATCGAGCCAGCGGGATCCTGGTGCTGAGCGTACGAGCGGATCGGATTTCCGCCATGACCCGGTTCGGAGATAGAAGCCTGCTCGCCCGCTTCGGCCTTCCACGCACCATGCCCAGTGACTAGCAACTCCGGTGAGACCCGCGCACAAGACGGGTGCCCCACTCGGGCCGACTGCGGTCAGGGCGACAGTTGCAAGCGGGTCAGGACGCGGGAAGTCGTGGTTCTGAGCCGTTCGCGCAGATGCCAGCCAGCGCATGGTGGGGGTCGCTATCGGATGCACTTAGTCTGAGCACTGCTGTGACGACCGTCGTGGATCAGGATCTGAGCGACCTCGAGCCTTACCGCCGCCAGCTGACGGCATATTGCTATCGGATGCTCGGATCCCCCCAGGACGCCGAGGACGCGGTGCAGGACACTTTCGTACGGGCATGGCGAGGGCTCGACAGGTTCGAGGACCGGGCTGGGTTGCGCCCGTGGTTGTATCGGATCGCCACCAATGTCTGCTTGGACATGCTGAAGGGTCGGCGGCGGCGCGCTCTTCCCATGGACCTCGCACCGGCAAGCTCGGGCCGGCGATGGGAGCCATCCCATGAGCTCGCTCTGGGCACCCCTCGGTCGCAGGCGACTTGGGTGCAGCCGATTCCCGACCACCTGGTGTCATCTCCGGGCGCGGACCCGGTTGACGTCGCGGAATCCCGTGAGTCGATCCGACTGGCGTTCATCGCAGCCCTCCAACACCTCGTACCCCGCCAGCGGGCAGTTCTGATCCTCCGTGACGTCCTCAGCTGGCGGGCTCAAGAAGTAGCGAACCTGCTCGAGACCAGTGAGGACGCTGTCAACAGCGCCCTGCGCCGAGCCCGGAGTGCCCTGCAGGCGGTCAACATCGATGCCGTTCCGTCGGAGCCGACGGAGGCGGACCGTGAGCTCCTGTACCGCTATATCGAAGCGTTCGAGTGCTACGACGTCGACTCGCTGGTGGCGCTGCTGCACGAAGATGCCACTCTCAGTATGCCGCCCTACGAGCTGTGGCTTCAGGGCATCCCCGACATCCGCCGTTTCCTGGCCGCCCTGAAAGTCGAAGGCGGCCGCGACCGTGTCATCGAAGTCGCGGCCAATGGGTGTCCGGCGCTGGCCGTCTACCGCCCCGCCGGTCCGTCGGGAGCGCTCGAACCGTTCGAGATCCACGTGCTCGAGATCGCCCACGGTCGCGTGGTGACGATCCACGCCTTCCTCGACCCGGGTCTATTCCCAGTCTTCGGACTCCCTCCGACTCCCGAAGAGGTCAGCGATTAGGCGAGTTTTCGCGCTCGGCTTGCCCCGGCGTGACGAACGGCGCAGATCCACGAGCCTCTCGACTCCCCAGCACCGTTCGTCGTCCACATCCAAAGCCAATAGCTCCACCAGTTGGGCATCATTCTGAGGTCGCCAGACGGCGGCCAGGATTTTCTGTACGCGCGACGACTTTTGCGTCCCAACGCAGTTGTACTGGGTGAGGAGCAGCGACGGACGACTCCTCCAAGAACAGACCGAAGGAGGCCACACCGATGACTGTGCTCATGATTGCCGAACAACCGAATATGGACGAGGAGACCTATGCCTTGATGTTGGAGCCGCTGATGCCGCTGCTGCGTTCCGCGAACGGCTTCATCTCTCACGCGGGAGGTCCGAGTCCCGTCGGCGGGATGCGCATCATCGAGATCTGGGAGTCCAAGGCGGACCAAATGAAGTTCTTTGACGAGAACCTGAAGGCGAATCTTCCGCCTGGACTTGTACCTGACCTCACGTATTCCGAGCTTCACGCCGGATTCACTCGGTAGGCGTCGGTCCCGTCGCTCCAAGCATGTCTCGGGGCTGATACGAGGTCGAAGGGGGCCCGAGTTCGGAGCTCGCGGCCCCTTCCAACATGGGCGCATCTGCCGACGGCCCGGTATCTAACCTCTCGCAAGAACTAGCTGCGCGCCGCAGAGGCCCTGCCCGAAACCGCGCCCTTTCGTTGCTTTGGAGCGACCGTATGGGGACAGGATTCGGGCCCGTGAGGGTGCCCAGAAAGGGCCGACTGCGGACGGGTGAACCGCGGCAAGCAACTCAGGGGCTGGTCAGCGTGGGTAACGAGTCACTCGGGTCAACTCCATCGGTGCGGGCGAAAATGAATAGCTCTAGCAAGAGGCGGGGCGGAGTTCAGCGCGACTTCGACGCTCGTGAGGATCGGGAACTCGGCGGCGCGCAAGAAGGCCCAACCACTGGATGGGCCTTCTTGCTTGGGTCCGACCGAATGCTTGCACCGAGTTCCAAATGATCGTCAAATGTGGTGCACCGACACCACCTCGCACACGACAGGGGCCGGGGTCCCGATCTGGCCGAGCGCTCTGAGGTGCGCCGCCGCCTCGGGATTGTGCCGCATGGCGTCAAACGCATCCTCGCTCTCCCACTGTGCGTAGTTGATGACTTTGGTGCCGTCGAGACTCCGGTGGACATTCGCAGAGATGAACCCCGGGAGGTGACGGATCACCTCTTCGGTCGCCTGCTGCCAGTGCTCGACGAGTCGCAGCTGGTCCTTCGGTTCGACAGTGAAGACGTTGACCAGGGTCACCGTGGAGGTGCCCTCTTGGATGATTGAGATGGTCATGAGTGCTGCTCTCCTTTGCTGTGGTTGGTTCTCGTTGGCTATCGGACGGTGGCGGGGAGGACGGCCGCCATGGTCGTTGTGGTGATGGAGGGGACGACGTGCTCGAGACCGGCGGGAGCGACCTCGGTCAGCGACTCCGGGGCAGGCACCGTCGCCCGGGCCGGCAGGAACCGGGCGGCCACCAGCGCACCACAGGAGGCAGCCACGACGGCGACGAGCATGGCCCGGTCCGAACCGGCCATGAACGCTTGGCGGGCAATCTCGACGATGGTTTGGCCGAAGGGCGCCGGGGCGTGTCGCCCGATGGCGACGGCACCACCGACAGAGCTGTTCGCCTCGGCGACATAGCGAGCCGGCACTTGGGTGAGCACCGGGCGGAGGTGACCAGCGAAGACCGAGGAGGCGATCGAGCCCGTGAGCGCCACGCCCAGGGCGCCGCCGACGAACCGGGTGGTGTCATTGACGGCCGAGCCCACGCCCGCCTGGGCAGGAGGCAGCGAGCCCATGATCGACTCGGTGGCCGGCGCCATGGCCAGGCCCATCCCGGCCGCAACCACCATGGAGGCCACCACCAGCAACGGGTAGCCGTCGTGGACGGTCGCCGTCGAGAGAACGCCGAAGCCGACCGCCATCAGCGCCAAACCAGTTGTGACGACCACCTTGGTGCCGATCCGGGCCGCCACCTTGGCCGACTGGGCAGAGGCCACCCCCATGGTCAGGGCGAAGGGAAGGCAGCGCACGCCGGCCGCCAGCGCGGAATACCCGAGGACGAATTGGAGCTGCTGGGTGAAGAGGAACAGCCAGCCGAAGAGAGCCAAGAAGATCATGGTCACGGCGAAGCTGGCGGCACTGAAGCGCGCGTTGGCGAAGATGCGCAGGTCCACCATCGGGTGTGTGCTGCGCAGCTCGAAGAAACCAAAGGTCATGAGCAACGCCGCGCCCGCGGCGACCGTGCCCAGAGTGATCGGGCTGAACCAGCCATGTGACGGGGCCTCGATGATGGCGTAGACGACAGCAAGTATGCCGGCCATGGACAGCAGGGCGCCGATCGGGTCGAGAGCCCGAGGGTGAGGATTCGCCGAGGGTGGGACGACCAGGCGTCCGGCGACGAGTGCGACGCCGACGATCGGCAGGTTCACCATGAAGATCGATCCCCAGGCGAAGTGCTCCAGGAGCCAGCCGCCCAGCGTCGGTCCGACCACGACCCCGAGACCGGCAACCGACGACCACATGGCGATGGCCTTGGCCCGCTCGGCGGGAACGGTGAAGACGTTGGTCAAGATGGAGAGAGTTGCGGGCATGACTGCGGCGGCGCCGATCCCCATCACGACTCGACTGGCGACGAGTTCGTGTGCCGAGGTCGACATCGCCGCCAGCACCGAGCCCAGAGCGAAGACGATCAGGCCGCCGGCGAGCGTCCGGTGCCGACCGATGCGGTCCCCGAGGCTGCCCAGCGTGAGGAGCAGCCCCGCCACGGCCAGGGTGTAGGCGTCGACGACCCATTGCAGCGCACTCGTCGAGGCGTGCAGGTGGCGCACCAGCGTGGGCAGCGCCACGTTGACGATGGAGCCGTCCACCACCACGACGAGCAACGACAGGCAGAGCACGCCGAGGGTGGCCCAGCGCCGGGAATGGATCTGTTCGGGGGTCGGGTTCTTCATGATTCCTCCTACATGTTGAGAATGACATGTCGTACTCAATACCATTGAAGTTGACATGTCAAGATATACATGTAGAATCTTTCGTATGAGTCTGCGCCACGGACTGCTTGATCTCCTCGCCGGTGAACCCATGAGCGGCTACGACCTGGCCCGGTTGTTCGGGGCCTCGATGGGCAACGTCTGGCCGGCCCAGCACAGCCAGATCTATCCCGAGCTGGGCAAACTGGCGGCCGAGGGTCTGATCTCCCAGACCGGTGAGGGTGCACGGGGTCGAAAGGTCTATGAGACGACGCCGGCTGGCGTCGACGAACTCAGGCGCTGGCTACGTGACAGCGAACCCGATTACTCGTTTCGCAACGAAGCCCTCCTGCGTGTGTTCTGCCTGTGGGTGCTCCCGCCGGAAGAGGCGCTCGAATGTTTGGCCCGGGACCGAGTCGAGTATGTCCGCCACCTCGGCTACATCGAGAACGTCATCGCCACCCGGGACTGGGCCGCCAACGCCGTCGCCCGGGCCAGCCGGCTGTCCATCGAGTTCGGCCGGCGCTTCTACGCCATGCAGATCGAGTGGATCGACTGGGCCACAGAACAGGTGGCAGCGGGGACGCTCGAGCCCGGTGGTGCGCTGCCGGCTGTCGCGCAGTCGTGAGCGGCTGAGGAGGCTTGCGATGGCCGGGCAGCGAGTAAAGCAGGGTCACGCCGCGGTAGAGGGTGCCCAGATCGGGCCGTTCCAGGCGCATGCAACTTTCGCGACCGCCAGCGCCGTCGATGACCAGGAAATCGATTGAAATGGCCGTTGAAGGGTGAGCAATCTCCGTGCCGGATCACCGCTTCAGTGAGACCGGGTTTCGGCCCACAGAGCGCTTGAGGGCCTGACCGCTTGCTGCTGTTGACCCCGCCTGGAACGGCCCGATCTGGGCACCTCTCGACCGGCTTTCGGCGTTCTACAACTCGCCGTGGCGTTGGTCGGCCACGATGCCCAGTGTCCCCGTCGTGCTACTCGACACCAAGGACAGCCGAAGCCACTCTGCGGATGCGTTCGGGATCGCCGATTATGTCAAGCTCGACGACCTGGTCATTGACGACAGTGAACGCCATGA
>JBKQTE010000039.1:0-29011 GCA_052143315.1 Acidimicrobiales bacterium | reverse complement strand
ACCTGGAGGAGACCGTCTACCGCAACAACCTGGAGGCGGCGGAGGAGGTGGCCCGCCAGCTGCGGCTGCGGGACATCGGCGGCATCATCGTGATCGACTTCATCGACATGGAGATCCGGGAGAACCGCGACAAGGTCTCCAGCGCCCTCCGCGCCGCCCTGGCCAGGGACAAGACCCGGACCCAGGTGTTCGACATCTCCGAGTTGGGGCTGGTGGAGATGACCCGGAAGCGGATCTCCGAGGGGCTCATCGAGTCGCTCTCGACCACCTGCGAGGTGTGCGAGGGCCGTGGAATCGTGTTCCCCGACGCGGAGCTGTAGACTCCCTTCCTTATGTACGCCGTCATCCGAACCGGAGGAAAGCAGGAGCGCGTGGCCGAGGGCCAGCAGCTCCGAGTCGAACTGCTGGGACAGGACCCCGGCACCGAGGTGGCATTCACCCCGGTCCTGCTGGTCGACGGTGACACGGTGATGGCCACACCGTCGGCTCTGGCTGGCGCCTCGGTGACCGCCCAGGTGGTGGGGACGGAGCTGGGACCGAAGATCCGCGGCTTCACCTACAAGAACAAGTCGAACCAACGCACCCGCTGGGGACACCGCCAGCAGTACTCGACGATCGAGATCACCGCCATCACGGCGGCCGGCTAGCACGCCGCAGCAGAGCACAAGGAGCCTCAGGAATGTCCAAGACCAAAGGTGGAGGGTCGACCCGCAACGGACGCGACTCCAATGCACAGCGGTTGGGTGTCAAGACCTTCGGCGGTACCACGGTGAAGGCGGGGTCGATCCTCGTGCGCCAGCGCGGCACCAAGTTCCACCCGGGGCTGAACGTGGGAAAGGGCGGCGACGACACCCTCTTCGCCCTGACCGCCGGCACCGTGCAGTTCGCCAGCCGCAAGGGGCGCAAGCTGGTCGACGTCGTCACCGGCGACTGAACCCGGTGGCCGCTCCCACCCGGGAGGTGGTGCTGGAGGGGTGCGTCAACTTCCGCGATCTGGGCGGATACCGCACCGCCGACGGCCACCGGATCCGCTGGCGACGGGTGTTCCGGGCCGACGGCCTGAACAAGCTGAGTCCCGACGACCGGGTCATCCTGATCGAGCTGGGCCTCGGCACGGTCATCGACCTTCGCACCCGTGATGAGGCGGAGCAGCGGGGGTCGTTCCCGGTGGACGACATCCCGGTCCGCTACTACGGACTCCCTCTCACGGACGTGCTCCCCACCGCCCAAGAGCTTCCCGATTGGAAAGAGGCGTCGTACGTGGCGTCCCACTACTTCGACATGGTGGTCCGGGCCGGCGCGGTGCTGACCGCCGCCATCGAGGCCCTGGCCGACGACGGCGCCCTCCCCGCCGTGATGCACTGCAGCGCCGGCAAGGACCGGACCGGAGTCCTCTCCGCCGTGCTTCTGGCCTTCCTGGGGGTGCCCGACGAGACGATCATCGCCGACTACTCCCTCAGTGCCTCTGCCATGGAGCGGCTCCTCGAGCGACTGAAGGCGGAGTATCCCGAGTCGGTCGAGGAGGTGACCCGGTTCGCCCCGGCCATCCTCAACGTGGTACCCGAGACCATGGACCAGTTCCTCTCCAAGGTGCGGGCCGCGTACGGCACCTACGACGAGCTGGCCGCCACCCTGGAGGTCACCGAGGCGGTGGGGCGGCTGCGCACCATCCTGCTCGAGCCGGCCTGAGGAGCGCGGCCGGCCGGCGAGGTGGGGGACGCGCGTGTTCGCACATGTGGCAGACGTGTCATGTTGGCAGGCCTGCCACCAGTCTCGAAACGCGCACCCGTCCTGGGTTCCGAACGGGGCGCCCCGGCGAGCCGGACGTCACGTCGGACTCGCCCGACCTGGAAGGGGCTCTCGACGGGACGCCCGGGGGGCGGCGACGGGCGGTCGGTAGGATCAGGGGATGTCCGGATTCGTCGATGAGGCCCAACTCCACGTGAAGGCGGGCGACGGCGGGGCCGGGGCGGTGGCCTTCCGACGGGAGGCCCACGTGGACAAGGGCGGGCCCGACGGGGGCGACGGGGGTCGTGGGGGCGACGTGTGGCTGGTGGCCACCACCAACCAGTCCTCCCTGCTCGGGTTCCGCGACCATCCCTACCGTAAGGCGGGAGACGGCGGTCACGGCGGGGGGAAGAAGAAGCACGGGGCCCGGGGGCCCGACCTCGAGGTCCCGGTGCCGGTGGGCACACGGGCCCGGGCCTTCGACGGGACGCTGCTGGCCGACCTGGTCGGCCCCGGCGACCGCTGGCTGGCCGGCGAGGGTGGTAGGGGCGGGCGCGGCAACGCCAGCTTCCTGACCAACCGCCGCCGTGCACCCGCCTTCGCCGAGCAGGGGGAGACCGGCCACGAGCAGTGGTACAACCTCGAGCTGGCCCTGGTGGCCGACGTGGCCCTGATCGGGTTCCCCAACGTGGGCAAGTCCACCCTCATCTCGAGGATCTCGGCGGCCAAGCCGAAGATCGCCGACTACCCCGTCACCACCCTCGAGCCGCATCTCGGGGTGGTACGGGCCGGCGACGAGTCCAACTTCACCGTGGCCGACATCCCCGGCCTGGTGGAGGGGGCGGCCGAGGGCAAGGGCCTCGGCCACCAGTTCCTCCGCCACATCACCCGGGCCCGAGTGATGCTGGTGCTGGTCGAGCTCGACCCGGTCACCGGCGTGCCGCCCGCCGAGCAGCACCGGATCCTCCTCGACGAGCTGGGCCGCTACAGTCCCGAGCTGCTGGAGCGGCCCCGCCTGGTGGTGGGCTCCAAGGCCGACGTCGCCGGTATCGCCGACCTCGACGAGATGGCCGACCTCTTCGGCGGCACCGCCGGCGGCGACTTCCGGCCCGACCTGGTGATCTCGGCGGTGACCGGCCTCGGCATCCCCGCCCTGGTGGGGAACCTGGCCCGTCTGGTCACCGAGGTCCGCACGGCCGAGCCCGGTGCCGCCGGCACCATCGTGATCCACCGGCCCCTGCCCGAGGGCTTCGGCGTCGAGCGTGTCGGTGAGGGGGTCTACCAGGTGGTGGGCAAGGTGGTGGAGCGGGCGGTGGCGCTCAACGATGTGACCACCGACGAGGCCGCCGACTACATCCAGGACCGCCTCAAGACCATCGGGGTGGACCGGGCCCTGGCCCGGGCCGGCGCCCGCGACGGGGACCTGGTCCAGATCGGGGAGCTCTCCTTCGTCTGGTACCGCGACCAACCCGAGTTCGTCGGCGATCCGTCCGGGCGTCGGCGCCGCCGATCGTCGTGAGCACGACGGGGGAGCCGGGCGTGGTGGCCCGGACGGTGGTGGTCAAGATCGGCTCGTCGTCGGTGACCACCGCCGAGGGGGGTGTCGACGTCGACGCCATCGCCAAGCTGTCCGGGGAGGTGGCCAAGGTCCGGGCCGGCGGCAGCGATGTGGTGGTGGTCACCTCCGGCGCCATTGCCGCCGGGTGGACCAGCCTGTCCCCGGGGGAGGCACGCCCCTCCGACCTCGCCACCCTCCAGGCGGTGGCGGCGGTGGGCCAGCACCAGCTGATGCGGGTGTGGAGCGATGCCCTGGGCGCCTGGGGGCTGTCCGCCGGCCAGGTCCTGCTGGCCCCCCTCGACTTCGTGCACCGCAGCCAGTACCTGCACGCCCGCCAGACCCTGCGGCGGCTGCTGGATCTCGGGGTGGTCCCGGTGGTGAACGAAAACGACGCGGTGGCCGACGAGGAGATCCGGTTCGGTGACAACGACCGGCTGGCCGCCTTGGTGGCCCACCTGGTGAGGGCCGAGCTGCTGGTGCTGCTCACCGACACCGCCGGGCTGCTGACCGGGGACCCGCGACGGACCGCCGAGGCCTCGCTGATCGAGGAGGTGGTGGAGATCGACCACGAGCTCGAGCGCATCGCCGGCGGCCCCGGCAGCACTATCGGAAGCGGCGGGATGGCCTCCAAGCTGGCCGCCGCCAAGATCGCCGTGTGGTCGGGGGTGGAGGCGGTCATCGCCGACGCCTCCCGCCCCGGGGTGCTGGCCTCGGTCATCACCGGGGTGCCCGGAGTGGGCACCCGGTTCCGACCCCGCGACCGCCGCCTCCCGGCGCGGAAGCTGTGGATCGCCTTCGCCATCGGGGCCACCGGCACCGTCACGGTCGACGCTGGCGCCCGGCTGGCCCTGATGGAGCGGGGGACGTCGCTGCTCCCGGCCGGCGTCGTGTCGGTGACCGGCGACTTCGGTGCCGACGAGGCGGTGGAGATCGCCGGGCCCGACGGAACCGTGTTCGCCAAGGGCCTGGTCCGGCACCCGGCGACGATGGTGGCGGAGTGGGCCGGGCGCCGTTCGGCCGAGCTCCCCGAGGACCTGGCCCCCGAGGTGGTCCACCGGGACGACCTGGTGGTGTTGGCATGACCGATCGGCGGCCGTGATGCCCGGAAGTACGCTGGGGCGGTGAGTACGACCACGCCACCGGAGCTGGTGGAGCTCGGAACGGCGGCGCGCCTGGCCTCGCGTGCCCTGGCCCGGGCCTCGTCGGCGGTCCGCAACGAGGCGATCCTCTTCGCCGCCGACTTCATCGACCAGGAGTCCGACCGGATCCTGGCCACCAACGACGACGACGTGGCTCGCCTGACCGGCTCGGGCGCCGACGCCACCTCCCTCGACCGGCTTCGCCTCGACCGGGGGCGGATCCAGGGCATGGCCGCCGGCCTCCGGCAGGTGGCCGCCCTCAACGACCCGGTGGGCGAGGTGGTCGATGGGTGGGTCCGACCCAACGGGCTGCGCATCTCGAGGGTGCGGGTCCCCCTCGGGGTGATCGGCATCATCTACGAGAACCGTCCCAACGTGACCAGCGACGCCGCCGGGCTGTGCCTGAAGTCGGGAAACGCGGTGCTGCTGCGGGGGTCGTCGTCGGCGCTCGGCACCAACCTGGTGATCGCCTCGCTCCTGCGACAGGGGCTGGAGAAGGCCGGGCTGCCGGCCGGGGCCGTCGGCCTGGTGGAGGACACCAGTCACGACTCGGCGGTCGCCTTCATGCGGCTCGACGGGGCCATCGACTGTCTGATCCCCCGGGGCGGCCCCTCCCTCATCGAGGCGATCAGGGAGCACGCCACCGTGCCCTTCGTGCTCGACGGCGAGGGCAACTGCCACGTCTACGTCGACGCCGCTGCCGACCTGTCGATGGCCACCGCCGTCGTGGTGAACGCCAAGACCAGCCGGCCCGGCGTGTGCAACGCCATGGAGACCCTGTTGGTCCACCGCGACGTCGCTGGGGCGTTCCTGCCCCAGGTGGCCCGGGCTCTGGCCGGTGTGGAGCTGCTGGGCGACGACGCCACCCGCAGCCTGGTGCCGTCAGCCGGCATCGCCACCGACGCCTCGTACGCCGCCGAGTTCCTCGGACCCACCATGGCCGTCGCCGTGGTGGACGACCTCGACGGCGCCATCGACCACATCGCCCGTTTCGGATCAGGACACTCGGAGGCCATCATCACCAAGGACATCGCAGCAGCAGACCGGTTCACCGCGGAGGTCGACGCCGCGGCGGTGGTGGTCAACGCCTCCACCCGGTTCGTCGACGGGGAGGAGTTCGGGCTGGGCGCCGAGATCGGCATCTCCACCCAGAAGCTCCACGCCCGGGGACCGATGGGCCTACGCGAGCTGACCTGCGTGAAGTACGTTGTCCGGGGAGACGGCCAGGTGCGGGCGTGAGCACCGTGCCGAGGGACGACGGCCACGTGATCAACACCGGGTTCCCCGAGGCCGGGGAGCCCCGCTTCGACTCCATCGGCGCCGTCCGTGAGGGCCTCGCCCGGGTCGACTATCTGGCCGACGAGGGGATCGCCGGGGTGGTCTACCTGGCCGACCGGCTGGCCAAGCCGGTGCTGGTGGAGGGGCCGGCCGGGACCGGCAAGACGGAGCTGGCCAAGTCGGTGGCCAAGCTCACCGGGAGCCGGCTCATCCGGCTCCAGTGCTACGAGGGACTCGACGAGTCCAAGGCCCTCTACGAGTGGAACTACAAGAAGCAGCTGCTCCGGATCCAGGCCGGCAACGACCAGGAGTGGAGCCAGCTGGAGGACGACATCTTCTCGGAGGAGTTCCTGCTGGCCCGCCCCCTCCTCGAGGCGATCCGGTCCCCCGAGCCGGTGGTGCTCCTGGTCGACGAGGTCGACCGGGTGGAGCTGGAGACCGAGGCCCTGCTGCTGGAGATCCTCTCGGAGTACCAGGTGTCCATCCCCGAGCTGGGGACGGTCCGCGCCACCCGGATCCCGCTGGTCTTCCTCACCTCCAACAACACCCGGGAGCTGTCCGAGGCACTCAAGCGCCGGTGCCTCTACCTCCATATCGACTACCCGCAGCTCGACCGCGAGCGGGCGATCATCGAGACGCGGGTCCCCGGCGTCAGCGCCGCCCTGGCCGACCAGATCGCCCGGATCGTCAGGTCCATCCGCACCCTCGAGCTGAAGAAGGCCCCGTCGGTGTCGGAGACCCTCGACTGGGCCCGGACCCTGGTCGTACTGGGGGTGGAGTCGATCGATGCCGAGCAGGCACGGGACACCCTGCACATCCTGTTGAAGTACCGGGCGGACATCGACCGGGCGGCGAAAGAGCTCGCCGGCGTCGAGCTGACCGACTGAGCCGGGGACCGACCGTGCTCGACCTCCTCACCGGGTTCGTCGCCGAGCTCCGCGCTGCCGGCATCCCGGTGTCGCTGAGCGAGCACCTCGACGCCGCCGAGGTGATGCGCCACGTGCCGCTGGAGGACCGCGAGGGCCTCAAGTACGCCCTGGGGGCCACCCTGGTGAAGTCGTCGGCCCACTGGCGGGTCTACGAGACGACGTTCGAGATCTACTTCTCCCTGCGCGGCCCCGAGTACCGGATCGACGGCGACGAGGATGTCGACGCCGACCAGGACGAGAGCGACCAGTCCGACCTGGCTGGACGGGGGACGGGCAAGGGGAAGGGCGGCGGCGGTGGCGGCGAGGGCATGACCTCCGAGGAGCTGGCGGAGCTGCTCTACAAGGCGCTGCGGTCGTCCAACGACACCATGATCTCGGTGGTGGCCCGCCAGGCGGTGGCCCGCTACGCCGGCATGGAGCCGGGTCGCCCGGTGGGCGGCACGTACTACCTCTATCGGACCCTGCGGAACCTCGACCTGGAGCGGATGCTGGAGCGGCTGGTGGACGAGGCCCGCCATCCGGCCCCGTCCACCGACCATGGTGCTCCCGCGGATGGCGACACCCCGATCACGCCCCTGGAGGAGCGGCTGCTCCGCGACGAGTTCCAGTCGCGGATCGACCGGTTGCGGCGCGAGATCGAGGACGAGATCCGTCGCCGGCTGGTGGCGGACCGGGGGAGCGAGGCGTTGGCCAGGTCGCTGCGCAAGCCGCTCCCCGAAGACGTGGACGTCATGCATGCCACCCGCGAGGAGCTGGTGGCGCTGCGCAAGGCGCTCCAGCCGCTGTCGCGGAAGCTGGCCGTTCGCCTGGCCCGCAAGCGCCGGCACGGCCGCAAGGGGCCGCTCGACTTCCGGAGCACGGTCCGCCACTCGCTGTCGACCGGCGGGGTGCCGCTGGAGCCGAAGTTCCGCTACCCCCGGCCGGCCAAACCGGAGATCATGGTGATCGCCGACATCTCCGGGTCGGTGGCGTCCTTTGCCCGGTTCACCCTCCACCTGGTGCACGCCATCAGCACCCAGTTCTCCAAGGTCCGCAGCTTCGTCTTCATCGACGGCATCGATGAGGTCAGCCGGTTCTTCGAGCACGCCGACGACCCGGCCGAGGCGGTGCACCGGATCAACACCGAGGCCGACGTGATCTGGGTCGACGGGCACTCCGACTACGGGCACGCCCTCAGCGTGTTCTGGGAGCGGTGGGGCCAGGAGGTCACCCCCCGGACCAGCGTGCTGCTGCTCGGCGACGCCCGCAACAACTACCACGCCTCCCAGTCCTGGGTGGTCAAGGAGCTGCAGGACAAGGCCCGCCACGTGTACTGGCTGAACCCCGAACCGCGGGCCTACTGGAACTCGGGCGACTCCATCGTCGGCGAGTACGCCGTCCACTGCGACGACGTCATCGAGTGCCGTACCCTCCGACAGCTCGAGCACTTCGTGGGCGAGCTGGCCTGATGGCGGCGAGCCTGAGGAGTGGATTCGACGTGCTGTCCGGGGTCGCCGGGGGCTCCCTGCCGGAGCAGCCGCCGCCGGGCATCCGGACCGTGTCCGCTGTCGGAGCCACCACCGCCACCCGCCTGGTGCTGATCCGCCACGGCGAGGCCGAGTGCAACGTCTCGGGGGTGTGCGGCGGGCCGAAGGGGTGCACCGGGCTCACGGAGCGCGGCGTCAACCAGGTGAAGGCCCTGCGGCTCCGCCTGGGGACGACCGGCGGGCTGGCCGGGGCCGACGCCCTCTATGCCAGCGTGCTCGCCCGAGCCGTCCAGACGGCGGAGCTGGTGGCCCCGGTCCTCCGGGAGGTCCGGGCCGACGGGTCCATGGGGCCGATCCCGGCAGTGCAGGTCGACTGTGGTCTGTGCGAGCTCCACCCGGGCCAGGCCGACGGGCTCGACTGGGTCGAGTTCTCCGAGCGGTTCGGCGATCCCGACTGGGACAACGAGCCCGAGCGGCCTATCGCCCCCGGCGGCGAGAGCTGGGCCGGCTTCGTGCGGCGGGTCACCGGCACCCTCGAGCAGCTGGTGGCCCGGCACCCGGGCGAACTGGTGGTGGTGGCGTGCCACGCCGGGGTCATCGAGGCCTCGCTACTGGCCATGCTGCCGGTGGCAGGCGGGCGGGAGGGGGCCCGACTACAGCTCCGCACCTCGCACGCCTCGCTCACCACCTGGGAGATCGACGGCGAGCGGTGGCGGCTGCTCGGCTACAACGACGCCGCCCACCTGGGGCCCCCGGCCGGGGCCGCCGCCGATCAGCAGGCGTAGCGATCAGCAGGCGGCACCCTCAGCAGGCGTAGTCGTTGTCGAAGCCGTTGGTGTTGGCCCCGTCGGTGAACTGCACGAGCCAGACCGGCCCCGAGGCGAAGTTATAGCTGCAGTACTGCGCCGGGTTGAACGGCGGGACGTTGCTGCCGTAGTTGGCGACCCACTCGGGTAGTGACGGGGAGTAGCTCCCGACGATGGACGACCAGTGCGACTGTTGCGAGTAGATGCCGACATTGGGCACGCCCTCGGCCTGGAGGCCCGCGACCGCCCCCTGGACGAGCGAGGCGTTCGCCGCCGTGTCCGTACTCCACGAGGGGTCGCCCTCGACGTCGAGCCACCAGGTGACCGACGTGTCGACGCCGGCGTTCTGGGCCTGCTGGAAGGCGTACTGGGCCGCGCCGTAGCCCGTGTTGCAGGTGGTCGGGGCGGCGGTGCCCAGGCAGTAGGACGGCCCGCCCAGCTGGGCGCCGTAGGTCAGGTAGAGGTACAGGTTGAGGCCGGCGCCGGCCCAGTTCGCCTCGTCGGCGAGGCACTGGTTGACGCTCCCGTACGACTGTCCGGCCACCTCCACGATGCCGATCTGGTGGGGTGCGGGTGGAAAGGCGTTGCACTGCCAGTTGGAGATGTCGAAGCCGTAGCTCCCCGACGGGTAGGAGGGGTCGTTGAAGGTTCCGCTGCCGAGGCCGACCGTCATGCCCACCACGGGCGCGTTGAGGTTGGGTGGGGCGGACCCGTAGTAGCCGGCGGCACCGAAGTTGAAGATCAGGCCCCCGCTGTCAGTGAACCAGTACCCGTCGCCGTCGGGGGTGGGGCCCATGGCCACGATGGGCCGCGAGAGGGGTGTGCCGCCCTCCGAGCCGTAGAACGGGGCGTCCCCGAAGGCGAAGATGCCGCCGTCGCTGGCCACCAGCCAGTAGCCGTTGCCGCCGGACGAGGGGGCCATCGACACCACCGGCCGGTTGAGAGTCAGCGAGCCGGTGGAGCCGTGGAAGGTGGCGTCCCCGAAGGCGAAGATGCCGCCGTCGCTCGCCACCAGCCAGTACCCGCCGCCGTCCTTGGTGGTGGCCATGCCCACCACCGGCTGGTTCAGGGGGACGCCGCCCATCGAGCCGAAGAAGCCGGCGTCCCCGAAAGCGAAGATGCCGCCGTCGCTCGCCACCAGCCAATAGCCCTTGCCGTCGGGGGTGGCGGCCATGCTGACCACCGGCTGGTTGAGGGGGGTGCCGCCCATCGAGCCGTAGAAGTGGGCGTCCCCGAAGGCGAAGATGCCACCGTCGGAAGCGTCGAGCCAGTACCCCTGTCCGTCCGAGGTGGCGGCCATGCCGACGATCGGCTTGTTGAGGTGCTGGCCACCCATCGAGCCGAGGCTGGCCAGGCCGCCGAAGGCGAAGACTCCGCCGTCGCTGGCCACCAACCAGTAGGACGGGACCGCCTTCCCCGTGGCGGCCGACGCCACCGTCACCGGGGTAGGGACGACGGCCGTGACGACGACGGTGGCCGCCAGCGTGGCCAGCCCGACCAGGAGGGCGACGATCCGGCGCCGGGCCGGCGCCGAACCCCTACGGTGCGCTCCTCGGTTCGTGGGGCAATGCCGGGCGCGGGTCACGGTCATCAGCGGCGGGTTCTCCCTGGGTTCGTGGCGACCGTTGGGCGAGTGGGGGTGTGCCCCGGCACCGATCGGTCAGACGGCCGTCCAGGCGACCATTCTGGTGGCCGGCGCTCCCCGGGTCAATGACCCCCCCGGCCCGGGCCTGGTCAGCCGCGCAGGAGCTCGGCGACGGCGAAGGCCAGATCGAGCGACTGGCGGGCGTTCAGCCGGGGGTCGCACGTCGAGGTGTAGCGCTGTCCCAGCTGGTCCTCCACGATGTCCTCCACCCCGCCGAGGCACTCGGTGACGTCGTCGCCGGTCAGCTCCACGTGGACCCCGCCCGGCCACGTCCCCACCTGGCGGTGGGCGGCGAAGAACCCCTGCAGCTCCGTGACGATGTCGTCGAACCGCCTGGTCTTCACGCCGCCCTCGGCGGTGAAGGTGTTGCCGTGCATGGGGTCGGAGACCCACAGCACCGGGTGTCCCTCGTCCCGGACGGCCTCCAGCAGCGGGGGCAGCTTGGCCTCCACGGCGCCGGCGCCGAACCGGGTGATCAGGGTCAGCCGCCCGGGGACCCGACCGGGGTTCAGCCGCTCGCACAGGGCGACCACGTCGTCGGGAGTGGCGGTGGGGCCCACCTTGGACCCGACCGGGTTGTGGATGCCGGACAGGAACTCGATGTGGGCGCCGTCGAGTTGGCGGGTGCGCTCGCCCACCCACAGCATGTGGGCCGAGCAGTCGTACCAGTCGTCGGTGAGCGAGTCGCGCCGGGTCAGCGCCTCCTCGTAGTCGAGGATCAGCGCTTCGTGGCTGGTCCAGAAGTCGACCTCGTGCAGGGTGTCCTCGCCGGTCAGGTTGATGCCGCAGGCCGACATGAAGCGGAGGGCCCGGTCGATGCCCTCGGCGATGTCCTCGAACCGCCGGCCTTCGGTGGACGACGCCACGAACTGCTGGTTCCAGCCGTGGACCTGGTTCAGATCGGCGAACCCACCCTTGGTGAACGCCCGCAGCAGGTTGAGGGTGGACACCGACTGCTGGTAGGCGGTGATCAGTCGGTTGGGATCGGGGACCCGGGCCGCCCGGTCCGGGAGGTCGTCGTTGACCATGTGGCCGCGGAACGTGTCGAGCACCTGGTCGCCGACCTGCTCGGTGGGGGAGGAACGCGGCTTGGCGAACTGGCCGGCGATCCGGCCCAGCTTCACCACCGGCACGCCCGCACCGTAGGTGAGCACCACCGCCATCTGGAGGATGACCTTCAGCTTGTCGCGGATGCCGTCGGCGGTGAACTCGGTGAACGACTCGGCACAGTCGCCCGCCTGCAGCAGAAAGGCTTGTCCGGCGACGGCCTGCCCGAGGGCCCGGGTCAGGTGGCGGGCCTCGCCGGCGAAGACCAGCGGGGGCAGGGAGGAGAGCTGGGTGTTGACGCGCTTCAGCTCGGACTCGTCGGGCCACACCGGCTGCTGGGCGGCCGGACGCTTCCGCCACGAGTCTGGGGACCACGGGGGGCGCTGGAGGTCGTCGTGCACGGCCACCAGCGTAAAGCCTGTGGCTCTAGGCTCGCACCATGCACCCCTTCCGATTCGGTGTCCAGCTCTCGAGAGCCGGATCGGGCACCGCCTGGAGGGACGTGGCCCGCCAGGTCGAGTCCCTCGGCTATGCCACCTTGTTCCTCCCCGACCACTTCGAGGACCAGTTCGGACCCCTGGTGGCCCTAACCGTGGCCGCCGAGGCCACCACCACCCTGCGGGTCGGCTCGCTGGTGTTCGGCAACGACTACCGGCACCCCGTGGTGCTGGCCAAGGAGATCGCCACCCTGGACCTGCTGTCGGAGGGCCGGGTCGAGTTCGGGCTCGGTGCCGGTTGGATGTCGGCCGACTACCGGCAGGCGGGCTTGACGGAGGACCCGCCCGGGGTCCGCATCGAACGCATGGCGGAGTCTCTGGCCGTGCTGAAGTCGCTCTGGTCCGAGCCCACGACCACCTTCGAGGGGAAGCACTACCGCGTCACCGGGGCGTCGGGGACGCCGGTGCCGGTCCAACGTCCGCACCCGCCGATCATCATCGGCGGCGGGGGGAGGCGGGTACTGGGCATCGCCGGACGCGAGGCCGACATCGTGGGGGTCAACGCCAGCCTGGCCGCCGGCCACATCGGGCCCGAGGTGATCGCCACCACCGCCGCCGAGTACTACCACCAGCGGGTGGAGTGGATCCGTCAGGCGGCCGGCGGGCGCTTCGACGACATCGAGCTTCAGTGCCTGACCTTCGTCGTCCAGATCGTCCCCAACCGCCGGGAGTCCGTTGACCAGCTGGCCCGACTGATGTCGGTGGAGCCGGACCAGGTGGCGGAGACGCCGATCGCCCTGATCGGCACGGTCGAGGAGATCGTCGAGGACCTGCAGCGGCGTCGTGCCCTGTTCGGCTTCTCCTACATCGTGGTGCACGAAGCGGAGATGGAGTCGTTCGCCCCGGTGGTCGCCGCCCTAGCCGGAACCTGAGGTGGCGGCACCGCCCACCCGGATCGGGCTGTTCGGAGGAACGTTCGACCCGATCCATGCCGGCCATGTGGAGGTGGCCGACGCCGTACGGGAGGCCCTCCACCTCGACCGGATGCTGCTGGTGGTGGCCAACGAGCCGTGGCAGAAGGAGGGGACCCGGTCGGTGACCCCGGCCGAGGACCGGTACGCCATGGTGGTGGCCGCCGCCGAGGGCCACCCCGGGCTCGAGCCCAGCCGGCTGGAGATCGATCGCGGGGGGCCGTCCTACACGGTGGACACCGTGGACGAGCTGCTCGGCCCCGCCCCGGGGAGCCAGGTGTTCGTGGTGGTCGGGGCCGACGTGGTCGCCGACCTGCCGACCTGGAAGGACGAGGACCGGCTCCGGCGGGAGGTGACCCTGGTGGTGGTGAACCGACCGGGGGCGCCGTCGGTGCCCGCCCCGCCCGGGTGGCGGTCGGTGCCGGTGCCGGTGGAGCCCCTCGACGTGTCGAGCACCGACCTCCGGGCCCGACTGGAGGCGCACCTGCCGGTGGGCGATCTGGTGCCCGATGCGGTCATGCGCTGCATCCGGCAGCGAGGTCTGTACGCTACGGGGAGATGAGCGTACCGACCGCGCTGGACGAGGACGACCCCACCGGAGTGGTCGCCGCCTCGCCGGGGGAGGGTGGGGACGCCCATGGAACCGACGCTCCCGACCACTCGACCGCCGGCCGCCGGGCCCTGCGGGAGGCCCGCCGGCAGCGGCGGCGACTGATGGGGGTGTGCGCCGTCATCGTGGCCGCCTGCCTGGTCATGACCGTGCTGATCGTCGGGATGGCCCGTGACCGGCCGGCGCCGGGGACGCCCACGGGCGTTGTCAACTCGGCCGGGGGGCTGCTCGTCCCGATTCGACCCACGCTGTCCCCATCATCTGCCCACGTACAAGAACATGGCGCCGCGGCGCCAGAAGGAGGCCACCGTTGACAACTGTCTCTGCCGCTTCGCTGGTGGACCGTCACCAACCCGACGGGCCCGACCAGGTCGTGGTGGCCGCCCGGGCCGCCGACGCCAAGTCAGGCGAGGACACCGTGATCCTGGCCATGGGGGACCTGCTGGCCATCACCGATGCGTTCGTGATCACCAGTGGCCGGAACGCGCGGCAGGTACGGACCATCGTCGACGAGGTGGAGCTCCGGGTGAAGAAGGCCGGGGGCGCCTCGCCGCGGCGCGTCGAGGGCCTCGACGACGCCCGGTGGGTCCTGATGGACTACGGAGACTTCGTGGTCCACGTCTTTCTCGACGAGGCCCGGGAGTTCTACGACCTCGAGCACCTGTGGGCCGACGCCCGCCGGATCCACTGGGAGCCGGCCGCGAAGGACTGACGCCGGGCCGGCGCTCAGGATGCGGCAGGCACGGTGGCCACCGGAGCCTGGGCGGCGTAGGTGGCGTCGGTCACCGGCCCGGGTACCTGCACGCCAGCGGCGGTCGGCACCTCGATGGGCTTCCCGTCGATCTGGAACAGCACCCCGGTGACACCCGGCTGGCCGGTGGCGGTGAAGACCACCTGGGACACGGCCAGGGTCTGATCGGGCCCGACGATCTGGAACGGGTTGGTGGTGAAGTCCACCGTGGCGATGCCGCCGGCCACCGTGGCGGTGACGTCGCCGGGCTGGCCGGTGAGGAAGCTCTGGAGCCCGGCCGACGACTCGGCGGCGGTGGGGCCGTCGAGCAGCGCCCCGAGGATCTCGGTCAGCGTGGCCGGCGGGGCGACGTCGCGGATCACCCCGATCACGTGCTGGGTGGTGTCCACCAGGTAGATCTGCTCGCGGGCTCCGACCGGGGGCGTGACCGGGTTGGTGGTGGGCGTCTTGGGGGACAGCAGGTGGAAGGGGACGTCGGACGCGGGGATCTTGGTGGGGGAGGAGGCGATGGGGATGCCGCAGGCGGTGACCACTGCCACCACCGCCACCATCAGCACCACCAGGCGCGGCGCCGGAACCGGGGGCCTCACCGGGCCACCGATGGGGCGTCGGCCGGGGACAGGGGCAGCTCGACCACGAACCGGGCTCCCCCCGAAGGGGTGTCCTCGATCCACACCTTCCCCCCGTGCAGCCGGACGTGCTCGGTGACCAGCGAGAGCCCCAGGCCGGTTCCCTCGCCGGCCTCCCGCTTCCCCGAGCGTCCCCCCCGGTAGAAGCGCTCGAAGACTCTCCGGCGGTCCACCGCCGGCACCCCGGGACCGGCGTCCTCGACGACGACCCGGATGGCGGTGGCCCCGGCGCCTTCCCCGGGCGGGTCCCGGTCGATGAGGACCCGGGTCACCCCCCCGGCATAGGCCGAGGCGTTGTCGACCAGATTGGCCATGATCCGTTCGAACCGACGCTTGTCCACCCGCAGGCGCAGACCGTCGACGCCGGCCGCCACCACCACCACCGGGAACGACGGCGCCACCCGTCCGTCGTCCCGGCTCGCCGGGGAGGTGGCCAGCACCGCCCGGTTGACCAGCTCCACCGGGTCGACGTCGTCGAGCGACAGCTCGGCCGAGCCGGCGTCGAAGCGGGAGATCTCCAACAGGTCGTCGACCATCCGCTTGAAGCGCTGCAGGTCGCCGTCGAGCAGCGACAGGGCCCGTTGGGCCCTCGGGTCCAGCTCGCCTCGGTGGGCCTCGAGCACCCCCACCGAAGCGGACAGGGTGGTGAGGGGCGACCGCAGCTCGTGGCTGACGTCGGAGGTGAAGCGGGCCTCCCGCTCGATCCGGGCCTGGAGGTTGCCGGCCATACGGTTGAACGCCGAGGCCAGCTCCTGGAGGTCGGCATCGTCTCCGGCCTCCACCCGGGTGTCGAGCTGGCCCCCGGCGATCGACACCGCCGCCTGGGTGATCCCGGCCAGCGGTCGCAGGGCCCGGCCGCTGGCCCATCGCCCGACGGCCACGCCGGCCACGGTGGTCACCAGGGCGGCGGCGGCCAGGGCGTAGGCCAGGGTCCGGAGGGTGTCGGCCAGCTCGGCCAGCGAGAACACCTCGAAGTAGGCGGCGTGCACCGAGGGGAGGGGCACCCCCACGACCACCTGGGGCGAGCCACTGACCGAAAACTGCTGCGAGGCCGGGTAGCCGCTCAGGACCAGGCTCCGTTCGGCGGCCGGGATGGTGCTCTGCCCCACCGAGATCGAGGTGGCGTACCACTGTCCGTCGTAGTGGAGCACCGAGCGCGACCCGGGCAGGGTGTCGACCGACTCCAGCAGCTGGTTGACGTTGGTCCCGGGTGAACGGAGCGAGCTCTGCACCAGCGAGGCGTTCACGAAGGCCTGGTGCTGCACCGCCGTCTGGCGCTCGCTGAGGAAGCTCTGGCGGGCGGCGAAGTAGGTGATCCCCGACATCATGGCGGAGAGGACGAAGGCACCGACCCCGAAGGCGGCGGTCACCCGGGAGCGCAGCCCCAGGTGGGATGAGAGGCGGGTGGCCCGGACGCGGCGAGAGGCCGTCCTGGCCCGGGCCGGGCGGGCGGCCACCTCGGCGGTCGGCACCTCCACCGGAGTCGCGGCGTCCGTCACCGGTCAGGCAGCCAGTTTGTAGCCCATGCCCCGGACCGTGAGGATGAAACGGGGGTTGGCCGGGTCCGGCTCCACCTTGGTGCGCAGCCGCCGCACGTGGACGTCGACCAGGCGCCCGTCTCCGAAGTAGTCGTATCCCCACACCCGCTCGAGCAGCTGCTCGCGACTGAGCACCCTGCCGGGGTTGGTGGCCAGCTCGACCAGCAGGCGGAACTCGGTCCGGGTGCAGTGGACCTCGACGTCGCCGCGACGCACCACGCCGGCGTCGGGCTGGAGCTCGACGTCCCCGAAGGTGAGGACCTGCGGCCCGTCGTCGGCCGGCCGGCTCCGCCGTAGCAAGGCCCGGATACGCGCCGCCAGCTCCTTGGCCACGAACGGCTTGGTCACGTAGTCGTCGGCGCCCGCTTCCAGCCCGGCCACCACGTCGTGGGTGTCCGACCGGGCGGTGACCATGATCACCGGAACGGTGCTCTGCCTCCGCAGCGTCCGGCACGTCTCGAAGCCGTCCATGCCCGGCAGCATCAGGTCGATGAGGACCAGCTCGGCCGGCTCCTCGGCGAAGCTGACGACCGCCTCCTCGCCGCTGGCCACGTCGTCGACCGTGTAGCCCTCGTCCTCGAGGGCGAGGCGCATCGACAGTCGGATCCGTTCGTCGTCCTCGACGACCAGGATGCGGCTCATGGAACGATCATGGCACGACCGGTACGCCCCCGGCGGGCGCCGGCGGCCGACGGCACGGGGCAGCCACCCGCCCAGGTCCGCGTTGGCCAGGCGGCCCGGTTGATCATGTCGAACGCCTCGCGTCCCGAGGGCAGGGTGGGACTGTTGAAGCTCCGCACGGTGGGCCTGCCAGAGTTGAACGCCGGTCGATTCGGTCAGCCATGGTGCCCCCTCGGATTGCCGGTTCCATCGGATCGGAGTGCGACGGGACGTGCGCTGGCGGATTCCGGCCCACCACGGCGGCCGCATCGTAGCCGACAATTACCTCGCTGCGTGGTCGCTCGGTCACTCATTTGACAAGAGATGACGTCACTCCACGCTCTATCAGGGAGGGAGATGCCTTGTGACACCGGGTTGCGGAGGCGGGAGGGTTACTGTTGGGCCATGTCCTGGGAGTTGGAAGAGTTCCGCCGTTCGCTCGGTGGACTGTCGGCGGCCTCGGTCAAGGCCTACGGCACCGATCTCACCGGCTTCGCGGAGTGGGCCGGTCGCGGGGGGATCGACTCGCCGGCCGCGGTCGACCGGGTGGTGCTGCGCCGCTACCTTGCCTTCCTGGCTACCCGTCGATACGCCAAGGCTTCGATCGCCCGAAAGGCAGCGTCCCTGCGGGCCTACTTCGGATGGTGCGTCCGCCGGGGACTCATCGCCACCGATCCCTCCGCACGTCTGTCGGCGCCCGCCCGGGAATCGCGCCTTCCCCGGGTGCTGGGCCATGCTGAGCTGGGACAGCTCCTCGACGGCGCCGGTCCGGCCGGCAGCGTCGACCGGCAAGGTCCGGCGCCCGCACCGAGACGGTCGGTGGACCCCGAGGTCGGCCGTCGTGACGACGCCGTCCTCGAGCTGCTGTACGCCGGGGGGCTCCGGGTGGCCGAGCTTTGCGCCCTGGACGTCGACGACGTCGACCTGCCTCGGCGGGTGGTGACCGTCACGGGCAAGGGCTCCAAACAGCGCCAGGTGCTGATCCACCGGCGGTGCGCGGAGGCGGTGGGCACCTGGGTCGCGGAGGGAAGACGATCGATGGCCCGGCCCGGCTCACCGGACGGCGCCCTGTTCCTCAATGCGAGGGGAAACCGACTCGGCCCGAGGGACGTCCGGCGGCTGCTGGACCGCCGCTCGCCGGTCCCCACCCACCCCCATGCCCTCCGTCACACCTTCGCCACCCACCTCCTGGACGGCGGGGCGGACCTCCGGGTCGTACAGGAGTTGCTGGGCCATGCCAGCCTCCAGACCACACAGGTCTACACTCATGTGAGCAAGGATCGACTGCTCACGGTCTACGGGAGCACCCATCCGCGTGCATAGGGGGTGATGTGACTTCGCGACTCAACCCGGCTGACGACGACCACGGACTGGCCCGACTGTGGGCCGAGTACAAGGAGTCGGGCGCCAGAGAGCTGCGCGACCAGCTGATCGTGCAGTACGCGCCGGTGGTCAAGTACGTCGCCGGGCGGGTGTCGGTCGGTCTGCCCCGCCACGTCGACGAGTCCGACCTGGCCAGCTACGGGATGATCGGCCTGATCGACGCTATCGAGCGGTTCGATCCGGTCCGGAACGTGAAGTTCGAGACGTACGCCATCCCCCGCATCAAGGGCTCCATCATCGACGAGCTGCGCTCGATCGACTGGGTGCCCCGGTCGGTGCGCACCAAGGCCCGCGCCGTCGAGCAGTCGTACGCCAAGCTCCAGGCCACCCTCCACCGGACACCCCACGACGACGAGGTGGCCGCCGACCTGGAGATGACCACCGGTGAGTTCCAGAACGTGCTGCGGCAGGTGTCGTTCGTGGGCGTGGCCGCCCTGGACGAGGTCCTACGGGGAGGCGACCGGTCGGAGCGGTCCACCCTGGGGGAGACCCTGGCCGACAGCGGCGCCGGACCTATGGCCACCTTCGAGGTGAAGGAGGCCAAGGAGGCCCTGGTCTTTGCGATCAGCCAGATGGGCGACCGGGAGAAGACGGTGCTCACGCTGTACTACTACGAGGGTCTGACCCTGGCCGAGATCGGGGAGATCCTCGGGGTCACCGAGAGCCGGGTCTGCCAGATCCACACCAAGGCGGTCCTGCAGCTGCGGGCGAAGCTGGCCGACCGCCCCGAAGGGGACGGTCGCCGAACCCCGCGGTCCCGGGTCAACGTCGCCAGCTGACCGGCCCGACGTCCCACCCGGTCCGGCCGGGGCGGCCGAGTGGAGGGTTCCTCCCGCGGGGCAGTACCATGGCTCCGCCCCACCATCCGGTGGAGCACTCGCGAGAAACCATCACGCACCCGGCCGCGTCTACGGTCGCCCCGCTCAGCGGGGCGTTGTCGCCGGGGAGGACCAACCGTCAGAAAGAAGGAACATGGCTGTCGTCACGATGAAGCAGTTGCTGAGCGCCGGGGTCCACTTCGGCCACCAGACCCGCCGGTGGAACCCGAAGATGCGCCGGTTCATCCTTGGGGAGCGCAACGGCATCTACCTGGTCGACCTGCGCCAGACGATGAAGGGGATCGAGGAGTCCTACGCCTTCACCCGGGACCTGGTCGCCCGGGGCGGGACCATCCTCTTCGTCGGCACGAAGAAGCAGACCCAGGGACCGATCGCCTCCTATGCCGAGGCTTGCGGGATGCCGTACGTGAACGAGCGGTGGCTGGGCGGCATGCTCACCAACTTTCAGACGGTCTCCACCCGTGTCAAGCGGATGAAGGAGTTCGAGGCCATGGAGAAGGCCGGCGACTTCGAGGCGATGCCCAAGAAGGAGGCCCTTCGCCACAGCCGCGAGCTGGAGAAACTCCAGCGGAACCTGGGCGGCATCCGGGGCCTCGACAAGCTTCCCGACGCCATCTTCGTGATCGACACCAACAAAGAGCACATCGCCGTCACCGAGGCGAACAAGTTGGGCCTGCCCATCGTGGCCGTGGTCGACACCAACTGCGACCCCGACGTCATCTCCCACGTCATCCCCGGCAACGATGACGCCATCCGCTCGGGTGCGCTGCTCTGCCGGGTCATCGCCGACGCCGTGGTCGAGGGTCGCTTCATCGCTCAGCAGCGTCCCGCCCCGAAACCCCCGGCCCCGGTCCCGGCTCCGGTGGCTGCTTCCGCCCCCGCTGCCCCGGTCGCAGAGGTTGTCGAGGTTGTCGAGGTCGCCCCGGTCGCAGAGGTTGTCGAGCCGGCTCCCGCTCCGGTCGAGGCCCCGGTTCCGGCCCCGGTGGCTGGTCCTGCACCCGAGGCCCCCGCCCCGGCCGCCCCGGTCGCCCCGGTCGCCGAGCCGGCGGCTGCCCCGGTCGAAGCCCCTGCTCCGGTCGAGGCCTCCGCTCCGGTCGCTCAACCGACTACCGACACCGAAACCACCGCCAGCACAGAGGAAGCCTGATCGATATGCCCGCATTCACCGCCAAGGATGTCCAAACACTCCGTCAGTCGACCGGGGTCGGGATGCTCGACGCCAAGCGTGCACTGGAGGAGAACGACGGCGACTACGATAAGGCGGTGGCGTGGCTCCGTGAGCAGGGCCTGGCCAGCCAGGCCAAGCGGGCCGACCGTGAGGCGGCCGAGGGGGCGGTGGCCATCGGCCGGTCCGGCAACGCCGACTCCATCGTGCAGCTGAGGTCCGAAACTGACTTCGTGGCCAAGTCCGACGAGTTCAAGGCCCTGGTCGCCGACCTCGCCGACCTGGTGGCCGCCGACGGCGAGTCCGCCGTCGAGCAGCGGTCCGCCGAGCTCGACGACATGAAGACCCGCCTGAAGGAGAACATCTCCATCGGCCGGGTCGTCCGCATCGAGGCCCCGACCGACGGTGCCGTCGACGGCTACCTCCACCTCCAGGCCGGACGGGGCGTGAATGCCGTCCTGGTCGCCGTGTCCGGGGGCTCGGCCGAGCTCGCCCACGACATCGCCGCCCACATCGCCTTCGCCCGACCCTCGTACATCACTCGTGACGAGGTGCCCGAGGCCGAAGTGGCCGCCGAGCGAGAGACGGTCGAGAAGATCGCCCGCAACGAGGGCAAGCCCGACGCCGCCCTGCCCAAGATCATCGAGGGCCGGCTCAACGGGTGGTACAAGGAGCGGGTCCTGATGGACCAGGCCTACATCAAGGACGAGAAGCAGACCATTGCCGCGTTGCTCGGGCCGGCCTCGGTGACGCAGTTCGCCCAGGTCGTCATCGGCGACTGAGGCGACGGTGGGTGATCGTCGGCGCATCGTCCTGAAGATGTCGGGTGAGGCCCTGGCCTCGTCGGCGTCGGACGAGACCATCGACGCATCGATGGTCGAGCAGATCGCCGTCGAGATCGCCCGGGCCCGGGACCAGCTCGACCTCGAGCTGGCGGTCATGGTCGGCGGTGGCAACATCTGGCGCGGCACCACCGGCGCCGGCGCCGGCATGGACCGAGCCACCTCGGACACCATGGGCATGCTGGGCACCGTCATCAACGCCCTGGCCCTCCAGGACGCGCTGGAGCACCACGGCCAGCCGACCCGGGTCCTCTCCGCCGTCCAGATGGCCGAGGTGGCCGAGCCCTATATCCGGCGCCGAGCCATCCGGCACCTCGAGAAGGGCCGCGTGGTCGTCTTCGCCGCCGGCATGGGGAACCCGTACTTCACCACCGACACCTCCGCCGCCCTACGGGCCGCCGAGATCGAGGCCCAGATGCTCTGCAAGGGCACCCACGGCGGCGTGGACGGGGTCTACTCCGCCGATCCCAGGCTCGATCCAACGGCCACCCGCTACGACGAGGTGTCGTTCATGGAGGTGGTGTCGAAGGACCTCCGGGTCATGGACCTCACCGCCATCACCTTCTGCAAGGACAACGGCCTGCCGATCCGGGTGTTCGACCTGATGGGTCCGGGCAACATCGTGCGGGCCCTCGGCGGCGAGTCGATTGGGACATTGGTCAGATGACCAGGGAGAACGACCAGCTCAGGGTGTCGGACGGGTGTCGGGTGACCGTGCTCGCTACGCTGGTTCGCTAATGGAAGACGATCTCGCCAGCCTGGTGGTGGCCGAAGCTCACGATCGCATGGACAAGGCGGTCCAGCACACCCAGGCCGAGTTCAGCGCCGTACGGACCGGTCGGGCCACTCCCGCCCTGGTCGAGCACCTGAAGGTCGACTACTACGGCACCGAGACCGAGCTCCGGGCGATGGCCGGGTTCAGTGTCCCCGAGGCCAGGCTGCTGGTGATCTCCCCCTACGACAAGAGCTCGCTGGGCGCCATCGAGAAGGCGCTGCAAAACTCCGACCTGGGCATCAACCCGTCCAACGACGGCACCGTCATCCGGCTGAACTTTCCGGTGCCGACCGCCGAGCGCCGCAAGGAGCTGGTCAAGGTGGTCCGCCAGAAGGCGGAGGAGGGCCGGGTCACCGTCCGCAACGGGCGCCGGACTGCCCGCCACGATCTCGACGCACTCCAGAAGGACGGCGACCTGTCCGGTGACGAGCTCGAGCGGGTAGAGAAGGATCTCGACAGGATCACCCACGAGCAAGTGGCGGTCATCGACCGACTGCTGGCCCACAAGGAGCAGGAGCTCCTCGAGATCTGACACATGGCGGGGCCCATCCGGGCCCGGCGCATGGGAGGGAACGACGACGTGCACGACGGCGACGACCAGCGAGAAGACGGCGAGCAGGAGCCGCACGACGCGGCGGAGCCGCCGCGCCATCCGACCGACCGGGTCCGCATCTTCGGGGCCGAGCCGGCCGGTGAGGCCACCGCGGTCGTCCCGGCCGTGCCCCGGGCGGTCACGCCGGTGGAGCGACCGGAGCCGGAGTCCGGCCCGGCGGTGCGGTTGACCGACGAGCCGGCCGACGCCGGACCAGCCGACGATGCCGTACAGCCGGTACGCCCCGGGGAGACGGCGGTGCCGGTCGGTGTCGAGTTCTCCCACACCGACTGGCTCGAAGTTGAAATTGACGAGGAGCCGGTCCCCGCCGAGCTGCCTGCCACCGAGCTGCCCCACTGGACCGAGGCTCCTACCGGGCAGGTCCCGGCGGTGCTGGCTCGCGACACCGGCGACGACGGCCCGTCTTCGGGAATCGCCGCCCCCACATGGCGCGAGGAGCACAGCGACTGGGCGGCCCACGAGGAGGAGTTCGAGCCGGCCATGTTCGGCGACGACGAGGCTGCCCTCGGCTCGCTCGACGAGACCGACCGGACCGATGCCGAGCGACGACCGTGGGAGTTCGACCTCCCATCGGCCGGTGCCCCGGCGGTGCCTTCCGGCGCGGAACCCGACCGTCGTGAGCCCGATGCCACCGGCCAGGTGCCTGCCGTCGAACGCCGACCCGCCCGACCCACCGGCGCCGAGCCGTCCGAGCGCACCGGGGCTGTTGGGCGCGTGGTGCCGACCATCGGGGAGGACGAGACGACCATCACCGCCGGGCAACCCGGACCGACCGGCACCGGTGCCGGGGCCGGAGCGCCCACCGGCGAGCGGGGTGACCTCGACGAGCCGATCGACGAGCATCCGGGCGTCGATCGGCCCCGGCCGACCGGTTCCACCCGGATCGGGCGGGTGCGGCGGGCAGGGCCGCGGGCGGGGCGGGTCCGGGCCAAGCGCCCCGAGGACATCGACGCGCTCATCGACACCCCCCTGGCGGCCGAGCCTCCCGGGGCCAGTGTCACCGCCGTGCCAGGTGCCGGCCGACGCCGGGGCAGCCTGGCCGGCCTGGCCGCCGCCGATCGTTCGGCCGAGCAGACCACCGACCTCCTCGACGATCACGGTGCCGCCGACCGGGAGGCCACCGGAGTGCCGGCTCCCATGGCGGGCGCCGAACCCGGCGCCCGGGATCTGGCCGCACCAACGGCACACCGGCCGGGCGCCAGCCGGCATCCCGTGGCCGACCAGCCCGAGGGCCCGCTCGGTGGGGGGCCGCCGGCACCGCGCCGGCCCCGCCCCGCGGGGGCGGAGGGCCGGGGACCGGCCGTAGGCGGCTTTCGGGTGCGGATCGGCACCGGCATCGCCGTCGCCGTGGTGGGACTGTTGGCCTTCTGGCTGGGGAACGTCCCCTCGCTGGTGCTCTCGATCGTGGTGCTGACCTTCGCCGCCGGCGAGTGCTTTGGCGTCCTCCGCCGCGCCGGGTACCACCCGGCCACCCTGCTCGGCCTGGTTGGCACCGTCTCACTGATGGTGGCCGCTTACGACAAGGGGCCGGCCGCCATCCCCCTGGTGCTGGTGCTGATCACCGCCTTCACGCTCCTGTGGTACCTGCTGGGCATCGAGCATGGCTCGGCGGTGGCCGGCACCGCTGCCACGCTGTTCACCATCGGGTGGGTCTCGTTGCTCGGGTCCTACGCCGCCCTGCTGCTGTCCCCGTCGTCCTACCCGAACCGGGAAGGGATCGCCTTCCTCCTCGGGGCCATCATCGCCACCGTGGCCAACGACGTCGGCGCCCTGGTGGTCGGCGGATGGATCGGGCGCCACCCCCTGGCGCCGTCGGTGAGCCCGCACAAGACCTGGGAGGGCCTGCTGGGCGGGGCGGTGTTCACGGTGGTGATCTCGGCGGCGGTGGTGGGGCAGATCCACCCGTGGACTCCGTCCAAGGCCGCCCTGCTGGGGGTGATGGTGGCGGTCATCGCCCCCATCGGCGACCTCTGCGAATCACTGCTCAAGCGTGATCTCCGCATCAAGGACATGGGGAAGCTCCTTCCCGGGCACGGGGGCGTGCTCGACCGCGTCGACGCCCTTCTCTTCGTGCTCCCCGCCACGTACTACCTGGTACGCGCCCTCCATATCGGGTGAATCTCAGGCAGGCTAGGAGCGTGACACCCACCACGGTCAGCCTGGTCGGCTCCACTGGTTCCATCGGCACCCAGGCCATCGAGGTCATCGAGTCATCGGCCGAACGGTTCGAGGTGGTGGCCCTCGGCGCCCAGCGCTCCATCGAGGCCCTGGCCGACCAGGCGCGGCGCTTCCACCCCCGGGTGGTGGCCATCGGGGACACGTCGCTGGCCCTCGAGCTGACCCGCCTGGTCCCTCGCGGCACCGAGGTCGTCTCCGGCGTCGACGGGTTGGCCCACATCGCAACCCTGGCCGATGTGGCCGTCAACGGGGTGGTGGGCTTCGCCGGCCTGACCGTGACCATGGCCGCGCTGGAAGCGGGGCGGCGGCTCGGCCTGGCCAACAAGGAGTCGATCATCGCCGGCGCTCCGGTGGTCCGCCGGGCCCGGACCACGCCGGGGGCCGAGATCATCCCGGTCGACTCCGAGCACTGCGCCATCCACCAGTGCCTCCGGGCCGGGACGCCCAGGGACGTGTCCCGGCTGCTCCTCACCGCCTCGGGCGGTCCCTTCCGAGGCCGTACCCGGGCGGAGCTGGCCGCGGTCGACGTGGCCCAGGCTCTGGCCCATCCGACCTGGTCGATGGGGCCGAAGATCACCGTCGACTCCTCCACCCTGATGAACAAGGGGCTGGAGGTCATCGAGGCCCACGAGCTGTTCGGCGTCCCGTTCGACGACATCGACGTGGTGGTGCACCCCCAGTCGGTGGTCCACTCGATGGTGGAGTTCCGCGACGGGGCGGTGGTGGCCCAGCTGTCGATGCCCGACATGCGCCTGCCCATCGGCTACGCCCTGATGTACCCGGACCGCCTGGCAGTGCCCTTCGGGGCCATCGACTGGACCGAGCTGTCCCACCTCGACTTCGAGCAGCCCGACCGATCGGTCTTCACCTGCCTGGAGCTGGCCTACCGGGCCGGGCGACAGGGTGACCTGGCCCCGGCCTGGTTGAACGCCGCCAACGAGGTGGCGGTGGCCGCCTTCCTCGACGGTCGGATCGGGTGGTGTGCCATCGCCGACGTGGTGGACGGCACCCTCGACGCCTACGACGCTCCGGGCGGCTCCGGCCTGGGCGACGACGGGGAGCCGTGGCGCTCGATCGGGGACATCCTCGAGGCGGACGCCTCCGCCCGCCGGGCCGCCGAGCGGGCGGTGGCAGCCAGGGGGCTGGCGGCGTGAGCGCCCTCAGTACGGTCACCACCCCGCCGCCGCCCCCCATCCAGCACCAGCCCCTGGTGCCCGAGCGGGTGAAGTCGCCGCGGCGGGCCGCCGCCGAGGTGCTGGCGGCGGTGCTGGCGATCGTGCTCCTCGCCATCGTGACCGGCACCACCGACGTGGTGGTCTTCGCCGCCTGCATCGTCGTCATCATCATGATCCACGAGCTCGGCCACCTGCTGGCGGCCAAGCACGGGCACATGAAGGTGACCGAGTACTTCCTCGGCTTCGGGCCCCGGCTGTGGTCGTTCCGTCGCGGGGAGACCGAGTACGGGGTGAAGGCCTTCCCCCTGGGCGGCTACGTGAAGATCCCGGGAATGACCAACCTCGAAGAGGTGGATCCGGCCGACGAGGCGCGCACCTATCGCCAGCAGCCCTTCCACGCCCGGCTGCTGGTGGCGCTGGCCGGCTCGGCCATGCACTTCCTGATGGCGTTCGTGCTGCTGTGGGCCCTGCTGGCCTTCGTGGGCCAGCCCGACAACAGCCAGATCCAGATCCAGGGCGTCGACCCCATCGCCGGGCACGCCAGCCCGGCCGCCGCCGCCGGCCTCCGCAACGGCGACATCGTCGTCTCGGCGGGCGGGAAGGCGGTCGGGGGTGACATCGATACCCTGACCCGGGCCATCCAGTCCCACCCCGACCAGCCGCTGGCGCTGGTGGTGGAACGGGGCGGCCGACGGGTGGACCTCACCGTCACCCCGTTGGACGGCCGGAAGGTGCAGGAGCCGGGGGTGGTGGCGCCGAAGGGATCGGCCGCCTTCGGGGTCGTCGGGGTCACGCTCGGATCGCCCTTGGTCACCGTGAACCCGTTCCACGCCCTGGGCTCGGCGGTGGTCGGTCTGGGCCACCTCGGCTGGTCGACCGTCGACGGCGTGGCGCACGTCTTCACCCCGTCGGCCTTCGTGTCCCGGTTCCACCAGGTGGCGAGCGCCCAAGCCGCGGCCCAGGCCTCCAAGAACGGCACGCGGGTGAGCTCGATCGTCGGGGTGGTGGCCATCGGCGGCGAGGCGGTCCACGCTGGCATCTACTCCACGCTCTCACTGTTGATCCTGGTCAACCTGTTCCTCGGTGTCTTCAACCTCTTCCCGATGCTTCCCCTCGACGGCGGCCACGTGGCCATCGCCGTCTACGAGAGGATCCGCACCGGCCGGCGCAAGGTGCCCTATCACGCCGACGTGGCCAAGCTGATGCCGTTCACCTGGCTGATGTTGAGCCTGCTGGGGGTGCTCTTCGTGACCGCCCTCCTGGTGGACGTGCTCCACCCCATGGCCAATCCGTTCCAGTGAGGATGGGGGGCGGACCGGGCCACTGAGCGCCCTCGGCGCCACTCGTCTCCGGTCGAGCCGCCCTAGCATGGGGGCATGGGACGAACCGGCTGGACCCTCACCGAACGGCGCCCCACCCGCCGAATCCACGTCGGGGGGGTGGCAGTGGGCGGCGGCGCACCGGTGACGGTGCAGTCGATGACCACCACCAAGACGGCCGATGCCGAGGCCACCCTCACCCAGATCTACGCCCTGGCCGCCGCCGGCGCCGACCTGGTGCGGTGCACCTGCAACGAGGAGGCGGCCGCCGAGGGCCTGGCTCGGATCGTGCCCCGCTCCCCGGTGCCGATCATCGCCGACATCCACTTCCACTACGAGATGGCGTTGGCCGCCCTGGAGGCCGGCGTCCAGGGACTGCGCCTCAACCCCGGCAACCTTCGCAAGGCCGACGAGATCAAGCTGGTGGCCAGTGAGGCCAAGGACCGGGGGGTGCCCATCCGGATCGGCGTCAATGCCGGCTCGCTGCACAAGGATCTCTACAAGAAGTACGGCGGTGCCACTCCCGAGGCCCTGGTGGAGTCGGCCCGCATGGAGCTCGCCTACTTCGCCGAGGTCGGCTTCGATGACGTGAAGA
The DNA here is from genome assembly GCA_052143315.1 of Acidimicrobiales bacterium. GTDB lineage: Bacteria > Actinomycetota > Acidimicrobiia > Acidimicrobiales > RAAP-2 > DASZIT01. The sequence continues at coordinate 935 of JBKQTE010000039.1, read as the reverse complement.
TCTCGGTGAAGGCCTCGTCGGTGCCACTGATGATCGAGGCCTACCGGCTGGCCTCGGAGACCTTCGACCACCCGCTCCACCTGGGGGTCACCGAGGCCGGGCCACCACCGGCCGGGCTGGTGAAGGGCACCGTCGGGATCGGAACCCTGCTGGCCGAGGGGATCGGCGACACCATCCGGTACTCGTTGACCGCCGATCCGGTGGAGGAGGCGCGGGCCGGCCGCCAGCTGCTGGAGATCCTGGGGCTCCGGGAGCGCAAGGGCCTCGACCTGATCGCCTGCCCCAGCTGCGGCCGCGCCGAGATCGACGTCATCGCCGTGGCCAAGGCCGCCCAGGTTGCCCTGGAGGACCGCCAGCTGCCTATCCAGGTGGCCGTCATGGGCTGCGTCGTCAACGGTCCCGGCGAGGCCCGCGAGGCCGACCTGGGCATCGCCGCCGGCCGCCAGCGGGGCCACCTCTTCATCAAGGGGAAGATCGTCCGGGTGGTGCCCGAGGACGAGATGGTCGAGGCACTGGTGGCCGAGGCGGAGAAGCTGGTGGCCGAGGGGGTGGAGGCCCGGCTGGCGGCGGCCGACGCCGGAGCTGAGGCCGAGGCCGAGGCCGACCGGATGGCGCTCCTGGGCGAGGCGGTCGACCCCAACGCCACCGAGGTGCGGATCCAGCGGATCCGCCGCACCGTCGACGGCCGGACCGATGACCACGGCTGATCCACGCCGGGGTCGATCGATCAGAACGACCGCCCGCCGACGGGCGTGAGGTCGAGCCGAGTGACGGCCACCCGGCGCCGGGCCGTCGGAAGCCTGGGGGGGTCCGGGCTGCGGGTGGGGGCCGTGCTGGCCGGGGCCGGCGCGGCCGGGGCCCCGGGCGCCGACTTCGTCGCCGGCATCGTCGCCTGACCGAAAGCGTCGAGAGGGTGGATGGGCCGGCTCGGCGTC
>JBKQTE010000038.1:0-50719 GCA_052143315.1 Acidimicrobiales bacterium | reverse complement strand
TGTCAACCGTCACGTAATTCCCGAACGCCCACGTCACGGAATTCCCTCGTCCGGCGTGTAGTCCATGTCTACTCGATCACTCCTCCTCCCTGTCGGATCGGCCCGATGAGGTCGCGCAGTTCCTTGGCGAGCGCATCGGCACTGAAGCGTCCCATGGCGGTGGCGATCACGACCTGACGCCCGCCGCGCCGGAGGCTCACCGTCCAAGCGTGCCAGACCGGTGAGACATCGTCGTCGACTTCGCGTTGGGTGACCTCGACGGTGATCCGAGCCCCCCGGCCGCCGGGGCGGCACGCGGGTGAGCAGTAGATGGGCGGTCGTCCCCGTCGTCCGGGCCGGCGTGTGACCGGGTGGTCGCAACCGGCTGCTGCACAGATCACCGTGCCGCTCATCGGGTCTGCTCCTCGCTCGCGGCCCCCGGGCGCTTCTTCGGTCGGTAGGACTTGCCGTCCATGTGGACGTGATGGGCGGAGTTGACGAGCCGGTCGAGAATTGACTCGGAGACGACCGGGTTCGGGAACAGCGAGTACCAGTCCTGGGCCCGGCGGTTGGCGGTGATGATGACGGGCTTGCCCACCCGCTCGCTCACGAGCTCGTAGAGGTCGTCGGATTGGGCGAGGGTGAAGTCGCGCATGGCGAAGTCGTCGAGGCAGAGCACGGTGGGTCGACCCCAGTGCTTGAGGCGCGACTCGAAGGTTCGGTCCGCGTGCCCACCGGCGAGATCGGCGAGGAGCCTGGAGGTCTTCGCGAACACGACGGTGTAGCCGCGCCTACACGCCGCATGACCGAGCGCCTGGGCGATCATGGTCTTTCCCACGCCGACCGGCCCGTGCAGGATCACCGACTCGCCGGCCTCGATGAAGCGGAGCGTGGCGAGGTCTCTGATCTGGGCGGCGGGGACCTTCGGGTTGAACGAGAAGTCGTAGTCCTCGATGCTCACCGTCTGCTCGAAGCGGGCGGCCTTCATGCGCCGGGCGAGCCCGGTGGCGTCGCGACGCGCCGTTTCGTCCTCGCAGAGAACGCCGAGAAGTTCGACATGGCCGAGGTCGCCCGCTGCAGCCTGGGCCAGTCGCGCTTCCAGGGAGTCGAGCATGCCGAAGAGCTTCAGCGACCGGAGTGCTTCTTCGAGCTGGTGTGCCTTCATTGGGCCACCTCCTCTGCGCCGAAGAGCCGCTCCGGTCCGTGCAGGTGGGCCGGTGCGGTCGGGGCCACGTCGGGCGCCGCGTCCTCGCCGTCCTCGGTGCCGGCATCCAAGATGCCCTTGATCGTCCTGTAGGCGGGGTCGCCTGCCGCGAGTGCCCGGCGGCAGGCGGCCTCCAGGCGCTCGGGGGTGTGCTTGTCGGCCAGCGCGAGGATCCCCTGGACCTGGCGCAGCCGGTAAAGGGCGTTGACCTCGAAGAGGGTGCCCACCACCTGGGAGACGGATTCTCCCAGCTCAGCGGCCTTCTTCCGGCACCAGGTCGGGTTGCGCTGGAAGAAGGCGATCTTCTCCGGCGGGTAGTCCGTCTCGTCGGTCACCTTGCCGCGCTCTGCTCTGACGTGGGTCTTGATGAGGGTGCCCTCGGCGAAGATCTCGACGGTGCGCGACCCCTCGCGCACGTCGACCTCGGTGCCGATGTGGCGCCAGGGGACCGAGTAGAGGGCCTTTCCCACCTTGACGTGGATGTCGGGATGGACCTTGCGCCGAGACCAGCTGGCGAGCTCGAAGCGCTCGCGGGGCAGCTCGCCGAGCGAGTCGCGCTCGGTCTCGTCGAAGACCGCCTGGGGGGCGACCCGCTCCAGCGGGCGGCACTGTCGGCGATTCGCGACGTCCCGGCACCACCGGAGCGCGTCGGCCTGCATGGAGACGAGGCTCTCGAACTCGCCCTCGCGTCCGGCGAAGAACGAGTCGCGGGCGTAGGGGACGGGCCGTTCGACGCGGGCCTTGTCCCGGGGCTGGAGGATCCGGGCGGGGTCGATGAGCGTGCCGTAGTGCTCCGCGAACTCCCCGAACGCCCGGTTGACCTTCGGGTCGTAGAGGTCGGGCTTCACGACGCCGGTCTTCAGGTTGTCGGGCACGATGCGACGGGGAACGCCCCCGAAGAACTCCAACGCGGCGACGTTGGCCTCGACCCAGGAGCGCTCGTCCATGGTGAGCACCGGGCGGAGGAACAGCAGCCGGCTGCAGGCGAGCACCATGAGGAAGCCCCACACCCGGCGAACCCGCCCGGTGACGGGATCGGACCAACGCCCGAGCAGCCCGTAGTCGACCTGCGCCTCCTCGCCCGGAGGCGGGGTGTCGCGCAGCACCCGCACCGCCTGACGCGCCACGTCCTCGTCGAACGTGGCCGAGATATAGCGCCGCAGCGAGGACTCCGACGCGGCGACGCCAAAGTCGTCCCGCAGGCGCTGGTGCATCGTAGCGACCGTCACCGCGCCGATCCATCCCGTGATCCGCTCCTTGTGCACCTCGAGCTCGGGCCACGTCCGGTGCTGGCTGGACCGGTCCGTGAGACCGGGGAACCACTCCTCGACGAGCGCCGCCCACTGCGCGTTCGTGAGCGGCGGGCCGCCGGGGGCGAGCCCCGCAGCCCGTGCCGGGGCCGTGTACTTGTGGACCGTCTTCGGGTCCACCCTCAACGACGAGCACAGCTCGCCGATCCGTCGTCCTGCGTGCCAGTGCACCAGGATCTCTACAACGTCGATCACCATGATCGCTCTCCTTGCCACGTGGTCCTCCCTCCGGCTCAGCCGATGGGGGGATGCTCAACGGTTCAGTGGCCGGAGCGAGGGACCCTCACCGCCGCGGGAATTCCGTGACAGCGGGTCAGGGAATTCCGTGACGGCGGGTCAGGGAATTCGGTGACAGAAACGGGCTCGAAATCGGGAATTCCGTGACGGCTGACAAGCGGGCCACCATCGTGGACAGGGTGATCGCCGGCATGGAGCGAAAGGCGGCGCGCGGCGCCTGGTGTGGGGGGTCGCGGCCCTTCGGATATGACGTCGATCCCGCCACGGGGTACTTGAGGCCCAAGGCCGACGAGGCCCCGCTCGTGGCGGTCATGTTCGACCGCTACGTCCACGGCCGCGAGGGTGCCAGAGCGCTGGCGGTGTGGCTGAACGAGTCCGGACATCGCACGAAGGCCGGCCGGCCCTGGAGCCACACTGCGGTCCTCACGGTGCTACGCAACCCGGTCTACGTGGGAAAGGTCTTCTTCCGAGAGGCCCTCCACGACGGTCCGCACGAGCACCTGGTCGACGAGAAGCTGTTCGAACGGGTCCAGACGCTCCTGTCCGAGCGCGGCGAGGACTACTCCAAGCGCGCGTCGGCCACGTCACCGTTCCTCTTGGCCGGATTGGTCGTCTGTGCGCGCTGCGGCAAGCACTTCGTCGGGACCTCGGCCGTCGGCAACCGCTATCGGTACCGCTACTACACGTGCTTCTCCCGCCAGCGCTACGGCACCAAGTTCTGCGACGCTGAGCGGCTTCCTGCCGAGGAGCTGGACGCGGCCATCCTCGACTCGCTCCTCCACGTCTACGAGCGGACCGATCTCTTCGACAGGGCCGTCTCCGCGACCCGACACCGGGCGCGCTCCCAGCGGGGGAACCACGACAAGGAACTCGCTGTCATCGACGCCGGGATCGCCAAGGCCCAGGACGCCATCGAGCGCTACCTCTCGGCGTTCGAGGCGGGCACGTTGTCCGAGACCCAGTGCGGCAAGCGGCTGGAGCAGCTCGCCGCCAAGGTGAGCGAGCTACGCGCCCGGCGCGAAGAGCTGATCGTCGCCATCGAGCAGGTATCCCTCAAAGCGCCCGACGCTGACGAACTCGCTGCAACGCGGCACCAGATCGAGAAGAGCCTCAAGACCGGTTCCGTGCCGGCCCGGAAGGCGCTCCTTCAAGCGCTCGTCCACGAGATCCGCGTCGAGGGCCGCGACCGCGTCGTTCCGTGGTTCCGCGTGCCAGGCGGCGCGGATCCGAAGGTTCGCGCCCTGGCGCGATTGGCGCCCACGGCAGGATTCGAACCTGCGACGCACGGTTTAGGAATGGCCCTGGGGGCCGGAAGCGACGGAACCGGACGGTGGCCAACCGGACGTTTCCGCAGGTCACCGGTTGTGTGTTGGTGGCGGACGGAACGGGACGAATCCGGATAGCTCCCGAGTTGTAGGGACGTTTGTAGGGACATACGACGCACGGTTTATCCAACCGCTCGTCACTCGTTGCACTCCTCAATGTCGGCGGCCCGCGGTCGGTCCCCAGAAGCGGGGCACCGCTACGACGATCACGAGAGCTTGGCGTCGAGGTTGCTGAGAAGGGTCCTCCCGACGTTGATGAGCCTCGCTTCAAGGTCTCCCAGCAGCTCGGCGTTCCGGTGACCCCATGAAGGGACACTCCGCTGTCGTACGATCTCTTCATGGTTTCCCCGGACCAGACCACCTACTGCCTGAACACTAATGGGAACTGTTCGCATCAGTTGGTCGTCGCCTCTAATGTCACCAGGGAAAACGGTTCCTGGGTAGCTCTTCGGAGCCTTGGCCCATGACCCTCGACGAGTTGAAGCTCAGACTCCAGCAACATCTCAGCGATGGCCTGGTCACGATCGTCGGACTCGGTCTCTCGGCGAGCCACGGACTCCCGACAATGGGGGCGTTGTCTGAACATCTCCGCACAGAGATTCCGATTCACCTTGCTGGAGCATCGAACAGCGACTGGGATCAAGTTGAATCTCAGTTGGCAGCCGGAGAGGGTCTGGAAGCTGCCCTGGACGCAATACCTCACGGTTCAATGCTCATCCCCATCATCGTGGAGGAATCTGCGGCACTCATGATTGCAGCCGAGACCAAGGCAATTCAGGACGCACTGAGGGCTGGCAAGCCGATGCCGTTCGAAGCTCTTGTACCCCATCTCCTTCATGCAACGGACAGCGCTGAGGTCATCACCACGAACTACGACCGCCTCATTGAAATCGCCGTCGAGATGGCCGGGTACCGAGTTGAGTGTGCCTTTCCTTCAGCCTATTACTCGCGCTTGGATGAGTCGGCAGCCAAGAAACAAGTGCGCGAGTGGGTGCCCGTAGGTCGCAGTGCAACACGACGCACGCACAAGCACGTCCGACTTTCCAAGCCTCACGGCAGTCTTGATTGGTATCTATTGGCAAATGAACCAGTTCGCTCGGTCCTCAATCTGCTCGAACCGAGATTGATGGTATCGCCGGGTTCCTCTAAATATCTTCGAGGGTATGACATACCATTCGACCTACATCGTGAGCGATCCAACAAAGCGATTGATAGTGCGGCCCGTTTCCTTATCATTGGTTACGGCTTCAACGATCACCATCTTGAAACCCACCTTCGAGCCCGTCTCGCTGCTGGCATTCCGGCTGTCGTACTCACCAGGGAACTCACTCCGAATGCTCGTGAGTGCATTCTTGCGCACTCCACGATGATCGCTCTTGAGGAGAGTATTGATCCACCCGGAACGCACGTCCTAACCAGTTCATCAGACGAGGTCTTTGAAGGAATCTCGATCTGGGCATTATCCAACTTTGTAGAGGAGGTCTTGACATGACGGAGGCAGTGATTGATTTTGCCAGCGAACCCCTTCTCGGTAAGGTGGCCCGAGTTGATACCAACCGTGTGACCATTGTTGGGAGCGACGCAGCCCTCGTAACTCGTGTGTCCGTTGGAGACCTGGTTGCTGTACAAGGGGCGCTGTCAACGGAATTCCTAATCGGCATCGTTGATCGGGTTATTCGTGACACGGAGGAGCGACTCAGTCTCGACGACGTAGACGACGACGAAGACATCGCTCAGGCACTCGTTGCCGAACGGGACCTCTTGCGGCTCGTTCTGGTTGGCACGTACCGAACCGTTGAGGGGAGTGCGCACAACACGTTCAAGCGTGGGGCGGATTCCTTTCCCAAGCTTGACCGATCGTGCTTCCTTGTTGAGGGCGGCAACCTCCAGCTCCTGATGTCGCTCCTCTCTGCGGGCGTGCCCACGGAGGAACGACTGGTCCTTGGATCGTTTGTCGCAGACTCCACTGCCTCAGCTATCGCTGATGGCAACCGACTGTTCCAACGACATGGCGCCCTTCTCGGCAGCACCGGCTCCGGAAAGAGCTGGACAGTCGCCCTGATTTTGGAGCGTGCCAGCAAGCTAAAGTTTCCGAATTTGATAGTCTTCGATCTGCATGGCGAATACGCCCCACTGACTGACGAAGCTGAAGGATTTGCCCAAAGTTTTCGTGTTGCAGGGCCGGGCGATCTTGCAGCACCAGGGGAGGATGTGCTCTTCCTCCCTCATTGGCTTCTAAACCACGAGGAAATGTTGGCGATGCTCCTTGACCGAAGCGATAGCAACGCTCCGAATCAAGCAGCACGTTTCCTCACGCACGTGCGTACGCTCAAAGCAGCAACACTGACAACGACGGGTCACCCTGACGTTGCGACCACGTTCACCGTTGACTCTCCGATTCCGTACTCGATGGACGACTTGCTCAGTGCGCTCACGACTGACGACGAGGAGATGGTCCCTGGTGCTGTGGCCGGAAAAGAGAAGCAGGGTCCGTACTTTGGCAAGCTGACACGATTCGTTCAGAGATTGGAAGCCAAGAGGCTAGATCGGCGCTATGGCTTCATGTTTGAAGCACCAGCCGAGTCGATGCAATACGAGTGGTTGCCAACATTGTTAGGCCGCTTACTGAGTTCAGAGAACGGGCAACGAGGCATCAAGATCATTGACTTCTCCGAGGTACCGTCCGATGTTCTGCCAGTCGTCGTCGGGGTGCTCGGACGATTGGTCTTTGAACTTCAGTTCTGGATGTCGAGTGATGCACGAACTCCCGTCAGTCTCGTTTGCGACGAGGCCCACCTATATATGCCGGTCCGCGACAGCGCTGACGCTGTGGCGACGCGAGGCGTTGAAGTGTTCGAGCGGATCGCCAAGGAGGGACGAAAGTACGGCGTGTCTCTTCTCATCGTGAGCCAACGTCCAGCGGATGTCAGTAGAACTGTCCTCAGTCAATGCAACAATTTCGTCGTTCTGAGGTTGACGAATGACCAGGATCAGTCTGTAGTTCAGCACCTCATGCCAGAGTCCATGGGCGGCCTGACGGCGATACTTCCGCTGCTGGACGTGGGCGAAGCACTCGTCCTGGGTGATGCGGTTGTCCTACCGACCAGGATTCAGATTGATCCACCAAAGATCAAACCAGATTCCGCCACTCACCAGTTCTGGACGGAGTGGGCAGCAACAGAGGCACCGAGTGCTGCGATCGCCCTGGGTGTTGAGGCCATGAGACGACAGAGCCGACCTCCAACGTAGGTGAGGCGAAGCCAAGCAGAGGTCTGCGAGCCCGAGCTTGACAACGCTCGAACCATCGGACCCGCTCTCCTTCCGACCGGCGTACAGAGCTTCAATCTCCTGGTACTGACCTGCCACCGGCCACGGCGAACACCCGTGTTAGTACAATCGACCCATGTCTGCCTGGACGTTCCTTGTGTTTCGGCACCGACGAGCGGGGTCTTCTTGTGCGTGAACTGATCTCGGAGTCCCAGCACGAGACCAACGAGGCTCCGAACGACGTTGGCGCAGGTCACGCCACTGACGAGACAACGACGGCTCCAGGTGAGATCTTCAACGACGTCGAGTCCAAACTTCGGGTGACATCGCCAGATGAAGATACCCAAACCCTCTGGGCTGATATTCGAACGGCCTTCGATGATGGCGGCCCCGCTGCGGTCAGGAGCGTGATCGATGACCGGATACGGCAGTCGAGGCTCGCTGTCGAGAAGGACTTGAAGCAAACACGGTCCGTCACAAAGAGCGCTGCTCCAAAGAAGAAGGCCAGTCCCCCGAAGAAGGTTGCTCCCAGCAAGAGGGCGGCAAGGAAATGAACTCACACAAGCTTCGACTCGTCAGGCTCCGGGCAGAGGGCTTTCGGGGTATTTGCGATCCGCTCGATATCGACTTCCACCAACAGACAACCGTGCTTTCGGCCCCCAACGGATCGGGCAAGACTTCGATCCTGGGTGCGATTGAGTGGGCACTCTTTGGAGAGCTGCAATATCAGCCCAAAGAGAATGCAACCAATGATGAACTCGTCAACATCCGCCACCGAACCCAGGTCGCAACCGTCACCATCGACCTAGCAAATGACGACGGCATCGTATCGATCACCCGATCCAAGAAGGCGGGCAAGCGAGCTGCAGAAGCGATCGTGCAGCTCCCGAATGGAGAGGAGTACGTCGGGGCCGAAGCGAACACCGCGTTGTTCCGTGTGCTCGGCCTCACCTTTGACGATTTTTACCGTGCCGTTTACCTGCACCAGGAAAGTATCCGTGGGCTGTTAACCGACGACCCAAGGGTGCGCAACGAAGCATTGGATCGCCTGTTCGGAGTCGAGAAGCTGAGGGACATGCTGAAGGCATTGTCCGGCTCGACCAAGCCCGTTCGTGACGCTCTCGATAAATTGGAGAAGAGCAAAAGCACGGCTGTCGCTCGACTTACCGGCGCAGTCGGTCAGGTGGAGGAGCAGCGACAGCGTGCCCTGAACGATGCCGAGAAAAAGGGCCTTTCCCAAACTGACCTCACCTTTGACACCATCATCGCACTGGCAGAGCAGGTAATGGACGGTCTGGCAAAGCTCGCTTCGGCGACGGAGGCAGTAATCAAAGAGCAGTCGGAGCCAGAAGGTACCGATGGTGTCGATAGCTTTAGTCGGAGAGTCACAGAGGCAATCAAGGTCATCCGCCAGACAGCAACGAACGCAGCCATAGCGGCCAACACCACGAAGGTGATCGCTGACGTCGATGGGGCATTGACCTCGCTGCGCAGGGTCTCTGCCCTTTTGGATGGCGTCGGCAAGAGCTGGACGGAGCTACAGGAGACCTACGGCGACCCCAATACTCTTGATGAACAGAAGGTGAAAGCGCAGGCAGCCGTTCAGCGGTCTCGAGACACGCAGGAGAAGCTCGGCATATCCGAACGGATTGTCCGGGACACGCTTATCTATTTGCAAGCGTCACTAGACGAGAACAACTGTCCGGCCTGTGGACAGGCAATTGAACGTGATGAGCTGATCGGTCGTCTTGAAGGTCATCTCACCGGGGACATTCGCAGTGAGATGGAAGCGGCCCGGACGGCTCAGAGCGAGCAGCAAAATCGGATCGATGAGCTTGATACTGCCATCACCAAGAGGGATCGGTTGCTGACAGACAGCAGGCAATACAGCGAGCAGATAGCGGAAGCTCGTGTTGCTGCCCGTGCGTTCCTGCCAAGCGACGTGGCGGACGACGACTTGCAGGATGCGCTGGATGCACAAAAGGACAAGCTGTTTCAGCAAGCTTCTACCGTTGACGCGGATCGGGACAAACGAGAAGAGGAAATCGAAGCCATCCAAGCAGTGATGGCACGGCTAAAGGATATTGCACGATTTCTAGAATTGGATGATAACTATCAGGAGGCGTCTTCACGCCTCGGAAATCCCGACGAAGAATCATCGATCGCTGAGCAGCAGATTGAATCTCTGAGCAGACTGGAAGGCGGAATCAGAACGATTGCGGATGTCGTCACAGCCGAAGCCAGCACCAGGGCACGGGATGCCGTGGAGAGCGCACAGGTGGATATCGCCAAACTCTACAAGGAGTTGTGCAACCATCCCTACTTCGACGACATCCAGATTTCTGTCGAGAGTCAACTGCTTTCCGGTATTGAACGCAATAACTACTTCATCCGTACGCAGTCCTCCGCCGATAATCGCCAGACACTCGCAAGCTCACGATTGTCCACGGCTCAGATGAACTGCGTTGCGTTGAGCGTGTATCTAGCACTAGCGACGCAACTCCAACACAACCTCGGTTTTGTCATTCTGGACGATCCCAGCCAGAATCTCGATACCGAACACAAGCAGGCACTTGTGGCCATCCTGTCTCGCCTCGCTCCCCAGCTCCAAGTACTCGTTGGCACGCAGGATTCGGAACTGGACGACTTGATCGGAACTTCTGCGGCCAAGGACTCGTTCCACCGCAGGTGTCTGACTTGGTCCCCTCTGACCGGCTCAGCGGTCGTTGCTGAAGATGGGTGAATCGAGCGGTGATCGGGCTCGTGTCAACAGGACGATCTATCAGTTGGATTCGCTATACAGGAGTTTGAGTCCTCAGGAGTTCGGACGAGTTATGCAGCAAGTGCTTGCGTGCGGTTTTGAAGCAGCTGGCTTTCACGTGGTTGAGAATGCAGTCGGTGTGCCTGACTTCACCGCCACTTCTCCGATGACTGATGGTCTTTGTGAGACCATCGCTGTCGAGGTCAAGACAAGCGACAGGTCGAAGATTTCGTTAACGCAACGTGATCTGGACGGAATTCGAACTCCAGGGCAGACGGGCGTATTGGCCGTACTGGTCTTTCCTGCAATGAATCCTGGTTGGCTGTTGATTCCAGCAGCCAGTGTCTCTCCCCGCTCGTGGGACATTCGTCACCTGGGCATGAAGCACCGAGTGGACGTCGGTTTCGACGTTGACGAAATGTTTCAGCAGATCGCGGCAGAGCTTGAAGTGCAGTTGGCACCCGGAGGGTCAGAACTAGAGGGGTGGGTCAAGGCCCAGCGTCATGCCTTTCTTGCCAAGTATTCCCGGCAGGAAGCGCAGTAGGAGCCGGCGTTCTCAGAGTGCGGCCGTGAGGCGCGTTCAATCCTCTTCGGATTCCAGGCGTGCCAGGCCAGCGCCTTCGTCCTCGTCCGCAACCGCCGCTACAGCGCTCCAGTGCTCCGGAAGGGGAGGAGCGCTCCTCCGTACAATCGCCGCAGCGTGCAGCCTGTACGTACTTGTCGTCGCCGATCACCTCGTGGTGGTCGGCTGGTGGGGGCAGGTTGGGAGAAATGTCTCCTCCAAAAATGGCGGCGTGGGAATGCGTTGATGCACTCCTATTCTGCACTCACCGTCCGAAGCCACGATCATGGCTCGGCGGATTGTGGTGATGGTGGTGATGGTGGTGGTCGTACTCGTGGTCGTGTTCAGGCTGGCGACCAACAATCGCCCGGAGCGCGTCGGAATAGCGGTCCTCGTAGAGCCTTTCGCTCGGCACGAGCTGGCGAGACGTGCTCGCCTCGAAACGGTCGTGTAGCTCGCCCAGTTCGTTCGACAGTCGGCCACCGAGCACCTTTGCCATCTCGACTTCGCCTCGGGCCTCGTGGGCGTCACCGATCGCTCGGAGGGTCCTTCCCAGTTGGTCGATCAGCATGGCCCAGGCGACCGGCGAATCGCTGTTCATCTCCGACTGTGCCACCCTCATTGCTACTCCCCGGAGTTCCTGAACAGCTTCTCTGCTTGGAGGGGGTTCGTCCGGACGGTGCTGGGCCGATCGAGCGAGAGCGTTCGAAGCGGCGGCGAATGGCCCGGGACTGTCGCCCTCGAACCGTCTCGACCAAGCGGCGAACACGCCGGCTGTCTCATTCGCCGCCCCTCGCCATGTAGCAATGTCGGATGCCGGGATCGCCATCAGCCGTTCCACCGACTTCTCGGCTTCGACCGCTGCCCGATGCCATTCGTCTGGACTGGCCAAGATGGCTTCCCTGCCCGGGGCCACTGCCTTGGCGGCTCTCCACTCTGCCATCGCAGGCCCCACGTTCTCCGGGGACTGCTCCCAGTGCTCGCGGATGCTGGGCAGCGTCAGGTCCCGGGCCAGCTTCCCGCCGCCGAACCAGATCGGCGATTCGCCGTCCTTCGTCCTGAGTGCAACCGAGAAGCCGACCACGGTGTCCGCTCCCCCGGTCTCGAACCTCGGCCGGATGAGCACACCACTCCCCCGCAGGCGCCGGACGAACTCGGCTTCGTCCTTGGAGGCGACCGACGTCTCCCGGACGATCCGGGCCAAGGTGGCCCGTGGGGGCTCTGCTCGCTGCTCCCGGGCGGTTCGCTCCAGCTCGGCTCGGGACAGCCCGGGCATCCCCCGTCCCTCGCGCCCCTCGACGACGGTCAGGTCGTAGGCGGTCTCGATCTCGGCACAGACCCCAGATAGCACCTTCTTGGACTGCCAGGTGTTGACTCGACCACCGTCGATCCGGACCAACGACGCTGCGATGTGGACGTGCTGGTTGCCATTCGCACTCGTTCCGTGCCCGACCGCCACCCAGGCGGCGGGTTCCACCCCGTCAGACTCGAAGCCCAGTGCCGTCATCACCATATTGGCGATCTCTCCCCACTGGTCGTCGCTGAGGTTCCGGTCATCGGGGGGAAGGGAAAGCGATAGGTGGAGGATATGGCCGCCCTTGGGGTCGGTGCCGAAAATCTCGTGCGCCTCGTTGAGGCCGTCACCGAGGTCTGCGATCTGGCTGTAGGACAGATTTCCGCCGGCCAACGCTTCACCTCCCAGCACGAGTCCCGAGGTGATGACGCGCTGGTCGGTGTGCTCGTTCGCCTTGCCCGGCCCGAACAGGTACCGGATGAGCCTCCGGCCCGACGATCCCGTCGTGATCTTCCCGATCATCGGGGAAGCACGAACCCGGCCTGGAGCCGCTCGGTCGTCTCGGTCAGTACGGTGGTGGCCCGGCGGACCTCGTCGAGGGCGTCGTTGAACCCGTCGGGGAGGACGTGGTTGGCATTCGCCCACTTGGCCAACTGGTTGACGTTGTTCGCCACTCCGGTGAGCACGATGCGGGCCCGCTGCGCATCCCCCGCGGCCTGACGGCGTTGAGCGGACTGGGCCGCCGATCCGGACATGGCCGCTTCGAAGAGGAACCGCTGGAGCGACACGCTCGCCCGCTCTGCTCTCTCGGTGAGTTGTCCGAGCTCACGGTCGGACAGCCGCACCTTCACGACGTTGTGCCGGCCACCGGTCACTGTCGCCATCCTCGCCGTGCGTCTCGATGCCGGAGTCTTCGCCGTCCGCTCGGCCTCAGGACGCTTCATGACGCCCAGCGCAGCGAACCAGAGGGGACCTCGGGGACCGGACCCGACAGGGGCCACCGGCAACGCCGTCTCGAACAGGGCACCTGTTCGACCATCTTGCTCCCGCTCTTCCACCACCCCGTGAGCGAGTGCAGTCCGAGCGACGGGGCATTGGATCGTGAGCCCTCCGGGCTCGCCGTTCTTCGTTCTCGTTCGACTTGATGGCCACGCGGGAACGCGACGGTTGCGCTGCGACTGGAAGCACATGCTGGTGATCCTGTCGGCTCGTTCAGGCTGTGACCAGGCCGTATGTCGCAATGGACCACGACCAAGACAAGGGTTGAACCCTCCGCCAACCGGTCGACCGCGCCGACTGGTGTCGGCCACGAGTCGGAGTTGTGCGGGATCGTTCGCACCGAAGAGAGCGGGCGGCACGGCGTTGACGGACAGGTTGGACACTGATGAACCCCCGAATCGGAAGTTGTGAACCCTCTGGGCTGGGACAATGTCGAAACAGGTGCCCTGTTCGGCCCGGACGTCGGCCGAAGTTGTGAACCTTGTCCGACACGCGTCACCGGGCTCATGATGGAAATCATGAGACACCTGGGCTGGGACGATGCCGAAACAGGTGCCCCAACGATCAATGTGGTCGGTCGGACCTGCGATCGCCGGCCCGCACTCATGGCCGGTCTCATGGTTGGTCTCATGGTCCAAGTGATGAAGCCTCTGGGCTGGGCGTTCATCGCGCCGATCTTCTCGGACCCTTCGGACCGATGGTTGGTGCTGCCTGCGGCGCACGAGGCGCCCGGATGGGATTTCGTTCGTTGGCTCATGTAAAGAACTGGGTCGCTGCGGCGTCATACGGAACAGCAGCCAGAGCCCTCCGATGAAGAAATCAGGGCCGCCCGGTGCGAGCCGACGGTCCAGAGATGGCAACCCACCGCTCCAGGAACTGCGCATCCGCGGCGTCGTCAACGACACCGCTGTGCCGGTCCGCGTTCTCCACGATCCCCTGGTCGATGGCAGGTGGGGCGCTTCTTGCCCCACCTGGTCCACCATCGAGCGCTGGGAGCCGCCCTTCCATGCCGGAGCCGGCAGTCACGGGACGGCCGGAGGCCGAGCGAGGACATAGAGGCCGACCCGGGTGCCGGCGTGCCGGCGGCCTCCGGGGTCGAGCCGTATTCCGGAGCGGCCCTTGACGGCCGGCGACGGCGTGACACCAACCGCCGACCTGAACTGGTTAGCGAACGGGTCCGCCGCACCGACGTCGATCACGCCGAGCGCCGAACGGCGGCGGCGCCGTGGATCACCGAGAGCACCTGGTCGATCACCAACACGACCATCCCGGCGTCGACGAGGCCAAGAAGCGTTTGTGAGGGGTTCACATCTCGAGTGATGAACCCTCTGAGCTGCGGCGATGGCACGCCCTTCAACACTTCGGGGCCATTACAGACTCACGACAGATGATCTGATCCCGTCATCATGAAAACCCTCATGATGAAAGTGATGAACCCTCTGAGCAGGGGTTATTCACGCCACTGCGACCGACAAGGTCTTGACAAGGGACTTCGTCGGCCTACAGCAATTTCTCGAATTTCTTCCAGTGATGAGGGTTTTGATGAGGGTTTTGATGAACCCCGACCGTCATCATGACGGCCATGAGCCCCCCCACGATCCACCAACCACCCCTCCGACACCGTGCCCGCGGATCGTGACGGCCTCCTTGGTCGTCCGTGCCATCGGAGGTATCGAACTGCCGCTGGTGTGCTCACCGTCACAGGTCGCACCGATGCTCGGGCGCTCCGACCACTCCATCCGTGACGACTGCGTCGCCGGCCTCATCCCCACCTTGCCGCGAGCGGCCGGTTCGGGCGCCCACCACCGGATTGCAACGGCGAGGCTGCTCGACCAGATCGGGATTCCCTACGAGATCGTCTCGTCCGAGAAGGTGGCGTCGTGACGGCCTCTTCCCTGTACGGCATCCCGTTGGGGCGGAGCGTGGCATCGTCGTCCGTGGCCGGGGGCCACACTGGACGGGTGCCTACAGTCCTCGGCAAAGTCCGCCAGTTCGTCAAGTGGATCTGATCGCCCCCCACCAAGGTGGTCAGCGTCGCCAGAGGACCTCATGATCGGCCATCCAATCGAGCAGGGCGGTGGCCTCGGACGGGTTGCGGCCCGGGCCGGTAAGAAGGTCCACCGCGACCTGGCTGGGAGCCGCCATCCGGATGCCGTCGACGATGTCGGTGCGATCGAAGACGACGTCGTAGCCCCCCGTGGCAAGTGCGACATTGGCACCGGACTCGGTGGGTCGCAGCCCGAGCGCATCGGACGCGGCGGCGAGGTCTGGGACATACAGCATGGCCAAGCGGGCCGGGGCGTAGGGAGCCAAGCGCCGGGCGGCCAGCGATCCCGTGACCACGTAGCCGAGGTCCGGTTGACCCGCGAGCCGGTCAGTGAGGGCATCCAGTCCCCTTGCATCGAGGAACGTCTGGACGGTATTGGACTCGGCGAAGCCGTAGTCCTGGCTCCAGCGTTCGATCAGCGGTCGCCATTCGACGGCGCTGATCGGCCCGTAGCGCGTTCGCGTCAGGAGGCCTTGCCCTTCGAGGAACTCGACGACACGGTAGGCGGCGCCGGTCGACGCGCCCGATCGTTCGGAGATCTCGGGCACCGTGTAGGGCGGTGCGAAGTCGATCAGAGACCGGACGACACGGGCCGCGGGCGGCCCCCGCAACGTGTCTCGCGGCCGGCCGGGTCCGCGCCAGGGGTCGCGGTCGGTCCCGCGATCCCGCAGGAACAGCGCAGGGCGCCCGACCGTGACGAGCACGTTGCCGGTGACGTCGATGTAGCTGGCGCCGGCCCCTGCGATCCGCTCCCGGGTCGCCGGTGCCAAGTACCGCGATGCCAGGAGCACCACGACCTCCTCGTCACCGCCCCGGCGCGCCGCCGCCCGATACAACCCCTCCAGTGCCATCGGCACATCGCGGGTGTTGAGCAGCCGTTTGGCCCGAATGAGGACGACCGCTTCGGAGCCGTCCGGAGCCCTGAGGCGAAGCTCAGCGTCGACACCGACGTCCGGCGCGGGATCTTGGACTTCACCCTCTTCGATGGTCCACGGCGCCGGAAGGCGATCCCGCAGCACGGCAATCGACGCTCGCAGCACGTCCGCCTCCCGGTCCGGGGGCGGACTGTCACTAAATTTAGATGTTCGGCTTGCGCTGGAGGGTGGCATGTGACCACCTCATTCCACTCAGGACTTCTCGATAACATATTAGTTCCGTTGACAGCGGTACACGGTAGTTTCCTCAATCTCGCTTCCAATGGTGGCGGGGGCTTCATTGCCACACTCAGGTGCGTTCGAGCCACGCCTCCGACAGCTGGTCCGGCCTGGCCGACAACCTTCTTGGAGCGGTGTGCGCCAAGGTGTTGCGGAGATCAGTGCGGAATTACTACTCAGGTGACCTATATATGAGTATGATTTCCTCCCATGACGTCTGTCCGCCAGACCGGCCTCCGAGAGCTCCTGGGCGACACCTTCACCTACGGCGAGGCCAAGGGAGCTGGCGTCGGGGACAAGCACCTGTACCGGCTTCGTGACACCGGCGCCATCGCCGCGCTCGGCGGCGGCGTCTACCGATGGGCGGACGCGCCCCCTGCCGATTTCGACCTCATCGAGATCGCCGAGCGCGTCCCCCGGGCGACGATGTGTCTGGAGACCGCCCTCGCTCGCCACGGCTTGATCGACACCATCCCGGCAGCCATCGATATCGCCATTCCGCGCGGCAGCACGCGCCCTGTGCTCAGAGCGCCGAGCCGTCTCCACCAATTCGCGGTCGGGACCTTCGACCTGGGACGCCAAACCGTTGACGTCGGCGCCCGACAACCAATCGGGCTGTATTCGGCCGAGAGGTCGCTTGTCGACATCGTCCGGCTCCGCCACCTCGAAGGCTCCGACATCGCCTGGGAGGCGCTGCGCCGTTGGCTAGGGCGTCCGGGCAGGAGCCCCGCCGACCTGATCGAACTCGCTGGCAAGTTTCCGCATGCTGAGCCGGCGCTACGCCGTGCACTCGAGGTCTTGATGTGACTACTCCCTCCCGAGCAACTCCGGCAGGCAGGGCGTACCTCGATCTGCGGAGCAAGGCGCGCACCGACAGACGCCCAGTCGATGAATTGCTTCAGCTGTACGTCCTGGAATCCTTTCTCACCCGTCTAGCCGAGTCTCCCTTCGCCGAGCAGTTCGTCCTCAAGGGCGGGGTTCTCTTGGCCGCCTTCGGCGAACGCCGACCAACCCGGGATATCGACCTTCAGGCCCAGGCGCTCGACAACGACGTTGACAACGTCCGCCACGCGATCTGCGCGATCGCCGGCCGGGCCGCCGATGACGGCGTCGTCTTCGACGTGGACGGCGCTACTACCGTCATTATCCGCGACGAGGACGCGTACACGGGTGTGCGGGTGACGATGGGAGCCCAGCTGGCGACGGCCCGACCACACTTCCATGTGGACGTCAATGTCGGTGATCCAATTGACCCCTCACCACAGAATGTTCGCCTTCCCCGCCTCCTCGGCGGTGAGGTGGTAGTTCGCGGCTATCCGTTGGTGATGGTTCACGCCGAGAAGATCGTCACCGCCATCGCCCGCGGTACCGTGAGTACGCGGTGGCGGGACTTCGCCGATGTGTTCCTCTTGAGCCGTCACCATCCCGTGGACGGAGCCGAACTGACGGGCTCCGTCCAACGAGTCGCCGAGCACAGGCACGTCGAGCTCGTGACCCTTACGCAGGTCCTGGAGAGCTACGGCGACATCGGTCAGGCACGGTGGGCAGTGTGGAGAAGAAGGCAGCAGCTTGAGGACCGGCTTCCAGAGCGGTTCGCCGATGTCGTGGCCGTCGTGATCAGGTTCGCTGACCCGGCTATTGAGGGAGACGTCAGAGGACGGTCGTGGGACCCGTCGAGCGGATCATGGCTGTGATCAGGC
This sequence comes from Acidimicrobiales bacterium, assembly GCA_052143315.1. Classification (GTDB taxonomy): domain Bacteria; phylum Actinomycetota; class Acidimicrobiia; order Acidimicrobiales; family RAAP-2; genus DASZIT01. The sequence goes on along the minus strand of JBKQTE010000038.1, from coordinate 32,880 downwards.
AATAGCTGACCTCACGCGACGGCGTACCTTCGGCCCGCCGGATTACAGCTCTTCGAGGGACTTCCCGAAGACGACGATGCCGTCTCGGTGAATGTCCTGCCAGACGGGGCGACGTGACCGGAGGAGCGAACCGACGTCAAGCTCGTCGACTTCCATCATTTCGACCTCGTTACCGGTAAGTCGTCGTGCTGCTCGACACCACTGGTCCATTCCCTCGGACCACTCAGAATTGGCATCGACATAACGTTCTCGGACCGCGACGACATCGACGTCACTGTCCGGCCCCGCCTCGCCTCGGGCGAACGATCCGAAGACGATGATGCTGACCGGCGGTATCGCCACCGACGTCGCCAATTCCCCCAGCTCTGCAAGTACGTGGTCGCGGGACCGCGCCAGCAATCGAACTGCACGTGACGCCACGTTTTCCTCGACCAGTTGGTACATCATCGACGGGGGAACCTCGGTCCGGTCGAGAACTCCCAGAGTTGCCAACTCCGGGAGGATCCGCGATGTCTGGGCCAGGCTCACACCCGAGAGCCGGGAGGCCGTGCGAACATTGAGCCCAGCGGTTGTTTCGGCGAAGACAGCCAGGAGCTTGCCTTGGGCACCGGGGATCACGGCCTCGACAGGTCGGAGGAAGTCCACGGGTCCACTCTACCCACTGAACTCATAAATGGAACGACCGTTCGGTTTGTGAGACCTCGACCTAAAGGTCGCTCGTCGGGACTTTCATCCGACTCCAGGTACTGAGAGGTCTCTGCCTACCGGTGGTCGACCGCTCATGCCGCCGCCGGAAGCGACGCCGCAAGACGTCCGGCAAGCTGCATGACTTCGCTACGACCGAGCGGCCCTGGCTCGGCGATCATCTCCGAGAGCTTGCGTGGCCACGTGACGAGGACGCCGCCCAGACGGAAGGGCTTGGCGAACAGGCCCCACTCCGAATCGACGAAACAGAGCGCAGCCCGAATGCTGACGTCGGCATCTTCGATGGCTCCGAGCACGGCATCGATCTGTTTGGCGAGCCCACCGACGAGTTTCGTCTGGTCCCGACCGTTCACGTAGAGACGGTTGTCCGTCTTGAGCCACCCGCCGATATCTCGCTGCTCGACCTTCCCCTTGTAGCTCTTGGCGTCCACAATCCAGATTCCGGAAGCGGCAACGATCAGGTGATCGATGTTCGCTCGGCTGCCGGGGATCCTGCGGTCGTGGAGCATCACTGCTCGGTCGCCAACGGTCCGGAGCAGGTGATCGGCCAGCTTTCGTTCCCCCTCCGAACCTTTGGCCCATGCCTTGGTCGACTGGGGGTCATCGGAGAGGAACTTGACTACGCCCGACAGCCGACCCCATTTCTGGTCGATCTGGGCAGCCCGACGCTGGTGCTTCCGTTCATACATGAGCTTGGCCGAAGCCCCGGCTGCGCTCATGGCCGGGAAAGTCGGCAGGGCCTCGGTGGGCGTGGGGGCACCCACCGCCGAGGGAACGGCCGATCGTCCAGTGGCAGCGGGGCGGCACGCCGTGCAGGAGGCCGTGCGGGTCTCCGAGTTCCACCAGCCCTGCGTGCCTGGGTCCATCGGTGCTTGGCACCCAGAACACGTAGCCGGGTAACGCAACTTCAGTAACCGGTCGGCCATGCACTCGTCATCGACAATGCGGCCAAGATTCTGAACTCTGGGCGACTGGCAAGCACCTCCGAGCAGTCATGACGGATGTACGAGTCGGCATTCCTCGGTAGTGGCAGATTCATCAGGAGCCAGCGCCCACTGCAGGCTGACGTTTCGCACATGCGGAGAGTCAGCCGCTAACCATCGTCTCCGATGAATCGACACCGAGATGCGGCGCCCCCGACTCCAGTGACGGCCCAGGAGCGAGAGCGGGTCTCGCATCAGACTGGAGGCCTGACTGGTTCACGACCCGGTCGCTTCGGCCTGGTCGCACTGGAAGCTCACCTTGGATTGCATCATCATCAGCCGCTTGTTCCCCCGACGAAGAAGCACGAACGGAAGGTGCTGGTGGTGACCACGGCTTCAGATTCTGAACGACGCCGGCATAGAAGTCCTCGATTAGCGCAAGGACTGACCTCACAAATGATCCTTGACCCTGACCTCCCTTAGTACCGAATTGGATAGAAAGGCTCAACTCAAATGCTTTGAGGTCCTTCTTGGGGTCATCGATCAATACGTGTGGTGAAGCACGAACTGCCGAAATCGGCTGCACAATGCCCTTGCGTGCCCAAACTGGGAATGCTTCGATCAACAGGCTCGCCGGAGCCTCACCAAGCTGTCGCAAGAGCCAATTGATTCTCGTCGTCGGTTTGCCTTGCGCGGGAGCATCTACCGACACTGAGCACGTAGCCCAACCGGAACGTAAGTCAGCGACGACATCGATTGGAGATATCGCGTGCGGAACTCTCAGACTTCCCCTGAGCGTCCCATTTTCGACAAGCTCGTCAGCTGCAATTTGCAACCGCTTGGTCCCCTCTCGGAACTGGGCACGGGTCAACGCAGGGCGAACCTCCACGCCGAGCTTCCGTGAAAGTCGCATACCGGAAAACGCAATGAGCTGTCCGAACCGTTCTACAACTTCGACGGTCTTCGTATCAGGTGTGCGCAACGTTCCCTTGCCGGCTCCGTCGCGAATTGCAACCCACGACGGGCCCATGTCGTCGAAGTCGACAGCGCCCGAGCGAGGGTGTTCGAGATATCGAATAAGTTCAGCCAGAATCCATGCCTGATCGGGATCTGCGACTGAACGATTGACCCGTTCGATTACGGCCTCGGTATGGATCTGGCTCCACGAAAAATGATGAAGTTGGACCTTGTGGATCTTCTTCTTGTCAACGCTGCAAGGATGCTCGCCGGCCACCGTGGCTATCTCGTTCGAGATGGTAATGACGGCTTGAAATCCTTGCTCCTTCGCCACGTCGAGGTATGCCTCGATCTGCGATGGATTGAGATTGTTCCGATCCGTCTTGGCCTCCACCAGTGCCGTCCACGTTTGCTTGCCTCGCGTAGTCCGGATCAACCCGTCCGGCCGGACCTCCTTGTCACCAAGTTCAAAGGGGACTTCGATGAAACACTCGATCTTCCCGGCTGGAGCGCCAAGTGGACCGAGAATGGCGCGATTGAACTCGCGAACTGATTCGAGAACGGCAAGGAGCGCGGAAACGCCGCGACGTTCCTGTTCGTCTGATCCCTTGATCCCTGATACAGGGATCAACCTCGCCGCATCCCAGCCGTCTTCTTCCACCATGTCCGCCCACCTTCCGCTCATGCCTGCCGAGAGCAGACGGTAGCCCAGTCGACGGCAGGACTGGGCGGGTTCCACGCGGATGCATACGGCCGCCCATCGAATGTCTCGCCGTCGATGACTTCAACGTCCGCTATGGGGCGTCCATCCGATTCCGGATGCCGAGAGATCTATTGGCCACCGGTGTAGGTCCATCGAGCCTGATCACCGCGCCGATTCACTGTCCACCCAGCGACCGGCGCCCCATCGGCGGCAGCACCAGCCCGGCCTCCAGCGAGTCGGCCGCCTCCTGCGCCTGCGCATCGGTGTTGGCCGTGTAGACACTCAGCGTCACCGACGGGTCGGCGTGCCCGAGTCGGTCGGCGACGGTCTTCGGGTTCAGCCCCGCTGCGAACAGCTGGGTCGCCGTGTAATGCCGTAGGTCGTGCAGCCGGAAATCCCACCGGTCCGCCGTCGCCAGGTCGGCCCGGGTCGCCTTGGGCTTCTCCTCCCGCAGCTTGGCCAACGCAGGTTCTTCCATCCGGCGGGTGATCCGGCGGTACGCCTGCGAGACCGAGTCCGGACGGACCGGGCCGGCGCCGTCGACGTCAGGGCTGAAGATGTACGCGCTGTCGGGCAGCTTCACCTTCGCCATCTCCGCGTCGGCACGCGCCCGGGCGTGCCGGTCGGAGAGGACGGCCATGGCGTTCTCCCCCAGCACCAGGCGCCGCGCCTGGTGGGTCTTCGGGGCCTTCGCCCCCATGCCCTCCCGTGTCTGCCAGATCGCCTGGTTGACGTTGATGGCGGAATCCTTCCAGTCCACGTCGGACCACCGCAGCCCGCACAGCTCCCCCCGGCGCATGCCGGTCAGCGCCAGCATGGTGATGACGGCCGCCATCTCCGGCGCTCGTGTTTCCGGCCGAGCGGCCTCGGTGATCAATGCCGTGACCTGTGCCGGCGACGGGACCTTCATCTCCGCCCGCCGGAGCTTCGGCGGCGTGGCGTCTTCGGCGACGTTGGTCGCCACCCATCCCCACTTGCGGCCCTGGCGGAGCGCGGCACTGATCTGGCGGTGGATGTGGTGCACCGACCGGTCGCCGAGCCCGGTGGCGAGCTGATCGGCGTAGAACCGGTCGAGATCGTGGGCCGTCAGCTTGTCGAGCCGCTTCGATCCGAGTGCGGGGCCGATCCGCTTAGCGACGATTCGCCGGTACCCGTACAACGTCGTGGGTGCCCGGCCCATCCGCTCGATGTGGGCGATGTACTCGTCGAGCAGCGCGCCGACGGTCGCGCTGCCCCCGGTGTTCTTGCCCTGCGTTCCCTTCTCGACTTCGGCCACGAGTGCGGCGAGCTGTTTGGCCGCCTCGCGCTTGCCGGCGCCGGGCTCGCGCCGGGGAGCCGTGTACACCCGGCTGATCTGCTTCGGCTTGCCGGTGACCGAGTCCCGCCCGACGAACGCCCGCAGCTCCCACCGCCCTGGTGCCTTTTCCCGCATCGTCCCGGCCACGGCAATAAATAGTAGGGATTTTGTAGGGACAACGCAACTCTGAAAGTGCGTTTCCCCAGCGCCCACGGCAGGATTCGAACCTGCGACGCACGGTTTAGGAAACCGACGCTCTATCCCCTGAGCTACGTGGGCCCGACCGAAATGGGCGGCCGCCGTCCACATGATCGGCCACCGGCTTCCGGGTGAAGCTTCATCGTAGGCGCCGCGTGCTCCGGCCCGAGATCCCGCACCCTCCCCAGGGGGAACTACGCCCGCCGGAACTTCCACTCGGCCAGGCTGTCTTTCAGGACCTCGTGGAAGCCCGGAGCCCGAGAATCGTCGAACACCCCGATGCAGAGCCGGTGGGATGCCACCACCGCCGACCGCTCGCCGTCCTCGTGGTCCGGGAGCAGACGACAGGCGAATGGGACATCCCACCGCTCCACCAACCGGAACAGTGCCCCGGCACGGACGGTGCCGTGCACGAGCACCAGATCCGGAGGTTCGATCCCTTCGGCACGGATGGTGTCGGCGGACAGCGCCGACCCTGCATCCGACATCGAATCGGCCGCCTGCACCGTCACCACCACGCCGGCATCTCGGAGCCGCTGGATGTCCTCACCGATGGTGGGCTCCAACGGACCCGGAGCGCTGCCCGTGTTGACCAGCACCCGCAAGGGCCTGGAGCCGTGGGCCCTGGACCGGATCCGCCGCACCTCCTTATCGCTCGACTCGAGCCCGCTTATCCGGTCTCCGAGCTCCGTCCGGTAGAAGCAGGCAATGACCGGCAGGGCGAGCGGCGGGGCCCGGTGGAACAATCGGAGCGCGTGGTCCCAGTCGACGGCCACCTCGAGCGCCTCGTCGTGCTGGATGTCGGCGAGGCTGGAGCGGAAAGCAATAGCGTTCCGGTCGACGTAGTTTCGACGTTCGTAGGTGGCCCGGTCGAACGGGGCAAATTCGAGTACCGGCAGTCGTTGGGACGGGAGCCGCCCACCGCTCTCGTCGTTCTCCTTGATCCGCGCACCGTAGAGCGCCGCGACCTCTGGAAACGTCGTGAAGGCCCACACCACGCTCCGCAGCCAGTGCCGGTGCATCCGGTTGTCGTCGTCGAGGAAGGCCACCACGTCCCCGGTGACCGCCTCGAGCCCCCGGTTGAACGCCGCCGAAGCGCCGCTCCGACCCCCCGCCCGGATCACCCGGAGGCGCGGGTCGTCGATACCGTCGAGCAATTGCCGGGTCTCGTCGCCGTCGGAGTCGTCGACCACCACCAGCTCGAAGCGCCCGTAGCTCTGGTCGAGCACCGAGTCGACGGCCCGGCGCAAGAGCTCGGGGCGCCCCTTGGTGGCGATGGTCACCGACACCGTCAGCTCTTCCGGAACCTCGACGCCGTCGGCGATCCATGCCATCACCGTCGGGATCATCCTCTGCAGGTGGAGGACCTCCTCTTCCGTCGGTGACGCCGCCGGCGGCCACGGAGGCGACACCAGAACCGAGGGAGCCACCGTGCCGGCCACAGCCTCCTGCAGGTCGACGATCGAGGCGGCCTGGCCCTCCGCCGCGCTCTCCAGCGCAGCCAGCCGTGACTCCACCGAGGACGGCTGATCGACCGTGTCCCGGCGCACGGCCGTGGCGATCGGGGACGCCACCAGCACGGTGCGGCGGAGCACGGTGGCGGGTCGGCCGTCCTCCGTCTGGGCCACGATCTGGATCTTGACCTGTGCGTGTCCTCCAGCCACTCCCCGAAGATCGAGCTGGTGCTCGAACCGTGCCACCCGGCCCTCGGGGTGAGCCCGCCCGACCCCTGGCGACGGCTCGACACCCAACCGGGCACAACCGACGTACCGGCCGTTGGCCAACACGTCCACCCGGCGTATGGGCCGGTCCGGATGGAGCACCCACCCGGTGACGAGCAGGTAGCCGTTCTCCACCCACTCGCCCTCCGCCGGCGCGTCAATCGACCCGACGAACCCTCCAGACGACGTCGGCTCCGACGCACCGGGCTCCGGACCGAGGTCCCCGATCTCCACCGCGATCGGGTCGAGGGCGACCGGGGCGGACACATCGTCGCCCCACACGAACACCTCCAGCGTGGCGGTGTCAGGTCCACCCAGCTCGACCAGCGTCGTCCAGCCGGCGTCGACAAGGTCCGGGCTGTCCAGGGCCGCCGCCACGTCCTGGCGCGCTTCGTTGCCGACCCGGGTGACGGCGCCCAGGAGGCCGTCGACATAGACGGCGACCGCCAACGCCGGGCGACCGTCCCAGCTGCTCCATCCCCGGACCCGCACCTGGCCAAGGCGCACGACCCCGTTGTCGGCGGGTTCGTCGACCGTACCCGCCAGGCGCCGGCGGAGTCCGGGCTCGTCTCCTTTGACGGGTGCCGGCTCCGGAGGGGACGGGCTCGTGGCGGCCGCAGTCGTGTCCTGCTCGGCGGCGGCACCCCGATTGCGTGTTCTGGCCCCACCGATCCGCAAGACAGCGGCCCCTTCAGTAGCGTGAACCGGGCCCATCCCGACCTGGCAGCGGCGACCGGGCGCCGCCTCGCCGCCAGGCTACCGGGTGGGCCGGGTCGCCTCTGCCCTTGTACGATCACGAGGCACCGACAGGGAGGGACGACCGATGCCTACCGACCACGACCAGGTGAGCATCGACGACCACGAGGCCGTCCGGGTGGTCACCATCGACCGTCCGGAACGACGGAACGCCGTCGACCGCCCGACCGGAGCGGTGCTGGCCGAGGCGTTCCGCGCCTTCGACGCAGACCCGTCCGTGTCGGTGGCCATCCTGACCGGCGCCGCGGGCACCTTCTGCGCCGGCGCCGACCTGAAGGGGCTGTCCGAGGGGCGGGGCAACCGGGTGACCGAGCACGGCGACGGTCCGATGGGGGTCAGCCGGCTGCGGCTGACCAAGCCTGTCATCGCCGCCATCGAGGGGTTCGCGGTGGCCGGGGGGCTGGAGCTGGCACTCTGGTGCGATCTCCGGGTGGCCTCCCGCCGGGCCACCCTGGGCGTCTACTGCCGCCGGTTCGGCGTGCCCCTGGTCGACCTGGGCACCGTCCGGCTCCCCCGCCTCATCGGGCACAGCCGTGCCATGGACCTCATCCTCACCGGGCGGGGTGTCGACGGCGACGAGGCACTGGCCATGGGGCTGGTCAACCGGACGACCGAGCCCGGCGGTGCCCTCGACGGCGCCCTCGAGCTGGCCCGGCAGATCGCCGGCTTCCCCCAGATCTGCCTCCGCCACGACCGGCTGTCGGCCATCGAGCAGTGGGACCTCGGCGAGCCGCAGGCGCTGGTCAACGAGGTGAGGCACGGGCTCGCCACCATCGCCAGCGGCGAGACCCTCGAGGGGGCGGCCCGCTTCACCTCCGGGGTCGGGCGGCACGGGGAGTTCGGCTCCGACTGACCCCACGACGGCACCGTGGGCCGTGACCTCGGTCGACCGGCCTGAGCTCGACGCCAAGGCCCAGGTCACCGGCTCCATCCCGCTGGACCGCCCGGACACCTGACCCCGGCCGTGGCGGCCGTGGCTGGCTTACAGTGGCCGCCATGTTCGAGGGCACCGGTTGGACCGTCGTGCCGGTGCGGACCCGGCTCCGGTGGCTGCTGCTCAGCGTCCCTGCCGCCCTCGCCGCCTGCGTGGTGTCGGTGTCCGAGCCGGGGCGGAGCCCGGCCGGCCACTACGTGGGGGGCGCCCTCTACCTGGTGTGGACCGCCCTCATCGTCGGCATCTGCTGGTGGTTCCGGCGAACCCGGACACCGGCGGTGGCCATCGACAACCATGGGATCCGGTTCCCCGTCGTGCGGATCTTCGTCCCCTGGGCCGACCTGACCTCGGCGACGTTCCGTCACAAGGGACAGCAGCTGGACCTGATCCTCCGGGAGGGCGGCGGGATGCGCATGCCCCGACCTGGCCGGAAGGTCCGGCTGTCCAAGACCCGCCTGCGCGTGTCCAAACTGAAGCTCCCCCACCTCCTGATCGGACGGCCGCTTTCCGAGCTGGCCGACGTCATCGAGGGGTGGGGGGTGCCGGTGGACCGGCCGCCGTTCCGGCTCCGGACCACGCAGCTCGAGCGGCTGGTCTTCGGCGAGGTACTGGTGCTCCTGTTCCTGTCGAGCGAGCCAGGGCACCTCACCTACCAGACGGTCTACTTCTGGTCGGGCTTGGTGCTCCTCGCCGCCTGCTTCATCGACCGGCGGTCGGCGGGCTGGTCGATGGTGGCGGTGGTGACAATCAACGTCCTGGTGATCGGCTTCGTGCTTCTGGTCCACGGGCCGCCCGACCCGACCCGGGCCGCAGCCCTCTTCACCCTCTCCCTGTCGCTGGGCGGCGTGCTCGGCGGCTCCGACTGGCCGTTCACTCCGGCGCCGGCGCGCTCCGACCGGTAGTCGGTGGCGACTCAGCCGACGGCGGTGGATACTCGGAGAGCACCTGCCCGCCACCCCTTCGAAAGGACCGGCATGCCTCACGCCCTCTGGACCGGCTCGATCAGCTTCGGGCTGGTCTCCATCCCGGTCGGGCTCTATCCGGCCACCGAGGATCACACCGTCCACTTCCACCAGTTCGAGTCCGGGACGTCCGACCGGATCCACTACGCACGGATCAACGAGCGCACCGGCCACGAGGTGCCCTTCGACGACATCGTCAAGGGCTTCGACCTGGGCGACGGGGAGACGGTGCTGGTGACCCCCGAGGAGCTCGACGCCGCCGCCCCCGTGCGGTCGTCCACCATCGAGATCTCCGACTTCGTGGACCTGGCCGACATCGACCCGATCCACTTCCGCTCCACCTACTACCTGGCCCCGAGGGGCGAAGCGGCGGCCAAGCCGTACAAGCTGCTGCTGGCCGCCATCAAGAAGCGGGGGAAGGTCGGCATCTCCCAGTTCGTGATGCGGAACAAGGAGCATCTGTGCGCCCTCCGGGCCGATCGTGGACTGCTGGTACTGGAGACGATGTTCTTCGCCGACGAGATCCGCGACCCTGCCGCCGTGGTGGGCGACTCGCTGGACGGCGCCAGGACCACCCAGCGAGAGCTGCAGATGGCGGAGGAGCTGGTCGACGCGCTGTCGGCCCGGTGGCGGCCCGACGCCTACCACGACACCTACGTCGAGGACGTCGAGGCTCTCCTCGTCCGCAAGCAGCAGGGGGAGGAGGTGGTCCCGAGCCACGAGCGGCCGCCGGCACCGGTCATCGACCTGATGGCGGCACTGGAGCAGAGCATCGACCGGACCCGTGGTCGGCGGCGGGGCGGTGGCCGGACGTCGCCCGGACGCCCGGGTGCATCGACGCGGGGGCGAACGGCCATGAAGGCACCGATCGGGGCGAAGCCGGCGGAGGCAGCCACGGAGTCGAAGGCACCGTCGCGGAGGCGTCGCCGGGCGTCGTGAACCGGCGAGGTCAAGCGACGCAGGCGACGGGGTCGAACAGGTCGCCCAGCTCCTCGACCCGGGCCAGCACCTGGTCGGTGGCGAAGCGGAGGTCGGACGGGTCGCCGCGGTCGGCGCAGGTGTGCACTTCGTCCCAGGTGACCGGGGTGGAGACGGTCGGCTCGGGCCGGGCCCGCACCGAGTAGGCGGCCACCGTCGTCTTGGTGGCGACGTTCTGGCTCCAGTCGATCAGCACCTTCCCTTTCCGCTCCGCCTTGCGCATCGACGACACCACCAGCTCGGGGTGGTGGCGTTCCAGCCGGCTGGCCAGGTCGTGGGCCCGGGTGTGGACCCACGCCCAGGTGGGCCGACCGGTCAGGGGCACGTAGAGCTGGAGCCCCTTGGACCCGCTCGTCTTGGGGTAGGCGTCGAGTCCCTCGGCCCAGATGCCCCCGGCGATCCAGGCCGCCACCCGGCAGCACTCCACCATGCCGGCCCCCGGACCAGGGTCGAGGTCGAACACCATGTGGTCGGGTGGGGCCGGCAGCGTCCGATGCCCCCCGATGTGCCACAGCGGGACGTGGAACTCGATGCTGGCCAGGTTGGCCGCCCACACCACCGACGCCGGGTCGGACAGCACGGCGTACTTCACGACGGCGTGCCCCCCAGCCGACGAGGGCACCGTCACCGTCCGCACCCACTCGGGGGCGTGCGACGGCACGTGCTTCTGGAAGAACGACTGCCCGTCGACCCCGTCTGGAAACCGACGCAGGGTGACCGGGCGGTCGCCGAGGTGTCGGAGCAGCACCGGCGCGATCCGGGCGTAGTAGTCGATCAGCTGCCCCTTGGTGAAGCCCGTCTCCGGAAAGAGCACCCTGTCGAGGTGGCCGAGCGTCAGCCGCCTGCCGTCCACCTCCGTTTCGACCTGGTCCGCCCTACTCACGCACGACCTCGTCCGGGGACTTGTCGCGACGCAGACCGCGCCAGCTCGGGTGGCGCAGGTGCCCGTCCCCGGTCCAATCGCTGAACTGGACCTCGGCCACCAGCGACGGCCTGGTCCAGACCACCCCGGGATCGGTCGGGACGCTGGCGGCGAAGGGGCTGGTCTTGCGCACCAAGGGGCGGAGCAGCCTGACCAGCTCCTCCCGGTCGGCCCGCGTGAACCCGGTCCCGACCCGGCCCACGTACTCCAGCCCGTCACCGCCCGGCACGCCCAGCAGCAGCGCCCCGAACGTGTCGCGACGGGAGCCGTGACCGGCGGTGAACCCGCCGATCAGGACTTCCTGGCTGCGCACCAGCTTCGTCTTGACCCACTCACTGCCCCTCCCACCCGGCCGGTAGCGGCTGTCGAGCCGCTTGGACACGACCCCCTCGATCCCGGCCCGGCGGGCCGCCCGCATCACCTCGTCACCGGTGACGTCGGTGAACGACGGCGCCACCGCCCAGTGCGGACCCTGGGGCCCGAGCGACTCGAGCCGCCGACGGCGCTCCCGGTAGGGGAGGTCCACCAGCGGCTCGCCGTCGATGTACAGGAGGTCGAAGATGACCAGGTCGGCCGGCCACCGCTTGGCCAGGCGGCCCGCCCTGCGGGGATCGTCGACCCGCAACCGTTGCTGGATCAGTCCGAAGTCCGGCCTCCCGTCCGTGTCGAGGACCACCAGCTCCCCATCGAACAGCACCGCGGTGCTCCCGAGCGCCTCACCGAGCCCGCGAAGCTCCGGGAACGAGGTGGTCAGGTCACCGCCGCCCCGCGACCGGATGCTCACCCGTCCGCCCTCCACTGCCACCCCGGCGCGGATCCCGTCCCACTTGAACTCGTACGCCCACTCCGGGCCGTCGGGCAGCGGCCCTGGAGTGGCCAGCATCGGCGAGAACCGCGCTGGCATCGGGTGCCACCCCTCGGGTGGCGGGTCCTTGCGGTGGATCATCCACCGGTCGCCCCCGGTCCGGAAGAGCACGAAGCGCCCCGAGGTCCGCTCGCCCTCGAAGGTGACCGACACCTGGCGGTCGGTCCATTCGTCGAGGGTGAACCGCCCGTGGTCCCAGACGGTCACCGTCCCCCCGCCGTACTCGCCGGCCGGAATCTCCCCCTGGAAGGTGGCGTACTCCATGGGGTGGTCCTCGGTGCGCACCGCCAGGTGGTCGCGCCCGGGGTCGACCGGCAGCCCCTTCGGCAGGGCCCACGACACCAGAACGCCGTCGTGCTCGAGACGGAGGTCCCAGTGGAGGGACGAGGCGTGGTGCTCCTGGATGACGAAGATCGGCAAGGCCTCCTTGCCCCTTGTCGCCCGGCGTCTCCGCGGGGCCGTGGTGCGCCGGGTCCCCGGGACCGGCTCGGGCGTGCGGGAGGCGTCGCGCTTGCGCCGGTACTCCCCCAGCGGCTCGGCGGCCGGCTCCGGTGCTCGGGCCGACTGGCTGGCCGGGACCTGGGCCGACTGGCTGGCCGGGATCTGCGCCGCCCCGGTGCTGCCTCGCCGGTCGGTGCCGGAGGACGATCGTGGGGTGGCGCTCATGGTCGACCGGTACCGGTCCTACCGGTTCCCGTTGGTCCGGAGCAGGACTCCGTCCGGGTACCGGTCGTCCGGGGGTGCCCAGGGGGGCGGTGACGGCGGCGGCGTGCGACCCCCGATGGCGCGCGTCACCCCGGCGGTGGCGTCGGCGAGCTCGCACCCGATCCGCTCGATGTCGGATCCCGTCACCATGGTCGGGAAGCCCAGCAGGCTGAGGGACAGGACGACTCGTCCGGCGTAGTCGAAGACCGGGACGCTGAGCGAGCTCACCAGGTACTCGCCGGCAGGCTCCAGGGTGAGAGGCAGGAAGTCGCTGAAGGTCTCGATCTGGGCCAGCTCCCCGGCCAGCCGGTCGACCATGTCCTCGATGGACGTCCCCGACAGGGCCGGGGCGGGGCTGGCCGGCGCGGCCGACACCTCCCTGACCAGCCCCTCGCGCAGCTGGGCCACGAGGTTCCGGAGCCTCGTCTCGGGCGGCGTGGCCAGCTCCACCGCAAACCGGCGCCGGCGGGTCAGCTCCAGCACGGCCAGGTGATGCCGGCGGGCGGCCGGTGCCTCGGCCTCGAGCCACCGGCGGACGGTCTCCCCGTCCTCCCAGGCGTAGATGATGGTCCCCAACGGGGGCCGGAGGGCGATCTCCCCCATCGGCAGTTCCGAGGAAGGCGAGCGCAGGTCCCTGACCTGGTCGACGACGGTGGCACGGTCGCCGGCGATGCTCAGGGCCACGCAGTGACAGCCGTGGCGACGGGCGAACTCGACCATCACCGGCCGGGCCAGCTCGACCGCTGGGAACCCGGAGGCCGCGTGGTGTCCCACGGCGATGAGCGCCGGCCCCAGCCGGTAGGCGCGGGTGGAGGCGTCACGCACCAGCCATCCGACGGCCTGGAGGGCGGTCAGCATCGAGTGGCAGGTCGACTTGTTGACCCCGAGCCGGCGGGTGACCTCGGCCAGCGTGAGCGATGGAGCGCCTTCCGACGACAGGAGCTCGATCAGCGCCACCACCCGGTCGGTCTGGGGAGATGGGCGAGCCATGCTCCCAGTGTGAGGAAAGTGGGTGCATAATGCAACTCTTGATTTGCACTGTGCGCCCATGCCACCATCCTCAGGAACCAGCTGGGGGGGATCAGACATGCACGACCTCGTGATCCGGGGAGGGAGCGTCGTGGACGGCACCGGGGCGCCGGCCCGTACCGCCGACGTCGCCGTGGACGGCGGCATCATCACCGGCGTGGGCGAGCTCCCGGTCGTGGACGCCGAGCGGTCGATCGACGCCGAGGGGCTGTTGGTCACACCCGGATGGGTGGACATCCACACCCATTACGACGGCCAGGCGACCTGGGACGACGTGCTGGCCCCCAGCAGTTGGCACGGGGTGACCACCATCGTCACCGGCAACTGCGGTGTCGGGTTCGCCCCGGCCCGCCCCGATCGCCACGAGTGGCTGATCGGGCTGATGGAAGGGGTCGAGGACATCCCGGGCACCGCCCTGGCCGAGGGCATGGAGTGGGGCTGGGAGTCGTTCCCCGAGTACCTCGACACCCTCGGCCGGCGCCACTGGACCATGGACATCGCGACTCAGATCGCCCACGGTGCTGTTCGCTCCTACGTGATGGGCGACCGGGGGGCCAGGAACGAGCCGGCCACCCCCGCCGACATCGAGGCGATGAAGCAGGTGGTGAAGGAGGCCATCACCGCCGGAGCCCTCGGCTTCTCCACCTCACGGACCCTCGCCCACGTTGCCATCGACGGCGAGCCGGTGCCGGGGACGTTCGCCGCCGAGGACGAGCTGTTCGGCATCGGCGCCGCCCTTGGCGAGCTGGGGACGGGCGTCTTCGAGCTGGCCCCGGCCGGGACCGCCGGCGAGGACATCGTTGCCCCCAAGAAGGAGGTGGACTGGATGCGTCGCCTGTCGGCCGCCATCCACCGTCCGGTCACCTTCGCCCTGTTGCAGGTCGATGCCGCCCCCGATCTATGGCGCGAGGTGATGGACGAGGCCTCGGCGGCAGTGGCGGAGGGCGCCGACCTGTGGCCGCAGGTGGCGGGCCGGGCCACCGGGCTGCTGTCCGGCCACTTCACCACCTACAGCCTGTTCGACCTGGTCCCCGAGTACCAGGCGCTGAAGGCGAAGGGGCTCTCCCCGGACGAGCTGGTGGAGGCGCTGCGCACCCCCGAGGTCCGACGCTCCATCGAGTCGTGGACCCCCGCCGACCAGGAGTCGGCGGGCCGGATGGACCAGGCCTACCGGACCACCTTCAGGCTGGGCAGCCCCCCGGAGTACGAGCCCGGTCCGGAGCGGTCGCTGGCCGGGATCGCCGCCGCCACCGGGCGGACCCCCCTCGAGGTGGCCTACGACGCCATGCTCGACGACGACGGTCGGGGCCTCCTCTACGTGCCGATCCTCAACTACAGCAACGGGGACCTCGAGCCCGCCCGCCATATGCTCCTCCATCCCCGGGCCGCCGCCGGCTTGGCGGACGGGGGGGCGCACTGCGGGGTCATCTGCGACGCCTCCCAGCCGACCTTCATGCTGACCCACTGGACCCGTGACCGGACCCGGGGCGAGCTGCTCCCCCTCGAGTGGATGGTGAAGAAGCAGTCCCACGACACCGCCCGCCTCTACGGCCTCACCGACCGGGGCACGCTGGAGGTGGGGGCCGTCGCCGACATCAACGTCATCGACTACGACCATCTGGAACTGGGCAACCCGACGGTGGTGGCCGACCTGCCCGCCGGTGGCCGCCGTCTGGTCCAGGGCGCCACCGGCTACGTCGAGACCATCAAGTCGGGGGTGACCACCTTCGCCGACGGCAAGGACACCGGGGCACGGCCGGGGGCGCTGCTGCGGGGGGCCCGCTAGACCGCCAGCCGGTCAGGAGGCGCCACCGCAGGACCCGAGCCCGAGGGCGTCGAACTGCTTGTCCAACGGTCCGGTGGCGGCGTTGAGGGCAGTCTCGCCCGACTCGACCTTGGCGTTGTCGTTCTGCTCGACGGCGTCGAACAGCCCCTTGATCCGCTGGAGCTGCGCATCCTGGGCGGCGAAGGCCTGGTCGAGGGTGGCCCTCTCCCCGGCCGGCTCGGGCAGCGCCTTCAGCCTGGCCGACATCTGGGAGGCGTCGGTGATCGCCGCTTCCATGCCGGACTCCACCTGGCTGACGCTGCTGGCGTTGGAGACCGCCGTGCTCATGGCACTGAGCTTGGCGTTGTACGTCCGACAGATGGCATTGGCCTGCTTGTCGAAGCTGGCCTTGGTGGGCGCCGATGCCGACGAGCTCGAGCAGGCGGCGGCGATCAGCGCCACCGCCGGCACCACTAGCCGGGACGCCCGCCGGGACGACGGTCGACGGCTCCTCCCCGGCTCCGCTGGACTGGCCATGCGGCTGTCTACACCACCGGCTGGCATCCTGCCAGGCTGCGAGCGTCCGCCGGACGCCGCCGGGGGCTCCGGTCGGCCTGCTAGTCCTGCCGGGACTTGGATGCCGCGCCGGACTCCCCGACCGGCTGTACCAGCGGTCGGGCGTCGCGGTCGGAAGGATCCCGCGCCCCTTCCGAGGCCTGCTCGGCCCATTCGGCCTTCATCTGTTTGACGACCCGGTGTTCGACGACGAAGGCCAGGCCGGGCACGAAGCCGGACAGCACCACGGCCAGCATGCGGCCCAGCCGCCAGTGGGCCCGCCGTGCCAGGTCGGCCGCCGCGAACAGGTAGACCAAGTAGAGGTAGCCGTGGATGGTCCCCTCCACCTTCGCCACCAGGTCGAAGTGTGCCCAGAGCTGCAGCGGCACCCCCACGAACACCAACACGATCAGCGCCGACCCGACGATGTAGGTCATCACCCGGTACCGCAGGAGCGCCCCGTGCATCCGGTCCTTGGACCCGGTCGGGCGGGCTGCCGGTCCGGGGTGGTCGTTGGTGCCGGCGACGGGGCTCACCACTTCCTCGGATCGGGTCCGGCGTTGAGCTCGGCCAGGTACCGGTTGTACTCGGCCAACTCGGGGTCCTCGTCGTCGAGGTCCTCACCGTCGACCGGGCAGGTGGCGCCCGGGGTCGCCGCGCCCGGGCCCGCCGGCGGGAAGGCGTCGGCACCCGAGACGGCACCGACCGGCGCGGTTGCGGCGTTCTCCATGCCGATGCGTTCGAGCCGCTTGGCCCGCACGTCGTGCTTGTCGTTCAACGCCCAGCCCACCTCGTCCTGCAAGCCCCGGGGCTCGTCACCCGACCGGGAACGGACCCGCTGGAAGGCGGTCGGCGCGTCGTGGATCAGCTGCCACCACACGTAGCAGGCGTACCCGGCGAACAGCGGCCATTCGAAGGTATACGCCCAGCTGAGGGTGTTGCCACCGAGCGCCCGACCCAGCTGCCACCAGGTCAACCAGGCGAAGGTCGGGAGCAGCACCAGCAGCGTGATGTGCATCCCGATGCAGCGAGGCGTGAGGTATCGACGCACCCGTTCAGCGTACCGTCGGCGACCGCAGCCTCCCATTCGGGCCCGGTGATGCCCGGACCGACGGAAGGCGCCCGCCTCCGTCCCGGGCCGCAGCCCGCCGCCGGCGACCGGGCTCCGTCCACCGGGCGGCGGTATCTGACAGAGTGGTCGGCACCGGTCCTGCCGTCACACCCCCGACGTACCTTCCGCCCCATGACCTACACCTCAGAACCCCCCACCCTGTTCCGTCCCGACGTGGAGATCCGCGTCAGCAGCCGCCGGAAGAAGACGGCCGGCGCCCACTGGGAGGGCGATCGCATCATCGTGGTGGTCCCGCCCCACCTTCGAGGCGTCGACCGCGACATCATGGTCGACCACCTGGCCGGCCGACTGGCCCGGCACCGTCCGCTCCTCCACGCCTCTGACAGCCTCCTCGAGGAGCGGGCCGTCGCCCTGGGCGACCGTCATCTCGACGGGATCCGGGCCTCGTCGATCCGATGGTCCACCACCCAGCTGAAGCGTTGGGGGTCGTGCACCCTGCTGACCCGGGAGATCCGGATCTCCGAGCGGTTGCGGGTGGCGCCCGCCTGGGTGCTCGACGCCGTCATCGTCCACGAGCTGGCCCACCTGGTCGAGCCGAGCCACAACGCCCGCTTCAAGGCACTCGAGAACCGCTACCCGAGGCGCGCCGAGGCCGACGTCTTTCTGGACGGCTACTCGCTCGGGCTCCACATGCCTGCAGGACAGGGCTCGCTCGACGACGATCTCGAGGGCGTCGGGTCGTCGGTCGGGTCTCCGCGGCGATAGCCCCGTCGCTCCGGGTCCGGGACGTTTCGGGCCTAAATTCCGTAAAGCCGACTTGATTAGTAAGGTATTCCGCCCTACAGTAGGTGCGTGGCCCTCGTTCGCCTCGATCGGACGCCCTCTCCGGAGGATGCGCCGTCGCACCGGCTCCCTGAAGGGCGTGACGTCGGTCCCGGCGAGCCGGTGGGCGCGGGACCTGCCCCGCGAGCCCGCCGGCATGTCGACCTCCTTGCCATCGCCGAGGGCTTCGCCGCCTCCGCCGCCGACCTGCCCGAGCTGCACGGGCTGGCCGAGCGGTCGTGGATCCTGGTGGCTGCTACCGACCTTTTCGAGGCGTGGGCCATCGGTTGGCCTCCTGGGGGGAAGATCCAGCTCCACGATCACGGCGAGTCGAACGGTGCCGTGGTGGTGGCCAAGGGCTCGTTGACCGAGACCACCATCAGGCCCACCGACCGTGGGGTGGCCCTCGTCAGCGCTCGCCAGATCGAAGCCGGCGAGCACCGGGTGTTCGGCCCCCACTACGTCCACGACATCGTCAACGACGGTACCGAGGACGCCGTCAGCGTCCACGTCTACGGTCCGAAGCTCGAGACCATGACCTACTACCGGCTGCTCGACAGCGGACGGCTCGACGCCGTGGACACCGTGTGGGTGGACCCGGTCGGGCCGTTCGACGTCACCCGCGCCCACGACCCTTCGTGAGCCAGTCGCCCGACGACCTGCTCGCACAGGCCCGTCAGCGGATCGGTCGGGTGGAACCGGACGAGCTGCAGGGTGTGGCCGAAGCCGGCGGGTTGATCATCGACATCCGCCCGGCGGCGCAACGTGCCGACGAAGGGGAGCTGGCGGGAGCCGTCGTCATCGAGCGCAACGTGCTCGAGTGGCGGCTCGACCCGTCGGGCGACCATCGGATCCCCGAGGTCACCGACCACGACCGTACGGTGGTGGTGGTGTGCTCCCAGGGCTACGCATCGTCCCTGGCCGCCGACTCGCTGCGCCAGCTTGGCTACCGGAACGTCGCCGACCTGGCCGGCGGCTACCTGGCCTGGCTCGAGTGGGCGGCGGACACCGGGGCGGGCCCGGCCGGCTAGTTGTTGGACTCGGCAGCGTCGAAGCCGGCGACACACCCCTGTACCCACTGGGCCGGACTGTCATGTGCGGGGCGGCCAACCCCCGCTCCCGCGGTCTCTTCCTGCTCGCAGGCCTGCTCGGCGCCCATCCTCGTGGCGCCAGAGGTCGTGTAGGTGCTCCCGCCCGCCGAGTAGCCGTCCCGGTAGGACTGGCTCTCGCCGGCCAGCGACGAGAACAGCGCCACCACGACGGTGAGGACCACGACGGCGAGGACCAGGCCGGCCGAGAACACCAGGGTGCGTCGACCCCTCGGGCTCTCCCATACCCGGGAGAGGCGGTGGGCGAGCCCGGTCCCAGCGGACGGGCCGCCGCCGGCCAGGCCTTGTCCGGGTTCCGCGTCGTCGACCATCGCCTTCTCTCCTCTCCCGCCTCGACCTCGCCCTGACCAGCCGATGGTACTCATCTCCCCCACCACCGCCCCACCAGGACGGCGGAATCGGGCTACAAAGGGACGGTGTCCTATGTCCTGGCGTTGACCGCCGCCTTCGTCAACGCTCTCACCTCCGTCCTCCAGCGCATCGGCGTGGAGTCGGCACCGAGCTCGACGACCCTGCGGCTCAGCCTGATCAGTCATGCCATCCACCGGGGCATCTGGCTGGTCGGCTTCGCGCTGATGCTGGTCGTCTTCGCCCTGCAGGTGATGGCCCTCCGGTTCGGACAGCTCAGCGTGGTCCAGCCAGTCCTCACCACCGAGCTGCTCTTTCTGATGCTCATCCTCGGGACATGGTTCCACTACCGCCTCGGCGTGCACGAGTGGTTCGGCTCCGTCACCATCGTGGTCGGACTCGGGGCGTTCTTCTTGGCCGCCGATCCTCGTGGCGGCCATCTCATCCCCACCACGCACGAGTGGGTGGTGGCGTCAGTGATCCTCATCATCGCCATCGTCGCCTGCATCGTGGCCGCCCTGCGGGGTCCACGTTGGTGGCGGGCCGCCGCCTTCGGCGCCGCCACCTCGGTGACGGCCGCCTACACCGCCGCACTCACCAAGGCCACCACCATCTACATCACCGAGGGCTGGGGGCACGTGCTCACCCACGCCCAGCCCTACCTGCTGGCAGTCACCGGCATCGGCACCGTCTTCCTGATCCAGAACGCCCTTCACGCCGGTCCCATTACCGCCTCGCGCACCACCATGGTGACCCTCAACCCTCTGGTCAGCATCGTGCTGGGGATCACCCTCTTCGGGGACGTGCTTCGCAGCGGGGCCCCGTGGGTGGCCGCCGAGTGTGCGGCGCTGGCCTTGCTGGTGTTGGGCGTGGTGGTGCTGGCTCGCTCTCCACTGGTGGCCGGCGCCGGCAGTGCCGGCGACCCCGGCGAGCTACTGGCGGGTGCGCGTCAGCGCAGGCTGATCACCGACGTGACGCCCGCCCCGGTGGTGGAAGGCCCGACCACCGGCTGACCGCCGCCATCAGGGTCGGCCAGTTGCCGCCCCTCGGTGTCCGGCCGGGCGGCCGCCGAGGGGCGGCGGTGCTCCGCCGGCCGGTCCCCCTCGGCGCCCGGCCACACCGAGGCCAGTGCCCGAGCCAGCCGGTCGGGCACCCCGAGGGCCTCGTCACCCAGCGAGGACCGCATGGCCGCGAACAGGGCGGCGGTGACCCTGGCGTCGCCCAGCGCACTGTGGTGATCGTCCCAGGTCAGTCCGAAGTGGTCGCAGCAGTCGACCAGTGAGGCCCGCCCATAGAGCCCGAGCAGGTCCCTGGCCACCACCAGGGTGTCGATCACCGGGACCTCCCCGGGGACTAGGTCGTCACCCCCGTGACGGCGGCACTCCGCCCGTAGGAACCCCAGGTCGAACCGGTCGACGTTGTGGCCGATCACCACCCGGCCGGTCAGCAGGTCCGCCAGGTAGGGATGGACGGTACCGAAGTCGGGGGCGCCCTCCACCATGGCGGCGGTGATGCCGTGGACGTGGGTGGGCCCCGGATCGCGCCCGGGGTCGAGCAGGGTGCTGAAGGCCTCGTACTCGATGCCGCCCGGCTCGACCACCACCACGGCGATCTCCACGATCCGCTCCCGGGAGGCGGCGAACCCGGTGGTCTCCACATCGATGACCGCGAACCCCGGTGCCCGCTCTCCTCGCTCCACGGCCACCACCGTAGATCGTGGTTGTCACGCCGCGGCGTACACTCGACCCAGCCCGGGCCCAACGCCGGAGCGGGCGCCGACCGGGGGTTCGGGACGATGCGCGAGTGGCTGATCCATCACGACCTGCGATCCCCCGACTTCGGCACCCCGAGACCGGCCCTCTACCGTGAGGCCCTGGCCATGACCGCCTGGGCCGACACCCGTGGCTGCCCCCGGGTGGTCATCTCCGAGCACCACGGGTCCGACGATGGCTACCTTCCCTCGCCGTTCGTGTTCGGAGCGGCAGTGGCCGGCCGGACCGAGCACGTCCGGATCATGATCTCGGCGCTGGTCCTGACCCTCAGGGATCCGGTGGCCACCGCCGAGGACGCCGCCGTCCTCGACCTGATCAGCGGCGGCCGGCTGGAGCTGACCGTGGTCCCCGGCTACGTCCGTGACGAGTTCGCCATGTTCGGGATCCCCTTCGAGCGGCGCGGCGCCCTCTTCGAGGAGAAGCTGGCCACCTTCGTCGATCTCCTGTCGGGCGCACCGCACACGACGGACGGCCACCAGGTGCGGATCACCCCCCTGCCCGTCCAACGCCCGCGACCGTTCATCATCGTGGGCGGTGCCGCCCCCAAACGGGCGGCCCGGTACGGGGACGCCTTCCTGCCTGCCGTGGCCGACCGTCACCAGGCCGAGGTCTACCGGGAGGAGTGCCGCTCGCTCGGAAAGGGCGACGGTATCCTGCTGTGGCCCGGCGGCCCGATGTGGGTCTTCGTCACCGAGGACCCGGAACGATCGTGGGCCGAGCTGGCTCCCCACGCGCTGCACGAGGCCAACGCCTACGCCGCCTGGGCCGCCGGCGCCCCGGGCGCCAGCCCGTTCGAGCCGGCCCGGGACGTCAAGGACCTGCAGGCGTCGGGCATCTTCGCCGTCGTCACCCCCGAGGAGTGCATCGCCCTGGCCCGCGACCTCGACCCCCGGGCCGCCCTCAAGCTGAAGCCACTGGTAGCCGGTTTCGACCCGGAGCTCGGATGGCGCTCGCTCGAGCTGTTCGTGGACCGGGTGGCGCCGGAGCTGGAGCGTCCACTCCGACCGGAGGGCCGAGGGCCCGGGGGTGGGCCTCCGGCCGGGGCTGCTGCCAGTTGACCGACCGAACAGGACCGGTCAGGCGTCCGAGCTGGCCAGCTCCTTCAGCTCCTTCAGCTCCTCGGCCACCTGTTCGTCGTGCTCCTCCTCGTCCCGCTTGGCCTTGGACGGGTTCCACCGACCCTTGGTCAACCAGATGGTCGGGATGAACAGCACCATGCCGCCGAGGCACACCCAGAACCAGTGCTGCCACTGCTTGGGCGACTTGGCCACCGCGTTCTGCAGGGCGGTGAGCTTGGTCTGATGGGCGGAGAGGTAGTTGAGCTCCGCCTCGTACGGGACGACCAACGACTTCAACTGAGCTTGGTACTTGACCAGTTCACCGAAGACCGCGGCGCCCAGGGCCTTCTGGGCCGCGGCGATGTTGGCAGCCGAGGTGCTCTGCGCCAGCGCCGCCACCACGGGCTTGTTGGCCGGCTCGTTGAGGACCGCCAGGAAGGCGGCATGCGCCTGGGCGAACGCCACCGACTTCGGGTGCGCCACCAGGAACTGCTGCACGTTGGTGGTGGTGCCCGGGATGGTGGCGGTGGCCAGAGGCTGGTTGTCGACCACCGGGTTGACGCTGTTGATCACGATGGGGAGGAAGATGAACGAGATGCCCACCGTCAGGCGGAGCAGCCATCCCCACAGGGCGAGCCCGGTCCCCACCAGCGCCGGGTTTTTGGCCTCCACCGTCTCGGTGTAGGCGGCCATCCACGGGGCGTAGGCGACGGACAGGAACATGGCCAGGAACACCTCGATCAGCGCCAGGGTGTAGTAGCCGGTGTTGGAGTGGTCGGCCTGCATCAGGAAGACGATCAGCAGGGCGATGGCGCCCAGGGAGCCGACCAGCATGAACGGCTTGCGCACCCGGAGCTTGTCGGAGAACGCCCCGAAGACGATGAGGGCGACGGCGTCGGCCGACCAGAACCACACGTTCAGCCCGTTGGCCTGGGTGACGGAGAAGTTGGAGCCGTCGGGGTTCTTGAAGGTGGTCGAGTAGAAGACGGTGAAGAAGGCGGCGGCGGCGTAGTAGATCAGCAGGAAGACCGAGATGCCGAGGGCGGAGCCGACCAGGTCCCACTTGAGGATCTGGGACCACGGCTTCCGGGTGGCCTTCAGCACGTCGTCCTCGGTGAGGCCCCTCGACTTCGCCTCCACCAGCAGACGGTCCTGGGTGGAGACCATGATCTGGTCCCGCAGGCGCGCCGAGAGGTCCTTTAGGAAGAAGAGGCAGATCACGAAGACCGCCAGGGAGCTGATCCCCGAGATGATGAACTGGCTCTGCCAGTCCCCGAAGTGGTCGAGGGTGTGGGTGGCCACGATGCTGGTGATCAGGCTGCCGGCCACCGGGCCGATGGTCCAGAATCCCATGGCGGAGGCCCGGCCCAGCTGGGGGCTGAAGTCGCGGACCAGGGCGGGGGTGGCGACCAGAATGGCGCCCTCCACCAGGCCCAGCACGCAGATCGCCGAGGCGAAGCTCCACTCGGTGGTGGCGTTGGGCACCCAGATGGCCACGATGAGGCCCACCACCAGCAGCCCGTAGATGACCACGTTGGACCGGCCCAGCCGGTCGGTCTTGCTGGCCGGCAGCGAGGCGAACGCCCCGATCAGGTTGGACACGACCACGATGCCCACGTAGAAGCTGAAGGACATGTGGAAGTACTGCAGGATGTCGGGGGTGACCCCGGTCTGCGTGTAGTACGTGTAGTAGAGGATGACGGTGGCGACCACCGCCAGCCCCAGGTAGCCCGACCGCTTGACGGTGGTCGGGTACTCGTCGACCTCGTGGACGAAAAGGAACTTCGACAGACCACCCCGGCCGGCCGGTCCTGACCCCACGGCCGGCGACACGTCCCCACCGGCGGGCGGCTCCGCCCCGTTTCCCGACGCCGACGAGGTGTCCGCCTCCTCGTCCTCCGAAGTGGTCGTTCCCGTGTCGTCAGACGCCATTCAGGCTTCCCCCTGGTACGTCGTGCCGGGTCGACCCGGCCGCGAAATTCGACCGTAGCGCATCCGACAAGCGGGCTGCACCGATGGTCGGTCCAGCGAGCCGGGTCGGAGCCGGCGAGGGGGCGAAGCCGGGGCCGCTCGCCCGCCGGTCAGGTGGGGGGGTCAAGCACGGCGGCGGCGATCAGCTCCTCGAGGTAGCGGGTGTCCCACCACGAGACCTGCAGCTGCTTGGCCCGGCGGAAGAAGAGCTGGATGTCGAACTCGAGGGTGAAGCCCATGCCGCCAAAGATCTGCTGGGCGGTGGCGGTGGCGTCGCGGAACGTTCGACAGGCGAACAGCTTGGCCATCGGGGCCAGCGACGAGAGGTCGCGCCCGGCCGACGCCGCCCAGGCCGCCTCGTGCACCAGGACCTCGGCGCCGTCGATGGCGGTGGTGGCGTCCGCCATGTAGTGGGCCAGGGCCTGGAAGGCCCCCAGCGGCTTGTCGAACTGGAACCGGTCCTTCGAGTACTGGACGGTGATGTCCATGGCGTACTTGACGCCGCCCACCGCCTGGGCCCCGAGCAGGATGATCCCGTCGTGCATCACCGAGTCCCAGGTCGCCCAGCCGGTCCCCGGCCCGCCGATCCGATCGGCGGCGGTCACCCGCACACCGTCCAGATCCACCCGGTACTGGGTGTCGGAGGCGATGGTGAACTGCTGGGTCAGGGTCACGCCGGCGGCGGCCGGGTCGACCAGGAACAGGTCGACGTCGCCGGTCCCGTCGCCGGTCCGGGCCAGCACCACCAGCCGGGTGGCCGCCTTGGCGAAGGCCACGTGGCGCTTCACCCCGGAGATGACGAAGCCGTCGCCGTCGGCGACCGCCCGGACCTGGACCCCATTGGGTCCGAACCCGTTCTCGGGCTCGAGCCACGCCGGCGTCATGATCACCTCGCCGGAGACGATCCCCGGCAGCCACGCCTGCTTCTGCTCCTCGCCGCCCGATCGCACCAGGGAGGCGCCGCTCAGCACCGAGCTTACGAAGTGGGGCGAGGGGGCCAGGGAACGGCCGAACTCCTCGTAGACCACCACGCCCTCGACGGCGGTCATGCCCGAGCCCCCATACTCCTCGGGCAGCTGGAGGCCGAGGAGGTCGAGGTGGGCCAGCTGCTTCCAGAAGTCGGCCGAGTAGCCGATGGGGTCGTCCTGCAGCTCGCGCACCACGCTGAGCGGGCTGGCGGTGGCACAGACGCCTCGCACGGTCTCGCGCAGCATCTCCTGCTCGGCGCTGAAGTTCAGGTCCAACATGGTCAGTACTCCTCTGTCGGTGAAGCCGGTGCCGGTGTCGGTGATGCGGGTGTCGGGGCGGTCACGGTCGCCACTGGTCGCCCTTGCGGTCCCACGGGTTGTCGTCGTAGGAGACGGGCAGAGCCACCCGGGTCTTGCAGGTGGTCTTGGGTTCGTCATCCACCGACACCGAGATGTCGATGGCCACCCACCCGCAGCCGACGTCGTCGACGCCCGTCTCGGTGACCGTCCCCCGGAAGACCATGGTGTCGCCGGGAAAGATCGACCCGAGCATCCGGAAGGTCATCCGCTGCAACCGGCCGTGGGGGCCGGTCCAGTCGGTGACGAACCGTTCGAACCAGGCGGCCTGGTTGGGGGTGTTGAGGAAGATGTCCTGGATGCCGTTGCGGTTGACGGCAAAGTCCTTGTCGTGGTGCATGGGTCGCCAGTCCCGAGAGGCCAGGGCGCCGAGCACCACGGTGGTGGCGGTGACCGGGTAGGACAGCTCCGGCAGGGTGTCCCCCACCTTCACGTCACCGAGGAGCAGGGTGGGCTTGGTGGTCCGGCTCACGCCGCACCTCCGTCGTCGCCGGCCCGCCGGTAGCCGAACCCGGTGTAGCTCTCCACCGCCACCAGGTCGTTCCGCTGGTTGTGGTATTCGACGTCAATCACCCAGAACCGGCCGGTCCCTAGCTTGGAGGTCTTCTCCCCGCTGACCGACCGCAGGATCTGACTGGTGCGAAGCCGGTCACCCGGGCGCACCGGCTCGTGGAAGACGATGGTGTTGTCGCTCATCACCGCTTCGGGGAGCCCGAGGCCCTCCTTCAGGTCGAAGTGGATCTGCAGCGGCAGGGCCGACCCGGTACGGTTGGGGGCCCAGTGGTGGGGGCGGAACCACACTGACACCATGGTCGGCGGGGCGATCGGACCTCCGGTGACCTCCTCGGCGACCAACTCGTCCCAGAACAACGGGTTGCTGTTCTCCACCGACGAGCAGGTCGTCCAGATGTAGCCCTGCTCCACCGGGAACTCCCCCACCTCGGTGTACTGCTCCACCCCGGTCAGGCTCTCGATATCGGCTTCCCTGATGGCACTCACGCCACCACCCCCTTCGCTCGCAGGTCGCTGATGCGCTCCGGCGACAGGCCGGCCGCACCGAGCAGGTCGTCGGCGTCCGAGGCCGCCGGGTCCCGCACCGCCACCGGTCCGTCGGGCCGCTCCATCCCCGCCAGCACGTAGCCGACCTGGCGGAACCGCTCACCGTCGGCGCCGGTCGCCTCGACGATGGCCCCCCTGGCGGCCAGCTGGTCGTCGTCGACCAGCTCGGCCACCGTCTGCACCGGGGACACGCACGTGTCGGCGCCGGCCAGGGTCGCCACCCAGGCGTCCCGATCGCGGGTGGCGAAGGCGGCGGCGAAGTCGTCCCGGATCTTCGGCTGGACGTCGTCGTCCAGCTGGTGGTCGAGCCACTGCTCGCACCCCAGCAGAATGCACAGGTTGGCGTAGAACTTGGGCTCGATGGCCCCCACCGCCACCCATCCGCCGTCGGCGGCCCGGTAACTGTCGTAGCAGGCGTACCGGCCGCTGATGATGTCGTGACCGGGTCCCACGTCGGCCCCGGTGGCCAGGTGCTCGTCCACGGCCAGCGAGGTCAGCCAGAGGACCCCCTCGGCGATGGACACGTCGAGGTGGGAGCCGACCCCGGTGGCGTGGCGGCCGATGAGGGCGGCCATCACCGCCAGGGCGGCGTGCATGCCGCCCCCGGCGGCGTCGGCGATGGTGGCCCCGGCGATGGGCGGTCCCCCGTCGGCCCGCGGCTGGGTGGAGGCCAGGTAGCCGCCGACCGCCAGGTAGTTGATGTCGTGGCCGGCCCAGGCGGCCCGGGGTCCGGACTGGCCGTACCCGGTGGTGGAGCAGAGGATGATGCCGGGGTTGAGAGCCCGGAGCGCCTCGAAGCCGATCCCCAGCCGATCGACGACCCCGGGCCGGAAGCTCTCCACCACCACGTCGGCGGTGCGCACCAGGGCGGCGAAGGCGTCGAGCCCGTCGGGGTCCTTCAGGTCGATGTCGATCCGCCGCCACGACCGCGAGCCGCTGTAGGAGTAGGAGTGCGGCCGGATCGGCTGGGCGCCCCGCCCGGGGACCGCCCCTACCTTCACCACGCTGGCGCCATAGTCGGCCAGCAGCCGCGTGCAGCGGGCGGCCGGGCCAACGCTGGCCAGGTCGAGCACCGCGACACCGGCCAGCAGGCCGGTGGTGGCAGCCGGCGGGGCGCCGGACGAGGGAGACGGTGCGGTCACGGTCGGGTGGTCAGAAGTTCTTCGGGAGACCGAGCTTGCGGCGGGCGATGATGTTCTTCTGGATCTCCGAGGCGCCCCCGCCGATGGTGTCGATGACGGTGTAGCGGTAGGTCGACTCCGAGCGGCCCTTCATGGGGGCATCGTCGGTGTGCACCCGCAGCTGCCCACCCGGACCGGCCAGGTCCATGGAGGCGTCGGCCAGCCGGCGCGAGTACTCGGTGGTGAACAGCTTGTACTCGGAGGCCTCGGTGGTGGGGGGCGCCCCGCCCTCCCCGGCCTTGAAGACGAACTTGAGCCCGAGCACCCGGGCCACCTCGGCCTCGGTGTGCAGCTCGGCGATGCGGGACCGGACCACCGGGTCGTCCTTGAGCGGCTTGCCGTCCCGGGTGGCGGTGGCCACGTACTCGGTCAGCAGGTCGAGGCGCTGGCGGGTCGGCGAGTAGGTGAAGAGGGTGAACCGCTCGAGGTCGAGCGCCTCCGAGATGTACTGGAAGCCGTGGTTCAGCTCACCCACCACATAGTCGTCGGGGACGAAGACGTCGTCGAGGTAGACCTCGTTGGTCCGCTCGTCGCCCATGGTCCAGATGCCCTTGATGGTGATGCCGGGATGGTCCATCGGCACCAGAAAGAGGGTGATGCCGTGGTGCTTGGGGGCGTCGGGGTCGGTGCGGGCGCCCACCCAGTACCAGTCGGCGAAGTGGGCCGACGTTGTCCAGGTCTTCTGGCCGTTCAGCCGCCAGCCGTCGCCGTCACGGGTGGCCTTGAGCTGCATGGACGCCGCGTCAGAGCCGGCGTTGGGTTCCGAGTAGCCGACGGCGAACTCCACCTCGTTGCGGAGGATCTTGGGCAGGAACTCCTGCTTGAGCTTGTCGCTCCCGTGGCTGATGATCGTCTTGCCGATGATGCCGACGCCCTTGCCGATCTGCGGGCCGCCCCGGGCGGCCAGCGCCTCGTTCAACAGGTACTCGTAGATCCCGTCCCCCTCGGAGCCGCCGTACTCCTTGGGCCAGGTGATGCCCAGCCAGCCCTGCTCGCCGACCTTGGCCATGAACTTGCGGCGCGGGGGGGTGTCGACGATCTGAGCCATGTTCTCGCGGGTGACGTCGAAGATCTCCGGGTCGTCGTTGGCGTCGAGGAACGCCTCGACCTGCTCGACGAACTCGAGCTGCTCGGGGGTGAACTCGAAGTCCATGGGTTCCCTCCATCGTCCGGGCACCGGTGCGCCACGGTGGTTTCCTGACTGACCGTCAGATACTGTGGACATCATAGGATGAGGGTCGGGCCGGGGCCAACGCTCCCCCGAGAAGCGGCATCGTGGCAGTTCAGCGGGGTCGTGCCCGGCCCACGGCATCCCGACCCGGCTACCACCGGTCGGGCGGTCACCAGACGAAGGGTCAGACGGATGAGAGGGTTGCAGCCATGAGAGGCATCGTCAGCACCGCCGGGTACGTCCCCTACCGTCGGCTCCAGCGCTCGGCCGTGGCCCAGGTCTTCGGCGGTGGTGGCGGCAAGGGCAGCCGGGCGGTGGCCTCCCACGACGAGGACACCACCACCATGGGCGTCGAGGCCGCCCGGCTGGCGCTGCGGGCCGCGCCGGCCGCCGCACCCGAGTCCCTGTGGTTCGCCACCGCCACGCCCGCCTACCTCGACAAGACCAACGCCTCGGCCATCCACGCCGCCCTGCGGCAGCCGGCCGAGGTGCCCGCCTACGACTTCGGCGGCGCGCTCCGGTCCGGGGCCGGGGCCCTCCGCAGCGCCCTGGGGGCCCCCGGTTCGGGGACCACGCTGGTGGTCCTGTCCGACCTGCGCGACGGCCTGCCCACCTCGGCCGACGAGGCGGCCGGGGGGGACGCGGCGGCGGCCTTCGTCATCGCCGACGACGCCCCCGGCACCCCGGTGGTGGCCGAGTACCTGGGCGGCGCCTCGGTCACCGACGAGTTCCTCGACCGGTGGCGCACGCCGGGCGAGCGCCGGTCGAAGACATGGGAGGAGCGCTTCGGCGAGACGCGGTACGTGCCCCTGGGCGAACAGGCGTGGGCTACGGCGCTGAAGGCGGTCGGTGTCACCGCCGACCAGGTGGACAAGGTGGTGGTGACCGGCATGCACGGTCGAGCGGCCAAGGCCCTGGGCCGGAAGCTCGGGGTGGGCGACGGGGTGCTGGCCGACGACCTGTCGGCCTCGGTCGGACAGTCGGGATCGGCCCATGTGGGGCTGATGATCGCCTCGCTGCTGGAGCAGGCAGTGCCCGACCAGGTGTTCGCCGTCGTCGCCCTGGCCGACGGCGCCGACGTGCTGGTGTTCAGGACCACCGAGGCGCTGGCATCGTGGTCGCCGGTCGAGTCGGTGGCCGACCAGGTGGCTGCCGGGGCCGATCTGCCTTACGGGAAGTTCCTGTCGTGGCGGGGCATGGTCACCACCGAGCCTCCCCGCCGGCCGGAGCCCCAGCGGGTCTCCTCGTCGGCCGCCTGGCGGAACGAGGAGTGGAAGTACGGGTTCGTCGGCTCGCAGGACCGGGAGTCCGGGGCGGTCCACCTGCCCCCGTCCCGGATCTCCATGAAGGGCGGGGCTGTCGACGACATGGAGCCGATCGGCCGGGCCGATGCCGTGGCCACCATCGCCACCTACACCATCGACCGGCTGGCCTACTCGCCCAGCCCCCCCATCGTCTTCGCCATCCTCGACTTCGACGGGGGTGGCCGGTTCCCCGTGGAGCTGACCGACGTCGATCCCGACTCCGTCGACATCGGCGACCGGGTGACCATGACCTTCCGAAAGCTCTACACCGCCGACGGCATCCACGACTACTTCTGGAAGGCCAAGCCCCTCCGGGGCGTCAGCTGACCACCGAACCAACCACGACCAGCGTCAGAGGAGACGAGCGATGGGATCGCACGGAATCAAGGATCGAGTAGCGATTGTCGGCATGGGGTGCACCCGGTTCGCCGAGCACTGGGACAAGAGCCTCGACGACCTGATCATCGACGCCGCCGAGGACACCTTTGCGGCGGCCGGCGTGACCAGGGACGACGTCGACGCCTTCTGGCTGGGCACCGCCCAGTCGGGGATGAGCGGGATCACCCTGGCCAAGCCCCTGCAGATCGAGGGCAAGCCGGTCACCCGGGTGGAGAATTACTGCACGTCCGGCTCCGAGGCGCTGCGGGCGGCCGCCTACGCAGTGGCGTCGGGCGCCTACGACGTGGCCATGGCGGTGGGCGCCGAGAAGGTGAAGGACTCCGGCTACCAGGGGCTCAACGCCTTCCCCATCCCCAACGACGGCACCAACCGCACCCTGACGGCGGCGGCGATGTTCTCCATGGTGGCCCCCGCCTACGGCAAGAAGTACGGGGTCGGCGAGGACGAGCTGACCGAGGTGCTGGCCCGCATCTCGTGGAAGAACCATCAGAACGGGGCGCTCAACCCGAGGGCCCAGTTCCGCAAGGCCGTCACCACCGAGACGATCTGCGCCTCCCCCAGGGTGGCGGGCCGACTGGGCGTCTTCGACTGCGCCGGCGTGGCCGACGGGGCGGCGGCCGCCATCGTGGTGCGGGCAGAGGACGCCCACCGGTACACCGACAAGCCGATCTACATCAAGGCGCTCTCGTTCGCCGCTGGCAGCGGCTCAGGACTGATCGACCCCGAGTACGACTACACCTGGTTCCCCGAGTGCGCCGCAGCCGCCGCCGACGCCTACAGGCAGGCCGGCATCACCGATCCCCGGGCGGAGCTGGCCATGGCCGAGGTGCACGACTGCTTCACCCCCACCGAACTGGTGCTGATGGAGGACCTCGGGTTCGCCGAGCGCGGCGCCGCTTGGAAGGAGGTGCTGGCCGGCACGTTCGACCGCACCGGCGAGCTACCGGTCAACCCCGACGGCGGGTTGAAGAGCTTCGGACACCCGGTGGGCGCCTCGGGGCTCCGGATGCACTTCGAAGCGTGGCTCCAGCTGAGGGGCGAGGCGACGCCGGAGCGTCAGATCGAGACCGATCGGAAGCTGGCGCTGGTCCACAACCTGGGTGGCTTTCCCGGCGAGATGGTGTCGTTCGTGTCGGTGGTGGGAACCGAGCCCGGCTGACTTGGGCGGGCCAGCCGACCCGGGCGGACCGGGATGTTGCGGCTAGCCCATCCTCGAGCCCACGAAGTTCGGATCACCCGGGAGCACGACATCGGTGCCCGGAAGGGCGTCAACCGGCAGGTCGACGACAGCGAAGACGAACGGTTCGTAGTCGCGGTGAGTGCCGATCACCTCTTCGAACCCGTCGAGGATCGGATTGGTCCGCAGCATGGCGTCGCAGTGCCGGCACCCGTTGGTGAGGCCCGCACCTTCGCCGGTGAAGCGGTACTCCTCGTCCATCTCCCGTTCCGCCAGCCGACCCACCTCGAACCGGTCATACCAATCGTCGTCGAGCCTGGTGATCAGTGGCCCGATCACCATCGGCAGGGGCACGAAACGGAACTTCGGGGCGCGAGTGCGCGACGCCTTCCGGCGATTGCGGTGCAGGGGCTGGGACTGCGAGGGGTCCTCCTCCACCGGGGAAGGGGCGTTCACCAGGACGCCAGCGATCACCCTCGTCTCGTCCCCACAGCTGTAACAGCGCTTCACCATCCCCACGACGTAGACCTGGGCGCAACCGCCCTCAGCATCGGGCAGCGCCGTGATCGGCAAGGGCACGCCGCCGAGGATGTCGTCGGTCTCCGAGGTCGTGACGTCATCGACGGCGTCGGGTTCGTTCCCACCCGCGGGCTCGGCAACCTCCGCTAGCGGCGACTGTCCACCCTCATCGGGCGGTGATGCGGCGAGGTTCGCCGCATCATCCTCGGCCGGCGGCGATTCCACCAGCCGGGGCGCAGTGGTCGGGGCGCCGCCGATCGGAGTTGCGGCCAGCCTGGCCGACTCCAAACGGCCGGCCTCTTCCTCGGTGTCGGTACCTGCTTCGGGCTCGGTTTCGGCGACGGGCTCGGGCTCGGTTTCGGCGACGGGCTCGGGCTCGGTTTCGGTTTCGGCGACGGGCTCGGGCTCGGTTTCGGTTTCGGTTTCGGCGACGGGCTCGGGCTCGGGCTCGGTTTCGGCGACGGGCTCGGGCTCGGGCTCGGTTTCGGGCAGTTGTGGCACATCTGCCACAACTTGGGAATCGGCCGGGGCCGCCTCGTCGGCCAACGAAGCTTGCTCCTCCTCGGCGACGGGCTCGGGTTCGGGCAGTTGTGGCACATCCGCCACAACTTGGGAATC
>JBKQTE010000037.1:0-22404 GCA_052143315.1 Acidimicrobiales bacterium | reverse complement strand
CCCGCACCGGTGGGCCCGGGCCGCACGCCTCTACGAGCAGCTTGCCCCGACCCGTTGTCCCGGGCTGGCGACGAGCCGCCTGATGGCACGGGGACCGACACCAGGCGACAAGAGCAGGCCGCCGGCCGGTCAGCTCGGCGGTCCGGGATTCGACGTGGCCACGGTGAGCCTGGCTTGCAGATGCACGAGCCCGAGCGCCTGTTGGCCGAAGAACAGGTCAGATGCATCGGTGAGCTGCAGTTCGATGTTGCTCGACGGTGTGAGGTTCCACGTGACCATGTTCAGTGGCAGGGAGAGGGTGTGGGGGGTGCCGTCCAGGACGAGCGGCACCGCGGTCGCCTGGTTGTCGAGCACGGTGCCAGTGGTGTTGTCCACCAGCTGGGCGAAGATCGGTGTGTTCGTCTGGGTGGCAACGCCCTGGTACCTGAGCGACAGCTCGGGGTCGCTCAACGTTTCCGTTGAGCAACCGGGCGCCGCGACCTGGATGTTCACGGCGTTGGACGCCTCGGTGGCGACGATGCCGGCCACTCCCGAGCTGCTGTACGGGCTGATACCGAGGAGGCCGCTACCGCTCGCCGTCACCTGGCCGGTGGTGGGAATGGGATAGGACGGGGCCGAACGCCAGGTGCCGGTCTGGTCGAGGTACTCGAAGCCCGGCCCTGTGGGGATGTTCTGGTGCTTGAGGTACTTGTCCAGGAACGCCAGTTCCACATCGGTGACGTGGTCGGCCGGTCCGGTGTTCTGGTTGCAGATGCCGTGCCCGCCGCAGTACCACATCATCTTGACGGGCGTTCCGGCTGCTCGCAGTGCGTCGTAGGTCTCGATGTCACCGTTGATCGGGAACAGCGTGTCGACGGTGCCGGCGAGCAGCAAGGTCGGGGTGGTGATGTCGCCCACCAACGGTCCGGGGCTCGCCGCCTGGCCGAATGCGAGCTCGTCCGCCGTGACGTCACCGCTCTGCGCCGCGCCACAGATATCCGTCAGCTCAGGTGCGAAACGGGCGCCGACGAGCGTCCCCGAATCGCAGAGCAGACTGCCCCAGCCCGACTTGATCACCTGGTTCGGGTACACGCTGTCCACCAGGGAGTACCACGACATGTTCGGCTCGATGACGTCGATGCGGTGGTCGATCGCCGCCGCCGACAGCTGGACACCTCCGCCGTAGCTGGCTCCGGTCATGCCCACCACGGGGTCGAGGGGACCTTTCAGCTCGACGCCTGGTTGTGAGGCCAGCCAGTCGATGATGGAGCTCACGTCACGGCCTTCGACGGCCGGGCTGTCGAGGTTCACCTGTCCCCCCGATCCGTACCAGCCACGGTTGTCCCAGGTGACCACGTTGTACCCGTCCGCATTGAGCGTGGCCGGGCCGAGCAGCTGTGCGCCGAACTGCAGGGAGCCGACGCCGATCGAGCCGATCGTTCCGATCGAGCCCGGGTAGGCCGGCAGTCCCCACCCGGAGGCCTCGAGCACCGTCGGAGCCACCTGGCCCTGCGTCAGCCCCGTGGCGGGGAGGAAGTTGACGTTCAGCTGGGTGCCGTCGAAGGAGGTGACCGAGACGCCCGACTCAGCCGCGATGGGGGCGGGCTCCGCACCCGCCTCGGGTGGGCTCCCCAGGACCACCACCGAGAGCACGGCAACGAGGCAGAGCGCCATCGTCATACGACGTCGCACGGGAATACGGATCATGAGTCCCCCTCCTGAGATGAGCCACACGTTGCCCCTCCGCCCACGGGGCCGCGATGTCACCGCACCCAGCCGGTCGAACCCACCCTGACAGTACCGGGCTGTTTGGCCTACGTCCACGTGCACAGAATTGGAGCCCGAAACTGTGCAGATACAGCCGTCAGCCGGTTCGTCGGCGGACGTTCGCCTTGGAGTTCTCGGGCCGCCGGGGCGAACGTGACTTTAGGGACGGACTATGGCGAGACGGTCATGTCATCTGGTGGGCGATCCGGAAGATGCTCCCGGCGGCCAGGCTCGACCGCCCCGGTGCCGCCGAACACCCTACGAAGGAAGTCCACTTGCGCGGCGATGTCATCCACGACGATCCGAGGGGTGACTGAGCGGTAGCCGGGTCTGGGGCCGTGCGGGTTAGAACTGGTGCAGGTAGAACGGGATGTCCTGATCGTCGGCGCAGAGCGCTTCCAAGCCGTAGGGCCGCTGCGCCACCTCCCGGGCCTGGCCACCCGCCTGCCGTACCCGCTGGACTGCAGCCATGATGTCGTCGACGCGGTAGCAGACGATCACGCCGGGTGTCGGCGCTAGAGCCTCGGGCTGGGTGGTCATGCCGATCTGCGGAGCGACGCCACTGACCTGCGCGCCGCCGGCGCGACCGATGTTGAACGTCCAGCCGAGGACCCCGCCGTAGAAGGCGTGCGCTGCATCGAGATCGCTAACCACCATCGTCAGGTACGACACGTCGCCCTCGACTTCCCCGTTCCACGGCTCGCCGTTCTCTCGCTCGGCATCACCGGCAAGAGAAGGCATCTCGTGCAAGTAGAAGGGGATGCCCTGATCATCGTGTCCCTCTGCGGCCATCGCATACGGTTCGCGGTGGGGTTCGCTGACGGTGCCGCCGTGGGCCCGGACCTCCGCCACCGCGGTGGCGATGTCGTCGACCCGGAATCCGAGGATCGCTCCGCGCGCTCGGCTGCCGTCCTGCTGTTCGCCATCCCACAGACCCATCATCGGCACGATGTCCTCGACCTGCGCTCCGTGCTCGCTGCTGCCTGGACTGAAGCGCCACCCCAGGACGGAGCTGTAGAACGCCCTTCCTTGAGCGAGGTCGGCCAGCCCCAGGGTGATGTACGACACGTCGCCGTGGGCGAAGCCGTTGCGGCGACGATTGGCTAGGTGGGTGCTCATGTGACGCTCCTTTGGATCAGGTGCGAGGACCGCTCGCACGAGGCGGGCGCGTAGGGAGGCAGCGAAGGTGGGGTCCGGAGCCAACGGTGTGACGGGAGTGCGTAGCGCTTCCAGCGGATCGATCGGCGAGTCAGGCATCGCTGCTCCCCTCGTAGAGGCGGCGGAATTCGCGACGAGCGCGCACGAGCAGGGCTTCGGTGGCGGCGACGCTGCGACCAAGAGCAAGGGCCGCCTCGGGGACGCCGAGTCCGTCCAGGTAACGAAGAGTCAACGCAGCGCGATGTTGAGGAGAGACGCGAGCGAGTACCTCACGGGCCCGCCAACGGTCCAGCTCGACGTCCCAAGGGTCGTCGACCGCCGCGGAGGACCCCTCCATCGCCCGGAGCAAGCGCTCCTGGCGGGCTTGACGACGCCAGTGATCCATCAGCTTGTGTCGTGCCACCCCGATCAACCAGCCGACACTGAGGGGCGCATCCCGGGGTGACGCCGCCACCGCCAGGAACGTCTCGGACGTAAGGTCCTCGGCCACGGACTGGTCGCCGCAGCGGGTCATCAGATAGCCGTAGACGTGCGGCAACGCCCGGTCGTAGAGCGCCAACAACGTGGGACCAGGTTGGTCGGGATCGGCCGTCACATCTCTATAGTCGTCCGAGACAGACCTACTCCGACGCCCACCGCCGAAATTCCCTTCCGGGGTTCAGAGATGATGGCCGACGGGTCACGCGTGTCCGACCGGGGCATGCCCCCAAGGCGCGGTGCCGGGGGCTTACGAACGCCCATCGCCGGGTCGGCGCGGCACCGTCGGCACCGGCTGCCGAGCGTGGTTCTGCATACGCTTTGCCGTCGGGGCAGTCGATCTTCGCGCTTGCTCCGGTCGCTGCCCGGAACGGGACTTTGGTGTCACTCGTCATGGCGGAGCGAATGAGGGAAACGAATCCTGATCAGAAGAGCCGAAGTAATCGTTATGTATGTGACGGCCGCCAGGGCATCTTCTGCAATCGTCACCCCCACATTCGAATGCGCATCCCAAATGAGCGAGCCGGTGACAACCGACAACAAGAGAGCGATGACGGAGACAGCGTTTTCTAGGCCAGAGCGATCCTGGTAGCTACTGCCCCAGACGATCTTCAAGCGATCCCGAAGTCGAGGAACATCCACCCTTGTAATGTGCCGGGGTTCCTTTACGGGATCCATCCGAGGAATCTCATCCGAAGGCCTCGCCATTGTTTGAGCCTAACTGCTATGCAGATTGTGATCCAGGAGTGCGACCCCGTTCGCCGGCTCAGCGGGGGTTATCGACCGTCCTCGATCGGCACATGTGGGCGTTTGGAAAACCGCTGGCCCCGCCCAGGGCTTCTCCTACCGCCAGATGAACCTGACGAGCACAATGGTCTGGTGAGCCCCGGCCTTGAGCACAGGTGCCAGGGGTCAGGCGCTCGCCTCAGAGTGGGTTCGGCCTTCGCCGAAACCCGGGTAAAGATCGTGACCTCCGAAGGAAGCCAGCGGTGCGTGGAGCGCCGAGTCGAGCAGGTCGATCCGCGGGCTTCGGGACAACGTGGTGAGGTCGAGACCGGTGACGGCTTCGGCGACGATGAGTGCCTCAGCCAAGCTGGGGTACCTCACTGCGCCAATCGGTCCAGAATCTCCTTGTCGCGCTCGGTGATCTCACGGAGCTTGCCCATGAACTCTTCGTCGTGTCGCACCCGCTCCACTTCGGCGGTCAATGCGTCGACGACGAGCGTGTTGACGCTGATACCTCGGCCCCGAGCGACGACCTCGACCGTGGAGGCCAGTTCCTCTGGCAGCCGGACTGTAGTGGTCTTCGTCATGCAATCGTGATAGCGCGCTATCGCCTGAGAGTCATAGTCATGAGTGACCCCGACCGTCGGCTCCGGGTGTGTTCTCTGCCGACGAGCGGTTGCTGACCGCTAACCGTCCTCGACCGGCTCCCCCGGCACACTGGACGGCGTCCTCTGCGCGGTCCCAGTCTT
Source organism: Acidimicrobiales bacterium (assembly GCA_052143315.1). Taxonomy (GTDB): domain Bacteria; phylum Actinomycetota; class Acidimicrobiia; order Acidimicrobiales; family RAAP-2; genus DASZIT01. The sequence continues at coordinate 17,548 of JBKQTE010000037.1, read as the reverse complement.
CAGGGCTTCGCGGGGCTTCCTGCGGTCGTGAACGCCGGTTCAGGAGCGACTGCGGTCACGCTGGGATCCCCGCCTGGACAGACAGACGGCAACTGGGCCCTCGCTCCCAGCGGCGCCTGGCTCCCGGGAGGGATCGACTTCACCTCAGCGGTGTTCACGCATCCTGCCGTCGAGCCTTCAGGTTGCGTCACATCGCTCCATCCATAGCCAAAATAGGCCGAACTACTCGGAGTCAAGACGACTGGGCGCGGCCCGGGATCGGCAATCTGATAGGAGCCGCCGTTTCGGACCGCGACACCAATTGCCTGACCGGAGGGAGAAATCGGCTGTAGCGTCGGATAGCCGTCCAGCATGCAGGTCGCGCTTGACTCATTTGTCAGTCGAAAGAAAGCACCAGGTTGTTGTGCCAGACCCGGCACAACGCGGTCCAGTGTTAGCTGAAGCTGTGATGTGGAGCAAGTTGCAACCGCAGGAACAGTTGGTTCCGTGGGAGCGACCTGAAGAGTGACCCCAGAGCCGGAGGCCAGCCGCAATCCAGCAGGTGGATTCTGCGCTATCACCGTGCCAGCACCCGTCGGATTACCGCTAAGCCTGAGGCCGGATTCCGAAAGCTCCAGTTCTGCGGTGGTTGCAGGCAGACCGACCACATTGGGGACCGTGACGGTTCTGTCATGCGCCGTGCCAGTGGACGTTGACGAGGTCGACGACGAACACGCCGTCAGCATCGCTCCAGCGATCAGGACCGCGGCAGCCGACCATGTCCACCTCACGTTTTCACCTTATCTAGCTCAATGTGTCAACGCTCTGGCCTCGAGCCTGTCCCCGACCGGTTGGTTGGCGCACGTCGTGCGCCTGAACCGGCAGTCCGCACTCTGGCCGCGCGCCGGAATGCGACAATTCGATAGCGACAGACCGTCGTCGTAGGCGATGATAGGAACCGCAGCGGAGCCGGAGGCCTGCGCCACGTGGGCCGTATCCAAGTAGTCCCGGTCAAGGAGAGAAGAGGGCAGATGGCAAAGGACGATGCAAAGCAGGCGAAGGGAGGCACGAGCCCCCCGGGCAGCGAATCGCTCGGCTTGCAGTGGCTCGACGATGTGGCCGCCCACGACTTCGACGCCGCACTGGCGTATCTGTCATTGAAACTCGATGACAAACAGGCGGCGGCTGCCGTCGGACGCCTTCGTAAGGCTCAGGTCACCCATCGCCGGGCCAACGACATCTTGCGAGCCTGCAGCCTAGTGCCATTGTCTTTGGACGACCCCGGTGTGCGCCGTGACCTGTTCAATGCCGTCTCTGGCAAACAGCTGAGTCCGGTGCTCGTCATCTCCACGGATCATGGTGGTGACATTGCCGACGGGTACCACCGGGTCTCCCTGGCGTACCACCTCGACCCCTTCGGTGACGTCCCCTTGCGCATTGGCGCCGCTCCCGCCTGATCCTCAAGCTGCCGACATCGTCCACCCCACAGCGAGGGCTCGGCCGAGAGTGGCGCCAATGAATCCTGCACCGATGATCGCGATGTCCATGGCGCTCCTCTCAGATTGACGTCAAACCCATCGCTACTGGGTTTTCTCGGCATCGGGGTCTCACGTGCTTTGCGTTGCAACCCCAGCCCTGGTGCGACCGTCAGGGACGGCCGAGGAGCGCTTGATGGACATGTCCGTGGCAAGGCTCGGACCCCACCAGAATCCGAACAGTCCCTTTTCCTAATCGAGTGAACCTTGGGGGGGCATGCGCGGGCGATCCCGACATCGGGGATCGATGCTCAAGCTGTCGGCAAAGGAGGTCGACACTACAAGGATGGCGACTAGCGCGGATCCGGTGGCGGAACACCACGTCTCGGGTCTCTATACAACCATGCTGATGGACTTCGTGGCCTCGGTTCTGTCGGCGGACGAGATCGGCGACATCCTGCACAGGGCCGGCGAAGCGCGCACCATCGACGAGCTCAACGACATGAGATCGTGGAGCTCCTATCGGCAGTTCAGGCGTTTGCTCGAAGAGGCCAAGGTTGCGTTGGACTCGGCCTCTTGTGCCGGCAAGGACCATCCGCCACCGATGAGCATGGGGAACACAGAGTTGGCCCAGAGCATCCAGTCGCTCGGCTCTCCTGGAGCGGTTCTGGCCACCGGCGACGGCTTCAACGTTCTGGTGCCCATACGACGGTACGAGCTGACCGAGCTCGGGCCCAACGAGTGGACGATTGGCGAGTGGTTCGTCGACGGATACGCGCCCTACCCGGAGTTCTGCGAGTTCGTGACGCGACAGTACGCCCAGATCCCCATGTTCTTCGGACTTCCCCCCGCCGAGGTCACCCAAGAGCAGTGCCAGTGCCGTGGTGACGCGGTCTGCCTGTTCCGGGTGCGCTGGGAGCTTGTCGACGAGGCGACGACGCGGGCCGAGTATCTCGAGGTACGGGCGCAACTGCTCGAAGCGCGCCTCGAGCAGTTGCAGGCGATGGTCACCGACCTGGCCTCCAACGAGCGCTATGAGGACGTCCTCCAAGGGATCGTGGGCTCCTCGTTGCGCGCCGTCGGCGCCAGTGGCGCTCTGCTGGCACTCGAGCCCCGATCGGGGAGTCCTCGCAAGGTCTACTCCGAAGGACTCACCGGAGCCGATGCGGCCTCGATGGCCGACGACCTCTTGGAGGGAGGCGCCGGTCGACCAGGCATAGCTGCCATCGCGGTTGCGTCGGTCCGGCACCACTACGGCGTACTCGCCCTCGACGAGGACGGAGGCCTGTTCACGTCACAGGTTCGGGTCATCCTCGAGACCTATGCCCAGCTGGCCGCCGCCGCCCTCGATGCGGCGGATGCCATGGAGGATGCCCGGCACCTGGCCAACACCGCCCAGGCCCTGTTGGGCCTGTCCACCTCGCTGGCTGAGATCGTGAGCACCGGCGAGATGGCATCGAAGGTGGCCCGGGCGGTGCCCGATGTCATCGACTGCGACCGGGCCGCCGTCTTCTTGCACCATGGGGATGCCGGAGCCGCCACACCGGAGGAATTTCGGCTGGCCGGCTCCGTCGGCTACCCCGATGAGGTGGTGTCCGAGGCGGGATCTCGGGTCTTCAAGGGCGGAGGCAGGTACATGGTCTCCGAGAGCGGCCTCGTGGAGAGTTCGTTCTCGGAAGTCGGCACCCTGGCCAGCGTCTCGGCGCCGATCACCGTGGCCGGCGAGGTGATCGGCTTCATCGTGGCCGGGGTCACCAGTGATCCCGAGCGGCTGACCATCACCCCGAGGCTGGTCGAGCGGCTGAAAGGATTGGCCGCCCAGGCCTCCATCGCCATCGCCAATGCTCGCCTGGTCGACCAGATCCGCTTCCAGGCGTTGCACGACGCCCTGACCGGCCTGCCTAACCGGGCCCTGATCCTCGACCGCACCGAGCAGCTGCTGGCCCGGGCCCGACGGTTCCCGGTCCAGGTGGCCGCCCTGTTCATCGACCTCGACGGCTTCAAGGGCGTGAACGACTCCCTGGGCCACGGAGTCGGGGACCAGCTCCTCCGGGCGGTGTCCGAGCGGCTCACTCTGACCATGCGGGAGTCCGACTCCGTCGGGCGTCTGGGGGGCGACGAGTTCTTGGTGCTGCTCGACGGCCCCAGCATGGACGCCGGGCCCGAGCTGGTCGCAGAACGCCTGCTGGAGGTAGTCCGAGCCCCCTTCGACCTGGAGGGATCGGTGGGGGGGCCGGTGACCCTGACCGCCAGCATTGGGATCGCCGTGGGCTCCCGGCCGACGGCCGCCGAGCTGCTCCGCGACGCCGACATCGCCCTCTATGAGGCCAAGGCTGCCGGCAAGGACCGCTTCGTGGTCTTCGAGCCCAAGATGCACACCGTCGTCCAGGACCAGCACCTGTTGGAGATGGACCTTCGAGACGCCCTGGCCAGTGAAGCGTTCTTCCTCGTCTACCAGCCCATCTTCAACTTGGCCGGGGGCCAGACCATCGGGGTTGAGGCCTTGTTGCGCTGGGACCACCCCGACCGGGGGGTGGTGGGACCCGACGAGTTCATCCCGGTCCTGGAGGACTCCGGGATGATCTGCGAGGTCGGGGCCTGGGTGCTCACCGAGGCCTGTCGCCAAGGGGCCCACTGGCACGCCCTTGGCTACCAGCTCGACGTCTCGGTCAACGTCTCGGCCCGCCAGCTGGAGACCGACCGTCTGGTCGACGATGTGCGTTGCGCCCTGGCCACCTCGGGCTTCGACCCGCACTCGTTGATCATCGAGATCACCGAGACGGCCATCATGAAGCACGTGGCCACGGTGGTGCCCCGCCTGACCGTGTTGAAGGCCACCGGGGTCCGGGTGGCCATCGACGACTTCGGTACCGGCTACTCCTCGCTGGCCTACCTCCAACAGCTCCCCGTTGACACCTTGAAGATCGACCGGTTGTTCATCTCGTCCATGGCCGACTCACCCGAGTCCGGGGCCCTCATCCGCACCCTGGTCCAGTTGGGCAAGACCCTGGGTCTCGAGACCCTGGCCGAGGGGATTGAGGAGTCCGAGCAGTACTCCCAGCTCCAACGGGAGCAGTGCGACAGCGGTCAGGGCTATCTCTACGCCCGACCCCTGGAGGCGGACGCCGTGGCGGCCTTCCTGGCCGCCCAGTCGGTCGTTGGAACTCCGGACCCAGTGGAGGCACACCCCGCCGGAACACGCTTACCATTCGTCATAGCTTTCTAAAGGACCTCGTCGGATTTCATCAGTGGCGTCTCACCGTGGCGCATAGAACCCGGTTGGGCTTGCCCCCGTAGAGCAGGGAGCCGCACTATTTCGCGGTCGTTCGGCCCGCACACATCGAGGCGTTCGGACTACTTCCCTGACTGTCCCCGAAGAATGGATGATGGCGGGTATCCCGAGCGGAGCCCGATGGTGCCTTATGGGCTTGACTCCCGCACCTCTTGGGTGAACGCGAGGGCCAAGGTCGCAGCAGCATTTGCCCTTGCAGCGTGCGCAGTCTGGCCACCTGCCCAGGTTCGCCGCATCGACGCCTGAAGTTCGCTCTCGGCGAACTTGAGATAGAGGTCTCGCTTCTCAGCCGCATTCATCGACCCGAGCTGAGTAAGAATCGCCATCTCTCCCATGGAAGCCTCCAAGCCTGACGAGCTGCGCATCCACCGATTGGCGGAGCTGTCCTGCTGGCGAGGGTATCGCGCGTGCACGCCCCGACACTTCATGTGAGTGGAAAAGCGGGTGCCCCGTATCGGCGGGGCGGGGCTTCACGTTTTCGTGGGCCGGACTTCGATGAGCACGGTGGTTGGCACCGGTTGCTCTATGCTCCCGCCGTAGACGGGAACGCTTGTGACCACCTCTGCCCATCCGACGTTCATTGCGATGAATGTCGCCGAGCTTCCGCCGCCACGGGTGCTTTGCTGGCCGGATCGCAAGATGCCCTGAGCGCAAGATATGGGGGGCTTCGGTGCTCTGGTCGACACCAATTGAAACCGCTGTCCCCGCTGAACCACGACGACGAAGCGAGGCTCGCTTAACGGCAGCTGGATGGCCAGCGGCTTCGAGGTGAGCGGCGTTGGGCTGGGCAGAGGACCGAACGACGCCGGATTCACGCCGCAAGCCTCAGTGACGACGCTGCTGGACGAACATCCAACGAGCACGGTCGACAAGACAGCCAGACCCAATGGACCAAGAATCCCAGTCCCGAGTTTGAACCGCTTCAAGGCCGCATGCATCCATCGATCTTCGCACTCCCTGTCCCTGATCGCCGGGAGGTGGGAGGTGGGAGAGTCATACTCCAGGCCAACCTGTGGCATCGAACACTGCCACCGGGTCTAGGTAGTCCCGCCACCGTGCCACTTTGCCGTCCCTGATTGTGACGATAGAAGCGAACCGGTTGTCGTACGGACGCCCGGTCTGCACAGATTCGCCGTGGACTTCATACTCAAGGACCACGACCGACGCTACCGGATCTCGATAGACATGGAGATTGTCGGCGCTGCGCACGTTCAGGAAGCTGTCGTAGTCGCTGTACAGGTCGATGATGTTCTGCCGGCCTTCGACCCGCTTGGGATAACCAGGCACAGAGATGACGTACTCGAAGACGACATTGTCAGCGAGCAGGTCGAAGTAGTCCTCGCCATCAACGAGGTCCGTAAGCCCTTCTCGAATGATCTGGAAGAACGGGCCATCAGCTCCAAAATTGGAGCTGTCCTCTGTGTACTTGGTCACTTGCCCCCTTTGGTCCATCTGGCGGCACTGCGCTGTGAAGATCCATCGAAACTGGTGGCGCAGATCGTGATCGTAGAGCCCGAGTGGTGGAGACTGACCAGCACTGACCGCCCAGTGGGTGGGGTGCCTCCGAACAATCACCCCCACGACCAGGCCGGCCACCCAGACCCATCGACCTCGAGGGGGGCGGCTCCATTCCACGATCATGTCAGCCGGTGCCCCAGGGTCGCCGGCTCAGGGCCGATACGCCGGTCGCGAAGACCCATTGGCGCTTGCCGATCACGAGCGCCACGCTCCTGCACCTCGGAGATAGGCGTGGGCATGGACGTTGCAGTCCGGTGGGAGACTCGTGAACCTCCGGTGAGGAGTTGTGGGTCCTATTCCTGCGTGGCGAGGCTGCCGTACGTGGGCACGCCGGCGGTCTCGTAGGCGAGGTGGAGCGTGCCGCTCGGGTAGGTGACCGATTCGATGAGGCGCAGCGCCGTGGGTACGGTCCCGTCGGCGAACACCTGCTTGCCGCTGCCGAGCAGCAGCGGGTACACCCACAGGTTCAGCCGGTCGACGAGGCCGAAGCGCAGCAGAGACTGCAAGAAGTCGAGACTGCCGATGACGTGGACTTCATCATGGCGCCCCTTGAGGGCGGTGATGTTCTCGGTGAGGTCGTCGGCGACGAGCGTCGACCCCTGCCAGGCGAGAGAGCCAGCGAGTGTGCGGCTGGCAACGTACTTGGGGACGCCGTTGAGCAGGCGGGTGAACGGGATCTCCTGCGGAGCGTTTGGCCAGTAGTCGGCAAAGATCTCGTAGGTCCTTCGTCCGAGGAGCAGGGCGTCCATGCTCCTCGCTTGCTCGAATATGACCCCGCCCGACTCCCGGTCCGCCAGTGGCGCCTGCCACCCGCCGTGAGCGAAGCCGCCATCGCGGTCCTCGTCGGGTCCTCCAGGCGCCTGTGCCACTCCGTCGAGCGTCACGAACTCGGTCACGATGAGTTTGCCCATGGTGTGCTCCTTGTCTGGTGGCGATGCGTCTCCGAGTTAGACGTTCCCGTCGTGTCGAACTCATCCCTGGCGCCGCGATCAATGGCCAGCGTAGCCACGACCAATCAAGCCATTTGGGCGACAGACCACTGGCGAGGGCAATCGAGCGCGATATGCAAGAAGTCCTTCGGTACTGAGTCCAGCCAGCGCCTCATGAGCGATCAGCGTTACGTGGCGTCGGGCCATCTCCCAAGATCTCCATACGGCCTGGACCCGTCAAGGGATGACTGAACGCCGGCTGCTGGATGGGACGCCGGCGCAGTTGCTTGTCAACCGCCGCAGTCGACGGCGACCTCGAGCGCTGTGCAGACCTCGCTCATCCTCACGTCCGCCAGGCGTCCGATCCGCTCGACCAGAACGGCGATGGCCACGCTCCCCACCGAATCGAGGTTGACGGCAGATTGGCGCGGGATCGGGTCCTCGCTGGGATCGAGGATGACTTCGCTCGGCAGGCCGCGGATGGTCGTCGTGCACGGAGCGACCAGGGCGCGACGCAAGCGGGGAATCGCCGCGTTGCGTGACAGCACGACGACTGGCCTCCGGCCGATCCCGGGCAACGCACACCACCAGATCTCACCTCTGGCGGGCATGGGGCTCACGACGCCGCCGCAGCCTGGCGGAAGGTAGCCAGATCGCCCCATTCGTCCTGCTCGGCCAGCGGGCGTTCGTCGTAGGCCGCATAGGCCGCGTCGACCTTGGCCGAACGATGGCGTGCGAGCAGTGCGGCCAGAGCGTCGTCGATGACAATCGAATCAGGCTTGCCCTCGAGTGCTCGCCGGGCGTCTTCGAGTAGTTGCTCGTCAACGGTGGTGCTGAGTCGTACACGGGTCATACCACAACTATGCCACGACTATGCCACACGGCTGGGCCCCTGCCCCGGATCGCTGCCGGGCAGGTGGGACGGTTCGGCACGATTGGGGCAGCCCGACATGGTGTGATTCGACTTCGCCTCTGTCCAACTCGATGTTTGCAGGCGCCAGTCACAATGCCCAGCCTCTCTGCCATGTGGCGTTACCCGCCACCGAGGACAGCTGATGCGACCCTACGGACGCGTTCGGGGTCGGCGATGATGTCAAGCTCGACGACCTGGTCGTTGACGACGGTGAAGGCCATGACGACGTGCGGCTTCCCATCCAGCGTGATGACGACGCCCGCCGCCCCATTTACCAACGCGGGATGGAGCAGTGCCGCCGGATTGGCACCGAGGCGCGCCTGCCTAGCGACAGCCGCGGCGCCCCGAACGATCGTGGACGCGGCAGGGCGGCTCGGGCCGAGGTCGGCTCGCAGGACGGCGTCGGGGTGGAGCAGGGCGACCAGGGCGTCGAAGTCACCACCTCGGGCTGCCAGAAGAAAGGCATCGACCACCGCTCGTTGACGAGCCAGGTCGGGGTCGGGGATCTCGGCGCCCCTGACCCGGCGCCGTGCCCTACTCGCCAGCTGCCTGGCCGCGACCGGCGATCGACCCACCATGGGGGCGATCTCCTCGAAAGGCAGCTCGAACATGTCGTGGAGCACGAAGGCCAGGCGCTCAGCAGGAGCCAGAGCATCCAGTACGACCTGGAGCGCCAGGCCGACCGAGTCGGCGAGTAGTGCCTCCTCCTCTGGTTGAAGTTCCCCCACTGGGCTGACGACCGGATCGGGGAGATGCACCTCCAGGGACTCCTCGCGCCGGACTTTGCGCGAGCGGAGCATGTTGAGACAGACGCGGGCAGTGATCGTCGTCAACCAACCGCCAAGGTTCTCGACCTCGCTCGTCTCGGCCCGGCTGGCTCGCACCCAGGTGTCCTGGACAGCGTCGTCCGCCTCGGTGAGCGAGCCCAGCATCCGGTAGGCGACGGCCCGCAGGTGGGTCCTCTGCTCCTCAAATCGCTCCGCCAGCCAGTCGTTCTCGTCCACTACACACATCCTCGCTGAAGGCGGTCACCACAATGACCCCACAGCGACCGCCGATGTGACATCGAAGGGTGGGGTCACCGACGGCCGACGCAAGCGTTAGCGCTGTCCGGCGGGGCCCCTGGGCACGGTGAGCCGGATCCACCCGGAAACCCGATGCTCCCAACACTGCTGTTCAACGCCGTGTTCGGGTGCGACGGTCACACTCTTCCGGGGCCAGGTGTCATTGAGGATGACTACCCATCCCGACCCCTTCGACGAGGAGAAGCAATGCAATCGCGAATTCCCAATCCCGCCCTCAGTGTGCCCGGCGTTCTCGACGCCCTCGAGAATCTGTCGAAGGCGGCCAATGACGCGGCCACCCAGGCTGGTCTGCCGCAAACGACATTGGAGCTTGTCAACCTACGCGCCAGCCAGATCAATGGTTGTGCCGTCTGCTTGGACATGCACTCCCGCGGAGCGATCAAGGCTGGCGAAACCGACGAGCGCCTCTTCACCCTGGCCGCCTGGCGGGACACCCCCTATTTCACCGACGCCGAACGGGCCGCCTTGGCCCTGACTGAGGCGGGAACCCGACTGGCCGATCACAGTGAACCGGTTCCCGACGCGCTGTTTGACGAGGTGGCCAAGCACTACGACGAGGGGGCCCTGGCTGCGCTGGTCGTGTGCATCGCGGCCATCAACACGTGGAACCGCCTCAATGTCATGACCGGGCAGCAAGCCGGCGAATGGACGGCGCAATTGGCCAATTGAGCGAAGACTCCTGACGTCCACAGGTCCGAAGATCCCGCCGGGTGACTGGTGGAGACGCCGGGTGAACGGCATCGTCAAGAGGTGTTCGATCGTCACTTCGCGGCGATGCTTGGCAAGCGACATCGAGGCTGCCATTGAGGATTGCGACGAGAACCGGCATGCCTACGGGATCGTAAGTGACATGTCGTCCCAGTAGATGACCGTTCCCTTGGTCGCCTTGGAGAAGTTGGGCTCCATTCCACCCAGGACCTCGGTGGAAGTCACCTTGATGCCGGTCATGGACAGCTCGGTCCAGGTGTTGGCCACGAGGGCAACGTTGGGGCCATTGGCGCTGTTGACGTAGCTACCGGCAGAGGTCAGCAGGTCCAGGTTCAGATCGACGGTCACAGCGGCGCTCGAGCGCACCCAGATGCTGGCGGTGTAGGTCTTGGTCGAGCTGATCGGGGCGCACCAGGTCAGGTTGGAGTCGAGGTCCCAGCCCCCGCTGGAGGAGGTGGTGGTCTGGGCCAACGACCACGTGCTCGCATACACCTGAGCCTGGGAGCGGGCCAGCGTCGATCCCCAGTTGTCGGCCGGGACTGCCGTGGTCTGGAAGCCGGGGTCGGGGATCAGGTTGGTCGAGGTGGGTGCTACGTACGTGTAGGCGCTGGTGTCGGTCACCGTGCCACCGGGAGTCGTCACCGAGACGGCTACCACTCCGGCGGAGCCCGCCGGGGTGGTAGCCGTAATCGAACTGGCGGAGTCAGCCGTGACGGTGGCGGCAGCGGTCCCGAAGTCGACGGCGCTGGCCGAGGCCAGGTTGGTCCCGGCGATGGTGACCGAAGTCCCACCGGCTGTGGTACCCGACGTCGGGTTGATCGAGGTGATCGTCGGGGGCGAAGGCGGGGCGGGCTGGTAGGTGAACTGGTCGGCCGTGCTGGTGGCGCTGGTGCCGCCGGTCGTGGTGACCGTCACGTTGACCGTGCCGGATCCCGCAGGCGAGGTCGCCGAGCACGAGCTGGGGCCACAGGAGACCCCGGTCGCAGCCGTTGAGCTGAAGCTCACGCTGCCCCCCGACAGGTTGGTCCCCGTGATGGTCACCCCTGTGCCGCCTGCCGCAGGTCCTGCCGTTGGGGTGATCCCGGTGACCGTCGGGGCGGGTGGCGGTGAAGACGACGACGGAGCCGCGACGCCAGCGAGCTCTTGGATCCGCTGGTTCAAGGTGTCGGCGATGAAGAGGTCGCCGTGTGTGTCAATCGTCATCCCCCAGACGGCGCTGACCCCGGTGGGTCCGGTGCCCTGGCCGAGCAACACGGTCGGCGAGCTCGGATACTGACCGGTGGTGGAGTTGAACGGGAACTCGGTGACGTTGTACACGAAGTAGCCACCGCCGGTGAAGATGTCGCCTTGAGAGTCGACCGCGAGGGAGCCAGGTCCGGCGGCGATCGCTGTTGACCCCGATGCCCCGGTCCTGGCGACAACGCTTCCTGTGGTGGAGTAGGTACCGGTCGCTGTGTTCAGCGGGTACTCGAGGATGTCGTTGTTGGAAGGATTCCCGACGTAAAGGTTTCCGGTGCTTCCCAGAGCGATAGACGGGCTCTCGATGCCGGACGCCAACGTGGCCCCGCTCGAAGCGTACGAACCTGTGGTCGCGTTGAACGGGTACTCCACCACCCGGCTGTTGCCTTGGTCGGCGACGAACAGGTCGCCTTGCGCGTCCAGCGCCATCGGACCGGGGCCGTTGAACTGCTTCGAACCGGATCCCTTCCCTCCCGCTCCTGCGACCGTGGTCCCGCCGGCGGAGTATGCACCGGTGGAAGCGCTGAGCGTGTACTCGACCACTCGGTTGTTTCCGGAATCGGAGACGAAGAGATTGCCGTGACTGTCCAGAGCCACTGCGTCCGGGTCCGAGAGTTGGTTGGCGCCCGAGCCGGTGCCGCCCGCGCCTGCAATGACGGTCCCGGTGGCGGCGTAGGCCCCGGTGGCAGTGTTCAGCGGGAACTCAATAACGGCATTTTTCCCGGGGTCGGCGACGTAGAGATTCCCGTGCCCGTCGACGGCCACGTCATCGGGTTCGCTGAGGGGGCTGACGCCGGTGCCCTGCACGGCGGACAGACTGACCGTGCTCGAGTAGACGCCACTCGTCGAGGTCGGTGAGAACTCCTGGACGAGGTTGGCCGGCTGCGAGGCCGGTTCGAAGGTGAGGTCACCCTCGGAGAGGAACAGGTTCCCGTGGGAATCGGCGGCGATGCCGACAGTCTGGTTCTCCCATGGAATGGTGACCGAGACGGTCGAGTAGGTGCCGTTGGCGTTCGGAGCCAGCTCGACCACGGATTCAGCTGTGGGGTACGTCCAGGTCGTGAACAAGTCGCCGCTGGGATTGAACGCCAGCTGCCCGAAGATCACCGGCGTGCCGGACAGGGTGAACGCCGTCACCGCCGAGGCGGCGAAGGCTCCAGTGGTCGTGTTGAAGGCGAATTCCTGGATCCGGTGGTTCCCATTGTCGGCCACGAACAGGTCGCCGAGGCTGTCGAAGACGAGTGAACCGGGATCCGACAGCTGGGTGGACCCTGTCCCGGAAACGCCGGTGCCGGCCACCGTAATGCCGCTGGCCGCGTAGCTACCAGACGAGCCGCGGACGAGCTCCTGGACCCGGTTGTTGCCGCTGTCTGCGACGAAGAGGTTGCCGCTGGTGCTGACTGCCAGGTTTGTCGGTCCGTCGAGCTGGGTGGCACCGCTGCCCTCGCCGCCGGTTCCCGCCACGGTGACCCCGGTGGTCGGGTAGGTTCCGTTCGCCGCCACAGGAAACTCCAGGACCCTGTTGTTGACACCGTCGCTGACGAAGAGATCGCCCGACGAGTCGAGCGCGATGCCAGTCGGGTTGATCAGGTTCGCGAGGCCCTCGACGATCGTGCCGGTCGCAGCGTAGGTGCCCGTCGTGGCCGACAGCGGGTACTCGACCACCCGGTCGCCGATGACGGAGGAGGCCCCGAAGGAGTCGGCGTTGTCGAGGACGAAGAGATCACCCTGGCTGTCGAGAGCCACCTGGGTCGGGTTCGTCAGCTGATTGGCGCCGGTGCCGTTGCCCTGGCCCCCGGTAGCAGTCACCGCGGACAGGGAACCGGCCGCGGCCGCCGGGGTGGTCGTGAAGGCAACGGCCGAAGCCGGCCCGAGAGTGAAGAGCAAGCCGCATACGGCCATGACCGTTGTCCGCGATCGGCCGGGACCGTTCCTGCGCTGGATTCTTCCGCTTGTGGCGTGCAACCCTCGCCCCTTTGAACGTACCTACTCAAGACCAAGCACCGCTCGAGATCGAAGGGCCCGCCGATCGAGATTCCTCGGCACCAGGTCGCGGTCCAAATTTGAACCTACTTGGTGGATCGCCGGCCGAACACCCTACAAGTTCTTGCGGGGAACCCTCGAAGCTCGTCTCGCAAACCCTCCACATAGGAATCGCCAAGAGGCCGGTCGGTGCGGTCGAGTCCGGTGCCGTGGGTCGGGTCAGGAGCCCGCGGGCACGATGGTCTGCCAGTTCGCCACCGAGGGTGTGGTCAGCCCGGCCGGGCCCTGCCCGAACAACCACAGGATATTTCCGGTGATCGCCTCCACCTGGGCTGCAGGGCATCCCGGCGCCGTGGCCTTGCACGAGCTCATCGAGTAGATCCAGTTCACCGTCCCGGTGTCGAGGACGCCTGCCTTGGTCGCCGGGTCCGTGTAGTACGTCATGTCCGAGTACGTGTAGCCAGCCCATGCGCCCTCATTCGTGTAGCTGAGCGCCAGTGGGATGGGCGAGTGCCCCAGGACCTGGATGTTCTGCGGCATCAGCGTTGAGCTGCTGAGGTGATCCACGTCGGACATGATGACGCCAGGCAGCTGGGAGCCCGTCTTGAGGCCGGTTCCCTTGAACACCCAGCTCGTCGGGTCGGCCACCACGAACGGTACGGTGGCCGTTCCGTTCAGGTATCCGCTGTAGAGCTCCCCGGTGAGCGACTCCGGAGGCAGGTTCGTAGGGGGAGAGGCGAAGGTGTTCCCCGTCACCTGCATGGGATCCCCTACGCCGTTGAGCGGATCTGCCGACGAGTCCCGGTAGTCGACCACCAGCCGGTCGGGACCGAGTGGCGATGCCTCGAGCCTCACGTGTCGCAGGACGGCAGCAGCGCCGAAGAACACGAGGTTCACCCCCTGGCTCCTGGCGTTCACCACCGCCAGGCGCTCGTCATAGGACCAGGTCTCGTCATGGCCCAGGGACAGGATGGCCTTGTGTGCGAGGGCGAGCTCCGGGTGCTCGCTGAGCGTGACGTCGGTCACGTACGTCACATCGAGTCCGTGCTCCTCGCAGAACTGGATCAAGGGATACTCATTTCCCAGGAAGTCCGACGCGCCATAGCCGGAGTCGTAGGGGCGGTCCATAGAAAGAATTCGCGCCCTGTTGCAGACTGGATAGGTGCTCGACCCGGCCGGGCAGGGCCCGGTGCCCTGGTAGAAGGAGTAGCCGCCGTAGGTGTTCCATCCGACCTCGGTGAAGGTCCGGTTGACGACCAGGTAGGCCGCTTGGCTGGTCGGATCCCACACCGTAAGCGGGATGTAGCCCTCTTGGCCGCCACTCCCGGTGAGCTTGAGCAGGTAGTCCCCCTGGACGAACACCTTGGTGATGGGCACCGTCAGGGAGCTCGTCCAGTTGTCACAGCTGACCATGTTCACCCCGGCGGTCAAGGGGCAGGCTGGTTGGACGTGCCCGGGGACATCCGGCGAGGTCCACACTGCCCGAGCGCCCAGGCCCTGATACCACCCCATCCGATAGGCGGTCACCGTGAAGCTCGGTGATGGCGTGCTCACATAGAGGTTCGCCAGGTCACCGACCTCGGCGTAGTTGAGGCTTGAGAATCCCACGATCTGGTTCTCTGGGGTGCCAGGAGGAATCTGCCACGAAGCAGTCCCGGGGCGCTTGTTCTCGTCCACGACCCATCGCGCCTCGACGCCCGTGGGGCCGGGGAAGGTCGCGGGGCCTGCGGCGGCTCGGATCCGCGTCGATGTGGTCGGTGCCGACGACGATTTGACGTGCGTCAGCGCAATGACGACGCCGACTCCAACGACCAGGGTCAGCCCGGCGACGAGCCAAGTCCAACGGACCCGTGTCATCCGATGACTGGAGGTCGACGAGGTGATTGGAGCTCCTTGGTTACTTGTCGGCTCATCCCCGCCAGATGCGCTCGGCCCCATCTGGTACGCCAAGGGAGCCGCTGGCCCCGCGTCGGCGCCAGCCCCCTGCTGACCTGCATGTGCTCGGTGGTCGGGACCGGCGTCGATCCGGTGACCTCGCGCTTTTCAGGCGCGCGCTCTACCAACTGAGCTACCCGACCTCGCCTCGGCGAACCGAGGTGGCGGACCTGACGGGATTTGAACCCGCGACCTCCGCCTTGACAGGGCGGCGTGCACTCCAAACTGCACCACAGGTCCCCAACCAGCAAATAGTAGCTGGGGCGTTCACGCACCCCCAACGGGATTCGAACCCGTGTTACCGCCTTGAAAGGGCGGCGTCCTAGGCCGCTAGACGATGGGGGCTCAAACCCGATCCGGGCTATCGGAGGTTAGCAGAGCCTTCAGAGCGCCCTTTCGGGCGTCCCCTCGTCGGGAAGCTGCGACGCCAGCACCTCGATGATGTTGGCCTGGACGGTGCCCAACAGGTCGTAGAGGACGAACTCGTCGCCGGCCGGGTCGCCCGGCTCGGGGGGCTCCATGTCCTCGATGACGTCGAGACGGGTGCCCAGCACCAGGCGCATGGTGCCGATGGCCGACAGCCAGGCGTCGAGCTCCTCGGCGCTGAGGGTGTCGGCGTGGGCCGTGTTGATCAGGGTGTCGAGGGCCCGGTGGTGGTGGTTGCGGAGCGCCCCGTCCACCAGGGTGCGGTACTCCTGCTCCTGTTGGGCGGTGTCCTCGCCCGTGTAGGCGGGAGGGAACAGCCGGGTGGTGGCCTTGTCGCCGGCGTCGATCATCGGCCCCAGCTGCTGGGCCACCGACACCAGCACCACCCGCAGGTTGTGGTCCAGGCGCACGGTGTAGCGCCCATCGCGGCGACGGCGGAACAGCGAGGCGAAGGCCATCAGCCGCCCGGGCCCGGCGGGCGGCGGGGCCCGGGCGTCCGGCTCATCCCGACTGCTCCATCGTCGCCCACAGCCCGTGCTCGTGGAGACGGTAGACATCGAGCTCGGCCCGTTCCCGGGTGCCCGACGCCACCACCGCCCGACCCTTGACATGGACGTCCATCATCAGCTTGGTCGCCTTCTCCTTGGAGTAGCCGAACAGCTTCTGGAAGACGAAGGTCACGAACGACATCAGGTTGATCGGATCGTTCCAGACGATCACCAGCCACGGACGGTCCGGCGAGGTCGACTCGTCGAGTCGGGAGCGGAGGTCCTCGAGGGGATCGGTCTCCACCTCGCCCGTCCGGGTCCGACCGATGGGGAGCCCTCTCATACCGGGGCCGCCGTCTCGGAGGGTGTACCGGCCCCGACCAGCGCGGCGTCCGGCACCACCGGGGGACGCTCGTCCGCCACCGCCTCGGGGAGGTGGTCGGAGAGGTGGTGGAAGAACCACAGGGTGGTCGCCCACACGGTGGAGGCCCCCACCACGTGGATGCCGACCAGCACCGCCGGGAGGTGGGTGAAGAACTGGGTGTAGCCGATGATCCCCTGGACCACCATGACCGCCAGCAGCACCCAGCCGTCGTTCTGCACCCTGGCCGGCGCATCGCTCCTCCGGAGCACCCAGAGCATGGCCAGCAGGACCAGCACGGTGGTGATGACGATCTCGGCGTGGATGCGGGTCATGTCCTCGAGCCCGATCGGGATCCGCTTGGCACCCCTGCCGCCGGCGTGGGGCCCGGCCCCGGTGGTGGCGGCCCCGGCGGCCAGCACCAGCACCAACAGGACGACCAGGGCCCGGCCCAGCCAGAGGGCGGTGTCCGACACCACCACCGTCCCCTTCCCCGGCCCGTCGGCGGCCCGCAGGGTGAGCACCACCACCACCGCCAACAGCGCCATCCCCACCAGGAAGTGGGTGGCCACCACGTAGGCGTTCAGCTTGGAGTAGACGACCACCGCCCCGAGGACCGCCTCCCCGAGCACCCCGAGGATGAGCCCTCCGGCCAACCAGCTCAGATCGGTCCGCTTCGGCTGGCGGAACAGGGCGGCGAGGAAGGTGGCGGCGCACGCCACCACCAGCACGAAGACCACCACCCGGTTGCCGAACTCGATGACCGGGTGGAGGCTGAGCGGTGGGGTCAGGTGGTGCTGGGCGCAGGTGGGCCAGTCCGGGCAGCCGAGACCGGAGTCGGACAGGCGCACGGCGGCGCCGGTGGCGATGTTCAAGACGGTCACGGCCAGGGTGAATTGGCAGAGCCGGAGGAAGAGCCGGGGACCGATACGCGGGGAGGACACCGTCCGTCGATGGTATCCGGCCACCGGTCTCCGGCGCCTACCGGCTCCGGTCCCCCTTTGTGGTGGCCGGTTCGGGGGCCGTAGTGTGTCCCCGATGTTGTCGCCGGCCGTCGCCCTGAAGGGCCAACGGGCTGGTGGGTCCCAGATGGCTGCCTACGTGGCGCTCACCAAGCCGCGGATCATCGAGCTCCTGCTGGTCACCACCCTCCCCACCATGATCGTGGCCCAGCGCGGCCTGCCGTCGATCTGGCTGATGGTGGCCACCCTGGCGGG
>JBKQTE010000036.1:0-31050 GCA_052143315.1 Acidimicrobiales bacterium | reverse complement strand
TTGACGGAGCGGTCGGGAAGTGCGAACAGAGCCGGATCCGTGGGGATCCGGCTCTGTTCGTCTCAGCTGGCGGGCAGCGGGCTAGGTCGAGGTCGGTCTGGGGGGGAAGACCAGGCCTCGAACCCGCGTGCCGATCAGCCTCCCGCGGCGGCGCCGCAGACCGTGTCGACCATGACCGCAGTCACCTGGTAGGGATCCATGTTGGCGTTGGGGCGGCGGTCCTCGAGCCAGCCCTTCTTGGCCTTGGCCACCGCCCACGGGATGCGGATCGAAGCGCCCCGGTCCGAGGTGCCGTAGCTGAACTTGGTGAAGTGGGCCGTCTCGTGCGCCCCGGTCAGGCGGCTCTCGATGCCCACGCCGTAGACGGCGATGTGCTCGTCGACCCGCTTCCCGATGGCCTCGCACCCGGCGATGATGGCGTCCCAGCCCCCGTCCTCGCGCATGGCCTTGGTGGAGAAGTTGGTGTGTGCCCCGGCCCCGTTCCAGTCGCCCATGATCGGCTTGGGCTCGAGGGTGGCGTACACCCCGAAGTCCTCGGCGATCCGGAAGAGGAGCCACCGGGCCACCCACAGCTGGTCGGAGACGTCCAGCGGCGACAGCACGCCGACCTGGAACTCCCACTGGCCCATCATCACCTCGGCGTTGGTGCCCTCGATGCCGATGCCGGCCTTGATGCAGCCGGCGGTGTGCAGCTCGACGATGGCACGGCCGGGCATCTTGTCGCCGCCCACGCCGCAGTAGTAGGGGCCCTGGGGGGCCGGGTACCCGGCGGCCGGCCAGCCGAGCGGGCGCCCGTCCTTGATGAAGGTGTACTCCTGCTCGATCCCGAACATCGGCTCCTGGTCGGCGTAGGTGTCGACCAGGGCGCGGAGCTTGGCCCGGGTGTTGGTGGGATGGGGGGTGAAGTCGGTGAGGAGGACCTCGCACATGACCAGCACGTCGTCGGGCCCGCGCAGGGGATCGGGACAGGTGAACACCGGCTGCAGCACGCAGTCGGAGTCGTGGCCCAGCGCCTGGTTGGTGCTGGAGCCGTCGAAGCCCCAGATGCCCGGGTTCTCACCATCGGCGATCACCTTGGTCTTGCTGCGAAGGAGGGGGGACGGCTCGGTCCCGTCGATCCAGATGTACTCGGCTTGGTAAGGCACTCGCACTCCTCTACTTCTCGGTTACTCGGGTACTGTCTGTGATGCGCACCGGCGTCGGGTGCTCCCCGGAATCGGGCCCCACCTGCCGACAGCACGTCCGTGGCCCCGGTCGTCAGCGACGGTCGGGTCAGGCGGACAGTTCACCATTGCAGGGCGCGGTTTCTCCACCGTTACCTGATTGTAAATGGAAGATGAACAGAGCGGCACGGGTGGCAGGGGGGTGGTCACGCCAGCAGCCTGGCCTTCTCGGCCTCGAATTCGGCGTCGTTCAGGACCCCCTTGTCCCGCAGCTCGGCCAGGGTCTGGAGCTGGTCGGCCACGCTGGCCCCGCCCACCGCCTCGGACACCAACCGGTTGAACACCTCCTCCTGGGCCCGCACCGTCGCCTCGGCGTGCTCGCGCATGGTGGAGCCGCGGGCGACCAGGTAGACGAAGGCTCCGACGAAGGGAAGGAGCAGCACGAAGACGAACCAGAGTGCCTTGGCGCCGCCGCCGAGGTCGTGGCTGCGGAAGAGGTCGGTGAAGACGGCGATCAGTGTGTAGACCCAGATGATGAAGAGCGCCAACCACAGGATCGAGATGAAGATGTTGAACAGCGGGTACTGGGTGGCCACTACGGACGGGCCTTTCTCCTCGAGCCGGGCAGCCGCCACCGTAGTCCGGCCCGGGGAGGGCCTCCGGCTGCCCCGATAGTCTGACCGTATGGCCCGACTGCGGCTGGCCGCCTGCCAGATCAACACCGTGGTCGGCGACCTCGGCGGCAACGCCGAGCGCATCCTGGCGGCGCTGGACGAGGCCGACCGGGCCGGCGCCGATCTGGCCGTCTTCCCCGAGCTGGCCGTCACCGGCTACCCGCCCGAGGACCTGCTCAGCCGGCCGGCCTTCGTGGCCGAGAACCTCGCCGTCTTCGAGGGCCTGGCCGCCGCCACCGGGGCGTGCGCGGCGGTGATCGGCTTCGTCGGCACCGACCCGGCCGGCCACCTGGTCAACACCGCCGCCCTCTGCGCCCACGGCGGGGTGGTGGCGCGCTACGGGAAGCGCCTCCTCCCCAACTACGGCGTCTTCGACGAGCAGCGATGGTTCACGCCGGGGACCGAGCCCTACGGGTACTCGGTGGTGGCGGGGGTGGCGGTGGCCATCACCATCTGCGAGGACATGTGGTTCCCCGACGGCCCGGTGGCCGGCCAGGCCGGGGAGGGCGCCTCGCTGGTGGTGAACCTCAACGCCTCGCCCTACTCGCGAGGCCGGCGCCAGGAGCGGCTGGCCGTGCTGGCCGACCGGGTGGCCGAGTCCGGCTGTGCCATCGCCTACGTGAACCAGGTCGGCGGCCAGGACGAGCTGGTCTTCGACGGGGCGTCGGTGGTGATCGGCCCCGACGGTGCCACGGTGGCCTCCGCCGCGCAGTTCGCCGAGGAGGTGCTGGTGGTCGACCTCGAGCTCGACGCCGCACCCGAGCGGCTCGACGCCGCCGTGCCGCCGGTGGTGAGCACCCGGAGCCGGTCGGCAGCCTTGCCGGAGGCGCCCGCCCGGCGGGCGCCGGCCCTCGACGCCGACGCCGAGGTCTACCAGGCGTTGGTGCTGGGCACCCGTGACTACGTCGCCAAGAACGGCTTCTCCGACGCGGTCATCGGTCTCTCCGGCGGGATCGACTCGTCGCTGGTGGCGACGGTGGCCGTCGACGCCCTGGGGGCGGCGCACGTCCACGGGGTCACCATGCCGAGCCGGTACTCGAGCACCGGGTCGGTGGACGACGCTGTCACCCTGGCCGCCAACCTGGGCATCGACATCGCCACCGTGCCCATCGAGCCGGCCCACCGCACGTTATCGGCGGCGCTGGCCCCGCTCCTCGGCGGGGAGCCCACCGGGCTGACCGACGAGAACCTCCAGTCGCGCATCCGCGGCGTGCTGTTGATGGCGCTGTCCAACGCCAACGGGTGGATCGTGCTGACCACCGGCAACAAGAGCGAGATGGCCACCGGGTACTCGACGCTCTACGGGGACTCCGCCGGCGGCTTCGCGGTGATCAAGGACGTGGAGAAGACACTGGTGTACCTCCTGTGCCGGTTCGCCAACCGGCGGGCCGGCTTCGACCTGATCCCCGATCCGGTCCTCACCAAGGCCCCCTCGGCCGAGCTCCGTCCGGACCAACGCGACGACGAGTCGCTCCCGCCCTACGAGGTCCTCGACCCGGTGCTGGCCGGCTACGTGGAGGGGGACCGCTCCGCCGAGGAGCTGATCGCCGACGGGTTCGACCGTCAGACCGTCGAGCGGGTGGTGCAGCTGGTGGACCGGGCCGAGTACAAGCGACGCCAGATGCCCCCCGGGGTCCGGATCTCGGCCAAGGCGTTCGGGAAGGACCGCCGTATGCCCATCACCAATCGGTACCGCTCGGGGGCGGCCCGTGTCTGACCTGTCCGGCCTCGAGGAGCGTGGGCTGGTCCCCGGGGAGTCCGGCACCGGCCCGCTCCCGCTCGGGGCGACGGCCGCCCTGGTCGGCGGCTACCGCTGGATCGAGCACGCCCTCTTCGAGCTGGTGGGGTCGTGGGTGACCGACATGCCGCTGCCCGGCGTGCAGGTCTTCCTCGACGCCCAGAGCACCCGGCACGCCTGGCACGCCGAGCTGTGGGCCGACCGCCTGCCGGTACTGGCCGGGGTCGATCCGGAGCTGCTGACCAAGCCCCCCGAGCCGGCCGGCGCCGTCCTGGCCACCCTGGCCGGGAACGGGCCGCCGTCGGGGCAGCCGGGGTCGTCGTGGTCCCCGGCGGAGGAAGGCGGGTCGGCCATCGGCCCCCGGGGGGCGCTGCCCCGACTGGCCGGGCTCTACCGGGTGGTCATGCCCAGGTTGGTGGTCAGCTACGGGCGCCACCTGGCCGCCGCCTCCCCGGTCACCGACGGGCCGGTGATCCGGGCCCTGCGGCTGATCCTGGCCGACGAGGTGGAGGACTGGCACGCCGGTGAGCGCCTGGTCCAGCGGTTGGTGACGCGGCCCCACGACGTGGCCGCCGTCTACGCCCACCAGCAGCGACTCGAGTCGGTGGTCGTCAACGCCTCGGTCTCGTCCGGCCTGGTCCCGTTCCCCCGCGGAACCGCCCTCGACGTGGGCCTCTAGGCCACCGGGTCGTCCGGAGGGCTTGACGCGTCCGGTAAACTTCGAACGCAGCGATAGTTGCGCCCGAGAGCGCCAGATCCGATCGAGCCGGCACCAGACATGTTGGTGACGACCGGTTGTATCGGCGGCCCCCACACTGTGGGGAGAACGAAGGACTGTGAAGTTGGCAAAGGAGCGCCTCGAGCGAGACGATGAAGATCTGGTACGGCTGTACCTGACCGATATCGGACAGTACCCGCTATTGACCAAGGACGACGAGGTCCGCCTGGCCCAGGCCATCGAAGCAGGCCGGGAGTCGGACGCCATCCTGGCCTCGACGCCGAAGGGTCTCACCCCGGCGAAGAAGCGGGAGCTGCGCCGGACCACCCTGCAGGGGGAGAACGCCCAGCAGACCTTCGTCCAGTCGAACCTCCGGCTGGTGGTCTCCATCGCCAAGAAGTACCAGGCCTCCGGCCTGCCGCTGCTCGACCTCATTCAAGAGGGCAACCTCGGCCTGATGCACGCCGTCGAGAAGTTCGACTGGCGCAAGGGCTTCAAGTTCTCGACGTATGCCACCTGGTGGATCCGCCAGGCCATCACCCGGGGCATCGCCAACACCGGTCGGACCATCCGACTCCCCGTCCATGCCGGCGACACCCTGGCCCGGGTGCAGAAGGCCCAGGCCCGCCTCGAGCTCAAGTACGGCCGCCCGGCCACCCTGGCCGAGCTGGGGGCGGAGGTGGAGATGCCCGAGGACAAGCTGGTCGAGGCGCTCCGCTTCCGAGCCGAGCCGCTGTCCCTCTCCGAGCCGCTCCGTGAGGACGGCGATGCCGAGCTGGGCGACGTCGTCGAGGACCGGTCGGCCGAGTCGCCCTTCGAGGTGGCGGCCGTGTCGCTCCTGCCCGACGAGATCGGCCGCCTGCTGTCGCCGCTCGACGAGCGGGAGCGGGAGATCCTCCGTCTCCGCTTCGGGCTCGACCGTGGCGAGCCCCGCACGCTCGAGGAGGTCGGGGAGCACTTCAACCTGACCCGCGAGCGGATCCGTCAGATCGAGGCCCGCGCCATGTCCAAGTTGCGCCATCCCTCGTCGGACACCGGCGCCCGCGACCTGCTGACCGTCTGAGCGACCGGCCACCGGGAGGACAGGCCCCGGCCGAGCGGGTACGATTCCCGGGTATGAAGAAGCTTCTGATCATCGCCATCCTCATCGCTCTGGGCGTCGTCGCCGCCAAGCGGCTCCGCCCCGCCTGATCGAGGCGCCCCCCGACGTCCCCGCCCGGCGGTAGCCGGGCCGTCCCCGCAGGCTCCCGACCGTCAGGTCCGGGGCCGACGGGCGATCCGCCACGCCAGGAACGCCCCGGCGGCGGCAGCCACCGTCCCGCCGGCCACGATGGCGGTGACCGGCAGGCTCGGGACGCTGACCCGGTCGCGCAGGCGCACCGGCTTGGTGAACTGCATCACCTCCCACTCCCGCTCCCTGGCCGTCTTGGCCAGGACCCGGTCGGGGTTGACGGCCACCGGATGGCCGACCGCCTCCAGCATCGGCAGGTCGGTGTACGAGTCCGAGTAGGCCCACGACTCGGTGAGGTCGATCCCCTCGGCCTCGGCCAACTCGGTCATGGCCTCGGCCTTGAACTGGCCGTAGGAGTAGAAGTCCATCTCCCCGGCGTAGCGGCCCTCCCCGTCGACCACCGCCCGGGTGGCGATGCACCCGTCGACGCCGAGGTGCTCGGCCAGGGGCTCGACGATCTCCTCGGGGGAGGCGGAGACCAGGTACACCTTGTGCCCGGCGGCCCGGTGGGCCTCGATCAGGTCCAGCGCCTCGGCGTAGATGATCGGCTCGACCGTCTCCTCCAGCGCCTCCCGCACGATCTCCCGGATCTGCTGCTGGTCCCACCCCTTGGTGAGGGTCAGCAGCGACTCGCGCATCCGGTCGAGCTTCTGCTCGCTGGCCCCGAGGTGGAGATAGACGATCTGCGAGACCACCGCCCGCACGATCAGCCGACGGTTGATCAGGCCGCCCTGGTAGAGGGGCCTCCCGAAGGCGGCGATCGACGCCTTGGCGATGACCGTCTTGTCGAGATCGAAGAAGGCGGCCCGCAAGGCGGTCAGCGCCCCACCAGTAGGTGCTGGACGGCGCCCTCGGCCTCGGCGGTGACCAGCACCAGCACCTCGTCACCGGCGGCCAGCCGGGTGTCGCCACGGGGCACGATGAGCCGGTCCTCCCGCACCACGGCCACCACGGTGGCGTCGCGGGGGATGCCCAGGTCCACCAGGGTGGTGCCGGCAGCCGGGGAGTCGTCGGCCAGGGTGACCTCCACCAGGTGGGCGCTGCCACCCTCGAACCGGAGCAGCCGGACCAGCGATCCCACTGATACGGCCTCCTCGACCAGGGCGGTGAGCAGCTGGGGGGTGGACACCGAGACGTCGACACCCCAGCTCTGGTTGAACAGCCACTGGTTCTTCGGGTGGTTGACCCGGGCCACCACCCGGGGCACGGCGAACTCCTGCTTGGCCAGCAGCGAGATGACCAGGTTGTCCTCGTCGTCCCCGGTGGCCGCCACCACCACGTCGACGGAGGCCATGCCGGCGGCGTCCAGCGACGACACCTCGCAGGCGTCGGCCACCACCCAGGTGATGGCGAGCCCGCCGCGCAGGCGGGCCACCAGGTCGGGGTCCTGCTCGATCACCAGCACGTCGTGGCCGGCGGCATAGAGGTCGGAGGCGATGGCGGTCCCCACGCTCCCGGCACCGGCGATGGCCACCTTCACCCGGTGCCCACCTCGACATCGGGACCGGGCACCGGGATCCCGGCCACCACGGCGACCGGGGCGGCGGTGGCGCCCGGCGCCGGGGTGGGCTCGAACCGCTCCTCGAGCTCCGCCTTGGCCGCGTCGGTGACGACCAGGTGGAGCACGTCCCCGTCCTGGCCGACCAGCTCGTCGATGTCGAGCCGCGGCACGCCGGCCCGGGTGACCGACACCACCAGCACCTGGCCGGGAGTGTTGAGGTCGGCCAGGCGCTTGCCGGCCAAGGGGGCCGGGAGCTGGCGTTCCACCAGGCTCAGGGTGCCGGTCGGATCGGTCCAGTCGACCTCGCCGGCGTCCGGCACCAGCCGGCGTCGGACCTGGTCGATGGTCCACGACACGGTGGCCACGGTGGCGATGCCCAACCGGAGGTAGATCTGGGCACGTCGCGGGTCGTAGATGCGGGCCACCACGTTGGGGACCTGGTAGGTCTCGCGGGCGATCCGGGCGGTGAGGATGTTGGTGTTGTCCCCGCTGGTCACCGCGGCCAGCGACTCGGCGTCGCCGGCCCCGGCCCGGTCGAGGTCGTCACGGTCGAAGCCCGAGCCCACCACCACGGTGCCGGGCCAGTCGTTGGGGAGCCGCCGGAACGCCTTGGGGTTGCGGTCGATGACCGCCACCGAATGTCCCTGGCGCACCAGATCGATGGCCAACCCCGAGCCGACCCGTCCACAACCCACGACGATCACGTGCACCCGGACCATGCAACACGGCCCGGACGGAGATGACAACTCCTCCCCGCCCCGAGACCGCGGTGGCCGAACCCGCCGGCGGCCCGTGGGGGTGGCTCGGTCGTGTTCTACTGAGGAGGTGGACGTTCCGCCAGCCGGTCGACGCCAGCCGGTCGACGCCCTCGTCGGGAAGAGCGAGGCCCTCGACAGGGCCGCGCCCGGACCGGGCCGCCGGGCCGGGCCGGCGGTCAACGCCACCGTCGACGTCGACATCCCCGAGACCCTCCGGTACCGCCTGAAGAACGCCCTCCTCGGCCCCCCGCTGGTCAACGAGCAGCTCAGCTCCGAGCGGTTGAGCCGGCCGGTGGCCCTGGGGGTGCTGGCGCCCGACTGCATCTCGTCGTCAGCGTACGGCACCGAGGAGATGCTCACCCAGCTGGTGCCGTACGTGGGGCTGGCCGCCTTCGCCCTGGTGGTGCCCATCACCATGGCCATCCTCGGGGTGCTGTTCTTCGTCACCCTCTCGTACCTCGACGTGATCCAGCTCTACACCAAGGCGGGCGGTGCCTACGTGGTGGCCCGGGACAACTTCGGGCCCAAGGTGGCCCAGGTGGCCGCCGTCGCCCTGCTCATCGACTACACCGTGACGGTGGCCGTCCAGTCGGCGGCCGGCACCGCCGCCCTGACCAGTGCCTTCCCGACGCTGCTCAAGTTCCACGGCCAGAACCTGACCGTCCCCATCACCATCGCGGTGGTGGTGCTGCTGCTCTACGGCAACCTGCGCGGCATCAAGGAGGCCGGAAAGTACTTCGCCTTCCCCACCTACTTCTTCATCGTCAGCCTGGCCGCGGTGGTCGTCACCGGTTACGTGAAGGCGGCCATGGGCACCCTGCAGGTCCACTCCGTCCACCACGCCGGGACCTTCGCCATCGGCCACCCGGGCTCGGGGCTGCTCTACGGCGCCTCGTTCATCGTCATCCTGCGGTCGTTCGCCAACGGCGGCTCGTCGCTGACCGGGCTGGAGGCCATCTCCAACGGGGTGGGGGCCTTCCGCCGGCCGACCTCCCGCAATGCCCGCCAGACCCTGGTCGTCATGAGCTCGGTGCTGGCCTTTCTGGTGCTGGGGGTGACCATGATCGCCCACTGGACCCACGCCGTCCCCTACGTCGCCGGCTCCCCCACCGTGGTCTCCCAGGAAGTCCGCTACGTCCTCGGAACCGGGCCGGTCGGCCAGTTCCTCTTCTACGTGGTCCAGTTCGCCACCGTCCTCATCCTCTACACCGGGGCCAACACCAGCTTCAACGGCTTCCCCTTCCTGGCCAGCTATGTGGCCGAGGACTCCTACCTTCCCCGGCAGCTCACCCGGCGGGGCCACCGCCTGTCGTTCTCCAACGGCATTCTGGTGCTGACGGTGGTAGCGGTGGCCCTGCTGTTGGCCACCGCCGCCCGGGTGGACAGCCTGGTGGCGCTGTACGCCATCGGTGTGTTCACCGGCTTCGCCATGGCCGGGGCCGGCATGGTCAAGCACCACCTCGACCACAGGGACGGCCGATGGCGCCTGGGGGTGGGGATCAACGGCCTGTCCTCCGTCCTGACCGCCATCGTCGTCCTGATCTTCGCCACCGTGAAGTTCAAGGAGGGTGCCTGGGTGGTGGTGGTGCTCGGCCCGCTGATGTACTTCGGGCTGATCCGGCTCCACCGCCAGTACGTCGACGAGGAGCACCAGCTCGAGGAGGGCGCCGCCGAGGCGGCCGAAGCACCGGTGCTCAACCGGCACGTGGTGATCGTGCTGGTGGACCGGCTGGACATGGCCTCCGCCCGTGCCCTCCAGTACGCCCGGACCCTCCACCCCGACGAGCTCCGGGCCGTCCACTTCGCCCTCGACAAGCAGGAGGCCGACGCCCTCGAGGCGGAGTGGAGCCGCCTGGGCCTGACCCGCCTCGCCCTCGACGTGATCGAGTGCCCCGACCGGCGGCTGACCCGGGCCGCCCTCGAGCTGGCCGCCGAGACGGTGGCCGACGGCGACACCGAGCTCACCATCCTGCTGCCCCGGCGCGGCTTCGCCGCCGGCTGGCACCGGGTCCTCCACGACCGGACCGCCGACCGGATCGCCGCCTCGGTGAGCCAGCTGTCCCATGTCAACGCCACGGTGGTTCCCTACCAGCTGACCGGCGGCTGGCTGTCGCGCCGGCGCCAGTGGGGGCGCGGGGTGCGGGCCACGTTCGGCGGCGACCAGCCGGTGGACACCGCGGCCCCCCAGACGGCCCGGGCCGCCCGGGCGTCGGCCCGGGCCGCCGGGCGGCTGGCCGACCGGGCGGCAGAGCGGGAGGCGGCCAGGCCGTCGTTCGACCGGGCCGCCTTCGGCGAGCGGGGGGCGGGCACCATCCCGATCGGCGAGGCCCAGTGGCGCAAGCGGGTCCGGGTGGCCGGCCGGATCAAGTCGGTGCGGGTCCAGCCCCGGGCCGGCACCTCCAACCTCGAAGCGGTGCTGGCCGACGACACCGGCAAGCTGCTCCTCGTCTTCCAGGGCCGGCGCCGGATCCCCGGCATCCAGCCCGGCGCCCGGCTCCTGGTGGAGGGCATGGTCGGCGACTGGTCCCACCACCAGGCCATTCTCAACCCGGACTACGAATTGATCGCCGGGCCCGATGCCGATGAACACCCGAGCTGATCGGTCGGGGCCGCCCGCCCGGCACCAGGCAGGGCGCCCCCCGGAGGCGGATCTTGCCTTCCGGACGGTTTTGTCGGTAGCTTCTGGCCGCACTGCCGGATCCGCGCGCCGCACCGGCGTGCCCCGGTGCCCGGCCCCGGCCGTGGTGGGCCAAGGGGGAGTCCGTCTCGACCCACCGCGAGCCGCCGCGGACCACCGGGACTGACCGATCTCATGCATACCGAGCCTTGCAATCGAAGGGAGCATCACCGATGACCCACCTCCTGGCTGAAGGGGGTTACCAGATCTTCACCTTCTCGAGTGGCGAGAAGACCTGGTTGTACCTCGCGCTGCTCTGTGCGGTGGCGGCCGTCGTGACCGCCCTGCTGCTGGTCCGCGGGGTGCTCGCCGCCGACCAGGGCACCGCCACCATGAAGGACATCGCCAAGGCCATCCAGGAGGGTGCCGAGGCGTTCCTGTCCCGCCAGTTCAAGACCATCGCCATCATCGTGGTGCCGTTGGCGGTACTGATCTTCTTCACCGCCACCAAGGTGACCCATGTCAACGCGCTGGGGCAGACCGTCACCGACCTGACCTTCGCCCAGGCCGGCATCTACCGGGTCATCTGCTTCCTGGCCGGTGCCGTCTGCTCGGGGCTCACCGGCTTCATCGGCATGAGCCTGGCCGTGCGGGGCAACGTCAGGACGGCGGCGGCCGCCCGGGAAGGGAAGATGGCCCCGGCCCTCAAGGTCGCCTTCCGTACCGGCGCCATCACCGGCCTCTTCTGCGTGGGCCTCGGCCTGCTCGGCGCCACCACCATCGTGCTCATCTTCCAGAACACCGCCACCTCGGTGCTGATCGGCTTCGGCTTCGGCGCCTCGCTCCTCGCCCTGTTCATGCGGGTCGGCGGCGGCATCTTCACCAAGGCGGCCGACGTCGGTGCCGACCTGGTCGGCAAGGTCGAGGCCGGCATCCCCGAGGACGACCCCCGCAACGCCGCCACCATCGCCGACAACGTCGGTGACAACGTCGGAGACTGCGCCGGCATGGCCGCCGACCTCTTCGAGTCGTACGCCATCACCATCATCGCCGCCATCATTCTGGGGGTGGCCGCCTTCGCCTCCATCGGCAGGGGCGCCGCCGGCGGCAGGACGGTGGTCTTCCCGCTGGTCGTCCCGGCCATCGGCATCCTGGCCACCATCGTGGGCGTGTTCGTGGTCCGGGCCCTCCCCAGGGACAAGAGCGCCATGCCGGCCATCAACCGGGGCGTGTGGGTGGCCTCGGTCCTGACCATCGCCGGCACCGCGGTGGTGGCCGGCGCCTACCTCCACTACTGGAAGGCGTTCTTCGCCGTCCTCACCGGCGTGGTCCTGATGCTGGTGGCCAGCCAGATCACCGAGCAGTTCACGTCCACCGAGCGGTCCCCGGTCCGCGAGATCGCCGAGGCGGCCCGCACCGGGCCGGCCACCACCACCCTGGCCGGCATCGCCATCGGCCTCGAGTCGTCGGTGTGGGCCATCATCGCTATCGCCCTGGCCATCGCCGTGGCGGTGGGGATGGCGGGTGGCAACATCGAGCTCTCCCTCTACCTGGTGTCGCTGACCGGCATCGGCATGCTGGCCACCGCCGGGATGATCGTGTCGGAGGACAGCTTCGGACCGGTGTCGGACAACGCCGCCGGCGTGGCCAAGATGTCCGGCGAGTTCACCGGCGAGGCCGAGCGGGTGATGGTCTCCCTGGACGCGGTGGGCAACACCACCAAGGCGGTCACCAAGGGCGTGGCCATCGGCTCGGCGGTCATCGCCTCGGTGTCGTTGTTCGCCTCGTTCATCGAGACGATCGGCTCCCAGCTGAACCTCCATCCGACTCTGGGCAACACCGGGATCAACTGGCTGTTCAACGCCTCCCAGACCCAGATCAACGTCTCCCATCCGACCGTCTTCATCGGCCTGCTCATCGGCGGGTCCATCGCCTTCATCTTCTCGTCGCTGGCCATCCGGGCGGTAGGCCGCACCGCCGGCACCGTGGTCCAGGAGGTGCGGCGCCAGTTCCGCGAGCACCCGGGGATCATGGACTACTCGGAAAAGCCGGAGTACGGCCGGGTCATCTCCATCTGCACCACCGCCTCCCAGCGCGAGCTGGCCACCCCGGCCCTGCTGGCCATCCTCAGCCCGGTGATCATCGGGTTCGGCATCAACTACCTGGCGCTGGGCGCCTTCCTGGCCGCCGCCATCCTCACCGGCCAGCTGATGGCCAACTTCCTCTCCAACTCCGGCGGCGCCTGGGACAACGCCAAGAAGTACATCGAGGACGGCCACGAGGGCGGCAAGGGGTCCGAGGCACACAAGGCGGCAGTGATCGGCGACACCATCGGTGATCCGTTCAAGGACACCGCCGGACCGGCCCTCAACCCGCTCATCAAGGTGATGAACCTGGTGTCGCTGTTGATCCTGCCTGCGGTGATCACCCTCCACGCCCACACGGGCGCCCGTCTGGCCATCGCCGGCGTGGCCCTGGTGGTGCTGCTGGTGGCCATCGCCTTCTCCAAGCGGAAGACGGCCGCCATGGACTCCGAGCTTCCCGCCGCCGAGGTCGCCGCCCTCGATGAGGCCGCCAGCGCCGCCAACGCCACTGCCGCAGACCTGGCCAAGCACTGACGACCTCTCCGTCCGGGGCGACGAGCGCCGGACGGCCGTGCCCGGGGTTGACAGCGGACGACCGCACCGTTCACCCTGTCGCGACAGCCATGACACCCACCGACCTGACAGAGACGAGCGACGGGACCACCGGAGCGGAGCAGGGACGCTCCGGCAACGGTGCCGCCCGCCACGGCGCGAAACCGCTGGTCATCGTGGAGTCACCGGCCAAGGCGAAGACCATCTCCGGTCTTCTCGGACCCGGGTACGTGGTCGAGTCGTCCATCGGGCACATCCGCGACCTTCCCCGCCGGGCCGACGAGGTCCCGGCCGCCTTCAAGGGTGAGGCCTGGTCCCGCCTGGGCGTCGACGTCGACAACGGGTTCAAGCCGCTGTACGTGGTCTCGTCGGACAAGAAGGCCCAGGTGGCGAAGTTGAAGCAGCTGGTGAAGCAGGCCAGCGAGGTGTACCTGGCCTCGGACGAGGACCGCGAGGGCGAGTCGATCGCCTGGCACCTGCTCGAGGTGCTGGCCCCCCGCGTGCCGGTGAAGCGGATGGTGTTCCACGAGATCACCCGGCCGGCCATCGAGCTGGCCGTCACCGAGTGGCGCGAGCTCGACCGCCGCCTGGTCGACGCCCAGGAGGCTCGGCGCATCCTCGACCGCCTCTACGGCTACGAGGTCTCGCCGGTCCTGTGGAAGAAGATCATGCCCCGCCTGTCGGCCGGACGGGTCCAGAGCGTGGCCACCCGCATGGTGGTCGAGCTGGAGCGGGCCCGCATGGCGTTCCGCTCGGCGGACTGGTGGGGGCTGGACGGGAGCTTCACCCCCGAAGCGGCCCCGGTGGAGGGGACGCCCGCCACGTTCACCGCCGCCCTGGTGGCCGTCGACGGCGTGTCGCTGGCCACCGGACGCGACTTCGACGACAGCGGGGCGCTCCGCAGCCCGGGCTCGGTGGTGGTCCTCGGCGAGGCCGAGGTCCGCACGGTGGCCGCCGGTCTGGAGGGGGCGCCCTTCACCGTCAAGTCGATGACCCACAAGCCGTTCCGGCGGTCGCCCGCCCCGCCGTTCATGACCTCGACCCTCCAGCAGGAGGCCGGGCGCAAGCTCCGGTTCAGCTCCAAGCGGGCCATGCAGATCGCCCAGCGCCTCTACGAGCAGGGCTGGATCACCTACATGCGGACCGACTCGACCACCCTGTCGGCCCAGGCCCTCGACGCCGCCCGGGCCCAGGCCACCTCCCTCTACGGCGCCGACTACGTGCCGGCCCAGCCGCGACGCTACGAGCGGAAGGTGAAGAACGCCCAGGAGGCCCACGAGGCCATCCGTCCGGCCGGCGAGTCGTTCCGCACCCCCGACGAGGCGTCACGCTCCCTGTCCGGTGACGAGTTCCGCCTCTACGACATGATCTGGAAGCGCACGGTGGCCTCGCAGATGGCCGACGCCACCGGGACCAGCGCCCAGGTCCGGCTGGTGGGCACCGCCACCGGCCAGGACGGAGACGCCGACCGGGAGGCCGAGTTCTCGGCCAGCGGCAAGGTCATCCAGTTCCCCGGCTTCCTGCGTGCCTACGTGGAGGGCGAGGACGACCCCGACGCCGAGCTGGCCGACCGCGAGGTGCACCTTCCGCCGATGGCCGAGGGGGACCCGGTGTCGGTGGCCCGGCTCGAGCCCGGCTCCCACGCCACCCAGCCACCGGCCCGCTTCACCGAGGCCTCGCTGGTCAAGGCCATGGAGGAGCTCGGGGTGGGCAGGCCGTCGACCTACGCCAGCGTCATCGCCACCATCCTCGACCGGGGCTACGTGTGGAAGAAGGGGACCGCCCTGGTGCCCTCGTTCACCGCCTTCGCGGTGGTCGGGCTGCTCGAGCGCTACTTCGCCGACCTGGTTGACTACGGCTTCACCGCCTCCATGGAGGACGACCTCGACGAGATCGCCTCGGGCAACGAGGAGGCCCTCCCGTGGCTGACCCGCTTCTACTTCGGGACCGACGACACCACCCACGGGACCGGCCACGCCACCAACGGCAACGGCAACGGTGCGGGCAACGGCAACCACGGCCGAGGCGCCGAGGGCTCGCAGGTGGCCCGTATGGGCCTCAAGCACGAGGTGGCCACCTACCTGGGGGAGATCGACGCCCGCGAGATCAACTCCATCCCCATCGGAGTGGGCAGCGACGGCCAGGACATCGTGGCCCGGGTCGGCCGGTACGGGCCGTACCTGCAGCGGGGGGACGACCGGGTGTCGATCCCCGAGGACCTGGCCCCCGACGAGCTCACCCCGGCACGGGCCGAGGAGATGCTGGCGGCGCCGTCGTCCGACCGGGTGCTCGGCGAGGACCCCGAGACGGGACTGCCGCTGCAGGTCAAGGCAGGCCGGTTCGGCCCCTACGTCCAGCTCGGCGAGGTGGTCGACGGCGCCCCCAAGCCCCGCACCTCGTCGCTCTTCAAGTCGATGGACCCGGCCACCCTCACCTTCGAGCAGGCCATGGAGCTGCTCAGCATTCCGCGGGTGGTCGGCACCGACCCCGAGGGCGAGGAGATCGTGGCCTACAACGGGAAGTTCGGCCCCTACCTGAAGAAGGGGACCGACACCCGGAGCCTCCTCACCGAGGACCAGCTCCTGACGGTGACGGTCGACGAGGCCTTGGCCCTGTTCGCCCAGCCCAAGACCCGGGGGCGCAACGCCAAGGGACCGCTGCGCGAGCTGGGCGTCGACACCGACACCGGCCTGCCGATGGTGGTCAAGGACGGGCGGTTCGGCCCGTACGTCACCGACGGGACCACCAACGCCTCGCTCCGCAAGGGCGACGACGTGGAGACCCTGACGATCGAGCGGGGCTCCGAGCTGCTGGCCGAGCGGCGGGCGGCCGGGCCGTCCACCCGCAAGAAGGCCGCCGCCAAGAAGGCCCCGGCCAAGAAGAGCGCGGCCAAGAAGGCCCCGGCAAAGAAAGCTGCGGCGAAGAAGGCCCCGGCCAAGAAGAGCGCGGCGAAGAAAGCTGCGGCGAAGAAGGCAACGGCCCCCACGGCCGCCGGCGAGAAGGCCGCCGGGACCGAGTGAGCGGTGGAGGACGCGGTCGCCTGATCGCCCTGGAGGGGATCGACGGCTGCGGCAAGTCCACCCAGGCCCGGCTGCTGGCCGACCACCTCGGGGCCGCGCTCAGCTTCGAGCCGGGGGCGACCACCCTCGGCGCCTCACTCCGCGCGCTGCTGCTCGACCCGGCTCTGCCGGTGGTGACCGCCCGGGCCGAGGCACTGCTGATGGCGGCCGACCGGGCCCAGCACGTGGCCGAGGTGCTGGGCCCGGCGTTGGCCGACGGGAGGTGGGTGGTCACCGACCGGTTCTCCGCCTCCACCCTCGCCTACCAGGGTTTCGGCCGTGGGATGGACCTCGATGAGCTGGGATGGCTGGTCGGGTGGGCCGCGGGCGGCCTCCGGCCCGACCTCAACGTGCTGGTCGACGTGCCGGTGCGGACGGCCGTCGAGCGCCGGTCCGGTGGGCGGGGTGACCGCTTCGAGGGTCTGGGGGAGGAGTTCCAACAACGGGTGGCCGAAGGCTTCCACCGGATCGCCTCCGAGGACCCCGCTGCCTGGGTGGTGGTGGACGGGGCCCGCCCAGTGGACGATGTGGCCGCCGAGGTGCGGTCGGTGGTATTGAGCCGACTGGGGGAGTCGGCCCATGGCTGAGCTCGGCCCCGACGAGCGTCCGGTTGCCACCCTGTTCGACGCCGTCGCCGGGCAGCCGGCCGCGGTGGCCCACCTCCGGGCCGCCGCTCGCCGTCCCGTGCACGCCTACCTGCTCCACGGGCCCCCGGGCTCGGGGAAGCTGGCGGCGGCGCGGGGCTTCGCCGCCGCCCTGCTGTGCCCGCAGGGCGGGTGCGGGGTGTGCAGCACCTGCCGACGGGCGCTGGCCGGCACCCACCCGGACCTGGTGCTGGTGGAGCGGACCGGGGCCTCGTTGGACGTGGACGACGCCAGGACCATCGTGACCCGGGCCCAGCGCCGCCCCCTCGAGGAGGCCCGCCAGGTGCTGATGGTGACCGACATCCACCTGGCCGGCAAGGCGGCCCCGGCCCTGCTCAAGACGGTCGAGGAGCCCCCGCCCACCACCACCTTCGTGCTGGTGGGGGACGAGCTGCCGCCCGCCATGATCACCATCGCCAGCCGGTGCGTGCAGGTGGCGTTCGACCCGGTCCCGGCCGATGCGGTGGCCGCCTGGCTGGTAGGCCACGGGGTCACCGAGGACGTCGCCCGATCGGTGGCCGAGGTGTCCGGGGGCCGGCTCGACCGGGCGCGCCTGCTGGCTACCGATCCGGAGTTCACCGGCCGGGTGGCGCTGTGGCACTCGGTCCCGGCCCGGCTCGACGGGACCGGCGCCGCCGTGGTGGTCCTGGCCGCCGAGCTCCTGGCGTCCGCCGACGGGGCCCTCGGCCCCTTGCGCCAGCAGCACGCCGCCGAGATGGCCACCCTGGCCGAACAGGCGGAGGTGGCGGGGGCCCGCGGCGTCCCGGGCCGAAAGGACGTGGAGGACCGTCACAAACGGGAGGAGCGGCGCTGGCGGACCGACGAGCTGCGCACCGGGCTGGCCACCCTGGCCGCCGCCTACCGCGACCGGCTGGTGGCCTCCATCGAGCCGACCACCGGGGCGGTGTCCCGGGGGGCAGAGGCGGACAGCCGCCGGCTGGTGGCCGCGGTGGAGTCGATCGACCACGCCGCCCGGGTGCTGGGACGCAACCCGAACGAGGGGCTGCTGCTCGAGGCGCTGCTGTCGGGGCTGTCGGGGCTCGGCGAGTGAACCGCGCCGGCCCGAGGCCGGAGTGCCTGGCTCCGAAGCATCAGTCCACCTCCACCGCCTGACGAGGACCGACCCCAGTTCGGATAGCCTGGCTCGTCGCGCCTGGGTAGCTCAGACGGCAGAGCAACGCACTCGTAATGCGTAGGTCAGGAGTTCGATTCTCCTCCCAGGCTCCGTGTTTGCGACCGGAACCCCCGGTCCGGTCTACGACCGTCCTGCAACGATCCGGCGGCTTCCTGCCATCACCCCCTGATGATGGCAGGCCGGCAACGAGGCTCAGTCAGTCGATCATGAGCCCGAACGGGCCGTAGTGCTCAGCGGGAGCCGGGTCGGTGCCGGCCGCCGCCTCGGTGACTGCCGGGGCCACATGCTTGGTCCAGGCCGACCCGTTCCAGTATCGGAGTTGGTCCGCGCACTTCGGATCGGCGTACCAACCTGCTGGTGCATGACGCTTTTCCGTCGCCATTCTCGGATGGTAGCGCAACTGTCCCGGTCCGGGTCGAACGGACGCGTCGCCGGGGCGCGGTGGTGCGCGGTGCGCCCCGCCCATGCCCGGGTGAGCGTTGACGGTGCCACCGAGCCGCGCAGGAATTAGACTGGTGCGGTGACGACGCCGGATACCTCCTCAGCTACCGAGCCGACGACCCGATCGGCCGGCACTGGCCAGATCACCGTCACCCATCTGTCAGTGGACGGCATGCACTGTGGATCTTGCGTAGCGCTGATCGAGGAGACCCTCGCCGAGCGAGCCGGCGTGAAGGCAGCCTCGGTGGACCTCGACTCGGCACGCGCCGTGGTGGAGTACGACCCGTCCCAGTTGGACGTGGACGAGATCCGTGCCGCCATCGCCGAAGCCGGGTACTCAGCCACGCCGGTTGGCTAAGCGCTCCGATGCTCACTGCGCCAACGGAGGTCACGCCTCCCGCCGAGCAGGAGGAGCATCCCCTCACCACCGCTGAGCTCGAGCTGGGTGGCATGCACTGCAGCGCCTGTGCGACCCGCATCCAGAAGTCGCTCGGGCGCCTGCCGGCGGTGGCCAGCGCCTCGGTGAACCTGGCCACCGCCCGGGCCTTCGTCGCCTACGACCCGGCCCGCCTGAGTCCCGAGGAGCTCTGCCAAGCCGTCAGCGACGTCGGGTACACCGCCACCCCGGTCGGCGACGAGCACTCGGACTCGCCGGATCGGGACCCGGACCACTGGGCTCTTCGGGCGGCGATCTCGTGGCCGCTGGCCATCGCCGCGCTGTTGGTCTCGCTGTTGGCCCAGGAGTCGTCCACGGCAGGCTGGACCGTTCTGATCCTGGCCATCGCCGTGGAGATCGCCGGCGGCTGGCCGTTCCTCCGGGACAGCGCTCGGCTGCTCCGGCACGGGGCGACCAGCATGGACACGCTCATCGCGCTGGGCACCCTGGCAGCGTTGGCGGTCAGCGCCGTCGAGGCCATCGCCCTCGGTGGTCGTCATCTCCACCTCGGAGGCAGTGGCGCCTTCGCCGCCCGCCTGCACGGCGTGATGGCGCCGCTGATCGTGTCGATCCTGGTCACCGGTCGGGCCATCGAAGCCCGTGCCCGGGCCCGGGCGGCCACGGCCATGCACTCGCTCCTGTCGTTGCGGCCACCCACGGCCCGGGTGCTCTCCGGCCCCGAGGACGAGGAGGGGGAGCTGGTGGCGCCGGAGAGCGTCCCGGTCGGAGCACTGGTCCGGGTGCGGCCCGGCGAGGCGATCCCGCTCGACGGCACGGTGCTGTCGGGGTGGTCGCCGGTTGATGAGTCGATGCTCACCGGCGAACCGCTCCCGGTGGACCGGGGACCCGGCGACACCGTGACCGGTGGCACCCGGAACGGGAGCGGCATCCTGGTGGTCCGGGTGGGGACGGTGGCCGCCGAGTCGGTGTTGGCCCGCCTGCAGCGTCTGGTGGAGGACGCCCAGCGTGACAAGGCCCCGCTGCAGCGGATCGCCGACCGGATCAGCAGCGTGTTCGTGCCGACCGTGCTGCTCGCCGCCACCGTGACCTTCCTGACCTGGTGGCTGATCGTCGGGAACCTGGGCACGGCGGTGCTCAGCGGCCTGGCCGTGCTGTTGGTGGCGTGCCCGTGCGCCATGGGCCTGGCCGCGCCGGTGGCCATGATGGTGGGGTGCGGCCGGGCGGCGGCCCTCGGGATCTTCATCCGCAACGGCGACGTCCTCGAGCGGTTGGCCAAGGTGGACGGCGTGGTCTTCGACAAGACCGGCACCCTCACCGAGCGCTACGCCGTGGTCACCTTGGTAGCCGCTGTGCCCAGGTGCTCGCCCGACCAGGTGCTTGCCCTGGCCGCCTCCGTGGAGGCCGACAGCGACCACCCGATCGCCCTGGCCATCATGGGCGCCACCGGAGCACAGGACCGGGCCACCGACGTCCGGTCCCTGCCCGGGGTCGGGGTGACCGGGACCCTCGACGGCCACCGGATAGAGGTGGCCAGGCTGGATCCGTCCCGACTGCCGACGTCGATCGAACGGTCGGTGGCCGAGCGGTACGAGCGCGGCGAGACGGTGGTGGTGGTGACGCGGGACGACGAGGTGGTCGGGGCCGTCGCCGTCACCACGCCCCTGCGACCCGAAGCCGTCCCGGCCGTCGCCCACCTTCGGTCTATGGGGCTCTCCTCGGCCATCCTCAGCGGGGACAGCGAGCCGGCGGTACGCACCGTGGCGTCGGAGCTCGGGATCAGCTCGGCCCAGAGCGGCCTGAGCCCGGCCGGCAAGGTCGAGGCACTGACTTCCATGCGAGAGGGCTCCCGACAGGTGGTGATGGTGGGCGACGGCGTCAACGACGCCCCTGCCCTGGCCGCCGCTGATGTCGGCTGCGCCATCGGGAGCGGGTCGGAGGCGGCCTTGGCCAACAGCGACATCGCCCTGCTCGGCAACGACCTCCAGGGGGTTCCGGCGGCCATCGGCGTCGCCGGATCGACGTACTCGGTCATCCTGCAGAACTTCGGTTGGGCCATGGGCTACAACGTCTCGGCGCTGCCACTGGCTGCCTTCGGCCTCCTCGACCCGTTGGTGGCCGCCGTCGCCATGGGGCTGTCGAGTGTGCTGGTGGTCCTCAACAGCCTGCGCCTCACCCGGCTCGGACGGTCGGGCCTGTCGGGGATCCACGTCCCCCGCTTCATGCAGGGCCGGCGAGGGGTGGCCGTGTCCGTGCTGCTCCCGATCGTCCTGTTCGCGGGGCTCACGGTGGTGAGCGAGCTGGTGTCGCCCGCACGTGGGCAGTCCCTCCTCCCCGAGCTTCCCTCCATCACCACCGTTGCGCTGCCGCACGGAGGCTCGGTGGAGATGTACCTCGACCCGGGGCGCATCGGGGTCAATCAGTTCCACATCATCTTCAGCGGATCCGGGCCCGACCTGGCCGCCGTGAAACCTCTGGTGACCGCCAGCGTCGATGGGGCTCCACCCCAGGTACTCAGGCAGCTGCGCGTGAGCACCGGCCACTACACCGACTTCGTGGTGCTCGGGCAGGGCCGATCGACCTTCCACGTGGTGGCCACGTTCGGTGGGACTCCCGTGTCCGTCGTCTTCACCCGCACCCTGTCCTGACCTCGGTCAGTCGCCCTCCCAGCACCCGAGGATCACGTCGCCCACCGTGACCGCCACGTC
This sequence comes from Acidimicrobiales bacterium, assembly GCA_052143315.1. Lineage (GTDB taxonomy): Bacteria > Actinomycetota > Acidimicrobiia > Acidimicrobiales > RAAP-2 > DASZIT01. Next base: position 9,633 of record JBKQTE010000036.1, on the reverse strand, counting down.
GCCCGAGCTGGTCGGCGGCTGGCCGAACTGGGGGGGGAGGCCGGTGGAGTCGACCACCAGGATCTTCCAGTCCTTCCGGACGACCACCGAGCCGTCGGTAGCTTGGAACGCCGCCTGCCCCAGTCCGAGCAGATCTCGGGACTTGCCCATCTGGACCTCCAGCATCGCGAAGTAGGCCTTCGTCTGCGACCAGCTGGACAGCTCCTTCACGGAGAGCACCATCGAACCGGTCGGATAGCCGTACTGGCACGAGTAGAGGTGGTCGACCCAGGTCGGGGTGGAGACGGTGGCGTTCTCGCCCAGTGCCGAGTCGATCTGCTGGATCGCCTCGTTGGCGCAGATCATCTTGGCGATCTTCGACGGCGTGGGACCGGCCGGGAGAGGCGCCTCGGTGGTGGACGTGGTGAACGCCCCGCCTCCGCAGGCGGCTGCCGACATGGCCAGGCAGAGCACCCCGGCCAGTACCCGGGGGCGGGCCCCGGCGTGGCTCCGAAACCTCACCGAGCGCACCGGTCGGACCTGCGCCCGCAGGGGGAGCCCCGGTGGCCGCCAGCCGCTCCGACCGGAAACTCGGGGAGACTCGGGCACGGCATCAGGCTACCGATCAACGCTGGCTCCTCGGGGTCGGGGTCGACGTGCGCAGCACCGCATCGGGCACCCACACCGTCGCCGGCACCAGTTGGGACATGCTTCGCCACCTCCGTTCGGGAGCCCTGTACTACCTCCCGTAGTAGTGATCGTGCAACCTACGATGGCGGGCCGGCTCGGGTGTCCGCCGGTGCCGAGCCGACCGCCCGGCTCTCTCACGACAGGCGATACTCGGTGGTACGAGTTTTCGCCCGCCCGAGAGTCCCACCCACGCCATGACCGACCAGCCCGACCGACCGCCCGATCCGCCGGGTCAGCACCGGACCGCCCCGGTGTCGCGGCGCCGGTTCCTCGGCGCTGTGGGCGGGCTGACCGCCGGGGCCGCCGCCGTCGGCGTCCCGAGCGGGATGTCGTCCCTCCGGTCTCCGGCCCTGGACCGCCCCGCTCGGGACGGTGTCGAGCCCTTCTACGGCGCCCACCAGGGTGGGGTCACCACCTCGCCGCAGAGCCACACCTACTTCGCGTCGCTGGACGTCACCACCGACCAGCGTGGTGAGCTGGCCGAGCTGCTCCGGAGCTGGACGGCCATCATCGCCAACCTGACCTCCGGCCGGCCGGCGACCCCGATGACCGGTGATCCCGACCGTGTCGAGCCGGACAGTGGTGAGGCCCTCGAGCTGGGCCCGGCACGCCTGACGGTCAACATCGGATTCGGCCCGGGCCTGTTCGGCGTCGACGGCCCCGATCGGTTCGGCCTGGCCGCCCGCTGGCCCGTCCAACTCGTCGCCCTGCCGGTGTTTCCCGGAGATGCGCTGAGCGGATTGAACACCGGGGGCGACCTCACCGTCCATGCCTGCGCCGACGACCCGCAGGTGGCGTTCCACGCCGTCCGGCAGCTGGTCCGTGCCGGTGCCGGGGTCACCTCGGTCCGTTGGTCCCAGGCGGGCTTCAACGAGACTTTGGCCAGCCGCGGCACCCCGAGGAACCTGATGGGCTTCAAGGACGGGACGTCGAACCCCGCCTCCGAGGCGGAACTGGCGACGTTTATCTGGACGGGACCCGAGGCCCCGGCATGGATGGCCGGAGGGACCTACCTGGTCATGCGCCGCATCAGGGTGTCGCTCGAACAGTGGGACACGGTGTCGCTACGAAGCCAGGAGCGGGTCATCGGGCGCCACAAGGCGTCCGGGGCCCCGCTCGGGAAGCCGGGCGAGCTCGATGCGCTGGATCTCGACGCCAAGGATGCGGCCGGCCGTCCCGTCATCCCTCTCGACGCCCACGTGCGGCTGGCATCCCCGGAGGAGAACTGGGGCGTGACCATGCTCCGACGCAGCTACGCCTACAGCAACGGTGTGGTCGAGCAGGGGGATCCGGGCCGACAGGCGCCCCTCTTCGATGCCGGCGTCCTGTTCGCCTCCTACCAGCGGGACCCGCGCCTGGCCTTCATCCCCATCTTCAGGGCACTGGCGGAGAGCGACGCCCTGAGCCGGTTCACCACCCACACCGGGAGCGCCATCGCGGCCGTTCCCCCCGCACCCCCTCACTGGGGGTGTTGGCTCGGCCAGCCGCTCTTCGACTAGCCGGTGGGCCGGCTACCGGTGGCCGCCGCCCGGCATCTCCTGCAGTGTGCATGTAACCTTTACCCGTGGGGAGATCAAGGCTGACCGTGGTGTTCGTGGCTGTCCTGGCTCTGGTGGCCGCGCTGATCGCTCTGACCTCGGGGACCTCCGGGGCCCAGGCTGCGTCCCAGCCGGTCACGACCATCACCCTCAAGCAGGCCGTCGCCTACACCCCCAAGGCGCCGCCGGGGGCGACGGACGACTACCACTGCACGCTGATCAATCCGAACGTCACGCAGAGCTCGTACATCATCTCCAGCCAGTTCTTCCCCGGGAGCCCCGAGGACCACCACGCCATCCTCTTCCTGGTCCCGCCGGACCTCGCCGCCGCCGCCGAGGCTGCCAACGTCGACAATCAGGGTTGGTCGTGCTTCGGCGAGACGCCCATTCCCAACACCGGCCTGGGCCAGATCTCCAACACCCCCTGGCTGAGTGCCTGGGCCCCGGGCCACGGCGTCGACGACCTGCCCAAGGGGACCGGACAGCTGTTGCCGGCCGGGAGCCTGGTGGTGGAGCAGGTCCACTACAACCTGCTGGTCGGGGACAAGCCGGTGAAGAACACGCTGGTGCTCCACACCGTGCCGGTGTCCACGCCCCTCCTCCCCCTCAAGATGCAGCTCATGCCCGCCCCGCCCGACATCCCGTGCCCGGCCGGCGTGACCGGTCCGTTGTGCAGCCGGGCGGCATCGCTGGCCAACCTCGGCCAGCGCTTCGGCCAGGGTGCCGTCCAGTTCGTGAACACCATCGAAGCGGTGTGTGGGCGCGACCCGGCCAATCCGCCCGAGGGCGACTCGACCTCGTGCAACTGGCCCATCTACAGCAAGGGGTACATCGTGCGGGTGGGCGCCCACATGCACCTGCTGGGTGTGTCCTTCAAGATGGTCCTCAACCCGGGCACGCCCGGAGCCAAGACCATCCTCGATGTCCCCGACTACAACTTCCACTACCAGAAGGGCTACAACCTGGCCGCGCCGGTGGCGGTGTCACCGGGAGACACGGTGCAGGTCAGCTGCACCTACGACCCGACCCTCGCCCAGGAGCTGCCGACCCTGCGCAAGGTCGCGCCGCACTTCGTCACCTGGGGCGACGGGTCCTCCGACGAGATGTGCCTCGGCATCATGTTGACGTCGAAGACGCTTCCGAACCCCAACTACCCCCTGTAGGCACTCGTCCGCCGGTTCGAGGATCGGCTCGACCGGCCGGGGGTCGGCCACGCTACTCCGAGCCGAACTCCATGGGCCTGCCGCCCTGGCGGAGGAGGTGGGACCAGCCACGCAGCACCGGATGGGGCTTCTCGGCGCGCAGCCGATCGAGCGTGGCCTGCATGGCCCCGGTGATCTCCTCGTAGCAGCCGCGGACCACATCGTCGTCGTCGGCAGCGCCTGGCCCCAGCGCACTCCAGTCCATCGGGGGCATGAACTCGACGGTGACCTCGGCCGGCATGGGGAGCGGTGGTGCCAGCACCGAGGTGACGCCCAGCGGGCCGAGGAGGATCGGGAACACCTTGATCCGCAGGCGATCCAGTCCGAGGACGCGTGCCAGGGTTTCCCCACGGGAGAGCACGACGACGGCGTGGTGGCTGCCGTAGGCCACCACCGGGACGACCGGGACGCCGGCACGCAGGGCCAGACGGACGAACCCCATGTGACCCGAGAACACGATCCTGTCGCGCTCGGCCCACGGCCGACAAGCCTCGGCGTCGCCCCCGGGGTAGTCGAGGATCAGGGCGCCCTCGGCCAGGAGCCGCTCGCCCTCGCCGTCGCTGGCGGGCACCGCACCCAACCTGCGCAACATCGAACCGACCCCGGGGATCCCGAACAACAGGTCGTAGACCAAGGCGTAGGCCGGCAACTCCGCCCCGCGACGTTCTGTGATGGCCGCCCCGACCATCCAGGTGTCCGGCATGTAGAACACGCACGAGTGATTGCTGATCACCAGCACCGGCCCGGTCAGCGGCAGGTGCTCGATCCCCCGCACCTCGGGAGAGAAGTAGCGCATCCACTGCTCGATCTGGGCGACGAACCGGCGCACGAAGTCGGGGTCACGGGCCAGCACCGCGCCGTTCCGCTCTGCCGTGATCCGGTGGCCGATCGACTCGGTCAGCGGGGCGAGGATCCCCCGTCCGCCCTGGTCCTCTCTGCCGATCGGCACGACCATCGCGTTCCCCCTATCCCCATCCCCTTCCTTTCAGGATCGCGCCGGGCGGAGGCTGCGGACAGAGTACTAAGTCCCGGGTTGACGTCCCGTGACACCGGCCTTGGCGGGCGTGCCGCCGGACCCGGCCTTGGCGGGCGTGCCATCGACGTCGGCCTTGGCGGGAGTGCTGTCGGCCCTGGCCCTGGCCGGCGTGCCGCCGGACCCGGCCTTGACGGCACCCGATCCGGCCGCAGCACCGGGTGCGGTCACCGCCATGCCGGCATTGCGGCCGGAGAAGACGCAGTCGGCCAGGGACAGCCCGCTGACATAGGAACGGGACGCCACCCCGGCGGCACACCGACCGACGGCGTAGAGGCCGGGGACGGTGGCGCCGCCGGGCTTCCGGACCCGCTGGTCCCCGTCCACGTCCAGCCCGCCCAACGTGATGTTGGGGGCCGGGAAGATCAGGCTGCCGAGGTGGCAGGGCACGGCGGTGAAGGGGGGCACCTCGATCGGGCGGACCAGATCGGTCGACTTGCCCATGGGGTCGGGCCCGCCCAGTCGGGCCATCTCGTTGTACCGGCGCACGGTGTCGGACAGCCCGTCGGCCCGGATGCCGCAGCGGGCGGCCAGGGCGCCGAGGCTCGGGGAGGCGACGCGGTTGAGGTAGAGGTTGATCGACCCGAACACCCGGGGGAAGGCCACGTGGTCGGCCCGACCGTTGAGGTACTGGCGCAGGGGCCGGCTGTGGAGCGGGACCGAGGACCGGATCTGCCGGCGGATCTCCTGGCGCGCCGTGCGGTCGGTGATCAGCCAGGCCCGGCTGCCGTGCGCGGCGATGTGGACAGACAGGGTGGCGGCGTAGAGGCTCTCGTCGCAGATCCGTTCCCCGTCGGCATCGACCAGGACGCCGTGGCAGAAGGCGGTCGGTGGGGCGATGAAGCGCGAGGCCCCGCAGTGGTCCATGAGCCGGACGCCGGCCCCGGCGGCCTCGGCCAGCACGATGCCCGATCCGTCGTCCCCGGCCGTGCCGAGCGGCATGGCCCGTGCGTAGGCAGGGGCATGGGTGGCCAGCAGGTCGTGATTGAAGGAGAAGCCGCCGGTGGCCATCACCACCCCCGAACGGGCGGCGATGCGGACGCGCCGGCCTCGTCGTTCCTCGAAGCGGTCGACCGCCGCGGTCAGTCGCCGCGGTACGCGGTGGAGCACCGGGCCGCTGGCGTTGATGAGGCGGAAGTAGGCCGTGTGGACGGCTCGGGTGATCGGGTCGGACGGGAGGACCAGTGCTTCCACGCCCACCACCCGCCCGGAGGGGTCGGTGATCAGGTCGACGAGCCGCGCCGGGGCCCGGACCTCCACCCCGACCGCCGACGCCGTCTGGTGCAGTGCGTCGACCAGGTCGTGGCCGCTCATGCCCTCCCCGGCCACCCGGTGACCGCGGGCGACGGCCGGCACCTGGTCGGCGAAGTGCTTCTCGTTGCCCGAGAAGTAGAGGCCCACCTGGTCGTCGACGGGCACCACCGTCTTGGTGGGATCGAAACCCATCGGAACCTCGACGCCACGGGCCTCCAGCCACCCCAGGTCCTCGAGACTGCGGTGGCAGAAGCGGCTCAGGCGGGCGTCATCGACGGGCACCCCCTCCTCCAGGGCCAAGTACCGCTCCATCTGGTCGGGGTCGTCGTGGAACCCGGCAGCCTGCTGCTGCACGCTCCCGCCCCCGGCGTAGATGATCCCGCCGCTGCGGGCCGACGCACCGCCGCGGCCCCACCGGTCGATCACCAACACCCGGGCCCCATGCTCGGCGGCCTCGATGGCCGACACCGAGCCGGACGTGCCGAAGCCGACCACGACGACATCGAACTCCTCGTCGAATGCCTTCTGGTTCTTGCTGACTGCGGACATGGTCGACCTCCGTCGCTCAGGTTTGTGGCGTCAGCGAGTCGAGCTGCCACGACCCGCTTTCGTTGTAGGTGATGTTGCCGATCACCGAGCTGGTCACCAGCTGGTAGTTCCGCACCGCCTTGAGGGGCAGGCCGGTGCTGGCCGCGAACCACCACGTCTCGTTGAGCACCCCGGTCTGGGCGCCCGAGATCTTCTGGTTACGAGACATCTCGATGGCTCGGATCGGAGTCCGACCGATGTCGAGCGTCTCCACGCCGACCACGGTCACGGTGCCGGCGGCCACACTCGGTCCGGGCACGGCGGTGTTGGTGCCGGTGCAGTGCTGGACGAACTTCTCGCCGGCCTTCGGGGACTCCAGCGCGATCGGGCTGGGTGGGTTGCAGGTGTACTGGGCCAGGTTGGTGACGGAGGTGACGCCGAAGTTCCAGGCCTGGTAGTTGGCCTGGGCCACCAGGAGCAGCTGGCTGCCGTGCGGACAGAAGTCGTACTCGTGCCAGGCGGACGTGTTGTAGTCGATGTGCCACCGCCAGCAGCCGCCGGACAGGTACGTGACGCTGACGGGCATGACCGGGCCGTCGGTCTCGGAGTTGGGCGGCTTGGTGATGCGTTCGGAGCCTTGACCTGTCGTCTTGTAGACGCCGGCGGCCGGCAGTGCGAAGCTCTTCGGCGTCGGCGCGGTGGTGGTGGTCGACTTGAACTGGTGGATGCTGGATCCCAGCGACTTGGGAGTCGGCCGGGACCGCAGGACGTAGCTGCCGACCACCACCACCACCGCCACGAGCACGATGGCGCCGACGATGAGCAGCGGCGTACGGACCCAGTGGTGGCGGTGGTGGGCCGGGTGTCCCGTCGGGGAGGTCGCGGCCGCCGGCCCATCGGGCTCGGGTGGTCGGGGGGTCTCCGGCGGAGAGCCGCCCGCCGCTTCGTCCTCATCGTCCACTTTGCCTGCTCTGCCTGCTCTGCCTGCTCTGCCTGCTTCGTCCACGTCGTCGTTCTCCCGTGAGGCCGTCGTTGCGCCGAGCGCACCGTCGGGGTGTCCACGTGACTCTCGCGCCGCTCGACCTGTCCGACTAGGGCACAAGGTCCCTGGCAAGGTCCCCCGGTCGGGCTCTGGTCGCTTCCGGCGACGGCGTAGGATCCGTCCATGACGAGCAGCCCTGGGCCAGGATCGATGACGGCGGTGGTGACCGGGGCGACCGGCTACGTCGGGGTGAACCTGGTCCGGCACCTCCACCAAGCCGGGTGGCAGGTGCGGACAGTGAGCCGCCGACCGCTGACCGGCATCGACCCGTCCGGTGTCCACCACACCATGGCGGACGTCCGGGAGCGCGGAGAGCTCCGACCGGTGTTCGAGGGGGCGGCCGTCGTCTTCCACCTGGCGGCCAAGATCACCCTGGCCACCGTCGACCCGGAGGCGTGGGACATCAATGTCAGGGGCCCGGCGGCGGTGGCCGCCGCCGCGCTGGAGGCCGGGGTCCCCAGAATGGTGCACTGCTCGTCGGTGCACGCCTTCGATCTGTCCCTGGCCCGCCCCCGTCTCGACGAGCACAGCCCCAGGACCACCAACCCGGACCGCCCGCTCTACGACCGGTCGAAGGCAGCCGGGGAGGCAGAGGTCCGCCAGGTCATCGAGGCGGGCCTCGACGCCACCATCGTCAACCCGACCGGCATCATCGGGCCGGTGGACCTGGAGCCGTCGAGGATCAACGCCATCATCGACCAGGCGGCCCGGGGCCATCTGCCCGTGGCGGTGCACGGCGGCTTCGACTGGGTCGACGTCCGCGACGTCGTCCTCGGCCTGGTGGCGGCGGCCGAGCGGGGCCGTACCGGCGAGAACTACCTTCTCCCGGGGCACCAGGCCACGGTCGTGCACCTGGGTCGGCTGGCGGCAGCCTTCAACGGGCACCTGGGTCCGGTGGTGGCACTCCCCGGAGGCCTGGCCCGGTGGGTGGCACCGTTGGGGGAACGGATCGGCCGCCTCATCCACTCCGAGGCGTTCACCCCGGCCTCGATCGGCACGCTCCTCGACGACCCCGTGGTCGACGGATCGAAAGCGGCGGCCGAGCTCGGCCACCATCCCCGACCACTGGAGGACTCGGTCCGCGACACCGTGCGGTGGTTCGAGGGCGAGGCCCGCCTCTGACCTCTGCAAAGGGGGCCCGGTCCCGGTCGGGCGGGCGCGCGCCGCCCCGAGCGCCAGGCGACAGGACCGGATCCGGGTGTGCGGCCCCGCTGTCGATGCGACAGACTCAGGCGGGTGAGCCGCGAGACCATTGCCTACTTCTCCATGGAGATCGCCATCTCCGACGAGATCCCCACCTTCAGCGGGGGCCTGGGCGTGCTGGCCGGCGACTTCCTCAGGTCCGCCGCCGACCTGGGGCTCCCCGCCGTCGGCGTCACCCTCATCTACCACCAGGGCTTCTTCCGCCAGGAGCTCGATGCCGCCGGACGCCAGGTCGAGTACCCCGTCCGCTGGGCACCCGGCGATCAGCTCGAGCAGCTCGACGCCCGGGTCAAGGTCACGGTGGGGGGCCGGGCCGTGGAAGTCGGGGTGTGGCAGCACGTCATCACCGGCGTCGGTGGCGGCACCGTCCCGGTGTACTTCCTCGACACCCGGCTCCCCGGGAACGACCCGATCGATCAGGCCATCAGCGACCAGCTCTACGTCGGGGGCCACGCCGAGCGGCTCTCCCAGGAGGCCGTGCTCGGGCTGGCCGGCCCGGCCATGCTCCGGGAGCTCGGCCACGGGGACATCGCCACGTACCACCTGAACGAGGGCCACGCCTCCCTGGTGCCGGTGGCCCTCCTGTCCGAGCAGCTCGACGGGATGGTGGCCGACGCCTCGCCGGGCGAGATCGAGACGGTCCGGGAGCGGTGTGTCTTCACCACCCACACCCCGGTGCCGGCCGGCCACGATCGGTTCGCTCCGGAGGTGACGGCTTCGGTGCTCGGGAAGGAGCTGGCCGGCGGGCTGGCCCGGATCGGCTGCCTGGACGGGGGGTTCCTCAACATGACCGTCCTCGGGATGTTCTTCTCCGGGTTCATCAACGGGGTGGCCCAGCGCCACACCGAGGTCTCCCAGGCCATGTTCCCCCGCTACCGGATCGAGGCCGTGACCAACGGCGTCCACGTCCCCACCTGGGTGGCGCCCAGCACGGCTCGGCTCTTCGACCGGCATCTGCCCCGCTGGCGCCACGACAACACCATGCTCCGCTATGCGTGCGTCATCCCCCTCGAGGAGATCCGGGCCACCCATGCCGAGGCCAAGCAGGTCCTGGTCGACGAGGTGGCCGGCCGCCTGGGGGTCGCCCTCGACCCCCAGGCGCTGACCGGGGGGGTGGCCCGGCGGGCCCCGCCGTACCAGCGCAACGACCTCCGCCGGTCCCGC
>JBKQTE010000035.1:0-12768 GCA_052143315.1 Acidimicrobiales bacterium | reverse complement strand
CGGCGGAGCAGCACCAGCAGCAGGACGATCAGCGCCACGATCACCACCGCCAGGGCGATCAGCCCCCACGGAGTGCTCGAGCCCTTAGCCGGCTTGGCGATCAGCGGAGCCGTGGTGGTGGTGGTCGTGGTCGACGACGTGGTGGTGGTGGTCGGCGCCACCGTCGTTGTCGTGGTGGTCGGTGCCACCGTGGTCGTGGTGGTCGGTGCCACCGTCGTAGACGTGGTGGTCGGCGCCAACGTGGTCGTGGTGTCGGCCACCAGCACCGCGCCGGCGGAGCTGGGGACGGCCGCCGCCGCCGGGGCGAGGGCCATTACCAGGCCAAGGGCACCCACCAAGCCGAGGGCCACCACCGGGCCGGCCAGCGCCGACCGGGCCCCCGTCGTCATCGAACGGCTCAGACCGCCGGGGGGGCCGGGGGCGGGTAGCCGCCGGGAGCGGCGGGGGGCGGGTAGCCCTGGCCCGGGGGAACCTGGCCCGGGGGAACCTGGCCCGGAGGTGGGTAGCTCTGGCCCGGGTACGCCTGGCCCGGGGGAACCTGGCCCGCGTACCCCCCTCCGGAGGGCCCCTGGCCGCCCTTGCCGGCCGGACCCACGTACCGAGCATCCCCGAAGCCGAGGATGGGGACGAAGATGAAGCCCAGGAAGAACAGGCCGACGGCGAAGGCACCCGACTTGGCGAAGGACTTGGCCAGGTCGATGGCGATGATGATCCCAAGGATGATCCCACCCACGAAGGGGACCAGCGCGATGAAGATCCAGGCCCAGTGGCGCCCGATGATCTTCAGGGTGATGATGACGTTGGCGATGGGGATGATCGCCCACCAACCGGGCTCGCCGGCCTTCTCGAACACCTTCCACAGGGCGACGATCTCGAAGACGATCACCGCCAGGTAGATGATGGACACGATCGCACCGCCCCCCGACGACGCTGCCAACAACGCTCCGACCATTGCTCCCACCCTCCGCTCGTTACCCAGCCCTGACGTAGGACGCCAAGACCTTAACCGGGGCGTACGCCGAAACCAACGACCGTCCGGGCATCACCGATCAGGTGTCGGCCCGGCCGTAGTCGTCCTCGAGGCGGACGATGTCGTCCTCCCCGAAGTAGTCGCCGTGCTGCACCTCGATGAAGACCACCTCGGCGTCGCCGGTGTTCTCGATCCGGTGGTTGGTACCGACCGGGATGTCCACCGAGTCGCCCGGCCCGTACTCGGCGGTCTCGCCGTCCAGGGTGACCAGGGCGGTGCCGCGCACGATGAACCAGTGCTCCGACCGGCGGGCGTGGCGCTGGTAGCTGAGCCGCTTGCCTGGGGACACCACGATCCGCTTGACCTTGTGGGTCCCGTCGTCGTCGAGGACCGTATAGCTCCCCCAGGGCCGGTGGTCGGTCTCCAGACCGGCGCTCCCGCTCACGACGCCCGCTCGGCGGCGCGCACCGCGTTCCGCAGCAGCATGGCCCGGGTCATCGGGCCCACCCCGCCGATGCGGGGGGTGATCCATCCCGCCACCTCGGCCACCTTCGGATCGACATCGGACAACAGCCTCCTCCCTTCCCACGAGGTCCCGGCGCCCACCACCGCGGCGCCGGGCTTGATCATCTCGGGGGTGACCAGTCCGGCCCGGCCGGCGGCGGCCACCACCACGTCGCCCTGGCGCACCAGGGAGGCCATGTCGTCCACCCCGGTGTGGACGACCGTCACCGCCGCGTTGCAGCCCGGGCGCTTCATGGCCAGCAGCAGGGCCAGGGGTCGGCCGATGGTGAGTCCGCGCCCGATGATCACCACGTGCCTCCCCTCCACCGGGACGTCGTTGGCGTGGAGCAGCTCCACGATGCCCGCTGGCGTGCACGGCAGCGGGCCGTTGGCCCCCATCACCAGCCGGCCGAGATTGACCGGGTGGAGGCCGTCCACGTCCTTGTCCGGGTCGACGGCCATCAGCACCCGCTCCTCGTCGAGCCCGGCGGGCAGCGGCAGCTGCACCAGGTAGGCGTGGATGGTGGGGTCGGCGTTGAACCTCGCCACCACCGCCTCCAGGTCGGACTGGGAGACGTCGGCGGGGAGGTGCTCGTGGGCCGAGTGGATCCCCACCTCGGCGCAGTCCTCGTGCTTCATGGCCACGTACCGGGCACTCGGCCCGTCGTCCCCCACCAAGATGGTGCCAAGCCCCACCACCACGCCCGCACCCCGCAGCCGGGCCACCCGGTCGGTGACCTCGGCGCGAACCTTGGCAGCCAGCAGCTCGCCGTCGAGCAGGGTTGCGGTCATCGGGGCCTCCTCAGTGCCTGAAGTGTCGTTCGCCGCCGGTGGTCACCATGGCGATACCGGCCTCGTCGGCCGCCGCGATCACCTCGCCGTCGCGGATGGACCCGCCGGGCTGCACCACGGCGGCCACACCGGCGTTGGCCAGCACCAGCAGGCCGTCGGGGAACGGGAAGAAGGCGTCGCTGGCCGCCGCCCCGCCCGACGCCCGGGACTCGGCCTTGGACACGGCGATCTCGGCCGCCACCACCCGGGACTGCTGCCCGGCGCCGACCCCCACGGCCTGCCCGTCGGTGACAATGGCGATGGCGTTGGAGGTGGTCCGGGCGCACACCTTCCACGCCAGGGCCAGGTCACGCCACTGCGCCTCGGTGGGCTGCGCCTTGGTCACCACCTCCCAGCGCGAGGGTTCGATCTCGAACCGGTCGGCGTCCTGGACCAGCATGCTGGCGCCCAGCCCCCGGTACTGGCGGACCAACGGCTCGGGGGAGGGCGCCGACAGCAGCCGGGTGGCCTTCCGCTTGGAGGCCAGCTGGGCCAGGGCCTTGTCATCGTAGGACGGGGCGATGATCACGTCAGCCTGGGGGCCGGCCCCGATGGCCTCGGCCACCGCCTCGGTGACCCGGCCGCCGACGGCGACGATGCCACCGAAGGCGGACTGCGGGTCGCACTCGAGGGCCCGCTGGTAGGCGGTGACCAGGTCGGTGTGGACGGCCGCCCCGCACGGGTTGGCGTGCTTGATGATGGCCACCGACACCTCGGCGCCGCCGTCGGCGAGCTCGTGGACCAAGCGCCAGGCGGCGTCGGCGTCGAAGATGTTCAGATAGGACAGCGCCTTGCCCCCGTGCTGGACCACCCGGTCCCACCACGACTGCTCTCCGACGATGCGGTAGCGGGCCCCGTGCTGGTGGGGGTTCTCCCCGTAGCGGAGGGAGGCGACGCGCTCCAGGACCAGATGGATCGTCGGAGGCAGCAGTGCGGCCGTGCCGAACTTGTCGTCCGCCAGGGACGCCGGGGCTTCGAGGTCGGGCTCCCGCTCGTCGAGCCACTCGACGATCGCCGCGTCGTACCCGGCGGTGTGGGCGAAGGCGCGGCGGGCCAACCGTCGCTTGGTGTCGAGCGAGAGGGTGCCGCGGCGGCGCAGCTCGTCGAAGACAGGGCCGTAGTCCTCCGGATCGACCACCACGCCCACGTGGTCGTGGTTCTTGGCGGCGGCGCGCACCATGGTCGGGCCCCCGACATCGATGAGCTCGATCGACGGATCGGAGGAGAACGGGTAGAGGTTGCACACCACCAGGTCGATCAGCCCGATGCCCAGCCGGTCGAGGGCTTCGAGGTGGTCTGGCTTGGAGCGGTCGGCCAGGATCCCCCCGTGGACCGCGGGGTGGAGGGTCTTGACCCTCCCGTCCAGCATCTCCGGGGCGCCGGTGAGCTCGGAGACCTCCACGTGGTCGATGCCGGCGGCGTCCAGCGCCGCCGAGGTGCCGCCGCTGGAGATCAGCTCCCACCCGAGGTCGGACAGCCCTCTGGCGAACTCCTCCAGACCGGTCTTGTCGTAGACGGACAGCAGTGCCTTCATTCCCTGACCTCCTGTGGTGATCCTCGTTCATGGCCGACCGGGGCCGCCAGCCCGTCGATGAACGCTCGGATGGTGGCGGGATAGAGCGTCCGTTCCACCTCCTTGATGCGTTCGTGCAGCGTGGCCACGGTGTCGCCGGGACGGACCGGGACGGCCTGCTGGGCGAGGATCGGGCCAGCGTCCATCTCCAGGGTGGCCAGGTGCACGGTGGTCCCCGTCTCCGGCACCCCGGCGGCCAGGGCCTCCTCCACGGCGTGCCAGCCGGGGAAGGCCGGGAGGAGGGCCGGGTGGGTGTTGAGGATCCGCCCGGGGTAGGCGTCGTGGACCGGCTGGTCGAGCACCGTCCCGAACCCGGCCATCACCACCACGTCGACGTGCGCGGCTACCAGGGTGGCCGTCACCGCCCGGGTGTAGCCGGTCCGGTCGAAGGCGGGGCCGAACCCACCGTAGGTGGACCGGTCGACCAGGGTCGCCTCGATCCCGTCGCCGGCGGCGATGTCGAGGGCACGGCAGGGGCGGTCGGCGAGGACCAGGTGGACGGGCAGCCGGGCGGACAGGATCGCCTCGAGGATGGTGCCGCTCCCTGACGCCAGCACGCCGATCCGCGCCCTCGGGACGCCTTCGGATGGGTTGCCGGTGGTCACGGCCGCACGCTACCAGCGGCCGGACCGGGTGCCGGCTGGCCCGGTCAGGTCGCGGCAGAGCGGCGAACGAGGAGTCCGGACGCTGCCCGACCGGCCTGCCTCCGGTCTGGGCCAAACGTCCCGGACTCCTCGTTCCCCGGTCCCCTCCCTGCGATTGAATGATCGGCAGCACGGCCGGAATTGGTAAGGAGAAATCCGAAGTTTTTCCCCACGGCCACGAATGGGGGCCGTTCGGACGGCAATTGACACCCGGAGTGACGATCAGACCTCGAGCGAGCGGAGCAGGGCCTCGTCGAACTGCTCGAGCGAGTACAGGACGGCATCGCAGAACCCCCACCGCGCCGACCCGGCGGCCGCCGGCTCCGGCACCGCCACCACCCGCATCCGGGCGGCCTTGGCCGAGATGGCCCCGTTGAACGAGTCCTCCACCGCCAGGCAGCCGGTGGGGTCGACCCCCAGCTTGGCCGCCGCCGACAGGTAGGCGCCGGGGTGCGGCTTGCCCAGGGGCTCCCACTCGGCCGAGTGCCACACGGTCACCGCCGGCTCGAGGCCCAGCCGGCGGAGGGCGGCAGCGATCACCACCGCGTAGGAGCCCGAGCACACCGCCACCGGGAGCGACAGGCGACCGCAGAGGGCCACCGCCTCCAGCGCTCCAGGCATCGGCGCGCCGCCGGCGGCGATCAGCTCGGCCACCCGGGAGGTGGTGGCCCGCTCCACCTCCACCGGGGTCATCCCCTCCCAGGGGTGGCGGACCCACCAGTGGTGCACGGCGTCGTCGATGCGCAGGCCCATGGTCTGGCGGGCGTCGGCCTCGGTCAGGTGGAGGCCGACCGTGGCGAAGACCTCGATCTCGGCCTGGCGCCAGAACGGCTCGGAGTCGATGAGCAGGCCGTCGAGGTCGAAGACCACGGCGGTGATGGGCCGCCCGGCCGGGGCGGCGACCGGGGCGGCCTCGGAGGTCAGGCGAGCTTCCGGACGACGTCGACCATGGCCTCGCCGGCCTCCGTCGGGTTCTGGGCCACGGTGACCCCGGCGTCGGACAGGGCCGCTATCTTGGCCTGGGCGGTGCCCTTGGAGCCGGAGATGATGGCACCGGCGTGACCCATCTTCCGCCCCGGGGGGGCGGTGACCCCGGCTACGTAGGAGACGATCGGCTTGGTCACCGACGTGGCGATGAACGCGGCGGCCTCCTCCTCGGCCGAACCGCCGATCTCACCGATCATCATGATGGCCCGGGTGTCGGGGTCGGCCTCGAAGGCGCGGAGGCAGTCGATGAAGCTGGTGCCGGGGACCGGGTCGCCACCAATGCCTACGCAGGTGGTCTGGCCCACGCCCTGCTGGGACAGCTCGTGCAGCGCCTGGTAGGTCAGGGTGCCCGAGCGGCTGACGATCCCCACCGGCCCCCCGGGCAGGGCGATGTCGCCGGAGGTGATGCCGATGTTGCACTTGCCGGGGGAGATGATCCCCGGGCAGTTCGGGCCGAGCAGCCGGGTGCCGGGGTACTCGCGGACCAGGAGGTTGTACGTCAGCGCCTCGTCCTGGGCCGGGATGCCCTCGGTGATGCACACGACGAACGGCACGCCGGCGGCGGCGGCCTCCACGATGGCCTCGGCGGCGAACTTGGGCGGCACCGAGATGAACGAGGCGTTGGCCCCGGTGGCCTCGACCGCCTCGGCCACGGTGGCGAAGACCGGGATCCCCTCGATCACCTCGCCCCCGCGCCTGGGGTTGGTGCCGGCCACCACCTGCGTGCCGTAGGCCCGGTTGCGGAGGCCGTGGTAGAGGCCCTGGCTGGTGGGGCTGATGCCCTGCACCACGACCTTGGTGTTCTCGTCTACGAAGATGCTCACGACTGGCCTCCAGCAAGTGCGACCGCACGGCGTGCGGCTTCGAGCATGGTCGGCTCGGCGACCAGGCGATCGGACAGATGGTCGGCGAGGATCTCCCGGCCGGCGACGGCGTTGGTGCCGTCGAGTCGCAACACGATGGGCGAGCTGATCTCCACCCGATCGAGGGCCTCGAGCACGCCTCTGGCCACCTCGTCCACCCGGGTGATGCCGCCGAAGATGTTGACCAGGATCGACCGCACCGCCGGGTCGGAGTTGATGACCTCCAGGGCCGCCGCCATCACGTCGGCGTTGGCCCCACCGCCGATGTCCAGGAAGTTGGCGGCCGAGCCGCCACACTGGTTCACCACGTCGAGGGTGCTCATGGCCAGCCCGGCGCCGTTGGCGATGATGCCGACCGAGCCGTCGAGCCCGATGTAGTTGAGGCCCCGCTCCTTGGCCCGGGTCTCCCGTTCGTCCTCGACGTCCTGGCCGGCGAACTCCTCCCACTCGGGGTGGCGGAAGGCGGCGTTGTCGTCCAGGGTGACCTTGGCGTCGAGGGCGTGGACCCTGCCCTCGGGGGTGAGGATCAGCGGGTTGATCTCGGCCAGGTCGCAGTCGCCCTCGGTGTAACAGGTGTACAGCTTCACCAGCAGCTCGGCAGCCTGGGCCCGGGCCGGCTCGTCGAGGTTGGCCCGGTCCACCCACGCACGGGCCACCTCGAGACCGAGGCCGTCGACCGGATCGATGTGCAGCAGGGCGATGGCGTCGGGGTTGGTCACCGCCACCTCCTCGATCTCCACACCGCCCTCGGCCGACAGCATGCCGAGATGCTTCTTGACGCTCCGGTCGAGGGTGAAGCTGGCGTAGTACTCGCGCTCGATGTCCGAGGCGTGCTCGACCCAGAGACGCTTGACCACGTGGCCCTTGATGTCCAGCCCGAGGATGTTGCCGGCGTGGGTGCGCACCTCGTCGGCGTCGTTGGCCAGCTTGACGCCGCCGGCCTTGCCGCGTCCGCCCACCTTCACCTGGGCCTTGACCACCACCGGGTAGCCAGACGCCTCCGCCTGCGCCACCGCCTCGTCCACGGTGTCCGCCACCCCTCCCTTGGAGATGGGGATGCCGAACCGGGCGAAGTACTGCTTACCCTGGTACTCGAAGAGATCCACCGGATCTGTTCCTCTCTGTCGGTGTTGTTCTGGTACGAGCGTGTCTGGTACGAGCGTGTCGGAAGGTGCGGTGCCGTCGGTGCATGGTCGCCGTCGGCGATGGAGGGGGCCCGGGGTCGGTCAGGCGTCCTGACGGGCGTCGAGTGCCTCGCCCAGCCACTTCCCGATGGCCGGCAGCGGAGCCCCCGGGGTGAAGACCTCGGCCACCCCCTGCTCCTTCAGGACCGGGATGTCGGCCTCGGGGATGATGCCGCCCACCAGGACCAGCACGTCGCCGCGCCCGTGGTCGTGGAGGAGGGAGACGATCTTGGGGACCAGGGTGAGATGGGCGCCGGAGAGGAGCGACAGCCCGACGGCGTCGGCGTCCTCCTGGATGACCGCCTGGACGACCTGCTCGGGGGTCTGGTGGAGACCGGTGTAGATGACCTCGAACCCGGCGTCGCGGAGCGCCCGGGCGATCACCTTGGCGCCGCGGTCGTGCCCGTCCAGCCCGGGCTTGGCCACGACCACTCGATACGGTCGTTTCACGGATGCTGATACTAAGCGCTGACGGGGTGTCAGGCGCCAAACGCCCTGGACCACGGGGTGCACGCCGCCCTGGGGCCCGGGGCGCCGGGGGTGCCGGAACCCGGGTCCCCCGTGGTACGTTCGGCCTGACGCCCCCAGCCGACCCCCCCCACTCCGCGGAGGACGCCGTGACCACGCCAGCCGAAGCTGTGGATCCATCCGACGAGCACGATCGACCGCCGGTTCGGCCCCCATCGGTGGCGGCCGGCCTGGTGCGGGTGGCCCGGCCACGGCAGTGGATCAAGAACCTCCTGGTCTTCGTGGCGCCCGCCGCCGCCGGCGTCCTGCTCCACCGGAACGTCTTCCTCCACAGCCTGGGGGCGTTCGGGATCTTCTGCGTCGCCGCCTCGGGCACCTACTTCCTCAACGACTCGCTCGACGCCGAGGCCGACCGGGCCCACCCGAGGAAGCGCCACCGCCCCATCGCCGCCGGGGTGATCCCGGTGGGGGCCGGCCTGGCCATCGGGGTCGGTCTGCTGATCATCTCGTTCTGGCTGGCGTCGTTCCTGGCCGGCTGGCGACTTGCCCTGGTGATGGCCATCTACGGCATCATCAACACCTTCTACTCGCTCGGCTTGAAGAACGAGCCCATCCTCGACCTGGCCGCCGTCAGCTCCGGGTTCGTGCTGCGGACGGTGGCGGGCGGCGTAGCCACCGGGGTGCACCTGTCCGACTGGCTGCTCATCGTGGCCTCCTTCGGCTCCCTGCTGGTGGTCACCGGAAAGCGCTCGGGGGAGAAGCAGCTCCTGGACGAGCACCGGACGGACCAGACCGGCGTCCGCCAGACGCTCGGCATCTACACGACGTCGTTCCTCGGGACAGTCCGCACCCTGTCGGCCGCGGTCACCGTCACCGCCTACTGCCTCTGGGCTTTCGAGCGGGCCAGCGAGGTTCACCCGGGACACGACCCGATCTGGTTCCAGCTGACCATCGTGCCGTTCGTCATCGCCCTCCTCCACCTCGTGCAGATCCTCGACTCGGGCAAAGGAGCCGCCCCCGAGGAGATGGCCATCCACGACCACCGGCTGCAGATCTACGGGCTCGCCTGGCTGCTCCTGTTCACCATCGGCGTCTACGGATGACGGACGGGCCGGATGGGCGTCGCGCCCTCCTGACCGGGTGGGGGCGCACCGCCCCCACGTCCGCCGACGTCGTCCATGCCGTCCACCCCGACATCGTGGACCGGGCCATGGCGTCCACCGTCGCCGGGGCGGGGACGGATCGGGGCCTGATCGCCCGGGGCCTGGGCCGGAGCTACGGCGACGCCGCCCAGAACGCCGGGGGACTGGTGGTGGACGCCACCTGGCTCGACGCCGTCCACGGCGTCGACCTCGAGCACGGGCTGATCACCGTGGGGGCCGGCATCAGCCTCGAGACGCTGATGCAGCGGTTCGTCCCCCTCGGCTGGTTCGTGCCCGTGACCCCGGGCACCCGCCTGGTGACGGTGGGCGGCGCCATCGCCGCCGACATCCACGGGAAGAACCACCACCGCGACGGGGGCTTCTGCTCCCACGTGACCCGGATGACCCTGGTGACACCGACCGGCACCGTGGAGCTCTCCCCCGTGTCCGACCCCGACCTGTTCTGGGCGACGGCCGGAGGCATGGGCCTCACCGGGGTGGTCACCGACGCCACCCTGCAGATGATCCCGGTGGAGACCAGCTACATGCTGGTCGACACGGAGCGGGCCGCCGACCTCGACGACGTGATGGGCAAGATGCTCACCGGGGACGTCAACTACCGCTACTCGGTGGCCTGGATCGACTGCCAGTCGACCGGCAGCCGACTGGGGAGGTCGGTGCTGACCCGGGGCGACCATGCCCGGCTGGAGGAGCTCCCGGACCGGCTCCGGGCCGATCCCGACAGCGCCCGGGCATTCGTCCCCCGCACGCTGGTGCGGGTGCCGATCACCCCGCCCAGCGGGCTGCTCAACCCGCTCACGGTGGGGGCCTTCAACGAGTTCTGGTTCCGGAAGGCGCCCCGGCACCAGGTGGCCAAGCCCCACCACATGTCCGGCTTCTTCCACCCCCTCGACGGCGTGGGGTCGTGGAACCGGCTGTACGGCTCCCGGGGCTTCCTCCAGTACCAGTTCGTGGTGGGCGACCACCAGGGGGAGACCGTCCGGCGGGTCATCGAACGGCTGACCGAGCTCAAGCTGGCCTCCTTCCTGGCCGTGCTCAAGCGGTTCGGGCCCGGCGACCCCGGCCCGCTGTCGTTCCCCATGCCGGGGTGGACCCTCGCCCTCGACCTGCCGGTCGGCCACCACGACCTCGACCGCCTGCTCGACCAGCTGGACGAGGAGGTGCTGGGCGCCGGGGGCCGGATCTACCTGGCCAAGGACTCGCGGGTCTCCCCGGCCTCGCTGGGCGCCATGTACCCCCGGCTCGACCAGTGGCGGGCCGTGCGGGCCAGGGTCGACCCCGAGGGGGTCCTCCGATCCGACCTGGGTCGGCGGCTGGGCCTGTCGCCCGACGCCGTTCCCGGCCCTCCCCCGCACGCCCGGTCGAAGAAGGCCGCCGGGCCTCCCCCGCAGGCCGGGCCGAAGAAGGCCGCCGGGCCGAAGAAGGCCGCCGCCCGCACTCGGCCGGCCCCCACCGTCGCTCCCCCTACAGAACGGACCGCCCCATGATCGACGCCATCGGAAGACCCCAGTCGGTGCTGGTGCTCGGAGGCTCCTCCGAGATCGCCCAGGCCATCGTGGCCAAGCTGGCGTCGGCCCGATGCCGGACGGTGATCCTGGCCGGCCGGGACGGTCCCAAGCTGCTGGCCGCCGCCGAGGCGGCGGCCAAGGCCGGGGCCGACACCGTGGAGACGGTCGACTTCGACGCCACCGACATCGAGCACCACGCGACGGTCATCCACCGCATCTTCGAGCAGTTCGGCGACATCGACGTGGTGGTGGTGGCCGCCGGGGTGCTGGGCGACCAGAGCGTGGACGAGCACGACCCGGCCGCCGCCGCCGAGGTAATCACCACCAACTTCACCGGCCTGGCCTCGGCCATGCTGGCGGTGGCCGACCGTCTGCGCCACCAGGGGCACGGACGGCTGGTGGTGCTGTCGTCGGTGGCCGGCGAGCGGGCCCGGAAGGCCAACTTCATCTACGGCTCGTCCAAGTCCGGCCTCGACGCCTTCGCCCAGGGTCTGGGCGACTCGCTGTACGGCAGCGGCGTCCGGGTGATGATCGTGCGCCCGGGCTTCGTGGTCGGCCGCATGACCGAGGGCATGGAGCCCGCCCCGTTCTCCACCACGCCGACGGCGGTGGCCGACGCGGTGGTGAAGGGGCTCGAGTCCGGGGCCGCGGTGGTCTACGCCCCGCCCGTCCTCCGGTGGGTCTTCGCGGTCATGAAGCACCTGCCCCGCGCCGTGTGGCGGAAGATGCCGGGCTGAGCCCACGTCGGGGCCCGGCCGGGCGGGGCCGGCGGGCGGGACCGGGTTTCGTCCTGCATTCGGCGTCCCTTTGTGGGCGCTTGTGATCTGAGTGGGGTGTGGCGCTCGCGAGTGTGGGCATCCGACCGGATCAACCTGGAAGTAGGCGGTGCGTAACCGGTAGGTGACGCGTCTGGCCGAGACTTGATAGCTACGGAGAGGACCCTGTCGGAGAGCTTCGCTCAACCGGGCCCGACCCGGATCGGCCCGCGTCGGCCGCTCGGGGATGGCTCATCAGTCGTCGATTGCCTCAATGCCAAGCCGCTTGAGGCGTTCGAGGTTGTCGTTCATACGGGATAGTCTGGATGGATGTTGAATCGTCCCAAGGCTGGCTAGTTAGTGGATGGGTTACGGCTGCACCCCAAGAATATGTATGGTGGGAGTTTCCATAACAATTCGACAGGCGAATAGGTGTTACTGCCTAGCCATGAATTGGAGCTAGAGGGAAGAACGGGTTCGGTGTATGCCATGTATTGGGATCCGAGATGAGGTGTGATGGTCGGGCTGAGGTGAGATCCCATGGAGGGGCCGAGTATATAAGGATGGAACGATTTGCGAATTCGAGGCGCTCATTAACTATCGTTTTCGTGATCGGTGGTGTGTTGCTGCTAGCCTCGGCGTGTAACCCCGCTCCTCCAACTCCGACGGTAGCGCGCTCAGCATGTTTGTTACCCGCTCAACAAGAGTCGGCCCAGTCACTTGGTGCCCCTTCAGGCGGTCGAATCCTTAGATCAGCGATGCTAAGTTCTTGCTACTACCCTGGGGACTCGGGCACAACTGCTGGAACCTTTGCCGAGGTTATACTTGCTTGGGGTGCTAGGGCAGTAAATAATTTCGACCGCCTCCACTCGAAATCAGGGCCCAACTTTGGGGTGACGTCCTCAGGCAGCTCTATACCACAAGCTCGTTTTTCGGAAGTCAGCATCGATGGAACTGACGCATACTGGCTCACGAGCGGACCATCACCTGAGAACTCCCCCGTTATATCTACAAATGGACCGGACGCACAGAATCAGCTCAACGCCAAAACGAATGGATACGTGATTATAATTCAGTCCAGTGGGCGTTACGAAGCACAGGATGAACGACTCATGGCGGCGTTACTTTCTCAGTTATAGTCGTTATCAGATGCGCTCTCAGCGCTCGGCCCGTTCGATGGCGGAAAAGCGACGGTGAGTTCCATCAGTCGATGCACGGTCCCGGTCATGATGACCGGTGCTTCTGACCGACACCGACTGATGGAGACACCACCATGCCAGGCGCGCCGCTGTCCCTGCCTGAACGCGAGGAGATCTCC
>JBKQTE010000034.1:0-4383 GCA_052143315.1 Acidimicrobiales bacterium | reverse complement strand
CGGAGCCGCAACGACCAGGTGGCCACGGATCTGCGCCTGTGGTGCCGTCGATGGCTGAGCACCATCGCCACCGACATCTTGGGGCTCCAAGAGGTCCTTTTGGGTCGGGCCCGCGAGGCCGGCGAGGTGTACCTGCCGGGTTACACCCACCTGCAACGGGCCCAGCCGGTGTTGCTGGCCCACCACCTGCTGGCCCACGGTTGGGCGTTGGCGCGCGACGTGGACCGCCTGCTGGCCACCGTGGTCAGGTTGGACGTCTCCCCGCTGGGGGCCGGGGCCCTGGCCGGGTCGTCGCTCCCCCTGGACCCCGACGGGGTGGCCGACGACCTCGGGTTCGGCTCCCGCTTCGAGAACTCCCTCGACGCCGTCTCCGATCGCGACTTCGTGGTGGAGGCCCTCTTCGACCTGGCGCTCCTCGGCGTGCACCTCTCCCGAATCGGCGAGGAGCTGGTGCTCTGGTCGACCGAGGAGTTCGGGTTCGCGGTGTGGGACGACGCCTACGCCACCGGCAGCTCGATGCTGCCGCAGAAGAAGAACCCGGACGTGGCCGAGCTGGCCCGGGGCAAGACCGGCAGGCTGGTCGGGAACCTGACCGGGCTGCTGGTGACCCTCAAGGGGCTCCCGCTCTCCTACAACCGTGACCTGCAGGAGGACAAGGAGCCGCTCTTCGACTCTCTCGAGCAGGTGCACCTGGCATTGGCGGCCCTGCGGGGCGTGCTGGCCACGGTGACGTTCGACGCCCACCGGATGCAGGCGGCGGCCGACGGCCCGGCCGGCGCCGCCGTCGACCTGGCCGAGTGGCTGGTCGAGCAGGGGATGCCTTTCCGCCAGGCGCACGGCGTGGTGGGCGGGCTGGTGCGGGACTCACTGGAGCGCCACGTGCCCCTGGCTGAGCTGGTCGAGGCCCACCCGGCCCTGGGAGCGGAGGCCGTCGGGCTCCTCCAGCCAGGGGTGGCGGTGACCCGGCGCACCACCCCGGGCGGGGCCGGACCGAAGCCGGTGGCCGTCCAGCTGGAGCGGTTCGCCCTGCGGCTCCAGGCCGATCGGGGACGGGCGTCGGCCGCTCCCCGCTGAGGGTGCCTGCGGGCGGGGGTATCAGGGTGTCAGGGGCGATCCCGCCCGCGGGCCGCGTGCCGACGATCGGTGGGAAGCTGACACCGTGGCACTGCTGATCCTGGTCGGGTTCCTCGGCGGGCTGGTCACCGGCATCTCCCCCTGCATCATCCCGGTCGTCCCGGTCATCTTCGCCGCCGGTGCGGTCGGCGCCACCCCGAAGACGGCCAGGTCGGGCCGGGGGCGAGCCGGAGCGACCCGGTCGGGCCGGCCCGGCGGGGCGGTCGAGGCGGAGCCCGTGGCCGGACCCGAGGAGCTGCTGTCGGTGGGTGCGGGCTCCGGTGTGGCGGTGGTCGAGCGATCCGCCGGTGGCGGGATCCCGCCGGAGGAGCCGGTGGCCGACCCGGACGACGGGCAACGGCCTGCCGCCGGCGAGCCGGCTGTCACGCCCGACCCGGAGGAGGTGCGCCGCCTGCGGCGGCACCCGTACGCGGTGGTCGGCGGCCTGGTGCTGAGCTTCAGCGTGACCACGCTGGTCGGCGCCACGGTGCTGAGCGCCCTCGGCCTCCCGCTGGACCTGCTTCGGAAGCTGGGCCTGGTGATCCTGACCCTGGTGGCCGTGGGCCTGATCGTGCCGACCTTCGGCGACCTCCTCGAGCGGCCCTTCGCCCGCCTGGTCGGTGGCCGCCAGCACGACCAGGGGGGCGGGTTCGTGCTCGGGCTCAGCCTGGGCCTGCTCTTCGTCCCGTGCGCCGGACCGGTGCTCGCCGCCATCGCCGCGGTGGGAGCCAGCCACCGCATCGGGGCCTCCGCCATCGTGCTCACCGTCGCGTTCGCGGTGGGCGTGGCGGTGCCCCTGCTGGTGTTCGCCATGGCCGGTCAGCGCCTGGCCGGCCGGATGAAGGTCTTCCGGACCCGGGCGGCGGTGATCCGCAAGGTGATCGGCGTGCTCATGTTGGTGGTGGCCCTGGCCGTCTGGCTCAACCTCACCTCCGGGCTGCAGAAGGCGCTCCCCGGCTACACCGACGCCCTCACCAACCACCTGGAGGCCAACGCCTCGGCCACCTCCGCCCTCCGGAGTGTGCGGGGCGAGACCGGTGAAGGGGCGCTCGGCGACTGCACCCCGGCCTCGCCGGTCCTGGCCCGCTGCGGTGAGGCGCCGGCCTTCGCCGGCATCACCCAGTGGCTGAACACCCCCGGCGATCGACCCCTCACCCTGGCCGGGCTGAAGGGGAGGGTGGTGCTGGTCGACTTCTGGACCTATACGTGCATCAACTGCGAGCGGACGCTGCCCCATCTCGAGGCGTGGAACCGGGCCTATGCCGCCGACGGGCTCACCATCGTCGGGGTGCACACCCCGGAGTTCGCCTTCGAGCACGTGGTGTCGAACGTGACGGAGGCGGCCGGGCAGTTGGGGGTGACCTACCCCGTTGCCATCGATGACGCCTATGCCACCTGGAACGCCTACCAGAACAACTACTGGCCGGCGGAGTACCTGATCGACGCCGACGGCGTGGTGCGCCACGTCGACTTCGGGGAGGGCGAGTACACCCAGACCGAGTCGTTCATCCGCCAGCTGCTGGTGGCGGCCGACCCGTCGGTCCAGCTCCCCCCTCGGACCGACGTGCCCGACGCCACGCCGACCGAGCCGACCACGCCGGAGTCGTACCTGGGAGCCGGGCACCCCACGGACCTCGACGGCCAGACGATCGAGGAGGGACAGGCCGCTACCTACACGGCCCCCTCGCCGGTGGCCCAGGACGAGTACGCCTACAACGGGCGGTGGGAGATCGGCGACGAGGCCTCCACCGCGGTGTCCGGCGCCTCGATCGATCTCCAGTACCAGGCCAAGGACGTGTACCTCGTCCTGTCCGGGGAGGGGAGCGTCACCGTGTCCGTGAACGGGGTCCGCCAGAAGGTGGTCCCGGTGAGCGGCGAGCCCAAGCTGTACCAGCTGGTCGGCACCCCCCAGTCCGCCAACGGGCTCCTCCAGGTGGCGCTCACCCCCGGGCTGTCCGCCTACGACTTCACCTTCGGATGAGGGGGCCGGGGCCGGAAGGGACGCCGGTGCCACGCCAGCTGCTCGCCGGCGACGCCGCCTCGGTGGCGCCCACCCTGTTGAACAAGGTGCTGGTCAAGGGGGACCGGGCCGGCCGGATCGTGGAGGTAGAGGCGTACGGCGGCGCCCACGACCCGGCCTCCCACGCCTACCGAGGCCGGTCCCCACGGAACGAGGTGATGTTCGGCGGTCCGGGGCTGCTCTACGTGTACTTCACCTACGGCATGCACTGGTGCGCCAACGTGGTGTGCGGGCCGGTCGGGGAGGCCCAGGCGGTGCTGGTCAGGGCGCTGGTGCCGTTGACGGGTATCGAGGCGATGCAGGCCGACCGTCCGGCGGCCAGGCAGGTGCGGGACCTGTGCAACGGCCCGGCCAAGCTGTGCCAGGCACTCGGGATCGGCGGCCTCGACAACGGCGTGGACCTGGTGTCCGGTGAGGGGGCTATCATGGTGCTCGACGACGGAGTGGCACCGCCCCGGCGCCCCGGAAACGGGGTTCGGATCGGGATCTCCGTGGCCACCGAGCGCACCATGCGGTGGTGGGTCCCGGATGAGCCGTGCGTTTCGAAGGTGAGCGCCGGCCCTTTGACAGGAACCTGAAGGCACGTTATAGTTATCAATCCCGGCGAACGGACCTTACGGTACGTCGCCAGGCACTCGGGAGCCAGCTCCGGCCAGCTCCTGCGGAAACTCCGGCATCGACGCCTTACGGCGTGTGCCCGGTCGCTCCTTGAAAACGGAATAGTGATAGCCAAAAGTCAGTGCGGGTGGTCGCGTCTCGAATCGCGACCACTAAGTAGTAACAGCATTGAACGGACAATGTCTGTTCTTTGCCAGTAATCAGTCGGTTGAGAGGATCAGTGTCCTCGATGCCGGCTCTCCGATTTCGGTAACGGCCCTCGGGTCGGAACGAAGTCTCAATGGAGAGTTTGATCCTGGCTCAGGACGAACGCTGGCGGCGTGCCTAACACATGCAAGTCGAACGAGGTTCATTCAGTAGCAATACTGAAGAAGATCGAGTGGCGAACGGGTGAGTAGCACGTGAGCAACCTACCCCGAAGACCGGGACAACACCGGGAAACCGGTGCTAATACCGGATACCCCCACCGAATCGCATGGTTTGGTGAGGAAATGGATTCCGCTTTGGGAGGGGCTCGCGGCCTATCAGCTTGTTGGTGAGGTAACGGCTCACCAAGGCTTCGACGGGTAGCTGGTCTGAGAGGACGATCAGCCACACTGGGACTGAGACACGGCCCAGACTCCTACGGGAGG
>JBKQTE010000033.1:0-4222 GCA_052143315.1 Acidimicrobiales bacterium | reverse complement strand
GTCCTGCCCGGGACAACGGGTCCGGGCAGGACGCTTCTCCGAGCGGCTCGGTCACCCGGCCGAGGAGATGAATCCCCCGGCCCGGAGAGGTACCCGGCAGATGTTCAGGCTCGGCGTGAGCGCCACGGTGGTCAGCGCCGGTAGGCCGGCAGCTTCTCGATCCACGGCGCCACCGTCTTCAGGAAGGCGTTGTCGGACGGTGTGGCCAGCAGCGGATCGAGGTGGCTGTAGGAGGCCGTCTCGTCCACCACGGTGACGCTCGGGATCTTCGAGGCGTGCTGGAAGGAGTGTGCAGAGTTGGCGACCAGGTTGCCAGCGCCCCCGAGGGAGGTCTGGATCACGTACATCGGCACGTCGACCTCGGCCTCGTGGTCCAGGCGCAGCCCGAGCACGCCGGCCGCCGGAGTCTGGGTGAGCGTACTGGCAGCTTCCACATCGACCGTCAGACGCTCGGGGAAGTACCAGTCGACCGGGCCCAGCGGCTCCTGCGAGAAGGCGAAGGCGATGTCCTGCACCGGCGTCGGCCCGTCGTTCACCCACCCGCGGGGCGATCCGCTGGTGGCCAGATGGCCCGAGTGCACATGGATCAGCGATAGTGCGGCCGGCGATGTCGACGCATCGAAGGCGTAGCCGAGCTGCGCCTCGTTGTCCGTGGGAACGGGGGGTTTCAGCTCGGCCGGCAGGAGCGGGAACGTCTGTCCGATCGATGCGGCGGTGGGCTGCTTGAGCGCAGCGAGGGCCGCGAGCTCGGCGAACGGGCCCACGATCCAGGGCAGGCCGAGACCGAGGAGGTCGAGCCACGGGCTTCCCGACCGGAGCGTGGTCAACGCCGCGTCGGCCTGGGCGGCGGACGTGGCCGGCCCTCCGAAGAGGCCGAGGGGGAGCCCGGCGTCGCCGTCGATGCCCACGATGCCGGCGATGTCCTGGTAACCACCTTTGCCGTTGAAGTCCCACACCGAGTAGATCGTGGCTTCGGCGCCCCCCATCGAGTGGCCACCGAGGATCACCGTTCGCTTCCCACCGTCGCGGGCCAGCTCCACGACGTTGTGGAGGTCGCCCATGGCCACCGCCAGACCCCACTGGTCGACGAACTGGTACTGCGACGCCGCCAGCGGCTGGTAGTGGGGGGAGATCTTCGAGTCGGCCAGCCAACCCACGTAGTAGTCGAAGGCCTGCGTGACGGTCGCCGTGCCGTTGGCCAGCTTCAGCAACATGGAGTTGTCCTCGAGCGCGCCCTCCCGCCGCATCTCCGCCCAGACCTGGAGGTTGGGGACGTGGGCGGCGAGGTAGGGGCCCACGATGTCGAAGTCGGCGGCCCCGGCCAGGACGCCGGGCACGAGGACGAGGACGTTCGTCGCCGTCGGCGAGCCGAAACGACGCACCTGGACCCGGTCGTACTTGGCCGGAGTGCCGGGCACGGCCACGCCGGGGACGGTGAACACCGAGGTCTCACCGAGCGAGAGCCCGGAGCCGGACGTCGACGATGATGACGCTGAAGCCGGCGGCGTCCAGCACGCCGCTGCGACCAGGACGACCGCCACTCCGATGGCCCCCCAGGTGGTCCAACGCCTCCTGTTCATCTGCTCTCCTTCAGAAGCGCCGCGTCCGTTGCCGACGAATTGACCGGTGTCTCGATGGAGTCCGTAGGGACGAACCGAAGCCCGACGGGCCACCGTAGGCCCCATGATGGGCCGGGACAACGTGAGGATGCACCGACTTCCCCTGGCGGATTGTGCAACTGCACATGCTGGGTCATACTGACCATGTGCGGGCATCGGTCAGCAGCCAGCAGGCGATCAGGCGCATCGTCGAGCGCTCGGACCTCGAGAGACTCACCGACAGCGTGCTGTCGAGCTTCGCCGAGCGAGACGAGTTCCAGCCGTACCGACCGCTCCAGGGCGACCTGCACCTGTGGGTGCGGTGGAACCTCGACATCGTCATGCGCTGGTTGATGGACGGTCAACCGCCGGCAGAGGGGGAGCTGGACCGGCTCCGCGACCTGGCTCGTGCCTGTGCGTCCGGCGGCATCCCGGCCGACGTGATCCTGGCCAACTACCGCCAGGCCGCCCGTTTCGCCTGGAGCTCGCTCCTCGACGCCGCCACCGACGAAGAACGCACGGCACTCCTCGACGGCGCTGGCCTCCTCTTCGACTTCGTCGACAGCGTCTCCCGCGCCTTCTCCGACGCCTACGACCAGGCGACGCGGGCAGGAGCACCGTCCCCCGACGAACGCGCCGCCCAAGGCCTTCTGGTGCGGCTCGAACGCAACGAGACCCACCTCCCCGAGGACTACCAGCTGGCCGGGCGGATCGGGTTCGATCTCGCCGGACCGTGGCGCCCCTTCCTGGTCACGATGCCGGGCCGGTCCCCGTCCGACCACAGCCGGCTCGCCCGACGGCTCCGCGATCAACGCGTCCTGGCGGCGTCCGCCGGTCGGCGGGTGACGGCGGCGGCACTCGAGCGTCCCCACTGGCGGGAGCTCGACGACGGTCCGAATTCGATCATCGCCGAAAGCGGCCTGGTACCTGCCGAGGAGTTCGGCGCCGCGCTGGGCAACCTCCGGGCGCTCGTCGAAGTGGCAGCGGAGAGCGGGCTCACCGGGCCCGTCAACCTCGACGACCACCTGGCCGAAGTCCTCCTCCACCGATCGCCGACGATCGCCGCCCGCCTGTCCGCTCGCGTCTTCGGGCCGCTCGATGCCGACGACGCCGAACTGGCGCGGACGCTGGAGAGCCTCATCGAGCACGACTTCGATCGTGGGCGGACCGCCGCCGCGCTCCCGGTCCATCGCAACACGCTCACCAACCGGCTGCACCGTATTCGCTCGATGACCGGCGTCGACGTCGACCGGGCAGACGGGACGGCCCTGGTCTGGCTGGCGTGGCTCGAACGGTGCAGGGACGGGTCCGGATCGCGGACCGCCGCCAGACCACCGACGTAGGCACGGCGATCCGTCGGGGAGGCGCACCCTGGGGATGACGCACCGGGCGCTCCCAGGGACGCCGTCTCTCTACTCCCCGAACTTGGTCGGCGTCCCGTCGCCGTCGACCAGGGTGTAACCCATGCCCGCCCCAGTGGAGAACATGCCGATGACGCTGTGGGCGGGCTGGGATCCCCCGAGCGAGCCGAAGAACCGGGTGTCCCCGAAGCTGAACACCCCACCGTCGGAGGCCACCAGCCAGTACCCCCTGCCGTCGGGGGCGCTCATGATGCCGACGACCGGCTTGGCGAGGACCAGACTGCCGGTGGAGCCGAAGAAGGCGGCGTCCCCGAAGCTGAAGACCCCACCGTCGGAGGCCACCAGCCAGTACCCCCTGCCGTCGGGGGTGGACGCGATCCCGACGACGGGCTTGTTCAGCCGAAGACCACCGGTCGAGCCGAAGAAGGCGGCGTCCCCGAAGCTGAACACCCCACCGTCCGCGGCCGCCAGCCAGTAGCCCCCGCCGTCGGGGGTGGATCCGATCCCGACGATGGGAGCATTCAGCGGCTTCCCGCTCATGGAGCCGTAGTTCACTGCGCTGCCGTAGGCAGTGAGGACACCGGTCGGGCCGACCACCCAGTAGCCGGTGCCGCTGGGCAGCGCCGCCAGGTGGGTGCCGCCGACGAGTTCGGTGGCGCTCACGGTGATCGACTCGGTGACCTGGGGAGCCGCCGTGTAGTTGGTGTTCCCCGCCTGGTTGGCGTCGATCACACAGGTTCCGATCCCCGCGTAGTTGACCGTCGCCCCATCAGTGCCGCTGGTCGTGCAGACGCCGGCGCCGCTGGTGGCATCGACGGTGAAGATGACCGGATTGCCCGACGCCCCGCCGGTGGCAGACAGGTTGGCCGTGGCCCCGTCGGTGCCGGTGCCCGGTCCGGTGAAGTGGATGACCTGGGAACCCGGGCGCACGGTGAGGGTGAAGACCTGGGTGGCATCGGGAGTGACCCCATTGGAGGCGGTGATGGTGAAGGTGACGGACCCGCTGGTCGCCGTCGACGGGGTGCCCGACAGGGTGGCGCTGCTGTTGCCGTTGTCGACGAATCTCAAGCCCGATGGCAGCGCCACCCCCCCGTCGGAGAGGGTCAACGTGGGTCCGCCCGGGGTGCCGGTGGCGCTCACCGTGAAGGTCCCGGCCACCCCGACGGTGAACGTGGTCGACGCACCGCTGGTGATCGACGGTGCCTCGTCGACGGTCAGGGTGAACGCCTGGGTGGCGTCCGGGCTGGTGCCGTTGTGGGCGGT
>JBKQTE010000032.1:0-11729 GCA_052143315.1 Acidimicrobiales bacterium | reverse complement strand
GGCGAGGCGGTCCCGGTGGAGTTGGCCACCGTGGCCTTGGGTGCGGTGAAGGTGACCGTCGGCGATTGGCCGGTGCCGTTGAGGGTGACCGAGTCGGTGGTGTCGATGGCGGTGTAGGTGACGGCCTGGGCGGTGGTGTCGGTGACGGCGAAGGTGGCCACGCCGCTGCTGTTGGTGGTGGCCGGCGAGGTGGTGATGACCGAGGACCCGCTACCTGCGGCCAAGGAGACCGACTTGCCGGCCAGGGCCACCCCGTTGTCGTCCTTCAAGGTGACGGTGACGGTGGAGGATGCGATCCCGTCCGCCTCCACGGATGACGGCGAGGCGGTGACGGTGGAGTTGGCCACCGTGGCCTTCGGGGTAGTAAAGGTGACCGAAGCTCCATTGAGAGCCACCGAGTCGGTCGTATCGGTGACGGCGTAGGAGACGCCTTCGGCGGTGGTATCGGTCACCGTGAAGGTGGCCACGCCCGAGGCGTTGGTGGTGGCCGGCGAGGTGGTGATGACCGAGTGGCCGGTTCCCTGGGCCAGGGAGATCGACCGGCCCGAGGCAGGGACGCCTACACCGTCCCTCACGGTGACGGTCACCGTCGAGCTGGCCACGCCGTCGGCCTCGACCGAAGACGGGGAGGCGGAGGCCGTCGAGGTCCCGGCCGATCCGGCTCCCGCCAGCGTGAGCGACATCGTTGCCGGAGCGCCGTCCGCCGAGGTGAATACCGTGGCGGCCAGGGTCCCGGCGGTGGCGGCGTTGGTCACGTTCGACGCCTGCACCGTCACGGCCGTGGAGGCAGGGACGGCGGTTGGCAGCTGCAGGATGACGGCATTGGGGGTGGCCGAGCCCTTGGCGTCGTAGGCGGCGGCCGAGGTGGCAGTGATCGGTGCTCCGAGACCGACCGCCACCGTGTAGTTCGATGCCGTCGAGGTGAACGTGGTGCCGGACGGGCCGACAAGGGTGACGAAGTCGCCGGCGGGCATGGCCCCTGAACTGGAGGTCGAGTACTTCATCGAGTAGGTGGTGGAGGCCCCGGTCAGGTTTTTCGCCGGGGTCACCGTGGGCGAGCTCACCGAGGTCTGGCACGCCGAGGTGAACCACGTGGAACCATTGGGCGACCCCAGGCCGGAGGCCATGTCGTACCCCGCCGTGGCCGGGTACTCGCCGCTGTTGAGGCCCGTATAGTCGTTGTTGCCCGAGGTGATGTCATGGAAGCCGGTCCCGGCAGTGGCCATCGAGTACAGCTTCGGGTTGAGGAATCCCAGCGCTCCCG
Organism: Acidimicrobiales bacterium; assembly: GCA_052143315.1. Lineage (GTDB taxonomy): Bacteria > Actinomycetota > Acidimicrobiia > Acidimicrobiales > RAAP-2 > DASZIT01. The sequence continues at coordinate 10,465 of JBKQTE010000032.1, read as the reverse complement.
ACGGGCAGCTGTTGTCCACCAGCGAGGCCAGGGCGGCGGTCAACGGAGCCGCCGCACTGGTGCCGCCCTCGGCGGTCCATTCACCGTCGTAGTAGATGACATAGCCGTACACCGGATCGGCCGAGGCCGACAGGTCGGGGACCTGGCGGGCCGTACCAGAGGTCCCGGTGCCGGACTGCCACGCCGGTCGCGCCCACGTGATCGACTTGCCACCACCGCCGGCTCCGTAGCCGGTGTCGACATCTTCGTTCCACACCACCTCGCTCGGCGGTGGACCGATGGCGGTCAACGTTGTGCCGCCCACGCCCGTCACCCACGGCTGGCTGGCCGGGTCGCCTACCGCCAACGCCCCCTGCTGGGCGGCCGTGAGACCGCTCACGCCGTAGCAGGCCTCCGACCCGTCGTCGCCCGCCGCCGCCACCAGGGTCTGGCCCTGGGCCGCCATCTCCTCGTAGACGGCGTTCTCCATCGCCTGGTTGGAGTAGCCGATGAGCGCCGTCTCGCACAACCCCCAGCTGGTGCTGACCACCTTGGCCGAATCGTCGGTGGCGATCTGGCGGTAGGTGTCGATGGTCGAGCTCCCGCTGTTCGGGGCCTGGTAGACGTGGATAGTGGCTGATGGCGCCAGCGAGGCGACGACGTCGATGTCCAGGATCGACTCGCCCGAACCGGCGCCGGTGCCGGGCCCGCCATCCACGTTTGTGGTGGTGACGGGGGTGGAGATGCCGTAGCACGTCTCGAAGGCGGTGACGTCGGAGGCCGAAAAAGGCTCGAGCTCGAAGAGGGCCACCGTCTGCCCGGCTCCAAGGTCGCCGGCGCTGTAGGCGGTGCCGAACCCGTAGGCGGAGGCCAGAGAGTCGGAGGTCCAGGCGCCGTAGTCGGTGGCGTCGGCGGTGGCCGCCGCACAAGGTGACGGGCCGGAGGCGTGCGCCCGCAGCGCTGGGGTTGGCGCCCTGGTCATCCCCCCGGGCGCCTTCGGGGACGGGATGGCATCGGCTTGGAGCTGCACGACGTCGGACAGGCCGACGACGCCCATGACATCCTTGGCCACGCCGGCCGGGAGCGTCGGCGCTGCGGTGTTGAGGTAGGCCACCCGGCCACCTGCCAGGCGGTAGTCCACCAGAGGCGTATTGAACGCCGCCTCGACCTTCCCCGCCGTCCCCGAGACCGTCAGCGACAGCCGGTCAGCCGTGGGCGACACGGTCAGGCCGTAGGCCGTCAGGGCGGAGGTCAGACCGTCGATCACCGCCGTGGAGGCGCCGAAACGGGCGCCGAACTGCCCTTTAGCCAAGTAGTGGCGGTACTCCGGGGATCCGGGTGTCGACACGGCTGTGTCGAAGCGAGTGAGCGCCGCCGGATCTGCCGGCTGGAGGCCCACATCGACGGTCAGGTTCGTGGCGGCAGGCACCGGGCCCACTGGCACGCTCTGAGCCGGCACGGGCGGAGCCGGCGCCACGGCCGAGGACGCACGGTCCGAGATCCCGATACCGGCGGGTGCCCTGGACGGGTGGGCGCCGGCGAGGTGGAGCGACGCGCCGACACCGCTCGGGGTGCCGACCGGCCTACCGCCGACGACCGTCGGATAGCCGCCCGACCCGTCGCGACCGGGCAACAAGGAGGCGTCGGGGTGACGACCGAGGCCGTGCAAGGTCACGATGACGCCGATGGCAATGACCGCCAAGGCGGCGGACGCGATGACCGTCCGACGCGCACTCCAAAAATTCATCGCCGCCCCTCCTCTCAAAATGTAACACGCGCCGGTCGAAGTCAGCGCGTCGGATCACCTTCGGCTCAGATTGGGACACTCCGGACTCCCACCGACACCACGACCACTTGGCGAACCATCGGTAAGATCTCTCGTAGCGCCTCTTGAGGGGCCTCCGGGTGGCCGGGCTTCACTGCCGATCGAGGTCAGGGGGTAGGAGGGGCCAGGTTCGCGGGGCCGTTTCGGAAATCGCCTTTGCCTGATCCTCGAAGGCCAGGTCGGCAGCGGTAAGACGCTCCCTGTGCTGGCGCAGGTGTTCATCCCATGACGCGACCACGAAGATCGCGTCGAATTCACCCGGCCGCTCGCCATTGCGGAACAGTCCCCACTGAGTGGCGCCGGTCCGGAGCCGAGACTCACGAACGCGGACCATTGCGTGTATGAAATCGAGCTCACGCTCGGTCGGGATCGAGTAGGTCGTACATACCACCACCGGCCCAGAGTCTGCCTCTGTCTCAAGCTCGACATTCGGATCGGGGCGAACCACGGTGCGCCGGTCCACGTTCGACGTGTCGACGAGCGGCCAGATGCGGATCGACGCAGCCGCTACGGCCATCAGCCCGGCAGCGACGAGGAAGGCGAGAGTGAGTCCAAACGAGTCGGCGACCACCCCCCACGCAACCGCCCCGAGGCCTTGCGCCCCGAACAACTCCATCTGGTAGACGGACAACCCTCGCGCCCTGACCCAGCGCGGCAAGAAGAGCTGCAGCAGCGTATTGATCGTCGCAAGCATGCCAACCCACGCCATGCCGGCGAAGAGCAGGACAATGACGACCACGACTGTTGACCGCACCAGGATCACCGCAATGAGGGCGGCGGCAAACAACCCACTGATCTGTCCGATGAGGGCATTCGGCGACAGCCAGGCGCGTACTTTCGATAGCACGGAGGCCCCCGCGATGGCACCGACTCCGAGAGCACCGAGCAACAGCCCGTACCCGCCGGACCCGAGCCCGAGGCGGCGGCTGGCGACGAGGGGTAGTAGCGCCCAAAGCACGCTCGCAGGAACGAGAAAGAGAGCGGCCCTGAGCAAGATCCGGCGGACGACCGGCGCGTAGCGGACGTACCGGCCGCCGGCCCGAAGTGCCGACACGAATTGTTCGGGGTTCTGCGAGGTCGTGTCCGTGCTCGGCCGCCAGAGGGCGACAACCAGGCCGTAGACGAGGAATGTAGCGGCATCGAGGGCAAAGACGGCCCCTACCCCGAGGTACGCAATCAGGATCCCGGCGATCGCAGGCCCGATCGCCCTGGCGAGGTTGATGTTGATGGAGCTCAGCTGTGCGGCTGCGGGGATCTGGTCGCGCGGGACGAGCTCGGGCACGAGCGACTGGTAGGCGGGGGTCACCAGGACCGAGCCGCTGCCGATGATGAACGTGAACATGAGAAGCAGCGCCGGAGGCATACGACCGGCGATCGTGAGCGCCGCGAGTGCCGAAGTGGCGACGACGAGGCCCCCTTGAACCGCCATCAGCAATCGCCGCCGGTCGAGGGTATCTGCCAAAACGCCACCGACGATGCCGAACATCACGTCTGGGAGCATGTCCGCGGTCTGGACGAGCGAGACAAGGATCGCGGCGTGGGCAGCGTGGACAAGGAGCCACTGGGCGCCGACGGTCTGCATCCAGGTTCCAACGTTGCTCACTAGCGAGGCCAGCCACAGCCAGCGGAAGACGGTAACCCGAAGGGGAGCCCACGTCGGCGAAGTTGCGTGTCTCTCTGTCATGATGGGCCCGAACCCTCTGGCGGCTCATGCCCGCCTACCAAATAACACGTCACCCCTTGTCCGGAACGCGGCTTGGCGCGACCATGCACAAGGCGGATTCGGATTGTGAATCCGGTGCTCAAAAGCTCACTTCAAAGGGGGCGCGGGTGGCAAACCAAACAACCAGGCTCGCGGTGCTCGGACTTGGCGCCATGGGTCAGGGAATGACGACCTCAGCCCTGCGTGCCGGCATCTCGACCGTTGTGTGGGACCGCAATCTCGAGGTAGCCCGGCCTTTTGCAGAGCGTGGAGCGGAAGTGACGTTGACGCCGGCCGACGCCGTCCAAGCCGTCGACGTCGCCATCACCATGGTCACCGATGCCGAGGCGGTCATGTCTGTCGCAGTCGATCTCGGAATGTTGGAGGCTCTACCGCCGGGTGCGGTGTGGGCACAGATGAGCACGATCGGCGTTGAGGCGACCGAGGTGATTGCCTCGATGGTCAAAGAGCGGCGCCCTGACATCTGGTTGCTCGACGCGCCGGTGTCTGGCAGCAAGGTCCCTGCCGAACAAGGGAAGCTGACGATCTTCGCCTCCGGACCCGAAGCTGCGCGTCCCGATGTCGAGCCGGTTTTCGCCGCGATCGGGGAACGGACGGTGTGGGTCGGACCGGTCGGGGCCGGCTCGCGGATCAAACTCGTGAACAACACCTTGCTGGCCTTCAGCGCCGAAGGGGTGGCGAACTCGCTTGCCTTGGCGCACCGGCTCGGACTGGACACGCACCTCGTCCTGGAGGCTTTCGAGGGCGGTCCGCTCGTATCGTCCTGGGGTGCCGGAAAATTCCGGCGTATCGAGGTCGAAGACTATTCCCCTGAGTTTCCCCTCAGGCTCGCACTGAAGGACGTTCACCTTGCCCTGGAACACGGCGGCCCTGAGCGGTTCGTCGTATTGGCGTCACTCGCCCGGGAGTGGGGGCAGATCGTCGACCAGGGAGCTGGCGATGAGGACGTCACGGTGGTTACTCGCGTGCTCGAGTCCTGAGGTCGATCTGCGCGGCGCGGTCATTGGATCCACGCGATTAAATGACCACCGCGAGAACTCACCGCTGTGTCCCGAAGTACTCACGACGAGAATGCCTCAAGACTCAAGTCATCATTACCGTTCGTGGCTATCGATGACAGACACAAGCGCCTCCGGTAGCTGATTCGTGTGCTTCTGCTCGGCGACAAGAACGTCGAGACGGTCGTTCGTCTCGCCTTGCGCCTTCTTCAGCTGCGGCAGTACGGCTGACTCGGTTCCAGTACCCATCACGCCTCCTTGTCAATCCCAGATCATCACCCCACGGCCCCAGAGCCGACACAGGCGCGTCCGGCAGAGTCGAGACGGATGGAATCCGATCACGAGCTTTTCACCCCAACTGCCCCTCGCCCTGAAGGGTGTCAGGAAGATACCCACTACCTGACCGGGTACCACGTCCGGATCACCTTGAGCGCTACCGGCAGTTGATGTCCCCCCGAGTGGTGTAGTTCCCGGGGTCCACCCGTTCGAGGCGGCCCGGACCCTGCGGGCCGACCGGACCACCCTCACCGAGGTCGGGCAGGACGTGGCCCAGGAGATGCGCCGGCTGGTCTTCGGCGACCTGCGGGGCATGATCGACGCCCCCCTGGTCGTCCTCGACCTGTCGGCCGGCTACCACTCGCCGGCCCTCGGGGTCCTGATGGCCCGCGCCATCGCCTGGGTCCAGCACGCCGTGCAGGCTTCGGACCACCACCGGGCGATCCTGGTGGTCAACGAGGCGTTTGCAATCGCTTTCAACCTTGGAACTCAAGGGGTGGCGGCGAAGGAACTCCCACGGCGGCGGCCTCGAGCCTTGCGGGCACTCGCCCGAAAACGAAGCCGAGCCCCGGGATCTCGTCCGAACTCGCTCATCCTCGAGACATCTGAACGTCACTGAACCAGGCGCTTTCCGGCGTGTGGGTAACCCGTCTAACAACTCATGCGGGGCACGGGTGATGGACTACGGTCTCCTCTGGTGAGCATGGACAGCAACGGAGCAACTGCCGCTGCTGGCCATTCAGGACCGGGCACAATCGCACCGGATCGCCGTCGGTACCTTCACGGATCAAGCGGCCGGAATGCTCGTTCAGTTGAAAGCTCAGCTCGGGACACGGCTGATGATGGCGTACTTTCCGACCGCCGCCAGAACCTGCGCCTTCAGAAGCTGCGCCGTCTGTGGTCGATCTGTCTGGCGTTGGTGGCTGTCGAGGCTGTCGTTCTGATCGCCTGGAGCACCTTCCAGGCGCACCGGTTCGCGCTGGGGCTTGATTTCTCCATCTACAACCAGGGCGCCTGGCTCATCGCCCATGGTCACCTCAATCCGTGGTCGTCGATCGATGGCTACCTGTTCGCCCGTGATCACTTCACTCTGCTGATGTGGCCGATCGCCGCCGTCTATGCCGTCTTCCCCCGCCCACTGACCCTGTTGGTGCTCCAGGACCTAGCCAGCCTGGGAGCCGGGTTGGTGGCCGTCCGGTGGGTACTGGAGATCCTCGAGTACCGGTTGGACACCAGCCAAGGGGTGCTGGGACGCAAAGTGGCCGTCCCCATTGCAGGGGGGGCATTGCTGGCGGTGGTGCTCGACCCATGGGTGTGGCAGGCCGATTCGTTCGACTTCCACATGGAAGCCTTCGCCGCACTCTTCATCACCCTGGCGTCACGCGACTTCTGGCGGCACCGGCCGGCCGGAGCTCTGGTGTGGGGCGGGCTTACCTTGCTGTCCGGCGACTTCGGGGGCCTGTTTGTCGTCGGCCTGGCCGTCTCGGTCATCGTGGCCGCCGTCGGCTACCGCCGATGGGGCGTCATCACCCTCGGCATGGGGGCGGCATGGTTGTGGATGGTCCACCGCTTCAATCTGTCCAACGGCGACGGGCTCTCCGGGTACGCCGCCATCGTCTACGGCTCCTCACCCACCCCGGGCACGGTGACGATTTTCAACCTGGGGCGGGCCATCGTGGCCCACCCGACCCGCTGGATGTCCATCGTGGGGCAAAAGCGCGGCCTCCTCTATCAGAACCTCATCCCCACCGGGTTCCTGGGTCTGATCAACCCGTGGACGTTCGGGGTCACGACGGTCGTGCTGTTGAGCGCCACTCTCATCGGCCCCCGGATCTTCCTCCAGTCGGGCTTCCAGTGCATGCCCGCCTTCGCCATTGGCGTAGTCGGATCGGTGTTGACACTCGTCGCGATGTTGAACCACGGCGACCCCATGCACCGCCGGCGGGCCCGACGGGTGGTTGCCGGTGTTATTGGCGCCGTGGTCCTGGTCCAGGTGATCGGGCTGGCGGTGGTGATGTTTCCTCGTAACGACACAAACTGGGTCCGGATCTCCGAACCCCAGGCGGCCGTCCTTGGCGCGGTGTTGGCGGCAACGCCCCAGAGCGCACAGGTGATCTCCTCCGATGGGGTGATGGGCAGGTTCAGCGGACGCCAGTGGGTGGAGCCGATCCCCTGGGGTGCCGGCCAGACCTACGCCATCCGAAGTCGAGTCGTGGTGTTCGTAGTGGTCCCCAGTGCCGGAATCGAGTCACTACCTCCCGCCCAGGCGCAGCAAGTTCTGTCCTACATCCGGGGCACGTTGCACGCCCGGCCAATCGCCACCGGCCACGGTGTCTACGGGTTCCGGTGGGTGCCGGCGCCGGGCGTGCACTCGGTGACTCTGGCGACACCGTGAGCACCTGCCATAGGAGCATCGGATGGGCGGGAGCGGCGGCTCGTTCGGCGCCGAATTAGTCCCGTTTAGTCCCGTCCCCCATCCCAAGCCGAGACCCGCGACCCGCGACCACGAACCTTGCCGACCTGGGATGATCCAGTTGCTCGAAGGTCAATCCAACGATTCCAGCTACGCTGCCAACGTAGCGCTCAAGCAAACGAAACTCGACGCCTTTTGGGCCTGTGACCAGGCATTCCGGGTGGAGGTGAAGGGACTCGAACCCTCGGCCTCTACATTGCGAACGTAGCGCTCTACCAGCTGAGCTACACCCCCGGGGGCACCGCCCAGGATAGTCAGGCTCGACGGCCTTCCCGGAGCGGTGAGAGCAGCACGGGTGCCCTCCGATCGCGGCTGCGGCAACGTCGTCAACGGGCTACGACCCTGGGCTCCTCGTAGTAGTCGTCGTCGTCCCAGGCGCCGGGGTAACCGGACGTCGCCGGGTCGACGTGGCCCCCGCCCTCGAATGGGCCCCGCGCGGTCTCGGGACGGGACCGGTGGCGGCGCGGCTCGGCCTCGAGCTCCTTGGCATAGGCCATGAGCCCGACGAGCCCGAGGGCGGCCAACCCCGAGAGGACGGTGAAGATCCAGGCGAGATGCATCCCCGGCCACATGCCGATGAGCCCGGTCGAGATCACCACGCCGCAGAGGCAGCGCAACAGCATGGTGCAGCGCCGTCTGGCCTGCTCGCGCCGGAAGGCGGACAGGTCGGCACTCATCTCCGGCACGCAGGCGGGCTCCGGCCGATCGAGGACGCCGATCCGCTCGTAGTGGGCGCCGTCGCCGTCGTCGACGTCGGCCGCGGCCGCGTCATCCGTCGGCCGGAGCAGCAGCAGCTTCGGGCGGGACGAGTCGACGGCTGGTGCGGATGCTTCGGCGGGGCCGCCACCGGGCATCGCCGTGTGCAAACGGTACGCCGGAGCCACCGTCTTGGGACCGGCATGCTCAAGGAGTTGCAGCTGGTGATGGAAGTGGTCGATGGAGCCCACGCCCTGGCGCTCCCCGAATCGCCGCCAGGCGCTCGGGGCCAGTACCGCCACCCATAGGAAAGCTACGAGGACCAGCAGGATCAAAATCGTCACTCCCCGACGACCTACCTTCGCTCCGCTGAAAAGCCTATTGAACGGCCTTTTACAAATGGTGGATGGTGGGGAAATGCACAGCGCCGACCTCGTCGGCACTTCTCCGCTTCGCTTCGTTTGTACCCGCGACAGCGCTCCGAATCAAGGCCCCACTTCCCGCCCTGCTCATCGACACGGTGCGCGTCCGTCAGGCGGCGCGGCTCCACCACCGACCGCCGCTGCACCCGACGGCTACCGACAGACCGAAGCACGCGGACACCTGTGCCGACGTGATGACGTCGCCCAGCGGTCCCGCCGACAGCAGCCTGCCACCGGACACCAGGCCCCCGTGGGTGAAGCCCGGGGGGATCTCCTCGCAGTGGTGGGTCACCAGGACCACCGGCGGGCTCGTCGGGTCCGTCGCCAGGTCGCCGAGCCGCAGGAGCAACCGCTCGCGGGCGCCCAGATCCAGGCCGGCGAAGGGCTCATCGAGGAGCACGAGCTCGGGGTCGCCCATGAGCGCCCGAGCCAGGAGGACCTGTTGGCGCTCCCCCTCGGAGATGACCCCGAAGGGGCGGTCCCCGATGTTCCCCACCCCGCCGCTGGCCAGGAGCCGGTCCGCCTTGTCCCAATCCTCGTCCCCGTACCGGTTCCACCACGTCTCCAGCGCGGCGTGGCGGCCGCTCACCACGACGTCGCGGGCGGGGAGGTCCGCCCGCAGCTGCCTCGTGACCGCCCCGCTGACCAGCGCAACTCGGGGGCGGAGCGTCCGGACGTCCACGCGGCCGAGGCGGGCCCCCAGGACCTCCGCCGTGCCCGCCGTGGGCCAGAGCCGGGCCGCGGCCACCTGGAGCAGCGTCGTCTTGCCGGAGCCGTTCGGGCCGAGAATGACCCAGCGGTCGCTCATGTCGACTCGCCAGTCGACCCCCGCCAGCACTGGCACGCCCTCCCGGCGCACCATGACGCCGCTCAGCTCTATCGCCGGAGCGGGACGCCCGCTCCCGGTCACACTCCAGCGCGGTCGGGGTCTGAGATGCGTCGGGTGATGCGCCCGATGAGACCCGAGCAGCACTGCGACCACGTTCGTTCACCGGCCAGCCAGAGCCAGACCTCGCGCCGGTAGGCGAGCACGATCCGTCCGAGGTCTTCCTCGCTGACACCGACGGACGCCAGAGTCCTCCAGCGCGTCCACAGCCAGGCCACGATGCCGTCGGCGCCCGTCAGGACGTCCTCGAGCTCGCCGCCCTCGAGGACGGCGGCCAGCCAGTGCTCCGCCCGCGCCGTGGGCTCGTCAGGCACATGCAGCACGGGCGCCGCGGTCACGGTCAATGGCGGATGAACACGGGCTGGCGGTCCGTGCCGTCGTAGGCGCGCACGTGCTCCTCGAAGTCGATGAACAGCGGCGCGTCCGGGTCGAGCTTGCGCCGCAGTGAGCGGTCGGCGATCTTCTTGTCGAGAGCGTCGAGCCGGAGGAGGGCGGCCGGGTCGTCCAGCCCGCGCACGTCGAGCTTCGCCCGGGCGGCCTGGAACGCCAGTCGGCCCCGCTCGGTCCGGATGATCACGCTCGTCCAGCCGGTCATGGAGCCGACGCTGCCGACCGAGATGTCAGCCGACCGGCCGAGGAAGTCTGCGCACTCGTCACAACCCTTGAGCGCGGCACCGTGAAAATCCTTGACCGGCTCGTCGACGGCCAGCTCTCCGTCGCGGTACTCGACGATCATGCGCCCCCGGATCACGTCCATCTTCGAGACCCGGTCCAGGTCGACGCCGCGCTTGTCCCGGAGCTCCCTCAGTGTCAGCGCCTCGTAGTCGAAGTTCTTCGTGCACATCAAGGCGATGGTCAAGACGACAGCCTCGACGCGGTGCGCGCCGGTGGGCCAGCGGCGGGCCTGCATGGCCCGGAGTCCCTGCACCTCGCAGGGGGTGCCCACCACGGCGATGCGCGGCTTGGGTGGCAGCGAGTAGCGCGAGAGGTCGAGCTCGGCCAGTGCCATCGTCTGGTTGTAGAAGCTGCCCGAGGCGGCCCGGATCTCGTCGGCCGTCGTCGCGACGGTGGCGATGCCCTTCCACTGCTCGTCGGGGTCGGGGCTCGGCTTCGACACGAGGGCGCCGTCGATCTCGCCAGCCGCGAGGAGCCCGATCAGCAGCGCGCTGACCGCACCACCATCCTGC
>JBKQTE010000031.1:0-68439 GCA_052143315.1 Acidimicrobiales bacterium | reverse complement strand
GTTTCGGGCAGTTGTGGCACATCCGCCACAACTTGGGAATCGGCCGGGGCCGCCTGGTCGACCAACGAAGGTTGCTCCTCCTCGGCGACAGGCTCGGGCTCGGTTTCGGCGACGGGCTCTGTTTCGGGCAGTTGTGGCACATCTGCCACAACTTGGGAATCGGTCGGGGCCGCCTCGTCGGCCAACGAAGCTTGCTCCTCCTCAGCGACAGGCTCGGGCTCGGGCTCGGCGACGGGCTCTGTTTCGGGCAGTTGTGGCACATCCGCCACAACTTGGGAATCGGCCGGGGCCGCCTGGTCGACCAACGAAGGTTGCTCCTCCTCAGCGACAGGCTCGGGCTCGGCGACGGGCTCGGGTTCACGCTCCGTCCGATCGACCACGATCGACTCCCCAGGGACGGCCGACCCCGACACAGGCCCGCTCGCGGGGCTCGACTCGGATTCCGAGGCAGAGACCGCCTCGCTCGTTACAACGGAGCTCATGTTCGGAGAGGGGGGAGCGAACGGCGAGAGGGCCGGGCTGTCCAAGGGGCGTAATCGCGATTCGATCGGCGCCTCCGGGATTGGCACCCGTGGGTGATCCACCACTGTCTCAGCGGAGTGGAATGGGGATCCGACGTTGACGTCAGGTGCGACCGAATCGGCCACCTTGGCGTTCGCAAGCGCTACCGGGGCGGAGTCTTCCTCGACCACCAGGTGGCTCGGCGCGGGATCGTCGTCTGCGCCAATTTCGTGATCTTCAGCGACGAGCGACTCCCGGGGGTCATCAGGGTCGGTCGGATCCGGCGCAATCGCATCGCCGGCAGGGAGACCTTCGTCGGCGGGAGCCAGTGGCGCTGCCTCGGGCACCTCAACCGCCTGGATCCTCTCGGCGCCCACCGGCTCCCAAATCTCAGGTCCCGCCTCGACGGCCGACGAAGCCGGCTCGGGCTGGAGCGCAGTGTCGGCGGCCGGATCGAAGGTCGCCGCCGGCTCGTAAAGGACAGCGGGTTCGGGCTCGCCTTCGACGGCCGGCTCGGGAGCACCGGCGACGAAGGGCACCGCCTCCACGGAGGGCACCGCCAAAGGTGCGAACAGGTCATCACCTTGGATCGCCACCGGTTGACCGGAAAGCTCGGCCAGGGAGGTCGGACCGTCCGGGATGATGTCGTCGGGCATTGGTGCCACGGGTGGCGGAGGCACGTAGCCGACTGGCTCGACCGGCGGTTCCACGTCGCCGCCGACGAGGTCCGTGGGAGTTGGAACCTCGTCCCACGGAAGTCGGGCCGGGATAGGGGGAGGCGGAGGAGTTGGCAGTTCGTCAATCAATTCCGGTTCGACGAGTGGCGGCACCGACTCGGGAATGGGGTCCGACCAAACGGCGGGCGGTGGGGGCGGCGACACGGGAGCAGGATCAGACGCCGGTGCAGCCTCAACGGACATGGCCTCGGGTGCCGCTGCCGATATCGAGGGCGGCTCCGCCCAAGCATCCGACGGCGCTTGCGGCGCAATCGATTCGACCATCGGGTCCACCGATTCCGGCACGATCGCAGCTGAGCCCGTCGGCTCCGAGGTCGGTGCGGGGGCGACGAGGTCGGACGGGTTGGACGGGTCGGACGATTGCTCGATCGGAACCGGAGTCGGCGAGAAGGTCGGGATCGACGTGAACGCCCCCGCCAGCGGCTCCTCACTGCGTTCTCCCACGTCGTGGCCTTCCTCGGCGGGAGGGTCATGGAGATGCGCCGCAGGGCTGTCCACGCTGTGGAACACGACCTCGGCGATGCTCGGGTCGATCTCGGGTGACTGGCCGGGCACGAACGTCGGGAGTGGGGCGAAAGCGTGTTCTGGGAAGGGCGACCGGATCCGGTGCTTGAACTCCTCAGGAGCGTGTGCGTAAAAAACGGGGACCATACCGGAGTCCTGACCCGTGTGCGCTAACCCGTTCTGCGCACTCTGCTCCGCGTCGTCGACGGTGGTGGTCCCTGGCTCGGTGTCCGACTCGTCGTCGGGATCGAGCCACCGGCCGAACGGCTCAGACGACAGGTCCTCCGGGATGAACCACGACTTTCGGGCGTCATCCCACTGGGCCCCGAGACCGCGCACCAGCATTTCCTCGGGTGCCGGCACGGCGATGAAGATGGGTTCAGAAGCCAAGACGCACCAACATTTCGGTACTTGCGATAACTGCAAAGTATGGGAGTAGCTACTTCATCAAGAAACACTCAATGTGGTTATTTGACCACATTCCGGAGGTGATTACACGTAGAGCAATTCCAGCCACCCTGGGTGCTGGCGTCTCAGACACAAAGAGTGGCAATCGTGGCTCTGGAAAGGCTCGGCTGCGACAGCCTGCGTCCACACGGTCCCTCGGTGGGTGGTGTACCCACCGACTCGGATCGACCCCCCTTTCCTGCACCGTTCAGCACGCCTTGATCGTTCCTGGTCTGGAGAGGCTCGCTCCTCGGGGTGCTGACAGTTCCCTAGGCCGCGCTGGCCAGGTAGGCGTCCTGGCGTTCGTCGAGCAACGACCACCAGGCGTCCGCGGCGCGTCGGGCGGACTCCGTCACCTCTTTCGGGCTGGCGTGGAGCAGCTCCAGCGCGGTAACCGCCCAGTCGCCATGGGCGGAGTCGAGCTCCGCATGGAGATCCCAGAACTCGACGCCGGCGGCATCGATGCCGTACCAACGACGGAGGCCATCCGCCTTGGACGAGGCGATCTCGGACGCTTGCGACTCGTATGCGGCCAACCCGGCCAGGGCTGCCACCGGACTGTGCTCCAGGAGGTCCCGGTAGGTTTCGACCAGGGAGGCGGCGGCGGGCCCTTCGACGGCTCCTCCGGGAACCGACGGATCACCGCCCACCGACACCGATCGGGCGAACCGATCGAAGAGGGCAAGGTGGGGTTCGGGTGTTCCCAGTTCGTCGTTCAGGTTGCGGTCGACCAACTCTGCGGCCGCGCTGCTCCCGACCTCCCGAAGGCCGTCAACCACCCCCGACAGGATCACAGGCAGGGCAGCCTCGAAGGACCGGTACTGGACCGCGTACGCCGCCAGCTCCCCGACCGCCAGCTCCCCGGCTTCCCAACGTCGGTAGAACGGATGCGTCAGGAGCAGTCGACCTGCGAGCGCAGCATCCAGGGCCTCGCTGATGGTGCCGTTCAGCGCCGTCTCGTGTGTGGTTTCCCGATCGATGGTCATGCGCCATCGTACCGACGATGGCTCACGCCTGCAGGATTCGTCGCCACCCGTCCGGCGGGGCCGGCACCGTCATCCGCCGGTGGCCGGAAGCTCGCCCGCGCCAACCCGTGAGCGTGGTGAACAGCCCCTCGACCCACGGCTACAGGCGCACCCGCGGCACGGTGGTGGCGACATTGGAGCGGCAGCGCTCGAGCACGGGACGGAGTCCGTCGCCGAACCCGACAGCATCAGCTGCACGATCAAGGCTCCCTGGCCAGGGTCCACTACCGGCGGCTCCCCCGATCAGCGAGCGGCGGCCTGTCGAGCCGGATGGGCGTATCGGCTCGCCTCATAGGCGGCGGGGTCCCGAATGCCGGCTCCGTCGCCGTACGGGTCGCCCTCACCGTAGGCGCCGGCTCCGTAGGCGACGACCTCGTACCCGGCGTTGTCGTCGTGGCCCCGGGCTCCGTGGCCATAGCCCGGAACGGCACCGGTCCGGGACGTCGACGGGCGCAGGTAGTGGAGCTTCCGCTCGCGCTCCTCGGCCATCGAGCGCATGTGGATCAGCATGGCGACGTAGGCGGCCAGCACCAGGGCACCGATCAACGTCGCCATCCAAGCCATCCCGGCTCCGGGGATGAACCCGATCAGGAAGCTCGAGACGACCAAAAGGGTCAGCACCGTCAGCGTGTCACGCCGACGCCGACGGGCCAGGCTCCGGAGCCCGGGGTCGGCAGGGCGGAAGGCTCCAACCGGTTCCGATTGCATGTCCGCACGGCCGACGGCCGACTGCCTCGAGCTCGACCCGGCCCCCCGGAGCTGACCGGGAACCGGGTCGTCCCCGAGGAAGGCAAGCGCCGGGCGTGGGAGCTGGTCGGCGCCGACCACAGAGAGTACCGGCACCGCCGCCACATCCGGATATCGCGATCCGGTCCGGGCCGGCTGCCCACCCGGCGAGTGGAGCCGATACGCCGGGGGGACGATCGGTTGCCCCCCGGAGTGCTCGAGCACCCGGAGCTGACGGTGGAAGTGCGAGATCGAATTCACGCCGTCCCCGTATCCCGAGCGTCGCCGCAGCACGCTGGGACCCAAGATCACCAGCCACGCCACCACGAGGATCACCACAAGGACCACGAGCGTCAACTCCTCGACCTACCTTCTTCCCGGAAAACCCTAACGACGGGCAATTCGGCAGTGGTGGATGGTCGGAGAACGACAGTGCCGACATCGGGCGCCCGGGCGCCCGCAACGGCCTCCTCCGGAATGTCGTACTGCCCGTTGTACACGGTGCCGGCGTCGCCCTCAAGCGGCAGCCGGCCTTCCTGCTAGTGACGCAGAGTGGGTCGGCACGGTCTGTGGGTGAGCACAGTCTGGATCCTGCGGCGGTGGCGACGGCCGCCGACTGGATCGCCGCGGGAACGTCGACGTTCCGCCTCCAGTACGCGGCCGAACCAGCGTGGTGGCAGCCCTGGTAGACCGGCGGAGGCCTCAGTCGAAGATCGGGTCCCGCGTACGCGAGCGCTTCAGCTCGAAGAACCCGTCGGTCCCGGCCACGGCCAGCACCCCGTCCCACAGGACGCCTGCCGCTTCACCCTTGGGCGCCGGGGAGATGACCGGTCCGAAGAAGGCCACCCGCTCCACACTGATCACCGGGGTGCCGACCTCGTAGCCGACCTGGTCCATGCCCTGGTGGTGGGAGAGCTTCAGCGCCTCGTCGAACTCCTCGGAGTCGGCGGCGTCGGCCAGCTCTGTCGGCAGACCTACTTCGGCCAGGGCCTCCTCGATGGTGGCCCGGTCCTTCGGCTTCCCCTCGAGATGGAAGCGGGTCCCCAACGCGGTGTACAGCGGAAGCAGCACCTTGTCTCCGTGGGCCTGCTCGGCGGCGATGCAGACCCGCACCGGTCCCCAGGCCTGGGCCAGCAGCTTGCGATAGGACTCCGGGAGGTCAGCCTTGTCGCTGTTCAGATAGGCCAACGACATCACATGCCACCGGACATCGAACGACCGCACCTCGGACGCGTTCAGGATCCACCTCGAGGAGATCCACGCCCAGGGGCAGAGTGGGTCGAACCAGAAGTCGGCGACGGGGCGGGTCTCGGACTCGGCATCGGGCACGGCGTACTCCTCGTCAGCGGACGGACACCCACCCGGGCGGCCTGACACTTCCAACGTCGCCCCGGACCGGGATGTTCCCACCGCCGGAACGCCCCACCGCCGATCGGGGCTCAACGGTCAGCCGACGGCAGCCCGGGCCGACCAGCGGCCGTCCCGGCGCTCCACCACCACGTCCACCCCAAAGGCCTCGGACACCGCCGCTCCGGTCAACACCGTCTCGGCCGGGCCGGCAGCCACCATCCTCCCGTCACGCATGAGGGCGGCGTGGGTCACGCCGGGCGGGATCTCCTCGACGTGGTGGGTGACCAGGATCATCGGCGGCACCGTGGGATCGTCGGCGAGGAGGGCGAGCCGGGCCACCAGGCGCTCCCGGGCGCCGAGGTCCAGACCGGCGGCTGGCTCGTCCATCAGCAGCAGCTCGGGTCGCCCCATGAGTGCCCTGGCCAACAGCACCTGCTGGCGCTCACCTTCGGAGAGCAGGCCAAACGGCCGCTCGGCGAACGACTCGCCGCCGAAACCGGCGTCGCCCAGTAACCGCTCGGCCTGGGCTCGATCGGCGTCGGTGTACTCGTGCCACCAGGTCTCGAGGGCGGCGTACCGGCCGGTGAGCACCACGTCCAGCGCCGCCTGCTCGGGCCGCAACGACCGGCCCACCGCCGCACTGACCACGGCGATGCGCTGACGGAGCACCCGCATGTCCACCCGTCCAAGGCGCTCGCCCAGGATCTCCACCACCCCACGGGTCGGCCACAGGGCCGAGCCGACTACCCGGAGCAGCGTCGTCTTACCGGACCCGTTGGGGCCGAGCAGCGCCCACCGCTCCCCGGGACCGACCTCCCAGGAGATGTCCTCGATCAGCGGGTTGGCATCGCGGACGACGGTGACTCCCTCGAGGCGGAGTGCCGGCTCGTCGGCGGTTGGGCCGGGGATCACGTGTTGTCGCCCCCGGCATCCGGTTTGACTGGGATGCTGCCCACGAAGCGCCGCGCCGCCGAGTCCCTCAGCGAGTCGACCACCGAAGCAGCACCACACGACGGAGGGCCGCCGTACCGAGGGCGACCAGCGGGGTGGGTCTCACGCCCCATCGTTCGCCCGGCCGCTCACGCGATCGCCGGCCGCCCCCGCCGGACCGTCGAGCTGTCCTTGGTGCCGCCGCTGCGCCCAGCGCGTCACCACCTGTTCCTCCCGCTCGATTTCGTCGAGTTGGAGCTCCAGCCGGTGCAGCGCGTCATCGAGAGCCGGTATCCGGTGGCGCTCGATGGCTCGCAGACGCCGGTTGGTCACCCGCAAGTCTTCATTGAGGAGTCGCCATGCGGTATCCGCCGCGGCGTAGGCGACGGCCGCCTCCAGTGCACGCCGGTAGGCGGCCGACGCCGGCGCCATGGCGGCGTTGCCCGCTGCAGCCTCGGCGGGCGACAAGGGGACCAAGCTGCAGCGGGGCTCGTCAGGATGACGGACGCCCATGGTGTTGCGCCACGGCACCTCGACGTTCGCCCGACCGGCAACGATGGCGGAGCTGAGTGCCAGACTGGACACGCCGCCGAGCACCGTCGCCCGCAGACCCCAGCGCTCCGCCTCCGCGCAGGAGGTCACCCAGCGCTGCTGGGCCCCGTCTCGCGCGGTGGCGAGCCGGCGCAGCTCACGTCGGAGGAGGTTTCGTTTGCGATCGAGCAGCTCCGTGCTGCGTCGGGCCGACGCCAGCCGATCCAGGAGCCACAGCCGACCCGCCCGGCCCGGAGGCACCTGCTCAGCCACGGCCGACCAGCTCGTCTGCTTCGGCCACACCACCGTCCGCCGGATGCTCGGTATGAAGCTCCGAGGTGGACGAGTCGGCGACGGCCTCGTCCGTGTCGCTTCCCGAGTAGTACGCCGCCACGTCGGCACCTGACAGCATGGTCAGCTCCTGGCGGGGCAGTTCGGACAGCACCTTCCAGGCTCGGCCCAGGGTGTCTTCCAAAGAGCGGGATTCATCGGTGCCCTGGGCGACGAGGACCGAGCTGAAGGCGTCGGCAAACGAGAGATACCGCCGGTCCGTCTCGGTCAGTGCGGCGGCACCGACGAGGTCGGCGAGGTCCCGGTTCTGCCGGGCACGGTCGAGGGCAGCCACCAGCTGGGCGGCGACGCCGGGGTGGTCGCCGCGTGTGCGGCCCGCTCCGACTCCTTTGCGCATCAGGCGGGACAGCGACCCGAGAACATCGACGGGCGGGTAGACGCCGCCACCCTGGGCACCGGATGACAGCACGATCTGCCCCTCGGTGATGTAGCCGGTGAGGTCGGGCACGGGGTGGGTGATGTCGCCGGCGGGCATGGTGAGCACCGGAACCTGGGTCACCGAGCCGGGGCACCCGTGTATCCGTCCACACCGCTCGTAGAGGGAGGCCAGGTCGCTGTAGAGGTACCCCGGGTAGGCACGCCGCCCGGGGACCTCTCCGCGCGCCGCCGACACCTCGCGCACCGCCTCGCAGTAGCTCGTCATGTCGGCCATGACCACCAGGACGTTCTGATCGAGGTCGAAGGCGAGGTGCTCGGCGACGGTGAGCGCCACCCGGGGGGCGAGGATCCGTTGGACCACCGGGTCGCCGGCCGTATCCAAGAAGAGCGCGAGCTCGCCGGCCTCGGCACGGAGCTCCAGCGCATCGCGCAGGGTGGCGGCGTCCGCGTGGGTGAGCCCCATGGCCACGACCACCACCTTGAACGGCTCACCGTCGATGTTGGACTGGGTAGCGATCTGAGCGGCCAACTCGAGGTGGGGAAGCCCGGCGGACGAGAACACGGGGAGCTTCTGGCCGCGCACCAGTGTGGTCAAGGCGTCGATCACCGAGATGCCGGTCAGGATCGGTTCGCGGGGCACATCGCGTGCCGTAGGGTTGAGCGGAGCGCCGGCCACCGGTCGGGTGAGGTCGCTGAGCATCGGCGGCCCTCCGTCCAGCGGTCCGCCCATGCCGTCCCACACCCGGCCGAGCCAACCCTCGCCCACCGGTATCTCGAAGGGGCGGCCCTCGAAAGCCACCGTCACCGTGGCGGGGTCGATGCCGGCCGTGCCCTCGAGGACCTGCACCACCGCCAGGTCACGGTGGACCTCGAGCACCAGGCCACGACGGAGCTCACCGGTGGCGAGGCGTACAGCGGCGAACTCATCGAACCCGACACCTTCGAGGCCCTCCACCACGACGAGCGGACCTTCCGCCTCGCGGACCCCGCGGTACTCGAGGGGGACGATCGGCGCGCCTTCGGTGTCCGCCGTCATGCCTGGCCCTCCAGTGAAGCCAGCACTTCGTCGCGCCGACGTTCGACACCACCGGCATCGGCGGGACCGACCTCGTCTTTCACCCGGATCACCCCCGAGAAATCGAGCTCCTCCACCATCGAGGCGGGATGCCCTTCCTCGATCAATGCCAAGCACCGGTCGACGACGGCGAACACCATGTCGAGCAGCGCCGCCTGCTTCTCCGGGGTGCAGGTTGCGTCATTGGGGCTCTGCGCACTCTGTTGCAGGACCGCCTCGCGCAGCAGTCGGCCGCCGAGCATCACCACGCGCTCCCGGCCGGGCAGGGCCGAGAGTCCGATCAGGTCCACCATCGGGGCCAGCCGGTCCGCCTCGGCGAGGAGGGCGATCGCCCGGGCCTGGTCACGTGCCCAACCCGGGCGGCCGGCGGACGCGTGCCACGCTCCCACCACCTGCGTGTCACGGGAGAAGGAGCGTCGCCACGTGATCGCCGGATAGTGGCGGGCATAGGCGAGGTCACGGTCGAGCGACCACAGGCACCGTACGAATCGCTCCGTGTGCGCCGTGACGGGCTCGGTCATGTCACCGCCGGGCGGGGATACCGCTCCGATCGCCGTGACCGACCCCTCCTGGCCTCCGAGGGTGGTGACCCGTCCGGCCCGTTCGTAGAAGGTGGCGAGGGCCGAGTCCAGCCCGGCCGGATAGCCCTCTTCGGCCGGCAGCTCGCCGTTCCGCGACGAGAACTCGCGCAACGCCTCGGCCCACCGCGAGGTGGAATCGGCCAGCAGGACCACGGCGTATCCCATGTCCCGGTAGAACTCGGCCACGGTCATCCCCGTGTAGATGCTGGCCTCACGCGCCATCACCGGCATATTGGAGGTGTTGGCGATGACCACCGTCCGCTGGAGCAGGCTGAGGCCCGTCCTCGGATCCTCGAGCTCGGCCAGGTCGGCCAGGGCATCGGCGAGCTCGTTGCCCCGCTCCCCGCACCCGACGAAGACGATCACGTCGGCCTCGCACCACTTGACGATCTGCTGCAACAGCACCGTCTTGCCGGTTCCGAAGCCGCCCGGGACTGCCGCGGCGCTGCCCTTGGCGATCGGAAAGAGCAGGTCAACGACCCGCTGGCCGGTGAGGAGCGGAGCCGAGAGCTCGAGCCGGGTGCGCATCGGACGGGGAACCCGCACCGGGCACACCTCGGTCACTGCCAGCTGCTGACCGCCGACGACGGCGATCGGTCCGTCGTCGTCCACCTCGGCGTTGCCGGCTACCGACTCGACACGGCCGCTCACCCCGACGGGCACGAGCACTCGATGGTCGACGCCTGACGCCGTCGGAACCGTGCCGAGGATGTCACCGGGCCCCACGACCGATCCCGGGGACACCACGGGCACAAACTGCCACCGCCGCTCTTCGCCCACCTGTTGGAGGGAGCCGGGAGTGAGCCACCTCGGACCGCCGGCAAGGGGCCGTAGGAGCCCGTCGAAGATGCCGCCGAGGAGGCCGGGGCCGAGTCGGGCGGAGAGCGGATGGCCCCGCCCGACGGCCGGCTCGCCGACCCGGAGCCCCCCCGAGTACTCGTAGAGCTGGGCCGTGACCAGGCCTCGGCGCACCGAGACCACCTCGGCGGCCAGTCCGGCATGGCCCACTTCGACGACGTCGAGCACGGCCACCTGATCGAGCCCGTCCACCTCGACCAGCGGGCCGTTCACCCGCACCACCTGTCCGGAGCCGATGCGCTCTTCCGCCGGGAGGGGCAGCTGGGTCTGGTCGGTCAAGCCCACAGGGCCTCGATCTCGTCGGCCAGCGACCCGAGCACCTGGTCGACCAAGGCCGGCGGCCCGAGGGTGGCCCGCCGGTTGCCGGACTCGGCCACGGCGGTCAGGCCGCCCGGGCCCACCTGATGCACCGGCATCGAGGCGCCCACGCGGTCCTGCACCAGCGCCACCAGCCGTCGCCCGAGCAGCCGGCCCTCAGCCGTGCCGCCTTGCCGTACGAGCGCCTCGACGGCCTCGCGCCGGAGCGTTTCGTAGGCGCGTCGACGGGCGGCGAGGATCATCTCCTCCGCCTGGCGACGAGCCGTCGCCAGCTGGGCGGCCGCCCTCTGCTGGGCCGCCCGGGTGCCGTCGGCCCGGGCCTCGGCGACGAGTCGCTCTGCCGCAGCCCGATGCTCCGCCAGCTCGGTGCGGGCGTCCTCATCGGCCTCGGCCCGCTGGGTCACGGCACGTGCCCGTGCGGTGGCGAGGAGCGCGTCGACAACCGGTACCAACGCCGCCTCCATGGTGGCGCGCCCCGTATCGGAGCGGCCGGCCGAAAGACGACGGAGCCCCGTTGCGGCCTTCGCCCGGGTCTCGGTCACTGCGGCATCACCACGCTCAACACTCCGTCGCGCCGGTTGGCGGCACCGTCCAGGGCGGAGGCGGCCTGGTGGGTGAGCACCACCACCGCCACGTCGCCCGGCAGCGATGCCCAGGCGCGACGCACGGCATCCGGGTCCTCGGCGGGGATCACCGTGGCACTGCCCAGCGCGAAGCCACCGACCCGTGCCGCCTCGCCGAGTACGACGAGGAGGCCCACGTCTATGCCTTGCCGATCAGCAAGATGGCGATGACCAGGCCGTAGATGGCGATCCCCTCGGCCAACCCGACGATGACGATGGCCCGGCCGAACATCTCGGGGCGCTCGCTCATCGCCGCCAAGGCAGCCGAGCCCGTGTACGCCACCGCGATCCCTGCGCCGATGGACGAGCCGGCAACGGCGACGGCGGCGCCGATGAGCGCCTGGCCGCCGTAGGTGCTGGCGCCGGTGGCCGTTGCCGCTGCCGCCCCGCTTGGACTGGCGGCAATGGACAGGACGACCAGCACACCCGCTCCGACGAGCAGGAGGAGGTTCACGACCTTCACCACGCGCATCGTCGATCGTGGGTGCCGTCGGAGCTGGACGACGATCCCGGCGGCTACCGCAACGAGAATGGGCAGGCCGATCAACCAGGTGAGCATGGGGTCTCCTTCATTGAGAGGGTCGGGACGTGCCACGGCCGGAACTGGCGACCTTCGGCGACAAAGATCCTGCTGAACATCTCGTAGTACTCGAGGCGCAGCGCCTGCACACCGGCAACCAGACCTTCGAGAGCGAAGGCTACGGCGTTTCCGATCACGAACACCACCGCGGCTGCCAGCCACAGGGCGGGGCCCCGATGCCACAGACCGGCCGTCTCGGACCATACAAGTCCGCTGAGAGCGACGTCGATGAGACCGAAGGCGGCCAGCCGGGCGAACGACACGGTGTTGGTGCCGATCCGCAGCACGGCGTCGAACATCTCGATGCCGGTCTGGGCCATCCCGTCGGCCCGTCCGCCGGTCTCCACGTAGCACCCGACAGAGCCGAGCACGAGACCGGCTGCGGCCATCGTGGCTCCCACCACCAGCACCACCCCCCAATGCCGGTACCAGCCCAGGGCCGCGACGCCGAGTCCGAGGTAGAGGGCGGCGCCGGCCAGGCCCGAGGTGGCGACCAGGGCCAGCGCGGCGCCGCCTTCGCGCCAGCGGTTGACCGTCCCGATCCCGTAGGAGATGGCGAGCAGACCGGCGCCGACGGCAACTGCCACGGCCAGCAGCGTGGTCGGGTGGTCGAGGGGAGCCATCCACAGGGTCGGTACCACATGGGTGGGACCGAACATCTCGCCGAACGCCAGTCCGAAGAGGATGCTGGACGTGCCGGCTCCAACGACGAACGGTGCCAGGCGGCGGAACCGGGCCAGCACGGGCGGGTGCCCGGTGGCCAGCAACAGCCCGGCGGCCACCAGCAGGGCTCCGCGGCCGACGTCGCCGAACATCATCCCGAACATCACGACGTAGGCGAGCCCGGCGAACGCAGCCGGGTTCACGTCCGCGTAGGGGACGGTGGTGTAGGTGTCCACCAGCGGCTGGAAGGCGCCAGTGGCGCCACCGGCCTCGACGAGTGTCGGTGGCTCGGCGCCACGGGGCACCGGCAGCCGCACAACGGCCCCTCCCAGCGGGTCCAGGCGGAGCGACAGCGGCGCCACAGCCGCTGCCGGGATCCAGCCGACGAGCGCAGCCACGGAGCCACGGTGCCGGGCGGACGCGTCGACCTGCTCCAGCTCGGCCTCGCCGGCAATTTCCGCCAGTCGGCCGTCCCGTTCCAGGGCCACCAGGTCGGGAGGCTGAGGGGCGAGACGCGGAGCGCCCGTCGTGGCGTCGGGAGCGGTCGTGGAGCCGAGCCGCTCTCGGACGCGGCTGAGCGCGTCGTTGGCAGGCCCGATGACCGGGTCTCCGATCCGCTCGAGATCGACGACGCCGGCGTCAGCCACGGCCACCAGAACACCGCGCAACTGCTCGGTGGGGGCGACCACCGCCACTCGGTCCATGCGGGTCGGCTCCAAGGCGTCACGCCACCGCATCGAGCACCTCCGCAAGCTCCCCGCCACCACGGGCCGCCATCACCAACGCTGCCCGGGTCCTCCAGGCGTCGGCGGCGAGCAGTCCGGCCACCCCGATACAAGGGGAGGGGCCACGGTGGGGACGTGCGGCGAGCGCCGCACCTGCCGACTCGACGGTCGTCCACCAGCGGACCTCGGCCCGCCACAGGTCCTCGGCTCCGTCCACGCCTCGCAGTGCCTGAGCGGCCGGGCGGGGCAGGTACCTGGCAAGGTCGCCGATGGACGCCGCCTGCTGCCACCGGGGACCGAGGACATGGGTGACGTCACGCCGGGCGGACCGGCTCAACGCGGAGAGGGCACCGGCAGCCACCACCCTGGCAAGGACCAGGGCGGCACCCGAGATGGCCCACTCTCCGGCCTCGGGCACACCGTCGAGGACCAGGCGGGACCAGCCGAACTGGAGCGCCAGGTGGATGGTCGGGAGGTCGTCCCCCTCAGGGTCGCCCCACACAGACGAGGCCAACGCGGCGCGGGCCTCGGCCGGTGTCCGAGCCACCGAGACCGTGGGCCAGGCCATGGCCAACGATCCGAGCGCGAACGGGGCGGGAGCCGGCTGGCCACCGAGGCGCGCCAGGTGGCCGGTGATGTTGGTGATCTCGAAACTCGCCGCCATGAGGCGCAGTGATCCGGAGCCGAGGGACGGGGCCCAGCCGGCCAGGATCCGCAGATTCCACAGGAAGGTGGCGGCGACGGCGGTCTGAGCGGTCGCCAGGTCCATGTCGGCCCGGACCTCACGCCCGTACGGCGTGTGAAGGAGGGTGGTCAGAGCGGCGGCCAAGGACTCCGAGGCGGCCAGCCGGCGCGCGCCGTCGGGCCCGAGCCGGCGGCGAGCCAGCCCTTGCCCCCGTACCCCGGCAGCAACCCATCCGGCGCTCAAGGAAGAGTGTCCGGTCGTGACAGGACTCGCCGGACGACTTCGTCCACCAGAGCCGGCGAGCGCTGCCCCGCGACCAGTCCGATCCGTTCGGCTTCCATCCGGGCGGCGGCGAGCAGCCGGGCGCGCTCGCCGTCGGCTCGGGCCAGCAGTACCGACGCGGCTTCGGCGCGCGCCGGGCCGGTCCGGGCGCGCGCCTCGGCGACGAGTCGACGCCCCTCCTCGGCGGCGTCCGCCCGACGACCATCCGCGGCCCGCGCCGCGGCTTCGACGAGGTCGGCGGCGTGGCGCTGGGCGTCCTCGAGCGCCGAGAAGACGGGCTCCAGTTCGGCATCGAGCGCGACGGTGCGATCGACGGGCACGCCAGCGGCCGTCGGGGCCCCCGGCACGTCGTGGAGACGGAAGCGGCGAAGGATCTCCCCCAGTGAGGCGGCGGCCACAGCTATCCCCGCCCTGCCCCGTCAGCCGGGCGACGCCAGGTAGGTGGCTCACCCCTCGACCGTCGACAACTGCCGGTCGCCCCGCTCGGGGATCTCCAGTCGGTCGCCTCGGGCCTGTGAATCGTCCGCCAAGGCAATTCTGAACTCCCTCTTCTCCGACAGCACAGCCGCTGGCATCTGGTCTGGCACCACGGTACGCCGGGGCACGACCTGTCCCCAGGGCCGAACGTCACTTCACGGGCCTGCCGGCGCTGGTGGCTGCCCGGATCGGCCATCGGGGCTCACCTCCTCCCCTCCTCCGAGCTGGGCAAGCAGCGCTCGCTACACGTTGAACCGGAACTCGACGACGTCGCCGTCTTGCATCACATACTCCTTGCCTTCCACCCGTGCCTTGCCTGCGGCGCGAACTGCGGCCACCGAACCGGCCTCGACCAGGTCGTCGTAGCTCACGATCTCGGCTTTGATGAACCCGCGCTCGAAGTCGGTGTGGATGGTTCCGGCCGCCTGTGGCGCGGTGGCCCCGGCATGGATGGTCCACGCCCGGGACTCCTTGGGCCCGGCGGTCAGGAAGGTCTGCAGCCCCAGGGTGGAGAAGCCCACCGTGACCAACTGCACCAGTCCCGACTGCTCCTGGCCGTAGCTGGCCAGCAGCTCGGCGGCGTCGTCCTCGTCCAGGGCCGCCACCTCGGCCTCGATCTGGGCGCACACGACCACCGATTGGGCCGGGGCCACCAGCGCCTGGAGGCGGGACCGCAGCTCCTCGTCACCGAGCACCCCCTCGTCCACGTTGAACACGTAGATGAACGGCTTGGCGCTGAGCAGGTGGAGGTCGGCCAGCAGCCCGGCGTCGGCCTCGCCCACGGCCGAGGCCGAGGCCGAGGCGATGGTCCGGCCATCGTCGAGGATCGACCTGGCCCGCTCCACGGCCTGCAGCACCGGGGCGAGCTCGGGCTGCTTGCGGGCCTCCTTGGCCAGCTTCACCAACCGGCCGTCGACGGTCCCGAGATCGGCCAGGATCAGCTCGGTATTGATGGTGGCGATGTCCTCGGCCGGGTCGATCCGACCGCCGACGTGGATCACGTCCGGATCGGTGAAGACCCTCACCACCTGACAGATGGCGTCGGCCTCGCGGATGGCGGCCAAGAACTTGTTCCCCAGCCCCTCGCCCTCGGAGGCGCCCTGGACGATGCCGGCGATGTCGACGAAGGTGACGGTGGCCGGCACGATCTCCTGGCTGTCGAAGAGCTCGGCCAGGCGCCCCAGACGGCGGTCGGGGACCGCCACCACCCCGACGTTGGGCTCGATGGTGGCGAACGGGTAGTTGGCGGCCAGCACCTCGTTGTGGGTCAAGGCGTTGAACAGGGTGGACTTCCCCACGTTGGGGAGACCGACGATGCCGATGGACAGTCCCACGGGTGCTTCCTCCGATGTCGCGGCAACCCCCCGAGACGTCGACGGGCCGAACGCAGAGCGTACGTGATCGCCGGTCGGAGCCGGGTGGGCGGTCGTGGCACCGGCGTCACGCCGCCTCACTTCCACCGGCTCCACACCGACGGGCGCGGTCCCGACTCGCACCGGACCAGATGCCGGTGCCCGGTGAGCAGTACCGTCGACGCCCCGAGCACCGCCACGGCCACGGCCCCGATGAGGAGGGACAGCGCCAGGGTGGAGGGGACCAGGGAGAGTGCCGCCAGGCCGCCGAGGGCCACCGCCCCGGCTCCGGCGACGACCGGAACCCGGCGCTGCAGCACCACGCCGGTGAGGACCGACAACGCCCCCTCGGCCACCAGCAGCACGATGGAGCCGGTGGACCGGTGGGCGGGGGGGAGCGCCTGGACGACCGTGGTGCCCAGCAGCACGGTCGACCCGGTGGCGCTGATCCACCGGCCGTGGCTGACCCCGTGGGCATCCCGCCGGTCGGAGGGAAGTCGGAGCCCGATGACGATCAGGGCGACGGCCGGGGCCACGACGAACCATTGGGGATCACGGGTGCCGGACAGGGCGGCGATGGGCACACCGGCCAACGAGGCGACCGCAATCGACGCCCAGCCGAGCCACCAGGCACCGTCGGGGCGCCGGTACTCCACCCTCACAAGCGTCCACCAGACGGCGATGGCCACCATGGCGGCCACTACCCGACGACCGTCCCCCCACGTCAGTCCGGCCAGCGTCCACAGCACCACCGCACCGGCGCTCAACAGGGCGCTGGTGCGGTGGCCCTGGCCCGGTGGCACCCCGATCGGGCCTGCCGTCGGGGGCGGCACGATGCCCAGCAGGAATTCGGCGAGCACCACCACCAGCACGGCCATGGCCGCCGCGTCGCGACCGAGCCCCAGTCCGAGGGCGACGAGGGCCGCTCCACCCAGCCCGGCCGATGCGCCAGCGCCGACGGCGCCGAGGGCGGTCCAGCCCTCCACCCACGCCACCACCGTGGCCAGCACCCAGATGCCGAGCAGCTCGGTGCCGGCTCCGGTGCGATCCCCGGCGCCGAGGGTCAGGAGGAGCACCTGCGCCGCCAGCCCGGCCGCCGATCCGTAGGCGACGATCCGCACGTCGGGGTGGCGCCTCCTGAGCGCCAGACCGACCGCCGCCAGCAGCAACGGCAGCGGGGCCATCATGGCGGCCACCGCCAGAGGCCCAGGGGATCTCACGGAGACCAGCCCCGCCGTCGAGGCCACCGACCAGACCGCCATGAACCACGATGCCGCCGCCAACGGCGCCGACGCCCAGGCCCAGCCGGCGCCACCCGAGCGATGGGCGACCCAGGCCGGCACAGAAGCCGCCACCAGCAGGACCCCGGGTGCCCACCACGAGGGCCCCTCCGGGAGGACCAACACCGCCAGGGCTTCGCACGTCGCCAGGGTCCACATCGACACCGCCAGGTCGCTCGGCCGCCGCGACGTCCATCTGGAGCGCGATCCGTCCGAGGCGAGGGGCGCGCCGGCCAGGGCGGCGACAGCCAGGGCGTCGAGTGCCACCGCCGTGCCGAACCGCCCCCACGACACCAGAGGGCCCAGCCAGAGCACCGCCGCCGATCCGGCCAGGGCCGCCAGCGGCAGGCATGCCCGGCGCCGCGGCTGCCGGCTGGCCAGGGCGAGCACCAGCGCCAGCAAGGCCAGCGTCGAGGGTGCCGTGGCCCGCCCACCGCGGTCGTGGACGGCCACGGCGGTCGCCCACAGGACGGAGACGGACCCGGCGGCGGCAGCGAACAGCGGGGCCGGCCACGTCAACGCCTCGGCAGCCCGGGCCCATCGGGGGTCGTCGATCCCGGCGGTCCTCCCGTGCACGGCCATGGCGTCAGCGCCCAGATAGCAGCCGGTCAGCACCGCCGCCGCCGGCGCCACCCACCCGGCGCTGCCGAAGTCGCCGACCGCGTCGACGCCGGCCAGCCAACCGACCCCCAGCGCCGCCAGCGCCAGCGAGCCGTAGCTGCGTGACGGCAGCGATACAGCCAGCCAGGCGTAGACGGTGGCGCAGGCCGTACCCCCGAGAGCGAGCGCCACCGCCGGGTGGATGGCGTGGCCGGTCGAGACAGCGGCCAGCCCGGCGGCGATGGCCAGGGGGAGCACCAGCGCCGCCGCCGCCAGGTACACCTCCATGACCGGGCGGAAGCGGTCCGAGCGGCGGCACGCCGTGGCGGCGGCGGCCAGCACGACCTCGAGGACGGCCACGGCGGCGAACCGGGCGAGGTGCGCCCCGCCGGGGACGCCGAAGACCTCGAAGAGGAGGGTCGAGGTCACCAGGAGGAAGACACCGGTCGCCCCGAGAATTCTGACACCCTGGGCCCGCCTCACCGCACCGGCTCCGTCGGTGCCACCCGGGTCGAGGGGCCCGCCGGCCCCGGTCCGCGGAGGGTCGAGCAGGAGGGCCGATGCCGAGGCGATGGCCTGCTCGGCGATCGCTTGCCGGCGACGGAGCTGGCTCCGGAGTGGGGCGGCGCCCTGGCCCGGGAGGTCATCGGTGGGCAGGTGGCCGGAGGGCACGGTCCGCTGGAGCTCACCCAGGAGCTCCTCGAGGCGCCAACGCTCGGACTGGAGCGCTTGCACCGCAACCGCGGGCGGGCGCATCCCGGCGGCGACGAAGGCGGCCACCACGGCCGCTTCGGACGATCCACCGGCTATCACGGTGGAGACCGCCGCCTCGACGGCCAGGGCGGCCGTGGCCGCCTCGGCGGTCACCGACCGGGTCACCCAGCCGGACCATGCCGAACGCAGGGCCGGCTCTTCGAACGACGGTGTCTCGTCGGGGTTCGCATCCATGCAGGCATGGTGCGCCGACGCCGACGCCGCCTCCATCGGGGCTCGCCCCCATCCGCGCCTGGGGAACCCCCAGGGCCCACCGCCGGACCGTCCGGCGGGGCTGGACGATCCGGCCCCGATAGGGTTGGCCCCGGTGGATCGGAGCCTGCTGGCTGGCATCTCGGTGTTTCGGTGGTTGGCCTGGGCGTGGATGGCCACCGTCCTCTTCTTCGACCGCCAGGCCTTGGTGAGGCCGTGGCTGGCGTACGGACTGGTGGTGGTCGCCCTCGCCGTCAGCGCCGCGGACAGCGTCCTGCTCGGCCGGACCCCGGACGCCCTGCTCCGGCCTGCGCCCGTCGCCGTCGAGGTGGCCTGCGGATGCGCGCTGTTCCTCGGTGGCGGCCTCGCCTTCGGTCACGGGACGGCGTTCGCCACCTCGCAGTCGCTCGGTGTGGCCTGGCCCCTGGCCGGCGTGCTCTCCGCCGGAGCGGCCGCCGGAGCCCTGGTGGGGGCGGCCGCCGGGGTGGTGGTGGGGTTGGCGAGGACGGGTGGCGCCCTCCTCAACGGGGTCGTTGCCGACCAGCTGTTCACCGGTGGTCACCTGGTCAGCACCGTGACGCCCGTCGTGCTCTTCGGCATGGCGGGCGGTGCCCTCGGCTACCTGGCCACCCTGCTGCGCCGGGCGGAGTCCGAGGTGGCCGCCGCCCGGGCCCGCGAGGACGTCGCCCGCACCCTGCACGACGGCGTCCTTCAGACCCTGGCGGTGGTGGAGCGCCGCAGCCAGGATCCGGCCCTGGCCTCGATGGCGCGCGACCAGCAACGGGAGCTTCGCGGCTACCTGGCCGGCCCGTCGGCCGGCGGGGCCGGGAGCGCCACCGGACCGGGGGACCTGCGGGCCCGTCTCCGTGACGTCGCCGCCAGGTTCGAGCGCCGATTCGGTGGCCGGGTCGACCTCGTACTGATGGACGACCTGCCCCGCCTGCCCATCGACACGCAGGCGGCGCTGGCCGGTGCGGTGGGCGAGGCGCTCACCAACGCCGGGAAGC
The DNA here is from genome assembly GCA_052143315.1 of Acidimicrobiales bacterium. GTDB lineage: Bacteria > Actinomycetota > Acidimicrobiia > Acidimicrobiales > RAAP-2 > DASZIT01. The sequence goes on along the minus strand of JBKQTE010000031.1, from coordinate 48,887 downwards.
ACGGGCGGGCGTCGCGGGTGACCATCTTCGTCGAGGCCGACGAAGGTCCACCTCCGGGCGGGCTTCCGCCCACCCGGGTCTTCTGCTCGGTGAAGGACGACGGGGCGGGGTTCGACCCCGGCACCGTGTCCGAGGGCATCGGGCTGTCCCGCTCGATCCGGGGTCGGATCGGCGAGGTCGGCGGACGGGTCGAGGTGTCGGGACAGCTGGGTGCCGGCGCGGAGGTGCGACTGTGGGTGTGATCCGGGTGGTGCTGGCGGACGACCACCCCATCTGGCGCTCAGGCGTGCGCTCCGACCTGGGATCGGAGTTCGAGGTGGTCGGGGAGGCCGGTTCGGCGCCCGAGGCCATCACCGTGATCAGGGCCACCAGTCCCCATCTCGTCGTCTGCGACCTGCACATGCCGGGCGGCGGTGGGCTGGCGGTCGTCCGGGCCTGCGGGGCCATGTCCCGGATCGTGATGCTGACCGTGTCCGAGGCCGAGCGCGATCTCCTCGACGCGGTGGCCGCCGGGGCGGTGGGCTACCTGGTCAAGTCCACTCCACCCGAAGCGCTGCGGGCCGCGCTCCGGCGCGCCTCGGTGGGTGAGCCCGTCTTCTCCCCGACCCTGGCCGCCCTGGTGCTCGGCGAGTTCCGCACCCTGGCCAAGCAGGCCGGCGATGGGTCGCAGGCCCTTACCCTCAGGGAGCGGGAGGTGCTCCAGTGTGTGGCCCGCGGCCACACCTACAAGGAGATCGGCGGCGAGCTGTTCATCGCCGAGAAGACCGTAGAGAACCACGTCCGTAACATCCTGGCCAAGCTCCACCTGAGTCGCAAGCACGAGCTCATCCGCTTCGCCGCCGATCATGGGATCGAGTGAGGACCCTCCGCCGTCCGATCCCCAGGGGAAACGATCAGCCGAACGATTTGACCAGGTACTCGCTCATGGTGGCGCTGCGCAGGCGGCCCAGGTCGAGGCAGCCGTTGACGCTCTCCATCATGCGGCCGACGTTGGCGGCGAGCTCCTCTTGCGACGTGGCGTTGAAGAAGAGCATCGGGTCGGCGACGTGCCCCACCGAGGGCCACCCCTCCTCCACGATGCCGTGGATCTCCGGAGCACCCTCGGTCACCGCCCGGACCACCTCGTTGCGCACGTAGCGCGTGCGGGGCTGGAGCTCACCGGAGACCGGTGACTGGGTGCCGTGCCACCTGTGGATCCACTCGGCGTAGGCCAGACCCTCGGGACGGTGGATCAGCGCCACCGTCAGCACCCCCGGGGATCGGGTCCCGTCCTCCCAGTCACGGGGGGCGGCGTGGGGCGTGGTGCCATAGTCGTCGTAGACCGACTCCACCACGAGGTAGGCGGCCGATCGGAGGCCGAGGGCGCCGATGGCAGCGTCGACCCCGCTCCGGCGCTCGTAGCAGTCGACCCAGACCGACACCTCTGCCACGTGGGGGTCCTCGCCCTCGGGAGGGGGGGCCGGCGACGGGGCGGCGCCGGCGTCCGAGTCGTGGACGTTGACCCCGATCGACCGGGCGCCGGCGGCCCGCAGCAGGTCGGACGTCTCCCCCAGAAGCCGGTCCCGGAGGGCGTCGCCCCGGTCGGCGGCACCGTCGCCCCACAGGAGGTAGATCAGCTTCTCCACGACACACCCCTGCCGATCGGTGCGGTCAGGCGGATGCGGTCGGGATCCGCCGGGCGACCCTCCCGGCCAGGCCCCCCACGTACTGGGACCACGGGCGGTCGCCGATCAGCCATAGCCACAGCTCCCGGCGGTAGGCGGTGACCACCTCGACGAAGTCGTCGCGTGACACCCCGAGCGGCTCCAGGGTCGGCTGCCACGCACCCCACAGCCACAGGCCGATGCAGATATCGTCGCTGAACCCGGCCCGCCAGTCCTGGCCGTCGAGGAGGGCGTCTCTCAGCCCCTCCCTCAGCTCTTCGGGCTCCTCGGGGAGCTCGAGACGGGCGCCGGGGGCCAACGTGACGAGTGTCATCGGCCCCACCGTAGCCACCGGGGGCGGGTGCTGCTCGGGGAACCGGCCCGGTGCCACCGATCCCCGATCACCGGTCGGCCACCATCGGCGCCCGGTCGGTGCCTGAGTAGTACCGGAGGTGCTCCTCGTAGTCGATGAACAGCGGGGCCTCGGGGTCGAACGGGCGGCGCAGGCTGTCGAAGGCCACTCGCTTGTCGAAGGCGTCCAGCTTGACCAGGGCCTCCGGGTTGTCGAGCTGCCGGAAGTCGAGCCGTCCCCGAGCGTTGTCGAGGGCCAGGCGCCCGCGCTCGGTACGCACCAGGACGCTGCTCCACCCGGCCATCGACCCGACGCTCCCGACCGACAGGTCGGCGCCCCGTCCCAGGAAGTCGGCGCACTCGTCGCATCCCTTGAGGGCGGCACCGTGGAAGTTCTTCACCGGCTCGTCGACCGCCAGCTCGCCGTCGCGGTACTCGACGATCATCCGACCGTGGATCACGTCCACCTTGGAGACCCTCTCGATGTCGATGCCCCGGTCGTCCCGTAGCAGCTGGAGCATCAGCCCCTGATAGTCGAAGCTCTTGGTGCACAGCAGGGCGATGGTGAGCACCACCGCGTCCACCCGATGGGCCCCGGTCGGCCACCGACGGGACTGCATGGCCCGGATGCCCTGGATCTCACAGGGCGTCCCCACCACTGCGATCCGCGGCTTGGGCGGGAGGTCGTACCGGGAGAGGTCGAGCTCGGCCAGGGCCATCGTCTGGTTGTAGTAGCTCCCGGCCGCCGCCACGATCTCCTTGGCCGTGGTGGCCAGGTGGGCAACGCCCTTCCACGGCTCGTCGGGATCGTCGCTCGGCCGGGTCACCAGCGCACCGTCGATGTCCCCGGCGGCCAGGGCGGCGATGAGCAGGGCCGAGACCACGCCACCGTCCTGGGCGAGCTCGGGGCGGGCACCGGCTCTCACCGCGAACGACTCCAGCACGGCACCCAGCCCGTCCCCTGGCGGGCCGCCGGTGATCTTCCAGTACGGGTCGGACGGGTCGGCGCGCTCGAAGGAGGAGTCGGCGTCCTCGCCCTGCATGGGGGTGGAGGGGGGCCACGCCGCCTCGTAGCGCAGGCCGCCACGGGGGCAGAAGTCCCAGCACAGCGAACAGCCGGTGCACATCTTGACCAGCTCGGGGAGGTCGGTGTCCTCGTCGATGCCGATGGAGTTGGAAGGGCAGGCGGCGATGCAGGTGCCGCACTGGATGCACCGGCCGGCAGCGATCACCCCAGCCTCCAGCTCCCAGAACCACGTCTTGCCAGGTGGCTCGGTGATGCCGTTCATCTGCTCGCGGATGCGGTACGCCTTCATCGTGAACCTCCGACCTCCGACCGGGCGGCGCCCGTGGGAGTGGCGGCCGCCTTCCGCTTGGTGGTCAGGGCCACCGGCGTACCGGTTCCCTCCGCCGCCAGGGTGGCCCGGAGGTCGTCGTTGGGCACCCGGCGGGCCCAGTTGTGGAACGGCTCGTCCTGACGGCGCTCCGCCTGGTAGCGGCGCACCACCCGGAGCAGGGCGTCGGGCACGTCGTTGACCGGCCGGGCGTGCTCGACCCAGTCGATGAACCCGGGGGAGGTGCCGAGCGACCCGCCCAGCCCGATGTCGACGGCCTCGGCCAGGTGGTTGCCCACGTGGGCCACCTCCCCCCGGAAGCCGATGTCGGCGATCTGGGGCTGGGCGCAGCTGGCCGAGCAGCCGGAGAAGTGCATGCGGACCACGCCGGCGTCCTCCTGCGTCGCCGACACCCCGGCGGGGACGGGCGGGGCGCCGACCGGCTCGCCGGCCAGCTGCTCGTCGAGGAAGCGGGCCCACTTGACCGCCCGCTCCTTGGTCTCGACGATGGCGTACCGGCAGAACTCGCTGCCCGTGCACGCCACCACCCCCCGGGAGAAGGGCCCCGGGTACGGCGAGTACTTCTGCACCAGGTCCTCGGCCAGCAGGGCCTCGATCCGATCGCCGGCCACCCCGGTGAGGGTGAAGTTCTGGTCGGTGCCCAGCCGGACGGTGCCGTCGCCGTAGGTGTCGGCCAGGCGTGCCGCCTCCACCAGCTCGATCCCGTTCATACGGCCCACCGGGACCGAGCAGCCGACGTAGAAGAGCCCGTCCTCCTTCTGGGGGTGGACGCCCACGTGGTCCCCCCGGTAGCGCCGGGTGAGGTCCTCCCCCGCCGGCGGCAGCTCGAAGCGGGCCCGGGCGGCCAGCTCGGCCCGGAAGCCCTCGGGACCCAGCTCCTGGACCAGGTAGCGCATACGGGCCAGGCCGCGGTTCTCGCGGTTGCCAAGCTCGCCGAAGAGCTGGGCAACCGCCCGGGTGATCTCCACCGCCTGGTCCTGGCGCACGAAGACGTCGATGTCCGAGCCCATCCGCTCGCCGTCGGAGAGTCCTCCGCCGACCAGCAGGTTGAGCCCGAGAGTGCCGTCGGCGGCCCGGGCAGGCCGGAGGCCGATGTCGTTGATGTCGGACTGGGCGCAGTCCTCGACGCACCCGGTCACCGAGATCTTGAACTTGCGGGGCAGGTTGGCGTACTCGCGGTTGCCGGTGAAGAACCGGGACACCGCCTGCGCGATCGGCAGGCCGTCGAACGCCTCGTCGGCGTCGACGCCTGACACCGGGCAGCACAGCACGTTGCGCGCCGAGTCGCCGCAGGCCTGGACGGTGGTCAGCCCCACGGCGGCGAACCGGCGCCAGATCCGGGGAATGTCCTCGATCCGGAGCCAGTGGATCTGGATGGTCTGCCGGGTGGTGATATCGGCGAAGCGCGAGCCGAACACCCGGCTTTCGGTGCCGTCGGGACCCTCCCCGAAGGCATCGGCCACCACGCCGATCTCCCGGGCCTGCGGCGCGGTGAGCAACCCGCCGGGGACCTTCACCCGCATCATGAAGGCGTCGCCCCCCTGCTTCTGCGGGTAGATCCCGGCCCACTTCAGCCGCTCGACCTCGCCGGGGACCTTGGCGATGCCGGCCGGTCCCTCCTTGGAGTACGTGTCGATGATGGCGTCGGCGATCTCCAGCGGGTGCCGCTCGAGCTTGAACTGCTCGATCTCGTTGAGCTCACCCCGGGTGCGGTACGGGTTGATGAACGGCATCGGGCGCTCGTGGCCGTGGATATGGAGGCCGTAGAGCTCGTCACGGTCCTTGGGCATCTCAGGTGTGGAGCCCGCACTCGACCTTGTCCGACCCCGACCAGCGGCCGGACCTCGGGTCCTCGCCCTCCGCCACCGGGCGGGTCGTCGGGGCGCACCCGATGGACAGGTAGCCCTGGGACAGCAGGGGATGCCGCGGGATCCCGTGGTCAGCCTCGTAGCCGGCGATGTCCTGATCGGTCCACGTGGCCAGCGGGTTGACCTTCACCATCCCCCACTGCTCATCGAAGGAGACGATGGGGGTGGCGGCCCGGGTCGGGGCGTCCACCCGCTTGAGGCCGGTCAGCCAGGCCTGGTGGCCGGCCAGGGCCTCCTTGAGCGGGCGGACCTTGCGGAACTCGCAGCACTGCGCCGTCCCACAGGGCCACCGGTCGGCGCCCTCCACCGGGGTGGTGACCGTCAGCTGCAGGTCGTAGCGGGAACGGATGGTCTCGACATACTCGAGCGTCTCGGGGAAGTGGGCGCCGGTGTCGAGGAAGATGACCTCGATCCGGGGGTCCACCGCCACGGCCAGGTCGATCAGGACGGCGTCCTGGAACGAGCAGGCGTAGGCCAGCGAGGTCCCGAACCGCTCCACGGCCCAGGCGATCACCGCCCCGGCCGGGGCCGACTCGAACGCCGCCGACTGCTCGGCCAGCTCATCGCGTAGGGGGTCGGACTGCTGTTCGATGGACAACGGTGCTCGCTCTTCTGGTCGGTGGACGTGGCGCGGTGGCCATCGGACGGCCCGGCGCGCCGACCCTAGCGGCCCACCCGGCCCGTCCGGCCTTGCCCGGATCGCCGATGTGCGAGTATACATGACCTGTCCGATCAGCTTTTAACGGAATCCCCACGCCGGCCGCCGTGTTGTCCAGAGCGGACATCGGTGACCGGGCCTCTCGACCGACCGCCATCCGCCCATGACCGGCACAGGAAGCGATCCCCACATGACGACAATCCTCGAACCAGGTCAGCTTCCCGGAGCGTCGGCGCGGCACACCGTCGACCACCTGGACCTCCTCGAGTCGCACGCCATCTTCATCCTGCGGGAGGTCGCCGCCGAGTGCGAGCGCCCGGTGCTGCTTTTCAGCGGTGGCAAGGACTCGGCAGTGCTCCTCCGCCTGGCGGAGAAGGCCTTCCGTCCCGGGCGCCTCCCCTTCCCGGTGCTCCATATCGACACCGGTCACAACTTCCCCGAGGTCCTCGAGTTCCGCGACCGCCGGGTCAGCGAGATGGGCGAGCGGCTGCTGGTCGCCTCGGTCCAGGAGTCCATCGACACCGGCCGGGTGGCCGACCCGGGGCACGGAGGGATGCGCAACCGGCTCCAGACCACCGCCCTCCTCGATGCCATCGCCGAGCACGGCTTCGACGCCTGCATCGGGGGCGCCCGCCGTGACGAGGACAAGGCTCGAGCCAAGGAGCGAGTGCTGTCGTTCCGCGACACCTTCGGGCAGTGGGACCCCAAGCGCCAGCGCCCGGAGCTGTGGCAGCTCTACTCGGGCACGGTCCAGCCGGGCGAGCACCTGCGCGCCTTCCCGCTGTCGGACTGGACCGAACTGGACATCTGGGAGTACGTCGCCCGGGAGTCCATCGAGCTCCCTTCCATCTACTTCGCCCACCGGCGGACGGTGATCGAGCGAGACGGCATGCTGCTGGCCGAGTCGGAGTGGGTCAGCCCCGGCCCGGGCGAGTCGGCCAGCGAGCAGACGGTGCGCTTCCGGACCGTGGGCGACGCCACCTGCACCGGTGCCGTGCGCTCCGACGCCACCACCATCGACGGCATCATCCACGAGGTGACCGTCTCCCGGGTGTCCGAGCGGGGCGCCACCCGCGCCGACGATCGGTTCTCGGAGACGTCCATGGAGGACCGCAAGCGCGAGGGCTACTTCTAGGCGATGACGGCAGCCCCGGACGATGCCGACACCGTCGCCGACGTCGAGCGCTCCGAGGGGCCGGCGGTGGTGGACCTGCTCCGCTTCGCGGCGGTGGGCTCGGTCGACGACGGCAAGTCGACCCTGATCGGACGCCTCCTCCACGACACCAAGCAGCTCTTCGACGACCAGCTCGAGGCGGTAGAGGCCGCCTCCCGCCGCCGGGGCGTCGAGGGGGTGGACCTGTCGTTCGTAACGGACGGCCTGCGGGCCGAGCGGGAACAGGGGATCACCATCGACGTCGCCTACCGCTACGCCGCCACCCCGACCCGCAAGTACGTGATCGCCGACTGCCCCGGTCACGTCCAGTACACCCGGAACATGGCCACCGGGGCCTCGACGGCCGACCTGGCCCTGGTGGTGGTCGATACCCCCAAGGGCCTCCGGGAGCAGACGAGGCGCCACGTCTGCATCGCCGCCCTGCTGGGTGTCCGGCACCTCATCGTGGCGGCCAACAAGATGGACCAGATCGACTGGGACCAGGGGGCCTACGAACGGGTGACCAAGGAGATGGTGCAGCTCTGCGACCGGCTCGGCGTCGAGTCGTGCGTGGTCATCCCGGTCTCGGCGCTGCTGGGCGACAACGTGGCGGAGCGGTCCGAGGTCGCCCCGTGGTACCACGGCCCCACCGTGCTCGAAGCGCTCGACCAGGCACCGGCCGGAGAGTGGGCCGGTGCCCACGGGGACCGGCGGGGCGCTGGCGCCCGGCTGCCCGTCCAGTGGGTGCTCCGCCAGCCCGGCGGCGGGCGCACCTACGCCGGCATGGTGAACGGGGGGCCGTTCCACCCCGGCGACCAGGTGGTGGTGCTCCCGGGAGGGGAGCGGTCGACCATCACGTCGGTGGAGACGGTCGACGGCCCGCTCACCGAGGCCGCCGTGGGCCTGTCGGTGGCCGTGGAGCTGGCCGACGACGTCGATGTCAGCCGGGGCGACCTGCTGGCCGCCGCCGACGACCCGCCCGAGGTGGTGCGGGAGCTCATCGCCACGGTCTGCTGGTTCGACGGGCGGCCGCTGACCGCCGGGTCCCGGTTCCGGCTCAAGCACACCACCCGGGTCACCCCGGCCAGGATCGTCTCGGTGGACGGCCGGCTCGACGTCAACGACCTCGAGCTGTTGCCGGCCGACTCGTTGGCCGACAACGACATCGGCACCGTCACCATCGCGGTGGCTACGCCGGTGGCCGTCGACCCCTACCACCGGAACCGGATCACCGGGAGCTTCGTGCTCATCGACCCGGCGACCAACGGCACCGTCGCCGCCGGCATGGTAGGCCTCCCCGCCCTCGGCAGACCGGGTCCCGCCGACTTCGACGTCGACGACTGACCGGGGACGGTCCGTGGCGCATCACACCCCGCTCTACCCGGTCACCCTGGTAGTGGTCGGGAGGGACTGCCTGGTGGTGGGAGGGGGACCGGTGGCCGCCCGCAAGGTGCGCGGCCTGCTCGACTGCGGGGCCAGGGTGACCGTGGTGGCACCCGAGGTGGTGGAGGCCATCCGCTCGATGGCGCCCGGGCCGGGCCCCGACGACCAACCCGTCCTGACGGTGGCGGAGCGCCCGTACCGGCGTCCCGAGGCGGCCGACTACCGGCTGGTGGTGACCGCCACCGGCATCCCGGAGGTCGACCACGCCGTCGCCTCCGACGCCGAGGCGGCCGGGGTGTGGGTCAACTGCGCCGACGACGCCGGCAATTGCTCCTTCCTACTGCCGGCCGTGCACCGCCAAGGCCCGGTGACGGTGGCCGTCTCCACCGCCGGCGCCAGCCCGGCACTGGCCGGGTGGCTGCGCGACCGGGTGGCCGAGGCGGTCGGTCCCGACGTGGCGGTCCTGGCCGGGCTGCTCGACGAGGCGCGGAGCCACCTCAGGGAGGCGGGTGTCTCCACCGAGTCGTTCGACTGGCCCGCCATCCTCGACCAACGGGTGGTCCCGCTGGTGCACCGGGGCCGGATCGACGAGGCACGGGCCGTCCTCCGCTCCCTCACGACCCCCTGACCACCTGGGCACCTCGGAGGCCGGACCTCTCGAGGGTCCGTCTCCCCGCCATCCGGGAGGGCGACGGGAGGCGGAGTGCCGGGGCGGTGGTGGTGGTGGCATGATCTCAGCCACCGGGGGCGAAGCCGGGTGCCGTTGACTGGGGGATGATGCTACGTACGCCGAGCGGGCGCGCCATGAGGAGAACCGCCGCGCCGGCCGGCGGGACCCGGCTCGGCGATCTGCTCCGGTGGATCACCCCGGTGGTGCTTCTCGTCGTGGTCCAGGTCGCCCTGTTCCCGATGCCCCCGGCGGTGTGGGCCGAGGGAGCGGTGCTGGGGCTGCTCGGAGCCCTGATGGCCGTCGGCCTGGCGCTGGTCTACCGGCTCAACAAGGTCGTCAACTTCGCCCAGGGGGACCTCGGGAGCGCGCCGGCCGTGCTGGCCTACGGGTTGATCGCCCTCTCCGGCGTCAACTACTTCCTGGCCCTGCTCACCGGGCTCGCCTCGGTGGTGGTGCTGACCCTGGTGGTGGAGATGCTGATCATCCGCCGATTCGTGCGGGCCCCGCGCCTGGTGCTCACCGTGGCCACCATCGGCCTGTCCCAAGCCCTCATCGTGGGCAGCCTGCTGGTGCCCCGCATCTGGAGCGCCTCGATCACCAACGCCACCATCGGGTTCCCGTGGCACGCCCACCTGTCCATCTCCCCGGTGGTCATCTCCGCCGACTACCTGGTGGCGCTGGTAGTGGCACCGCTGGCCCTCGGGGCCGTGGCGCTGTGGTCCACCCGGACCGACCTGGGGATCGCCACCCGGGCGGTCGGGGACAGGCGGGACCGCGCCGCCATGCTGGGCATCCCCGTGAACCGGCTGCAGACCGTCACCTGGGTGGTGGCCGGCACCCTCTCCTTCCTCAGCGTGTTCCTGAAGGCCGCCATCCTGGGCCTCCCCCTCGACCCCACCTTCAGCCTCACGGCCCTGGTCACCGCGCTCGGGGCGCTGTCCATCGGCGGCTTCACCAACCTGCCCCGGGTGGCCGTCTCGGCGGTGGCCATCGGCACCCTCGAGCAGGGGGTGTCGTGGGACAATCCCAACCGGCCGACCCTGGTGCTGGCGGTGCTGGCGGCGGTGGTGGTCGTCGGGCTCCTTCTCCAACGGGTCGGGTCCGGTGCCTTTGGCCGACGCGGCGACGCCGGGTGGGCCCTGGTGTCGGGTGTCCGCGAGCTGCCGCCGACCGTGGCCCGGCTGCCGGAGGTCCGGGCTGTCCGGCTGGCCGGGGTGGCGGTGGTGGCGGTGGCGCTGGCCACCGTGCCCCTCTGGCTGGGCCCGGGCAACCTGCTGGAGCTGTCCACCGTCCTGATCCTGGCCATGGTGGGCGGCTCGGTGGTGGTGCTGACCGGCTGGTCCGGTCAGGTGAGCCTGGGCCAGATGTCGTTCGCCGCCGTCGGTGGGGTGATCGGGGCGGTGGCCCTCCTCGACTGGCACTGGGACCTCAGCCTGGCCCTGCTGGCCGGAGGGGTGGCCGCCTCGCTGGTGGCCACGGCGGTGGGCCTGCCCACCCTCCGGCTCGATGGCATCGTGGTGGCCGTCACCACCCTGGCCTTCGGACTGGCGGCCTCGAGCTACCTGCTCGACCGGGCCGAGTTCTCGTGGATCCCCAACGGGCAGATCGCCGCACCCGCCCTCTTCGGGGTCCGGATCGGCTCCGAGACGGGCGACTACCTCCTCTGCCTGATGGTGGCGGTCCTCACCCTGGTGGCCATGCGGGGGCTCCGGGCCAGCCGGACCGGCAGGGCGTGGCGGGCGGTGGCCGTCAACGATCGGGCCGCCGCCGGCCACGGCGTCGACGTCACCCGGGCCAAGCTCAGCGGCTTCGCCGTCTCCGGCTTCATCGCCGGGGTGGCCGGCTGCCTGCTGGTGGTGATCAACCAGCAGTACGTCGAGACCCCCTTCGACGTCACCCAGTCCCTGGTGGTCTTCACCGCCACCGTGGTAGGAGGCCTCGGCTCTATCGGCGGAGCCGTCATCGGGGCAGCCCTGGTGGAGGGCAGCATCCTCATCCTCCCCCCCAGCTGGCAGCTCTTCCCCTCCGCCGCCGGGGTGCTCATCGTCCTGTTCGCCTTCCCGAGCGGGGTGGCCGGCGTATGCACGGCCGGGTGGGAACGCCTGGTGGAGCTGCTCGTCCGCCACCGGCACCTCGGGGGGTCCGGTGGCGACCGGCGGGCGCCGGTGACGACCGGCCGCCTAGGCGACGACCTGGTGGCCTCGTGAGGGGACCGTGGCGCCGCCGGCTCGGGGGCGGGGCGCCGCTCCTGCCGCTCGGCGTCCTGGCCGGGCTGCAGCTGTTCGACCAGGCCATCCAGGGTGCTTTCAGTGTGCTGATCCCCAACATCCGCGACGCCTTCCACATGTCGACCGCCGGGATCCTGCTGGTGACCGCCATCGCCGGGGGCGCCGCCCTGGCGTGCACCATCCCGGTGGCCTGGCTGGCCGATCGCCGATCGAGGGTGGTCATCGCCCTGGTGGGTGCCGGCCTGGGTGCGCTCTTCTCCGTCGGCATCGGACTGGCATGGACGTCGGTGATGGTCACCATCGCGCTGGCCGGGGCCAGCATGGGCCAGGCGGTGATCTTCCCCACCCACAACTCGCTGATCACCGACTACTACCCGGTGAAGGTCCGCCCAGCCGTCTTCTCGGTCCTGTTCGGCGGGGTCTCGGTGGGGAGCATGGTCGGGCTGCTGGGCGGGGCGGGGCTGGCCCAGGTGTTCGGCTGGCGGGTCCCCTTCTTCGTCTTCCCCGTCCCCGTCCTGGTGCTGGTGGTGATCGGGCTCCGACTACGGGAGCCGGTCCGGGGGCGTCACGAGCAGGAGGCGCTGCTCCTCGACGAGGCCGGCCGTCCCGGCGCCCCCGAGCCCGGGCTGTTGGCGGCGGAGCGCTACGCCGCCGAGCTCGACGAGGACCCCGGGCCGGGCGAGGAGCCACCGACCTTCGGAGAGGCCTGGCGCCTGGTCTGGAAGGTCGGCGTCCTCCGCCGCATCTTCTTCGCCCTCCCGTTCCTGGCCGCCTCCCTCATCGGGTTCGCCTCGCTGGCCTCGCTCCAGTACCAGCAGACCTTCCACCTCGACGTCCTCGATCGCGGCCTGATCATCGCCCCGGTGCAGCTGTTCTCCCTGGTGGGGCTGGCCGTCGGGGCCGGGCTGGCCACCCGACTGGCCGTGCGGGGCCGGCGGCTGGTCTTCACCATGATCGGCATCGCCGCCTGTGTGGCCGCCGGCTTCGCCGTGCTGTTCGCCCTGGCGCCCACCGTCGGGGTGGCCTTCATCGGCAACGCCGGGATCGTCGCCGCCCTGTCGGTGGTCGGGCCCGGGGTGCTCTCCACCCTGTCGGTGGCCATCCCGGCCAGGGTGCGCTCGCTGGGGTTCTCGTTCGGGGCGCTCTTCGTCCTGCCCGGGCTGATCGTGATCCCGGTGGTCGGCGCGGTGGGCGACGCCGTCGGCCTCCGCTACGGGATGCTGGTGCTGGTGCCGGTCTTCGTCATCGGGGGGTTGATCGTGGCCAGTGCCGGCTCCCTGATCGACGCCGACGTCCACGACGTCTGGACGTCGATGCGGGCCAGGGCCGAGATGCTCGAAGCCCGCCAGCACGGGGCGCTCCCGCTGCTGGCGGTGCGGCAGCTGGTGGTGGGCTATGAGGGGGTCGAGGTCCTCGGGGGCATCGACTTCGAGATCGGCGAAGGCGAGATCGTGGCGGTGGTGGGCACCAACGGGGCCGGCAAGTCGACCCTGCTGCGGGCCATCGGCGGCGTGGTCGAGGCCGACTCGGGGGCCGTCGTCTTCGACGGGCGCGACATCACCCACGCACCCCCCGACGAGATCGCCCGGCACGGCATCGCCCAGGTCCCCGGAGGCGAGGGGGTGTTCCCCGATCTGACGGTGGAAGAGAACCTCCGGGCGGCCGCCTGGCAACGCCGGGGCGCCCGGGGGGAGACGGTCCGCCGGGTGCGCCGGGCGCTGGACTCCCTACCGGTGCTGTCCGGCCGGTCCGGCGATCCGGCCGGACAGCTGTCCGGCGGCCAGCAGCAACAGCTGGCCCTGGCCATGGCCCTCCTCGCCGAGCCCACCCTGCTGCTCATCGACGAGCTGTCGCTGGGCCTGGCGCCCATCGTGGTCGAACAGCTCATCGACTCGGTCCGCCGCCTTCGGCACGGGGGCATGTCCGTGCTGCTGGTCGAACAGTCGGTCAACATCGCCCTGTCCATGGCGGACCGGGTCTACGTGATGGACAACGGGATGGTGCGGTTCTCCGGGACCGCCGAGGAGGTGCGCCTCCGCCCCGAGCTGCTCCGCTCCATCTACCTGGCCGATGCCGCCGCCGGGCTCCGGGGGGCCGGACCGCCCGAGCCCGCCGGCGGGGCCGACGGCCACACCGCCACGCCGGCCGGGGGGCCGACCGAGGGGCCCTCCACGACCAGCCTGGTCGTGGAGGGCGCCTCGGTTTCCTTCGGGGGGATCGTGGCGCTGGACGGTGTCACCATCGAGGTCGAACGGGACCGCGTCCTCGGGGTGATCGGGCCCAACGGGGCCGGGAAGACCACGCTGTTCGATGCCGTCTCCGGGTTCGTCCGCCTCCGGCAGGGGCGGGTGGTGGTGGACGGGGTGGACGTGACCGACCAGGGGCCGGCGGCTCGGGCCCGGGCCGGTCTCGGACGGACCTTCCAGGACTCCAGGCTGTTCGGAGACATGACGGTCCGGGACACCCTGGCGGTGGCGCTCGAGCGGTTCATCGACGTGGGCGACCCGCTGAACGCCGTGCTCCGGACGCCCTCCCTCCAGCGCACCGAGGCGGCGGTGGCCGAGCGGGTGGACGAGCTGATCGAGCTCTTCGGCCTGGAGCGGTATGCCTCCCGGTACATCAGTGAGCTGTCGACCGGCTCGCGACGCCTGGTCGATCTGGCCGGGGTGGTGGCCCACCGACCGTCGGTGGTCCTGCTCGACGAGCCGACGTCCGGGATCGCCCAACGAGAGGTGGAGTCCATGACCGAGCTACTGCAGCGGGTGCGTGTCCAGCTGGGGGCCACGCTGGTGGTGGTGGAGCACGACATCGCCTTCGTGGCCGGGCTGGCCGACACGCTGGTGGCCATGGACCAGGGAGCGGTGCTGGCCATCGGGAGCCCGGGTGCGGTGCTCGAGCGGACCGACGTGATCGAGGCGTTCCTCGGGACCAACCGGGTGGTCAGGGAGCGCTCGGGGCAGCCCTCCACCTCGGGGACCGGCACCCGGTGAGCGGTCCCGACGTTCCGACCGGCTCGGCGGTGGCGGCGGCCAGGCCCTGGCCGAAGGTCGGCCGGCTCCGTCGGTGGGGGCCGGTCGCCGTGGTGGTGGTGGCCCTGGTGGCGGCCGGCGTGGTGGCCACCGTCCGGGCGCCCGGCGCCCGGACCGCCGCCGCCAGCGGCGGTGAGGCGGCCCCGTCGGTCCCGGTGACCTACGAGCAGGCGGTCCGGGCCGGTGACACCGGCCGGTACCGGTGGAGCCAAGGGTGCGACCCGTCGACCGGGCGCCTGAAGATGCCCATCGTCTACGCCCCGCCCTGCGTGCAGGTGGTCACCGGCGACAACCGCGGCGCCACCACCGGTGGCGTCACCGGGTCGACCATCACCGTCGTGTACTACCTGGAGGCCCCCGGGGACATCACCGCCCTGCTGCCCGGAGCCACCGACCCGCCGGCCGTCACCCTGACCATGGCCCGCGCCTTCGTCGCCATGCTCAACAAGGTGGTGCCACTCTACGGACGGCGGGTGGTGCTGGTCCCGTACCAGGGCACCGGGCAGAGCGACGACGCGGTGGCGGGCAGGGCCGACGCCATCAACGTGGCCGAGAGCCTCCACGCCTTCGCCTCCATCAACGGACCGGCCCAGACCGCCGCCTACCAGGACGAGCTGGCCCAGAAGCACGTGCTCTGCATCGGGTGCGGTCTGTCTGTCCCCTACGCCGACTACGCCCAGGACGCCCCGTACCTCTGGGGCGTCCTGCCGACCCCGGACACCCTGGTGAACGAGGCGTTCGACTTCGAGGTGGGCCAGCTGTTGGGCAAGGACGCCGTCTACGCCGGCGAACCGGCCATGCGCACCCGGAAGCGGGCCTTCGGGGTGGTCAGCTACGAGCAGGACCCACCGGTCTTCGGCAACCTGGCCGACCAGCTGACCAAGAAGTTCGCCCCCTTGGGGCTGAAGCCGGTCGACACCGAGTCGTACCTGCTCGACCTGTCGGAGCTGCCCACCGAGGCCGCCACCATCGCCGCCCACCTCAAGCGGTCGGGGGCGACCACGGTGGCCTTCGCCGGCGATCCGATCATGCCGATCTACCTCACCAAGGCGGCGGCGGCCATCGACTACTACCCTGAGTGGATCGTCACCGGTACCGTGCTCACCGACACCGCCGCCCTGGCCCGCAACTACGACCAGGGCGAGTGGAGCCATGCCTTCGGCATCTCCAGCCTGGCGGTGCCCCTCCCACCCAGCGACAACGACGCCCTCGCCCTGTACCAGTGGTACTACGGCACCGAGCCGCCCGGGAAGACCGGCGCCCTGGTGCTGGCCCCCCTGCTGCTGCTCTTCGACGGGCTCGAGTTGGCCGGCCCCGACCTGACCCCGGCCTCCTTCCAGGCCGGCATGTTCAACCAGCCACCGGTGGGCGGCACCCCGACCGTCCCGCTGGTGGCGTACGGGAGCCAGGGGTCCCAGCCCCGGCCCAGCTACTCGAGCCCAGCCGACTACACCGTGCTGTGGTGGGACGCCACCGCCAAGGGTCCCGACGAGGAGGGGGTCGAGGGCACCGGGCTGTACGAGTACGCCGACGGCGGGAAGCGGTACGCCTCGACGATCACCCCCACCGGGCCGGTCGGCCTCTTCGACCCGGCCACCTCGGTTGCCAACTACGCCGAGGTCCCACCCTCGGACCGGGCGCCGTCGTACCCGCCGTGGCCGGGCTCGCCGACGGCAGGTGGGTGACCGGCCAGCCCCGCCTCCCCTACGGCTTCGACACCATCACCACCGTCGCCACCACGAAGACCGCCGTCAGAACGGTCGCCACCCCCACCACCTGCAGGCACAGCCGACGGTGCTCGGAGGGGTCGAAGGTGCCCGACGCCACCAGCTGCTGAAGGCCGCGCTCCGTGGGCCACAGCGCCATCTCCCCGGCCATGGCGGCGGCCGCCCACAGCACCAGTCCGACGGCGACCCAGGAGTCGGAGAAGGACCACCCGCCCCGGCTCATCACGACCAGCGCGGTCCCGAGGACCGGGACCACGAAGAGCACCCGTCCGGCCCAGTTCACGCCGGGCCGGTAGTACCGCCTGACCGACACCGTCGCCGGGCCCCGGCGGGCCAGCACCAGGGCGAAGACGCCGGCCACCGCCACCGCCCCGAAGCCCACCAGGGCGGACAGGACGTGGGCCAGCAGCACCAGGTCGTAGGCGGCGCCCCGGTTGGACGACACGGCCACCAGCAGCGGGGATCGGGACACCATCCGGTCGATTCTGTCACCGCCGGTAGTCAGGCCCGACCCCCTACACGAACTGGTGGTCAGGCGTTGCTACGTTGGGGAGATACCGGTACACCACAGGTTCCTCTAATAATTGCGAGCCAAGACGTCGATACCTGGAGTGAGTACGACCGAATGATCCGGCCGTGGAACATTGACCTAAGGGAAACCTACTGACAGCAGATGAACCAACTCCGTCTTGATCCTCTCACCGGCCGATGGGTGGTCGTGAGCACCGAGCGGGCCAACCGGCCGCTGGCGTTCGCACCCATGGCCCCCATACAGGCGGACACCTCCCGCCCGTGCCCCTTCTGCCCGGGGAACGAGGAGGCCACACCGCCGGCCCTCGAGACGTACGGACCGGAGGGTCGCTGGCTGGTGCGGGTGGTTCCCAATCTCTACCCCGCCTTCGAGGGGGACGATCCCTTCGTGGTCATCAACCGGGGCCCGGTGTTCACCCAGGCCACCGCCGGTGGGATCCATGAGGTGCTGGTCCTCTCCCCCGACCACCACAACTCGTGGGCGGCGCTGAGCGACGACCAGACCGGCGTGGTCATGACCGCCATCCGGGACCGCATCGAGGAGCACGCCAGCGTCCCCGGCCTCCGCTACAGCCAGGCCATCCTCAACTCTGGCCGGGAGGCCGGAGCCTCGATCGAGCACCCCCACGGGCAGCTGCTGGGCATGTCCTTCGTTCCTCGGGAGCTGGTGGAGGAGCAGGCCGGGTTCGCCCGGTTCGCAGGCCGGTGCCTGCTCTGCACGGCCGCCGACGCCGAGGAGGACGTGGCCCACCGGGTCGTCTACGCCGACGAGCGGGTCCTGGTGATCTGCCCGTTCTGGAGCGGCACCCCCTACGAGATGCTGGTGATCCCCCGGGCCCACGGCCCCCACCTGCACCACAGCCCGCCGGCCGACCTGCACGCGGTGGGCCGGGCGCTGAAGGCGGTGCTCGGCAGCCTGCGGGGCGCCGTGGGCGACGTCGCCTACAACCTGGTCTTCCACTCGGCCCCCTACCGCGCCCCCGAGCCCTACCACTGGCACGTCCACGTGGTCCCCAAGCTCACCAGCGTGGCAGGGTTCGAACTGGGCACCGGCGTGCTCATCAACATCATGAACCCCGAGCTGGCCGCCAAGCAGCTGGCCGTCCGGGACCTGGCCGTCCGGGACCTGGCCGCCAGCCGACCCTGAGCACCCACCGGCCCTGAAGCTCCACCGTCAGCCCAGGTAGAGACGGGCCACCATCCGGTACAGGTGGGGGTCCACCTTCTTCGGGTTCCCGGCGGCGTCGGCCAGGGGGACCCGCACGATCTTCCCGGCCTGCAGGGCGACCATGGTGCCGAAGGCGCCGTCGTGGACCGCCTCGAGGGCGCCGGCACCAAACCGGGTGGCCAGCACCCGGTCGAACGCCGACGGCGAGCCTCCCCGCTGGATGTGGCCGAGCACGGTGGCCCGGGCCTCGTAGCCGGTGATCCGCTCGATCTCCTCCGCCAGGTAGGACCCGATGCCGCCCAGACGCCCGTGGCCGAACTGGTCGGTGCCGCCGGCTTGGCTCCGCGCCCCACGGGCTTGGTCGGCGGCCGCCGGTTCGGCCGGGAGCGCCCCCTCGGCCACCACCACCGTCGAGAAGTACCTCCCGCCGGCATGCCTGACCCGGAGGTGGTCGCACACCTCGTCGAGGGAGAACGGCACCTCCGGAATGAGGATCTCGGCGGCGCCCCCGGCCACCCCGGCGTGCACGGCGATGTGGCCCACGTTCCGTCCCATCACCTCGCACACCATCACCCGGTGGTGGGACTCGGCGGTGGTCTGCAGCCGGTCGATGGCCTCGGTGGCGATCTGCACGGCGGTGTCGAAGCCGAAGGTGACCTCGGTCCCCGACAGGTCGTTGTCGATCGTCTTGGGCACGCCCACCACCGGCAGGCCCAGGGCGAACAGCCGATCGGCGGCCCCCAGGGTGTCGTCGCCGCCGATGGCCACCACCGCGTCCAGCTCCAGGTCCGCCGCGGTGGCCAGAGCTCGGGCCGGGCCGTCCTCGGTGGCGAAGGGATTGGTCCGCGACGAGCCCAGGATGGTGCCGCCGAGGGTCAGGATATGCCGGCACCGGTCGGTGTCGAGCGGGGTGGAGTCACCCTCGATGACGCCGCGCCACCCGTCGAGGAACCCGACCGCCTCGTCGCCGTGGCGCACCGACCCACCGACCACCACTGCCCTGATCACCGCGTTGAGGCCGGGGCAGTCACCGCCGCCGGTAAGGAGTCCGATTCGCATCCCTGCATCGTAGAGACCGCCGGCGACCGGCGCCGACCAAGCCGGCGCCGACCAATCCGGCGCCGGCCCGACCGGGGCACCTCCGGCCGGGGCACCTCCGGCCGGCTCAGAAGCGCAGCGCCAGCTTCGACGCCGAGCGCTCGAGCTCGAACGCCGCCGCCAGCTTCCGCACCACATCCCTGACCGGGGGGACCAGCCCGCCGATGCCCGGCGTGGCGAGGTAGCCGGCCAGGAAGGCCCGCCGGTTCCGCACCTCCCAGGCCAGGGCCAACGCACTGAGGCCCAGCTGGCCGCTCGGGTCCCGTTCGGTGGCGGCCACGTCGGCCACGTGGTGGAAGGACCACAGCATGTCGGCCACGTCGGCCAGCGGAGACCGGAACACCGGGCCGTCGGTGGGCACCACGCTGGCAGTGAGGACCGGGGTGCCGCCGGGCGAGAAGTCGACCACCAACCATCCCAGGTCGGTGCGGGCCACCCGTCCGAGGTGGAAGTCGCCGTGGGTCCTGATGGCGGCGCACCGGCTGGTCGAGGCCCGCAGGTCGGCCAGCAGGGCCGAGACCGAGTCGTCCTCCAGTAGCTCCGGATCGACCGCCCGGACGGCGCGTTCCACCGCCGAGACCCAGGCGTCGATGTCGCCCATGGTGCGCCCGAAGGCCTGGTCGAGACCGAGGTGCATGCGGGCCGTCATGGTGCCCAGGCGTCGCGCCTCGGCGGCGAAGTCGGCGCCGGCCGCCTCGGGCGACCCGCCCGAGGCGTACAGGTCGCGGAGCGAGGTGAGGGCCAGTGCCCACCCCCCAGTGGAGCCGGCCTGGTACTCCTGGACGATGCCCAGGTCGGAACCGTGCTGTCGCCACAGGGCGATCGGAGGCAGCAGATGGTCGAAGCCGACCCGGTCGAGGCCGAGGAGCAGGTCGAGGCCGGGATGAGGCCCGGCCTCGACGGGCAGCAGCTGGAAGATGGTCAGCACCCGGCGGTCGTCGAAGGTCAGCGACACCGTGTCCCGGGTGATCGACACCCGCCGCACCCGTTCGAACTCGTCGCCGGCCCCGCCGACGGCCTCGAGGAGATCGAGGGCGAGCTCGGCGTCGGACGTGGCGTCGAACACCACGGCCAGCCCGTCGGTGTCCTCGAGGATCCCGAGTGGCGACTCGTCGGCCTCGTCGAGGAACCGGACCTCGTCGCCGGGGGACCGCAGCCCGAACACCCCGTGGACCACCTTGCCAGGCACCTCGGCGATGACGCTGATCAGGCCCGGACGACCGGCTCGGACCACATCGGCGCTTCGGACGACCACCGCCTCGGGGGCGACGTCGGCTCGCTGCGGTCCACCGACGGTGTCGGTCGCCGGACCCCATCGATCCTGCCGGGAGACGAAGGCGGCGACCAGCTCACGGAGCGCCCGGTAGGAGGACTCGGGGACGCCGACCGTCACCGGGGCGGTCTCGGCGGGGCTCACGGGCTGCCGTCCGGGGGGAGGTCGCCGGAGAGGAGCCGCTCGACCGGCTGAACGTCATCGCCGGCGGCCACGGCCGCCCGGCTCGACACCGCCCGGCTCATCGCCCCACGAACTCGGCGTTGCCCGGGCCCGAGGCGAGGAACGAGGCGACACCGATGGTGGCGTCCTCGGTGGCGAAGGACGCCACGAACGCCACCTTCTCGATGCGCATGGCAGTGTCCAGCGGCTCGTCGAGCCCGCCGTCGATGGCGTGCTTGGCCAGTCCCTGGGCCACCACCGCCCCCCGGGCCAGGCTGCCGGCCAGCGACAGCGCCTCGTCGAGCACCCGGCTGCCGGCCACCACCCGGTCGGCGAGCCCCATGGCCAGCGCCTCGTCGGCAGCCACCTGGCGCCCGGTCATCACCAGATCCTTGGCCCTCGCCGGTCCCACCAGGCGTCCAAGCCGCTGGGTGCCACCGCCGCCGGGGACGATCCCGAGGAGGACCTCCGGCTGCCCGAGCCGGGCGTTGTCGGCCACCACCCGGAGGTCGCAGGCCAGGGCCAGCTCGCACCCGCCGCCCAACGCGTAGCCGTTGACGGCGGCGATCACCATCCTTGGGAGGGCGGCGAAGGCCTCCCCGACCTGGCAGAAGGCGTCGGCCACCACCGCGGCTCGGCCGGGCCCGTCGAACTCGGAGACCTCGGCTCCGGCGGAGAAGATCCGGGGGCCGCCCCACAGGACCACCGCCCCCGGGAGGTCGTCGGCCAAGGCGGTGGCGGCGTCACGGAGCTGACGGAGCACGTCCAGCGACAGGGCGTTGGCCCGGGGCCGGTCCAGCCGGACCAGCGCCACTCCGTCGAGATGCTCGACGCTCACCCATGGACGCGTCACCCCTCCGGTGTCGGCGTCTCGATCGGAAGCCACACCGGCACGCTAACCGAAGCCGGGGCGTCGACCGCGGGTTCAGGCGACGCCGTTCGAACGGAGCCCGGGATCGGACAAGGCCATCTCCTCGAGTAGCCGGTCGGCGGCCTCGTAGGGATCGACGTCGCCGTGGTCGAGCGCGTCCATCAGCGCACCCAGCGACTCGGTCCCCTCCATCGAGCGGATCCGCTGCTCTACCCGCGCCACCAGTATCTGGCGGAACTCGCGCTCCAGCCGCTGGCGGCGGAACCCGTCGAGCAGCCCGTGCCCGATGAGGTGGTGGCGGTGGGAACCGATGGCCTCCCACACTTCGTCGACCCCGTCACCGGTCGACGCCACCGTCTCGACGATCGGGGGGCGCCACCCGGCAAGCTCCGTCATGTCGAGCATCCGGTCGAGATCCCGATGCGTCTGGCGGGTGCCGGCCCGGTCCGCCTTGTTGATCACGAACAGGTCGGCGATCTCCATGAGGCCGGCCTTGTTGGCCTGGATGGAGTCGCCCCATCCTGGATTGACCACCACCACGGTGGTGTCGGTGGCCGAGGCCACCTCGACCTCCTGCTGGCCGACACCGACCGTCTCGATCAGGATCACTGGGAACCCGGAGGCGGACAGCACCCGTACGGCATCGGGCACGGCGACGGCCAGGCCGCCGAGTTGGCCGCGAGTGGCCATGGAGCGGATAAAGACGCCGTCCTCGACCGAGTGGCTCGGCATCCGCACCCGGTCCCCCAGGATGGCCCCGCCACTGAATGGGGAGGTCGGGTCGATGGCGAGGACGCCGACAAGGTCGGGGCCGGCGGCGGCGGCGGCGGCGGCGTCAGGATCGTCCCCGCCGGGCAGACCTCGGCGGGCCAGGCCGATGAGCCGGTCGGTGAGGGTCGACTTCCCGGCCCCCGGAGCCCCGGTCATACCGACCGTGTAGCCGACCAGCTTCGAGCGGTAGGCGATCGCCGCCACCTGGCGGGCGGGGGCGCCGCCACGCTCGATCAACGACAGGAGGCGGGCGAGGGAGGCATGGTCACCCTCCCGGGCGGCGGCGAACAGCTCCTGGGGGTCGTTGCTGCGGGCGGGCGGCATGGGGGGACGAGCGTATACGGGCCGTGCCGGACGGTCAGGCCCGGGCCACGTTCGCACCCAACGAGGCCAGCTTGCCGGCCAGGTCCTCGTAGCCGCGGTCGACGTGGTGGGCGTCGCTGACCACCGTCTCGCCGTCGGCCACCAGGCCAGCCAGCACCAGGGCCGCGCCGGCCCGCACGTCGAGCGCCCGGACCGGCGCGGCCGACAGACGCTCGACCCCCCGGACCACGGCGTGGTGCCCCTCGGTCCGGATGTCGGCGCCCATGCGGCGCAGCTCGTCGACGTAGCGGAACCGGCCGAAGAAGAGGTTCTCCGTGACGATCCCGACGCCCTCGGCCACGGTGAGCAGGGTGACGAGCAACGGCTTGTAGTCGGTGGCCACGCCCGGGTAGGGCAGGGTGGCCACGTCCTGCGACCGGAGTCGGCGGCCCGGCTCCCTGGCCGCTCGAAGCCCCTCGGGGCCCTGGGTGATGTCGACCCCGATGGCGCCGAGCTTGCGCAGCAGCATGTCCATGTGGTCGGGACGGCCGTCCTCGACGACCACCTCACCGCCGGCCAGGGCCGCCGCCACCAGGAAGGTGGCCACCACCAGCCGGTCGGGGATCACGGCGTGGCGGGCCGGGTGGAGCTCGTCGACCCCCTCCACCACGATGCGCGAGGTGCCGGCACCGGTGATCCTGGCCCCCATGGCGTTGAGGAACTTGGCCAGGTCGAGGACCTCGGGCTCGCGGGCGGCGTTCTCGATCACCGTGGTGCCTTTGGCCAGGGTGGCGGCCATCAGGACGTTGTCGGTGCCCGTATGGCTGGGGTACTCCAACACCAGCTCGTTGCCGACCAGGCACGGCCGGCCGGCCACGCTCGACTCCACCGTCCCTTCGATGTAGCCGTGCGCCGACTCGAACGTCGCACCCAGCGACTCGAGGGCGTGCAGGTGCATGTCGATCGGCCGCGACCCGAAGTCGTCGCCGCCGGGCATCGACACCCGGGCCCGCCCGTGGCGGGCCAGCAGCGGCCCGAGCACCACCACCGAGGCCCGCATCTGCTCGACCAGGTCGTAGGGAGCCTCCGGGACCACGTCGGCAGGGACGGTCACCACCAGCTCGTCGGGGGCCTCCCCCCGCTCCACGACCACTCCCATGGCCCCGAGCACCTCGCCCATGGTGTCCACATCGGAGATCCGCGGGACGTTGGTCAACACGTGGCGGCCTTCGGCCAGCAGGCAGGCCGCCATCAGCTTCAGGACCGAGTTCTTGGCTCCACCGGCCCTGACCGTCCCCGACAGCGGGCCGTTGGATGAGACGACGAAGCGGTCCACCGGTCCAGTATGGCGCGCGGTGGCCCGCTCCCCTGACGACCCCGCTACGTGAATGCCGAATCGCTTGGTGTGGTAACCGGTGTCGATCGAGACCCGGCTCGACGCTCCCGGTGCTCCGGCCCCCACCCTGATCGGTGGTATCACGGGGGATCCGGGGCACGGAAGGTCGCCCGTCAGCCACTAACGTCGGGTCTCGTGACACGCTCGACGCAAGCCCCCGACCGCAACCTGGCAATGGAACTCGTCCGGGTCACCGAGGCCGCCGCCCTCGCCGCCTCCCGGTGGATGGGACGGGGCGACAAGGAGGGGGCCGACGGGGCGGCGGTCAACGCCATGCGGATCGTGCTTTCGAGCATCTCCATGGACGGCGTGGTGGTCATCGGCGAGGGGGAGAAGGACAACGCCCCCATGCTGTACAACGGCGAGCGCATCGGCGACGGCAACCCACCGAAGACCGACATCGCCGTCGATCCGATCGACGGCACCACCCCCACGGCCCTGGGCCGGGGCGGCGCACTGTCGGTCATCGCCGTCTCCGAGCAGGGCACCATGTTCGACCCCGGGCCGTGCGTGTACATGGAGAAGCTGGCCGTGGGCCCGAGGGGTGTGGGCTCCATCGACCTCACCGCCTCGGTCGAGGAGAACATGAGGTCGCTGGCCAAGGCCAAGGCCACCTCGGTGCGAGACCTCACCGCCGTCATCCTCGACCGGCCCCGCCACACCGACCTGATCGCCGAGGTGCGCGACACCGGCGCCCGGATCATGCTGATCACCGACGGGGACGTGGCCGGGGCCATCGCCACCTCCTGGCCCGACACCGGCGTGGACATCCTGTTCGGGGTGGGCGGCACCCCCGAGGGGGTCATCGCCGCCGCCGCCCTCAAGTCGATGGGCGGGGAGATCCAGGGACGCCTGTGGCCCCGGAACGCGGTCGAGCGTCAGGCGGCCATCGACGCCGGCTACGACCTCGACGCCGTCCTTACGACCGACGACTTGGTGCGGGGCGACAACTGCTTCTTCGCCGCCACCGGGATCACCGACGGCGAGCTGCTCAGCGGCGTCCGCTACGACGAGTTCGGGGCCAGCACCCAATCCCTGGTGATGCGCTCCAAGTCGGGGACGGTGCGGTTGATCGATGCCCGGCACCCGCTCCACAAGCTGGCCGAGTACAGCGCCATCGAGTTCAGCTGAGCTCTCCGGGGGGTCTGAGCTCTCCGGGCAGGCGAGGAGTCCCGAGGCGAGGTTCCGCAGGAACATTGGGTATACGGCGTAAACCTATTCGAGAACGGCCGTCTGGTGAAGACCCGACCTCCCGACATCGAGCCGCCCACGCCCGCGCTGGGCCCGATGCGGGGGCCGTCAGGCGGCGCTGGCTCCGGTGGTGACCTCGGCGGCCTCCAGCCGGACCTCGGCCCGCAGCAGGGCCGCCTGGGCGTCGGCCAGCTCGGGATCGACCTCGTCGACCTCGCCGGTGCCAGTACGGACGCCGGACCCGGCCAGCTCGTTGACCCGCGCCTCGGCGCCGTCGCGGGCGGCGCGGGCCCGCTCCACGTCGATCTCCTCGGCGGGCTCGGCGACGCCGGCCAGGATGGTCACCCGGGTGCCACTCGAGGCCGTCGGCCCGCCGCCCTCGGCACCGTCGTCGCCGACGTGCTGCTCGACCTGGACGAAGCCACCGTGGACAGCCACCCGGCGTACCTCGCCGTCGGGGTCGACCACCCGGACGACGCCGGGCTCGACGGTGCCCACCAGAGGCGTGTGACCGGCCAGGAAGGTGGTGTCGCCCTCACCGGTCCGCAGGGTCACCTCGGAGGCTACGCCGTCGATCAGCACCCGCTCGGGTGTGACCAGCTGCATCGAGAAGAGAGGGTCGTCAGCCATCGGTCAGCTCGGTCCGTTCACTGGTTCTCCAGGGCGTGCGCCTTGGCCAGCGCCGACTCGGCGCCGCCGACGTTCAGGAACGCCTGCTCGGGGACCTCGTCCAGCTCGCCGTTGACCAGCGCCTCGAACGACTCCACCGTCTCGTCCACCGGGACCGTCACACCCTTGAGCCCGGTGAACACCTCGCCGACGTTGAACGGCTGCGACAGGAAGCGCTGGATCTTCCGGGCCCGGGTCACCGTCACCCGGTCCTCCTCGGAGAGCTCGTCGAGCCCAAGGATGGCGATGATGTCCTGGAGCTCCTTGTAGCGCTGCAGCACACCCTGGACCCGGCGGGCCACATTGTAGTGGCGGTCGCCCACGACCTCCGGGGCCAGGATGTTGGAGGTCGACGACAGCGGGTCCACCGCCGGGTAGATGCCCAGCGAGGCGATGTCACGGGAGAGCTCGGTGGTGGCGTCGAGGTGGGTGAAGGTGGTGAACGGGGCGGGGTCGGTGTAGTCGTCCGCCGGCACGTAGACAGCCTGCAGCGAGGTGATGGACCGCCCCCGGGTGGAGGTGATCCGCTCCTGCAGCTGGCCCATCTCGTCGGCCAGAGTGGGCTGGTAGCCCACCGCCGACGGCATCCGCCCGAGCAGGGTGGAGACCTCGGAGCCGGCCTGCACGAACCGGAAGATGTTGTCCACGAACAGCAGCACGTCCTGGTTCTTCACGTCCCGGAAGTACTCGGCCATGGTGAGGGCGGCCAGGGCCACCCGAAGGCGGACGCCCGGGGGCTCGTCCATCTGGCCGTAGACCAGTGCAGCCTTCTCGATGACGCCCGACTCCTGCATCTCAATCCACAGATCGGTGCCCTCGCGGGTGCGCTCGCCGACGCCGGCGAAGACCGACACGCCACCGTGGTTGATGGCCACCCGGTTGATCATCTCCTGGATGAGGACCGTCTTGCCCACGCCTGCCCCGCCGAACAGGCCGATCTTCCCGCCCTGGACGTACGGCTCGAGAAGGTCGATAACCTTGATGCCCGTCTCGAACATGACGGCACGGGGCTCGAGGGTGTCGAACGCCGGAGCGCTGCGGTGGATCTCCCAGTAGTCCTCAGCCTCGCCGATCGAGTCCGTGTCGAGCGGCTCGCCCAGCACGTTGAAGACGTGGCCGAGCACGGCGTCGCCGACCGGCACCTGCAGGCCGCGGCCCAGGTTGCGCACCTCGGCGCCGCGGGTCAGGCCGTCGGTGGCCTTCAGACAGATGCACCGGACCCGGCCATCCCCGATCTGCTGGGCGACCTCGGCGGTGATGATCTCCTTGTTGCCCTCGAGGACGATATCGACCTCGACGGCGCCGTTGATCTCGGGCAGGGAGTGCGGGGGGAACTCCACGTCGATGACGGGACCGGCGATGGCCACCACCCGGCCGGAGGGCAGCGTCTGGGTCTCGGTGGGACGGGGTGCGGTGGTGGTCATGAGCGTTGGGCTCCCTTGAGGTCGACGGTACGAAGGTGGGCGGAGTGGCGGCGGTACGACGTGGGCGGCACGGCTAGACCTTCGTCTCGATGAGCAGGCCGCCCTGGTCGTCGTCGGTGCCGGCCCGGAGCGCCTCGGCGCCGCTGACGATCTCCATGATCTCGGTGGTGATGGTGTCCTGGCGGGCCCGGTTCATGATCCGCGAGTACTTCTTGATGAGCTCGCCGGCGTTGTCGGTGGCGGCGGCCATGGCCCGCTGCCGGGCGGTGAGCTCAGAGGCCGACGCTTCCAGCAGCGCTGCGAAGATGGCGGTCTCCGCCGCCCGGGGGGCCAGGGTCTCCAGCAGGATGGCGGCGTCGGGCTCGAACTCGGTGTACCCCTGCCGCGTGTCGCCGCCTTCGCCGGGAGCCGTCGACCGGCTGCCCAGCTCGTCCTCGTGGGACGCCTTCTGCTCCTCGTCTCGTGGGTCCACCAGGGGCAGCAGCTGACGGATCTCGACCCGCTGGCTGCCGGCCGACAGGAACCGGGTAGAGACGATCAGGACCTGGTCGACCTCCCCGCCGACGAACGGGGCCACCACGGCGGCGGCCACGTCACGGGCATGGCCGAAGCCCGGCCGGTCGCTCATGCCGGTAAACGACCGCTCGACGGCCAGCCCGCGGAAGCGGAAGTAGCCCAAGGCCTTCTTGCCCACCGTGAACAGGCGCCACTCGACGCCGCCGGCGGCCTGTGCGGCCAGGAGGCGCTCGGTGGCCCGGAAGACCGACGTGTTGTAGCCGCCGCACAGGCCCCGGTCGGCCACCACCGAGAGCACGGCCACCCTGGTAATCGACTCGGGGGTGCCGAGCAGCCGCCCGGCGGCGTTGCGGTCGCCGAGGGCGGTCTCCAGCACCACGCGGGCCATGCCCTGCTGGTAGGGGCGGGAGGCGACGATACGGCCCTGGGCGCGGACGATCTGCGAGGCGGCGATCAGCTCCATCGCCTTGGTGATCTTCTGCGTCGACCGGATGCTCTTGATCCGTCGACGAAGGATGCGCTCTTGACCGCCGGCCATGGGTCAGGCGCCCTTGCCGGTGTCGAACCGGTCGGTGAAGGCCCGCAGGGCGGTGGCCAGGGCGTCGCCCTCGGGGAGCTTGCCCGACGTCCGGATCCCCTCGAGCAGGTCGGCGTGGGTGGCCCGGAAGTCGGCCCGCAGCTCGGTCTCGTAGCGCTGCACCTCCGAGACGGGGACGCCGTCCACGTAGCCTTCGGAGCCGGCGAAGATCACCAGCACCTGCTCCTCCACCGGCACCGGCTGGTTGAGCCCCTGCTTGAGCAGCTCGGTCAAGCGGTAGCCGCGGTCCAACTGGGCCTGGGAGACCTTGTCGAGCTCGGACCCGAAGGTGGCGAACGCCTCGAGCTCGCGGAACTGGGCCAGGTCGAGCTTGAGGGTGCCGGCCACCGACTTCATGGCCTTGATCTGGGCGGCGCTCCCCACCCGGCTGACCGAGATGCCCACGTTGATGGCGGGCCGCACGCCGGCGTAGAAGAGCTCGCTCTCGAGGAACACCTGACCGTCGGTGATGGAGATCACGTTGGTGGGGATGTAGGCGGAGACGTCGCCAGCCTTGGTCTCGATGATGGGCAGGGCGGTCAGCGACCCGCCGCCGGCCTCGTCGGACAGCTTGGCGGCCCGCTCGAGAAGGCGGCTGTGGAGGTAGAAGACGTCGCCGGGGTAGGCCTCGCGGCCCGGGGGACGGCGCAGGAGCAGCGACATCTGGCGGTAGGCCTCGGCCTGCTTGGACAGGTCGTCGTAGACGATGAGGGCGTGCTCGCCATGATCCATCCAGTGCTGTCCCATGGCGCACCCCGCGTATGGGGCCAGGTACTTGAACGGGGCCGGGTCGGCAGCGCCGGCCAGCACCACCACGGTGTACTCGAGGGCGCCGTAGCGCTCGAGGGTGGCCACCGTCTGGGCGACGGAGGACTCCTTCTGCCCGATGGCGACGTAGATGCACTTCACCCCCAGGCCCTTCTGGTTGAGGATGGTGTCGACGGCCACCGTGGTCTTGCCGGTCTTGCGGTCGCCGATGATCAGCTCGCGCTGGCCCCGGCCGATGGGGGTCATGGCGTCGATGGCCTTGATGCCGGTCTGGAGCGGCTCGGACACCGGCTGGCGCCGAACGATGCCGGGCGCCTGCACCTCGAGACGGCGGGTCTCGGTGGTGGCGATGGGGCCCTTGCCGTCGAGCGGCTCGCCCAAGGCGTTGACCACCCGCCCGAGGAGGGCCTCACCCACCCGCACCGAGAGAATGCGGCCGGTGGCCCTGACCAGCTGCTCCTCCTCGAGGCCGGTGTCCTCGCCCAGGATGACGGCGCCGATCGTCTCCTCGTCGAGGTTGAGGGCCAGCCCCTCCGTGCCGTCCTCGAACTCGAGGATCTCGTTCACCGCCGCGCCCGGGAGCCCGGTGATCCTGGCGATGCCGTCGCCCACCTCGACGACCCGCCCCACCTGCTCGGTGCCGACCTCGGGCGTGTAGTCGTCGACGTACTGCCTCAGGGCGGCAGTGATCTCGTCGGCGCTGATGGTCAACTCAGCCATCGGTTGTGTCCCTTCGTGTTGGGCTTCCTGGAATGCGGTAGGCCTCCTCAGAGGCGAGGAGGTGGTCCTTCAGCTCGTCGAGGCGGTGCCGGGTGCTGCTGTCGACGAGGAGGTCGCCGACCTGGACCACCACCCCACCGAGGAGCCGGGGGTCGATGGCCACCTGCAGGTCGACCGGGTTGCCGGTCAGGTGGGACAAGGCCTCGCTCAGGTGCTGCCGGCGGTCCTCGCCGACGTCGGCGGCCGAACGCACCCGGGCCACCCGCCAGCCGCGGGCTCGGGCGGCGTCGTCGACCAGGGTGTCGAGGGTGGCCACGATGTCACGAGCCCGGCCACCCCGCACCGCGTAGGCGGCCAGACGGAGCGTGGCCGGCAGGACCTGGGTGCCGAGCAGCTGGGCGATGACCTCCTGGCGCACGATGACCGGCAGCTCGCGGTCGCCCAGCGCCCTCCGCAGGCGGCGGTTGGACTCGACGGTCCGGGCGAAGCGGAACAGCTGGTCCTCGATCTCCTCGAGCTCGGCCACGGTGACCGTCTCGAAGACGGCGGCGGCATAGCCCGAGACCCGGTTCCGCGAGCCCATGTGGCCGAGGACTTCCTCGTCGTGCGGCTCGGCCAGGGTCGACGGGGGCCGACCGGCATCGTGGGACAGCCGGGTGGCCAGCCAGTGGAACGTGGCGGTCAGCTCGCCGGCCGGGACGACGGTCACCGCCTGGTGGACCAGTGCTCGCACCTCGGGGCGGACCCTCCCCTCCAGCAGCTGGTCGAGGACGGCGCGACGCGAGGCCGCCGGCACCGCGCCGTCGTCGAGCACCAAGGTGAGCTCGTTGTTGGCGTCGACCAGGTCGGCCACCGCCCGCAGTTCGGCACCGGCGTCGGCGATGCCGGCGGAGTCGGAGAGCGACTCCTCCATGGCGACCAGGTAGCCCTGGAGGGCTGGGTTCACCGGGCGCCCCCGGAGGTGGTCGCAGCCCCGGAGGTCTCGGCCCGCACGGCGGCGATGGCCTCGTCGATCAGGTCCTTATGGTCGGAGGCCTGGATCTCGCGGCCGATGACCCGCTCGGCGGCGGCCAGCACGATCTCGCCGACCCGGGCGGTGACCTCCTCGACCGCCGCCTGGCGGGCGATGGTCAGCTCGGCATCGGCCGACTGGACGATGCGGTCGTGGATGGCCTGGGCGTCGGACTCGGCCCGGACCTTCATCTGGTCGGCGGCGGTGGAGGCCTGGGAGACGATGTCCCGAGCCTGCTGGCGGGCCGCATCGAGGGCACGGCGGCGCTCGGCGTCGGCGTCCTCGGCGTCGGACTTCGCCTTGTCGGCCGCCTCCATCTCGCCCCGGATCTGGTCCTGGCGCTCGGTCAGCACCTTGTTCAGCGGCGGCAGCACGTACCGGGCGATCACAGCCAGCACCAGGATGAACGCGATGAGCACGACGATGAACGTCCCGTTGGGGACCAGGAAGTTGCTACTCGCTTCGATGGGCATTGCCGTCATCCTTGGATTGTCGATCGGAGGGGACTGCCGGACGGTCGCCCCGGGCTGGCTCCGTCGGGCGGAGCGGGCACGGGTCGGCGATCCGGCCGCTCGGGACTACTTGCCGAGCGAGAAGATGAACAGAGCGGTGAAGGCCAGGTTGATGAAGTAGGCGGCCTCGCACAGACCCACCGTCAGGAACATGATGGTGGTCAGCCGGCCCTGGGCCTCCGGCTGGCGGGCGACACCGGCGATCGTCTGGCTGCCGGCCAGGCCGTCACCGATGGCCGCGCCCACGGCGCCGCCACCCAGTGCCAAACCGCCGCCGATCATGGCGCCGGCGATCTTTACTGCGCTCGCCATCGATGGGTCTGCTGCCATGGGTGCTTCTCCTTTGTGAGTGTGCTGATGAGACTGTCGGAAAGGGGGGAACGGGCCGGCCCCGGACGGGCCTAGTGGGCCGGGTCGGGAGCCATGGCGGTGTCGAAGTACAAGATGGTGAGGAGGGCGAAGATGAAAGCCTGAATGGCGCCGATGGCCATGTCGAACAGCTTCCAGATCACCGTCAGCGGCACGGTCAGGAGGCCACCCAACGGGACCGGGCCGAGCTTCCAGATGACCAGGGCGGCCAGCAGCGAGAGCATCAGCCCACCGGCCAGCAGGTTGCCGAAGAGACGGAGGGTCAGGGTGAGGGGTTTGACCAGCTCGTCGATGACGTTCATGAAGACGTTGACCGGGTAGAGCACCTTCGGTTCGAACGGCCGGGTGACGTAGTGCTTGAAGTAGCCGCCGATCCCGCGGTTCTTGATAGCCGCCGCATGGACCAGCACGATCACGTACAGGGCCATGGCCAGTGGCAGGTTGATGTCGCTGGTGGGGGCGGGCAGCACCTCGTACCGGGATCCGATGCCGATCACCTCGAAGAGGTTGCACGTGAAGATGAAGATGAAGAGGGTCAGCGCCAGCGGCACCACCTTGGCGCCGCGGGGCCCGATGGAGTCGTCGACCTGCTTCTGGACGGCCCCGACGGCCATCTCCCACAGCAGCTGGAACTTGCCTGGCACCCCGGCGGTGGCCTTGCGCCGCAGCAGCAGCCCGAGCACCATCACCACCAGGCCGGCGAACAGCGTGGCCCAGACGGTGTCGATATCGAGGGTCAGGGGCCCCAGCTTGACCGTAGGGTGCTCGCCGACCGAGATGGTGGAGGCGATGAGCGGCGCGCTCAGCAGGTGGATGCCCGGCAGCATGGGCTCACACACCTCCCGTGGTGTCGTCGGTGGGCTCGACGCCGGGGTGCGACCCGTACTCGGTGTGCTCCTCGATGACGTTGGCGTTGATGGTGTCGTCCACCGAAGTCATCGGGCCGGCCTGGGCCATGGACCGGGCCACGTTGACCAGCAGCAGGACCTGGAAGACGGCCAGGCCGACCAGGATGCCGAGCCCGAGCCGGTGCGAGACGAGCAGGAGCCCGAGGGTGACCACGGTGATGACACCCAGCCGACCCAGGGTGTTGAGGGCGAGCGGGCGCTTCTTGTTCTCGCTCTGGCTCTGGCTGGCCCGGACCACCGAGTTGCCGGTCATCCGGTGGTTGAACGCACCCAGGGCCACCCCGATGCAGACCCCCACCCCGATAAGGGACTGCCCGAACGAGACGCAGCCGACCAGGGCGGCGATGCCGACGATGAGGGCGGCGGACACCGTCCGCCGCGACACGTCGTGGATGTTGGGCAGGGTGAAGTGGGCGAACACGGCGCCTAGCCCTCCCCGCCGCCGACAGGGGTCGAGGCGACACGGCCTAGAGGTTCTGCCGCACCTTCGCCACCGTGTAGAAGACCCCGGCGACCACGCCCAAGCCCAGTCCGACCAGGGTGAACAGCGGGCTGGTGTGAGCGACCGCGTCGACGGCCAGCCCGGCGCCGGCTCCCACCACCAGGCACAGGGCGCTCCCGAGCCCCATGCCCAGGAAGTCCGTCACCATCGACCGCGGCGAGGGCTCGGGCTCGGCATCGGGGGCAGGTTCCCGGCCGGGCACGGGACGGGAGGTGGGTTCTGCCATGGCCGTGCCGTGTCGCGTCAGCAGATGTGGAGGGGGAGAACTTCACGAGAACGATCCGAATTCACCGAGGTCGGCGGTTGCCGCGGGCCACAGGACCCTGTGTCGCGGAGATGGCCCCGGAGGAGGCACGATGCCTGTAATTCACGGGCCACATCATCGCACCCGCGGACGCTTCCGGCAAAACGCCCGAAACGCTCCGTTCACAGTTCTCCCCCGGTACCCGGGCGCCCGGCGGCGGACGGCGCCGGGGTGCGGTCGCGCCCCTGGTCAGAGACAGTGTGCCCCGGGGGGAGGGACCCGGGCGGCTCGGACGGGGCCACCGGCTCCGGCGCCGAAGCCGGCCCGGCTCCGTCCGCCGGGTCGTGGCCCGCTGCCTCGCCCTCGGGCGGCAGCGGCTCCTCGTCGGCCTCCATGGTCGCCCGCCGACGCAGGCCGGGGTGGAACAAGGTGAAGAGGACGACCACCAGGGCCAGCACCCCGAACGGGATGACGGCATTGACGCTGGAGATGTAGAGGGGGAAGAGGACGAATCCCGACAGCAGCGCCGTCCACGCCCACAGGATGAGCACGCTCCGGCGGTGGCCGTGCCCCAGACGGACCAGCCGGTGGTGGAGGTGGTTCTTGTCCGGGGTGGAGAACCCGGTCCGGTTGGCCGTGCGCCGCACGAAGGCGAAGGCCATGTCGAAGAGCGGCACCCCCAGGATGAAGAAGGGGATGAACAGCGGGGCGAAGAAGAAGTAGGTCTCACCGCTCTGGACCGAGCCGCTCTGGGCCGCGCCGGTGGCCACGGTGCCGGCCGCCCGCCCCCCGATGAGCATGGTGGACGCCGCCATCAGCAGCCCCAGCAGCAGGGCGCCGGCATCCCCCATGAAGATCTTGGCCGGATGGAAGTTGTGGGGCAGGAAGCCGAGACAGATGCCGCAGGTGATCACCGCCACCAGCGGCCCGATGTTGTCGGTGCTCAGGTTGCCCAGATGCTGGAGGTGGAGCCCGTAGACGGCCAGCGCCCCCGAGGCGATGGCCACCACCCCGGCGGCCAGGCCGTCCAGGCCGTCGATCAGGTTCACGGCATTGGTGATCCCGATGACCCACAGCGCCGTGAGCAGGGGCGTGTAGTCGGCGCCCGGCACCACGAAGCCGGCCAGCGGCACCTTGAACTGGATGAAGGTGACCCCGAGGAAGTAGAGGATCATGGCCGCCAGCACCTGGCCGGCCATCTTGGCCGGGGCCGACATGTCCCGGAGATCGTCGATGACCCCCACCACGAAGATGGCGGCGGCCCCCAGCACCAGGCCGAGCGGCTGCGACGACCCCTGGAACAGCGAGCCGAGGGCCGGGACCGAGGCGGCCACGGCGATGGCCACCAGGGCGGCGACGAACATGGCCACCCCGCCGGCCTGGGGGGTCACCTGCTGGTGCACCTTCCGTTCGTCGGGCTGGGCCACGTAGCCGATCCGGGCGGCCATGTGGCGGACCGGGAAGGTCAGGATCCACGACGAGGCGGCGGCCACGATCAGGATCACGCCGTACCAGTTCAGCGGTACGCCGGCGGTCACGCCCCTCTCAGCTCCCGCGCCCGGTCACGCCCCGACCAGGGTCGGGTACGGGGGGAAGCCGGCGCACAGCTCGCCCACCTCGTGACGCACCCGGGCCAGCTCGGCCTCGTCGTGGCGCTGGCGCAGCGTCCTGCCGATCAGTGCCCCGATGCGACGCATCTCGTCCTCGCCCATCCCGGCGGTGGTCTGGGCGGCCGAACCGAGGCGCAGTCCCGACGTCACGAAGGGCGGGCGGGGGTCGTCGGGGATGGTGTTCCGGTTGCAGGTGATGCCCGCCCGGTCCAGGGTCTCCTGGGCCACCTTGCCGTTCAGCTCGGTGTCGAAGGTGCCCAGGTCCACCAGGACCTGATGGTTCTCGGTGCCCCCCGACACCAGGCGGAAGCCCTCCTCGGCCAGGGAGGCGCCGAGGGCGGCGGCGTTGGCGACCACCTGGGCGGCGTACCGGCGGAACTCGGGACGCGCCGCCTCGGCGAAGGCGACCGCCTTGGCGGCGATGACGTGCTCGAGGGGTCCCCCCTGCAGGCCGGGGAAGACGGCGCTGTCGATGGCCTTGGCGTGCTCGGCGGTGGTCAGGATGGCGCCCCCTCGAGGGCCGCGCAGCGTCTTGTGGGTGGTGAAGGTGACGACGTCGGCCACCCCGACCGGGGAGGGATGGGCCCTGCCGGCGATGAGGCCGGCGGGGTGGGCGGCGTCGAACATGAACAGGGCGCCCACCGAGTCGGCGATCTCACGGAACGGCAGGGGGTCGATGATGCGCGAGTAGGCGGTGGACCCGGCCACGATCAGCCGGGGCCGCTCCCGGCGGGCCACGTCGGCCACCTGGTCGAAGTCGATGGTCTCCCCCGGCTTGTCCGGGTCGCCGGTGGCGGCGGACACCCCGTAGGAGACGAAACGCCAGATCTTGGAGGTGATGGAGGCCGGCGAGCCGTGGGTGAGGTGGCCGCCGTGGTCGAGCCGCATGGCCAGGATGGTGTCTCCCGGCTGGAGGAGGGCCTGGTAGACGGCGAGGTTGGCGTTGGCGCCGGCGTGGGGCTGGACGTTGGCATGGTCGGCCCCGAAGAGTGCGGTGGCCCGCCGGCGGGCCAGGTCCTCCACTTCGTCGATGACCCGGTTGCCGCCGTAGTAGCGGCGCCCGGGGTAGCCCTCGGCGTACTTGTTGGTGAGGATGGAGCCGGTGGCGGCCAGCACCGCCGGCGAGGTGAAGTTCTCCGAGGCGATGAGCTGGAGCGTCGTCGACTGGCGCTCCGCCTCCTCCCCGAGGAGCCGGGCGATCTCCGGGTCCTCGGCCAGCCAGGCGTCGAACGGTGATGCGGCCGGGGGGCTGGTCATGGGATCGTTGGCTGCCTTTCGTACTGGGAGATCTCGTCGAGCCGCCGCTGATGGCGGCCGCCGTCGAAGGCGGTGGAGAAGAAGGCGTCGATGGCGTCCATGGCCTCGGCCACCCCGGTGGTGCGCCCGCCCAGGCACACCACGTTGGCGTCGTTGTGGCGGCGAGCGAGGTCGGCCGTGGTCACATCATGCACCAGGGCGGCCCGCACCCCGGCCACCTTGTTGGCGGCGATGCCGATCCCGATACCGGTGCCGCACACACACACCCCGCGGTCCACGTCCCCGGCGGCCACCGCCCGGGCCACCGCCAGGCCGAAGACCGGATAGTCGACCGAGACGTCGGGCGAGTCGGTACCGAGGTCGACCACCTCGTGGCCGGCCTGAGCCAGATGACTGGCCGCCGCCTCCTTCAGGTCGTAGCCGGCGTGGTCCGAACCGACCGCGATGCGCATGCAGTGAGTGTACCGACGCCGCATCGGACCGGACACCGTCACGGTACGCTCTCGACTCCCATGGTGGTCGACCCCAGAACACCGGTCATCGTGGGCGCCGGCCAGGTGACCAACCGGCCCGGCCCCGACGGGAGCGACCTGACCCGGCGGGCCGAGCCAGTGGCCCTGATGGTGGAAGCCCTGACGGCCGCCGTCGACGACTGCTCGGGAAACGACCGGGGCGGGGCGGGGCCCGACGGCCGGAAGCTCCTCGAGCAGGCCACGTCGCTCCGGGTGCTGCCCCCGTTGAGCTGGGAGTACGTCAACCCCGGCCGGCTGGTGGCGGAGGCGATGGGGATCGAGCCCGACGAGCTGGTCCTGACCACCACCGGCGGCAACAACGCCCAGCGCCTGGTCAACCGGACCGCCTTGGCCATCGGGCGGGGGGAGCTCGAGGTAGCGGTGATCACCGGGGCCGACTGCGTCTACACCCTGACCGCCGCCCGCCGGCACCCCGACCGGCCCGTCCTCCCGTGGACGGCCCAGCGCCCCGACGTGGCGGTGCCGACCCCGTTCGGGAATCCCCAGCGGGGCACCACCGACGCCGAGGAGGAGCGGGGGCTCGACCTGCCGGTCCACGTCTACCCGCTGTTCGAGAACGCCCTCAGGGCCCGCGCCGGCCGAGGGCTCGACCAGCACCGCCAGCGGATCGCCGCCCTGTGGGCCGGCTTCTCCGAGGTGGCGGCGACCAACCCGTACGCCTGGCTGAGGGAGCCCCGGACGGCGGCGGAGATCGCCACCCCCGGCGAGTCGAACCGTTTGATCTCCTACCCGTACACCAAGCTGCTGACGGCCAACATGCAGGTCGACCAGGGTGCCGCCCTGATCCTCTGCTCGGCCGGGGCAGCCGCTGCCGCCGGCGTTCCCCGCCACCGGTGGGTGTTCCCGCTGGCCGGGGCGGACGCCGACGACCACTGGTTCCTGTCCCACCGGGCCGACTTCCACTCCTCGCCGGCCATCCGGCTGGCCGCCGGGTCGGCCCTGGTGCTGGCCGGGACGGGGGCCGACGCCGTCGCCCACCTCGACCTCTACTCGTGCTTCCCGTCCGCCGTGGAGATCGCCGCCGCCGAGATCGGCGTGGCCACCGACGACCCTTCCCGTCCCCTGACAGTGACCGGCGGTCTCACCTTCGCCGGCGGCCCCGGCAACAACTACGGCACCCACGCCGTCGCCTCCATGGTGGCGACCCTCCGCGCCGACCCGGGCTCGCTGGGTCTGGTGTCCGGCCTCGGGTGGCACGTCACCGGGCACAGCATCGGCGTCTACGGCACCGAGCCGCCGGCGGTGGGCCCACTCCCCGAACTGCCCGACCGAGTCGGCGCCACCGAGGCCGCCGGCTTCCGCTGGGCCGACCCGCAGGGGGCGGTGGGCGGCCTCCCCCAGTGCTCGTCGGACGCCGACGCCCTGGGCGAGGTCACCGTCGAGACCTACTCGGTCGGCTACGAGCGGGACGGCACGCCGTGGCGGGCGGTGGTGGCCTGCCGCACGCCCGACGGACGCCGGACGTGGGCCAACGTCACCGATCCCGACCACCTGTCGCTGCTGGTCACCGAGGAGGGGTGCGGCCGGCTGGGGACGCTCCGGACCGACGGCGAGGTCGACCTCAGCTAGGCACCGTCCGGCGTTCGCCGGTCAGAGCGGCGACGGCGCGGCCGACGGCATGCCCGGCGGCCCCGGATCCCGGTACCGCCGCTTGAAGAGGGCGTAGGCCACCGGCCCGGCCATGAGCGGGATCCAGTAGGAGGCCAGCCGGTACGCCAGCGTGGCCAGCACCGCCTCGCCGGCGGTCAGCCCGACCAACACCAGCAGCCCACTGAGGCTGGCTTCGACGATCCCCAGCCCGCCGGGGGTGATCGGGACCAGCCCGATGACCCCGGCCACCGCGTAGGCCAGCAGCACCAGCGATGGCCGCGGGTGGCTGCCCACCGCCCGCACGCACCCCAGCAGGCAGAGGTAGTCGAGGGCCAGGCGACCGGCGGAGAGGAGGGTGGCCTGCCACCACTGCCTGCCCAGCACCGATCGGATGAGGTCTCGCTGCTCGAGAAGACGGTCAGGGAGCCCGGTCATCGGCGGCCGGCGGCGGAAGAGGCGGTTGCGGATGGCCTGGATGGCTCGGCCGAGCCACTCGAGCGGGGCGTTGGCGGCGGCCACCACCGCACTGAAGCCGGTGAAGAGCACGAAGGCCACCGCCCCGATGATGGCCAGGATGTAGAGGCCGGAGCTGACCGGCGAGCCGAAGAGCAGGATCGGCAGCACCAGCACCGGCAGCGCCAGCAGGCCGGCGATGCCGAGCAGCGAGAAGGCGGTCAGTCCGCCCACGGCGTCGGCGGCGTCCATGCCGCTGGCCGCCAGCATCCGGAACTGGACGGCGGCCCCGGGGGCGGCTCCCCCGGGCACGATCAGGCTGATGGCGTTGCCGGCCAGCTGGGCGGTGACCACCGGGAACCACGCCTTGGTCCGGAGGGCGATCCGCTGGAGGGAGAAGGTGCAGGCGAAGTGGCCGACCTCGGCCATCAGGGCCACCACCAGCCAGATGGGGGTGAGGGTGACCAGGCGGGGCCACGAATGGAGGACGGCGATGACGCTGGGCGCCACCAGGTACAGGGCCACCCCGGCCACGGCGACCACCACCGCCCGTTTGACGACGGCCTTCCACGGGAACGGACTGGCCTGCTGCTCCTCGAACTGCGCTTCGAAGGAGCGGGGTCGCTTGTCGCCGCCGGTGCCGGTCGCGCTGCTCATCGCCAAGCTATCCAACCACTCGGACGGCCCCGGTGCCGAGCCCGTCCGGGCCCCGGTGCCGCAAGGCGGGTCAGCCCAGGATCTTGGCCTTCTGTGCCTCGAACTCGGCGTCGGTCAGCACACCCCGGCTCTTCAGCTCGGCCAGCTTGACCAGCTGGTCGGCGGTGTTGGCTCCACCGCTGGAACCGGCGGTCTGGCGGATGTAGGCGTCGAACGCCTGCTGCTGTGCCAGGGCCTGCTTGGCCGCACGCTCGTGCATGCTCGAGCCGCGGGCGATCAGGTAGATGAAGACGCCCAGGAACGGGAAGATGATGATGAAGATCGACCACAGCGCTTTGGCCCAGCCGCCCATGTCGTGACTGCGGAAGATGTCGGAGAACACCATGATCAGCAGCCAGATCCAGATGAAGAACAGGAAGAACTCGAGCATCGTCCAAAAGACGTCGAGCAGCGGGTACGAAGACGCGAGCATGGTGGGGAACCCCCTTGGTAGGACTGCGACCCGGGAGAGTTGGGAGCCCGGACAGTATGTGGTGGTCGAGCGACGTTGAACCTGCCACCGCCCGGCACTCCAGCCGGACCGGCCGGATGTGGGCGGCGATGCATTGTAGGCCTGGCGGGAGCCCGGCGGCGGCGTGGGCTTCGATGGCGAGCCCGCCGGTGCGCGGGATGTACCCGCCGCTGGGGCCTACAGGTGGTTGAAGCCCCCGGCCTCCTCGGGGCTCATGGCCACCGACACCGGGTGCTTGTCGAAGTGGGCCACCGAGGCGGCGAAGTCGGCGAGCAGGATCGAGGCCATGTCGCGGTCGAGGCCCTGGCGGACCAGGACCCTCTGGACGGTCACCCCGGAGACCGAGCCGGTCAGCGGGTAGGCCGGCACCTGCCACCCCCGTACCCGGAGCCGGTCGGCCAGGTCGTAGAGGGTGAAGCCCGGGTCCTCGCCCTCCTTGATCCGCCAGGTGACGGCCGGGATGCCGGTGGACGGCGTGCTCTCGCACAGCAGCTCGAAGGGCCCGAGCTTGAGGATCTCCTTGGCCAGCCAGGCCCCGGTGTCGTAGCAGGCCTGGTGCACCCGGGCGTAGCCGTCGCGGCCGAGCCGGATGAAGTCGTAGTACTGGGCGATGATCTGCCCGGCCGGGCGCGAGAAGTTGATCTGGAAGTCGGGCATATCGCCCCCCAGGTAGGTGACGTGGAAGATCAGCCCCTCGGGGAGCTCGGCGACGTCCCGCCACACCACCCAGCCCACGCCGAGGGGGGCGAGGCCGAACTTGTGGCCGGAGGTACTGATCGACTTCACCCGGGGGATCCGGAAGTCGAACTCGACCTCGGGGGCGACGAAGGGGGCCAGGAAGGCGCCGCTGGCCCCGTCGACGTGGAGGTCCACGTCCCACCCCTTGTCGGACTGCAGCCGGTCGAGCGCCTGTGACAGCTCGAGCACCGGCTCGTAGGCGCCGGTGTAGGTCACCCCGAAGGTAGGCACCACCAGCATGGTGTTCTCGTCGATCAGCTCGAGCATCTGCTCGGGCTCCATGCAGTACCTGCCGGGGGCCATGGGGATCTCACGCATCTCGACGTCCCAGTAGCGGGCGAACTTGTGCCACACCACCTGGACCGGGCCGCACACCATGTTGGGCTTGTCGGTGGGAAGGCCGGCGGCCTCCCGCTCTGCCCGCCATCGCCACTTGGCGGCCAGGCCGGCCAGCATGCACGCCTCCGACGAGCCGATGGTCGAGGCGCCGACGGTGTTGGCGGAGTCGGGGGCGCTCCAGAGGTCGGCCAGCATGTGCACGCACCGCCGCTCGATCTCCGCCGACTGGGGGTACTCGTCCTTGTCCATCAGGTTCTTGTTCATGGACAGGTCCATGAGCCGGTGGACCTGGGGCTCCTCCCAGGTCTGGCAGAAGGTGGCCAGGTTCTGCAGGGAGTTGCCGTCCAGGAGGAGCTCGTCCTCGATGGCCTCGGCGGCTATCTCCGGCACCGTCTCGTGGGCCGGGAACCGGTACTTGGGTAACTCGGCCCGGAGCGCCTTGGAGGCGAACAGCGAGTCGTTGAGCTGGGCCCGGACCTTGATTCGTTCGTGCAGCGGCATGGTCGACCTCCCGTTGATGGGGACCGTCCTTGCCGATCCCCCGCCCGACGTCGTGACGGCGGGGCCGCCCGACCGACGCGACCCTAGGGCAGCCGCACCGGTCGTGCCGGCCGGCTTCCCCTCCATCCGCGACGGTCGGCTGTCTACGATGATCCTCCTCGACACCTCCACCGGTCGGACGGCGAAGCCGTCGGACCGTGGGGGTCCGGCCGATGGGGGCAGCGATGGACGCAGAGGCGCAGGGCCGTGACGTGGGAAGCCGACGGCTGGGGCGGCACGGGGCGGTTCGGTGAGCCCCACCGCCCGGCTCACCGAGTACCTGACCCCCGAGGACCGGGCCGTCGCCGGCCGGCAGGCCCGGTCGCGCCTGAAGCGTTCGGACCATGCCGAGTGGTCGCCGGACGCCACCCCTCGCGACCCGTTGGGCATCCTCGAGCGCCAGGCGGTGGCTCGCGAGCAGTCGCTGCTGCCCATCCGCTACGGGCGGATGGCCGCCAGCCCGTTCGCCTTCTTCCGTGGCGCGGCGGCGGTGATGGCCGGCGACCTGGCCGCCGCCGCCGACACCGGGCTCGTCGTGCAGCTGTGCGGCGACGCCCACCTGGCCAACTTCGGCGGGTTCGCCTCCCCCGAGCGCGACCTGGTCTTCGACGTCAACGACTTCGACGAGACGACCCGGGGGCCCTTCGAGTGGGACCTGAAGCGCCTGGTGGCCAGCGTCGAGATCGCCGCCCGGTCGCGGGGCTGCAGCGACGGCCAGCGTGCCACCATCATCGGGCAGGCCGCCCGCCAGTACCGCCAGGCGATGTCGGAGTTCGCCGGGATGCACAACCTCGACATCTGGTACGCCAAGCTCGACGGCGAGGGGATCAAGGCCCGCTGGGGAGCCGAGGTCGGCGCCGGCGTGCTCGAGAACCTCAGCCGCGTCGCCGCCAAGGCGGAGACCAAGGACCGGCTGAAGGCGTCGGCCAAGCTGACCCACTCGGTCGACGGCGAGCTGCGGTTCCTCAGCGACCCACCGCTGCTGGTACCGGTGGAGGAGCTCTTCTCCGACGCCGAGGCGTGGAAGGTCGAGGACGCTGTCCGCACGTCGCTGCGGGCCTACCGCCGCACCCTCCAGGGCGACCGTCGCCACCTGCTCGAGACCTACCGGTACTCGCACCTGGCCCGCAAGGTGGTCGGGGTGGGCAGCGTGGGCACCCGGTGCTGGGTGGCGCTGTTCGTCGGCCGGGACACGGGCGACCCGCTGTTCCTGCAGGTGAAGGAGGCGGATGCCTCGGTACTGGAGCCGTTCGTGGGCAAGAGCCGCTTCACCAACCACGGGCAGCGGGTGGTCGAGGGCCAAAGGCTGATGCAGGCGGCCAGCGACGTCCTGCTCGGGTGGCACCGGGCGGTGGGGCCCGACGGCTCCTCGCGCGACTTCTACATGCGCCAGCTGTGGGACTGGAAGGCGTCGGCCGACGTCGACGGCATGCCACCGAAGGTACTGGGGATCTACGGGGAGATGTGCGCCTGGACGCTGGCCCGCGCCCATGCCAGGTCGGGCGACGCCATCGCCATCGCCGCCTATCTCGGCTCCGGGGACGCCATCGACCGCTCCCTGACCAGGTTCGCCGGCACCTACGCCGATCAGAACCAGCGGGACCACCGGGCCCTGGTCGACGCCATCACCGCCGGGACCGTCGCCGCCGACCCCGTCCATTGAGCCACGGGCGGCCGACCGTCCCGGGGCCGCACGTCCGGGTCACCTGAACCGCCCGCCTAGCTGCCGTTGACCAGCCCCTGCACGGCGGCGGCCACCAGGCTCGCCCCTCGCAGATCGCCCACCAGCCCGCTCTCCATCCGGTTCATCACGTAGGCGACGGTAAGGTCGGTCTCCTGGTCGATGACCACGATGGACCCGCCGTAGCCGCCCCAGTAGCAGGCGGCCGGACCGAGCGGCACCAGTTCGTTGCCCAGGCCGTACCCCATGCCGAAGCGGATCGGCGTCCCGAGCACCAGGTCCGTCCCGTTGGCCTGCTCCTCGAAGATGGGGCGGCACCCTTCCTCGGACAGCAGCCGCGTCCCCCGGGCCGCGCCCCGGCCGGCGATGACCGACTGGACGGTGGCCACCGAACGGGCGTTCCCGTGCCCGTTGGCCGCCGGGATCTCCGCCCGGCGCCACCAATCCTGGTGGCTCAGCCAGGCATCCATGGGCGGGTTGGCCAGCGCCCGCAGGGCGTACTCGGTCGGCTGCAGCGCGGCGAGGTCGATGGCCGGCGGCGGGATCACCAACGACACCCGCCGGTCCTCCTCCTCGGGTAGCCCGATGTGGAAGTCGGCACCGAGCGGCCCGGCCACCTCGTCGGCGAAGAAGGTCCCGATCGACCGGCCGGTGATGCGACGAACGACCTCGCCGATCAGGTAGCCCTGGGTCACGGC
The DNA here is from genome assembly GCA_052143315.1 of Acidimicrobiales bacterium. Classification (GTDB taxonomy): domain Bacteria; phylum Actinomycetota; class Acidimicrobiia; order Acidimicrobiales; family RAAP-2; genus DASZIT01. Next base: position 5,230 of record JBKQTE010000031.1, on the reverse strand, counting down.
GTGGTAGCCGGAAGCGGTCCCCGGCTCCCACCACGGCTCCTGAGCGGCCAGCAGCGACGTGCACCGGTCCCAGTCGGCCAGCTCCTCGGAGCGGAGCGGCTCGGTCCACCCGGGCAGGCCGGCGGTGTGCCCCATCAGGTGGCGGACCTCCACGGCCTCCTTCCCACCGGCGGCGAACTCCGGCCAGTAGTTGGCCACCGGGGCGTGGAAGTCGAGCTGGCCGCGATCGGCGAGCATCAGCGCACACACGAACGTCATCGTCTTGGTCGTCGACCAGACATTGGTGATGGTGTCCCGCTCCCAGGGCGTGGTACGGGCCTCGTCGGCGAAGCCGCCCCAGATGTCCACCACCGGTTCGCCGCCGACCAGCACGGCCACCGAGGCGCCGACGTCGGTACCGCGGTCGAGGCTGGCGGCCAGTGTGGCGGCCACCCCGTCGTACTGCTTGTCCCAGCTCCCCTGTACGTCGGCCACGTCTCGACCCCTCGTCTCACCTTGTGGGCAGAGAGTCTGCCATCGGCCGGCCTGTCCCGTCCGGCGCCCCGGGCGGGGGCGGCGACGGGACGGCAACGCCCCTCGCAGCCGTTAGCCTGGGACGCCATGAGCGACACCTCTGCGACCCAGCTCACCCGTGACACCTACGAACGGCTCCAGGCGGAGCTGGAGGACCTGACCACCCGCGGGCGGGTGGAGATCGCCCACGCCATCGAGGCGGCCCGCGCCCTCGGCGACCTGAAGGAGAACGGCGACTACCACGCCGCCAAGGACAGCCAGGGAAAGATGGAGGCCCGAATCCGCCAGCTCCAGGCGATGCTGAAGCACGCCGAGGTGGTCGACGGCGGGACCCCCTCCGACGGCACTGTGGCGCAGGGGTCGGTGGTCACCCTCCGCTACGAGGGCGACGACGAGGACGACACCCAGCAGTTCTTCGTGGGCTCCATCGAGGAGCGCCAGGGCGACCTGACCGTCGTCTCCCCCGGCTCCCCGCTCGGCCAGGCGTTGATCGGCCACTCCGCCGGCGACACCGTGGACTACGCGGCGCCCGGCGGGACCTTGCGGGTCGAGATCGTCTCGGTGGGGGGCTGAGCCCGATGAGCGGGGCCCCGCGCACCCTGTCCGAGAAGGTCTGGGACCGTCACGTCGTCCACGCCGGCACGGGCGACGAGCCCGACATCCTCTTCATCGACCTCCACCTGATCCACGAAGTCACCTCCCCGCAGGCGTTCGACGGACTCCGCCTGGCCGGCCGGGGGGTCCACCGCCCCGATCTGACCCTCGCCACCGCCGACCACAACGTCCCCACCGTGGACATCGACAAGCCGGTGGCCGACCCGATCTCGGCCAAGCAGCTCGAGGTGCTGGCGGCCAACTGCCGCCAGTTCGGGATCACCTGCTACCCGATGGGCGACGCCAACCAGGGCATCGTCCACATCATCGGGCCGGAGCAGGGGCTGACCCAACCGGGGATGACCATCGTCTGCGGTGACAGCCACACCTCCACCCACGGCGCCTTCGGGGCGTTGGCCTTCGGCATCGGGACCAGCGAGGTCGAGCACGTGCTGGCCACCCAGACCCTTCCGCAGCGCCGGCCGGCCACCATGTCGGTGACCGTCGACGGCACGCTCCCCTCCGGGGTGACCGCCAAGGACCTGGTGCTGTCCATCATCGGCGAGATCGGCACCGGTGGCGGGATGGGCCACGTCATCGAGTACCGCGGCTCGGCTGTCCGCTCGCTCTCCATGGAGGGCCGGATGACGGTCTGCAACATGTCGATCGAGGCGGGCGCCCGTGCCGGGATGATCGCCCCCGACGAGACGACCTTCGCCTACCTCGACGGGCGTGACCACGCCCCCGAGGGCGCCGCCTGGGAGGAGGCCCTGGCCGAGTGGCGCACCCTCCCCACCGACGCCGGCGCCACCTTCGACAAGGAGGTCGCCCTCCACGGGTCGGACCTGGTCCCACACGTGACGTGGGGGACCAATCCGGCGCAGGTGGCCCGGATCGACGCCTCGATCCCCGACCCCGGCTCCTTCGACGACCCGGCGGAGCGGGAGTCCGCGTCCCGTGCCCTCGAGTACATGGGGCTCACCGCCGGCACTCCCCTCCACGAGGTGGCGGTCGACACCGTGTTCATCGGTTCGTGCACCAACGGGCGCATCGAGGACCTCCGGGCGGCGGCCGACGTCCTCCGGGGCCGCCGGGTCCGGAGCGGGCTGCGGGCCCTGGTGGTGCCGGGCTCCCACCGGGTCAAGGCCCAGGCCGAAGCGGAGGGTCTCGACGCCGTCTTCACCGCCTCCGGCTTCGACTGGCGACAGCCCGGATGCTCGATGTGCCTGGCCATGAACCCCGACAAGCTGAGCCAGGGCGAGCGGGCGGCGTCCACCTCCAACCGGAACTTCGAGGGCCGCCAGGGACGCGGGGGCCGGACCCACCTGGTGTCCCCCGCCGTCGCCGCCGCCACCGCGGTGGCCGGACACTTCGCCACCCCCGAGGAGCTCGACTGATGGAAGCCGTGACCGTCGTCACCGGTCGCGCCGTGCCGCTCGACCGGTCGGACGTCGACACCGACCAGATCATCCCGTCGGACTGGCTGAAGCGGGTGGAGCGCACGGGGTTCGGTGCCGGCCTGTTCGCCGAGTGGCGCGACGACCGCGACTTCGTGCTCAATCGCGAGGAGTACGCCGGGGCCACCATTTTGGTGGCAGGGGCCAACTTCGGCACCGGCTCCTCACGGGAGCACGCCGTCTGGGCCCTGCAGGACTACGGGTTCCGCGCCGTCATCTCGTCACGGTTCGCCGACATCTTCCGCAACAACTGCACCAAGGCCGGTCTGGTACCGGTGCAGGTGAGCCCCGAGGCCGGCCGGGCGCTACTCGACGCGGTAGAGGCCGACCCGTCGCTAGAGATCACCATCGACGTGGCCGGCGGCACCGTGGGTGCCCCGGCGGCCGGCATCGAGACGACCTTCCCCCTCGACGAGTTCACCCGGGAACGGCTGATCAACGGGTGGGACGACATCGGTCTCACTCTGCGGTACGAGGACGAGATCGCCTCCTACGAGACCACCCGACCGGGTTGGCTTCCCACCACCCGCTGAGCGGTGCCCCCGGCCACCAGCGCCGACCATCGCGAGGGGCAGGGGAGATGGGCGGCGCTGGGAGGCTCAGGGGACCATGGCCGTCGGGTCTTTCCCCCCGCCGACCTCCACAGATTTCTTCCCCGGAGGACAAGATGCAAACGATTGTCCAGATTTTCTCGAAATCAGCACGCTGCGGCGTGACCTGACCACTCGAGGAGGTCAATTGGCGCCCAACGGGCCCGATCACGCCCCCCGTTAGTGTGAGGGGATGTCGAGAACCCTTCTTCGATGGGCGCTGAGGCTGGCCCTTGTCGCCACCGTGGCCGCGGTGGTGGGCCGACTCCTGGCCGGACGTTCCGCCGGTGACGGCCGGGTGTTCCCCGCCATCACCGGCGACACCTGGCCGCCGGTGCCGACCAACCCCGACCGGAGGGTGTCCCGACCGGTGTCGTCTGGAACACTTCTGGTGCGCGCCTCGACCGGCGAGGTCGATCGCAAGGAGCCGCCATGAGGACCGAGAACGACGGGGTGGGGATCCACTACGAGGTGACCGGCGATGGCCGGCCCGTCCTGCTGCTGCACGGGTTCCCCGATTCGGGCCGGATGTGGCGTAACCAGGTGCCGGCGCTGTCAGCGGAGGGTTTCCAGGTGATCGTGCCCGACATGCGGGGCTATGGCGCTTCCGACAAGCCTGATGGGGCCGAGGCCTACGGCCTGCTGGCCCTGGCCGGCGACATCACGGCCGTGCTCGACGACGTCGGCGTCGAGCGGGCGCACATCGTGGGCCACGACTGGGGCGCGGCAGCCACCTGGGTGATGGGGTCGTTCGTGCCCGACCGGGTCGACCACTTGGTCGCCCTGTCGGTCGGGCACCCGGCCACCTTCCGCTCCGACGGCTTCGAGCAGTACGAGAAGTCGTGGTACATGCTGTTGTTCCAGTTCCCCGGCGTCGCCGAACAGTGGCTGTCGGACGACGACTGGGGCAACTTCCGCCGCTGGGGCCGTCACCCCGACGCCGACGCCGTCATCGCCGAACTGGAGGCCAACGGTTCGCTCACCCCGGCGCTCAACTGGTACCGGGCCAACGTCCCACCCGAGTCGTACGTGGGTCCGGGTCTCGAGTTCCCGGCGGTGCAGGCACCGACCATGGGGGTGTGGAGCACGGGTGACTTCGCACTCACCGAGGGCCAGATGACCCGATCCGCCGACAACGTGGACGGTCCATGGCGCTACGAGCGCATGGAAGGACCGGGCCACTGGATGCAGCTCGAGGCGCCCGACGCCGTCAACGAGCTCCTGACGGACTTCCTCCCCCGCTGACCGGCGCCGGTCGGACCGGTGCTCGGCTCTGGCCCTGAATGCATGGATCGCGCCACGATCTCAGAGCCGGCGGTCGTCGTGGAGTACCGCTCGGGTGACCAGATTGCTAAAGATCCCGGCGCTACTGTCGATTCTGTTCAGAGAGGTCCAGAGCAGCACACAGCCACCGAGTCGGAGGTCGGCGAATGAGCGATCCTGAAGTGTTTCGAATCTGCCCCCACTGCGGGTCGCAGGAGGTGCCGAAGCTGATCGTGCGCTCAGCTCGGATCTCCGGCAATGGGTTGAGCTGGCGATGCAGTGTCTGCAACGGCGACTGGTCAGACGCCGACTTCCGCCACCTTCGGGCCTCGTAGCGCCCACATGCGTACTCGCCGAACGGTGCGGTGCGCAGTTGGACCGAATACCGTTTCGATCATGTCGGCACGCCTGGACAGGTCTTGGACCGTGCTCGCCAGCCGCCAGAACCGCGAGGCCGACAGGTGCGTCGACATCTTCCGGCGTCCCGACGGGAGCTTCGGCTTCGAAGAGTTCCGCAGAGACCCCGAGGACATGGGGGCCTGGACCCAGATCGAGTACTTCTCCGGTCGCCAGTTCTCGACGGAGGCACTGGCCACCGAGGCGGCCGAACAGGCTGTGCCGTGGCTCGGTTCGCCCCTCCACCGTTGAACCTCGCCACGTTCGGCAACCGTCACGCTCCCGGCGACGGGGGTTCCCCTGGGGGTCGACGCTGAGCTCGGCGTCGGGTCGGGAGGTGTCGATGACGGGTGGGTAGCGCTGCAGCCGAGCGACGCAGCTCCGCCGACCAGCAGCCCTGCCAGGACCGACCACGGT
>JBKQTE010000030.1:0-24054 GCA_052143315.1 Acidimicrobiales bacterium | reverse complement strand
CCGTGGCACGCAGCCAGTGCCGGTGGGCGGCGTCGGGAGCGGTGGAGAGGACCGTGGCCATCACCATCGGGCGGAGCACCCAGAGCGGGAGCACCGTGAGGACGGTCATCCATCCCCGGTCCCATGCCCGCCGAGCGCGTGGCGCGATCCACGGGCGTGCCAGCACCCAGGCCAGCACTCCGACCGCCAGCAGCGGTAGGGCCTTCAGGACCCACCCCAGTCCCCAGACACTGAAGACCTTCTCCCCCACGATGTCGGACCGGGTGATGAGCCACGGGTCGTGCTCGGGGTTCCCCACCCCGCGGGTCTGGATCATCCCGTTGGTGAAGACATGGGAGATCTCGTGCGTGTAGGTCTCGGATTGGGTACCCGGAGGGTGGAAGGTGACCACCTCACCCACGTGCACGGCACCTTGCAGCGGCCGGTCCGCCACCAGCGACCCCACACAGACGGCGGGGCACATCGAGGGCGTCGCCATCACCAGCAGGCGCCCACCGGAGAGGTCCCAACTCAGCATCGACGTCACCGCCAGGACCACGGCGCCGAGCGCGACCAGATGGGCGATCCCACCGGTGCGGCGGTGCCGAGGCGCACCGGTGGTCTCCTTCGGTGTGGTGTCACTGGCTGGCAGGACGGCGGTGGCGGTCATGATCGTCCCGGCGTCACAGCTGCACCGACGCGCTCGAGTAGGCGATCTGAGCCGACCACAGCGTTGGGGACTTGGTGGTTCCGAAGCCGATGTCCGCCAGCTCGTGCAGTCCCAGCACTCCCGTGGGCGAGGCTGCGCTCAGCATCATCTTGATCGTGATGGTCACCGAGGTGGTCGATGTCGGAGCCGTGATCGAGCGCACGCCCAGTCCGGTCACCAGGTAGGCGGCGCTCGGGGCCACGCAGGCTCCGGCCGCCGAAGGATAGATGCAGGTATTGGTGGCTCCCACCGTCTGCTGCACCGTGATCTCGCTGGTCCCACAGATGTTGGAGGCCGAGTCCTGAAGGGGCCAGTACGAGGTGGGGGCGAGCTGTCCCATGTCCATCCCGAACGCTGCGGCACTTCCCGCGTTGTAGAGGGTGGAGATCTGCGAGGTCACCAGCTGTGCGGGGACCACCGCGGCTTGGCTCAGAGAGCCGGACAGGTAGTTGCTCGTCGGTGGATCGGCCCAGCCCCCCGAATCGGATCCCCAGCCGAGGTGCCAGTAGCCGGTGTAGGTCTGAGCGGTGGTGACCGAGGAGTTGGTGGCCACCTCGGTCCCGTCGACCCACAGCTCCATCCCCGACGGGCCGATCTCGGCCACCACCATGTGCCATGCGCCGTTGTTGTACGTGCCGGGGGAGGTCACCTCTACCGAGGCGCCGGAGAACACCCCGAACACCAGGTGACCGGTGTTGTCGACCCAGACCATGCGGTCCGATTCGGCCGGGGCGCCGTTTCCCTGGACGTTGGTAAACCCCATGATGGTGCCGCCCGACGCGCTGCTGGTCTTGAACCAGGCGACTTCGGAGAACCCCTCGGGGTTGGCGTACGACTTGGTCGTCTGCACGTAGCCCGTCGAGCCGTTGAGGGCAATGGCGCTGCCGCCCAGCGTCGCCGGACCGGTCGCTCCGAGGGTCACGCCGCCCTGGGCCGTGCCGGTATTGGCATTGCCGGAGGCGTCAACCAGGGTCGTCGACGCCGTAGCCCCAGGCACCGATCCTTCGTAGGGGACCGAGCCCGAGTCGTTGAGCGCCCAGTTGTTGGCCGGGCCGAGAGCGTTCACCCCGGCGGTGTAGGTCGACAGCGTGTTGTCGGCGTACAGGTTCGACACCTGCGTGGTGGTGAGCTGCGACGGGACCACGGCCACCTGCGCCATCGAGCCGTTGAAGTAGTAGTTGGCGGGTATGTCACTCCAACCGACCAGCGAGGCATAGCCGAGGCTCCACCACCCGCTGTAGCTCTGCGCCGCCGTGACTGCCGCCGCCGAGGCCACCTCGGTGCCGTTCACGTAGAGGGAGGTGCCGGCGCTCCCCACCGTGGCGGCCACGAACACCCAGCTTCCGGTGTCCACCGCCGACGTGCTGGTGAGCTGGTCGACGGCCCCGTCGTACACGCCCCACACGAGCTTGCCGGTCGGGTCGATCCACAGCTGGCGGTCGTGCTCCGCCGGGGTGCCGGTGGTCGGGTTCTGGGAGCTGGCGAACCCGGCGACGGCCCCCTGCGCCGAGGTGGTCTTGATCCACGCCAGAACGGTGAGGCTCTCCGGGTTGGTGTACTCCGTGGTCGTCTCTCCCCACCCCGTCGACCCGTCCGTGGTGATGGCCTGAGTACCGAGCGGGCCGGCGGCCTGGTAGGTGAGCCCGTTGAACGCCAGGGCGGTGTCCGGTCCCGTCCCGGTCCAATCGGTGGCCGACTGCGAGTCGGAGAGCTGGGCTACCCCGCACGAGGCCGAGGCCAGCGTCGCCGCCAAGGCATTGGTCGTCCCCGGGGACCCAAGCGTGGTGGTAGCCGAAGAAGATGCCGTGGAAGAGAGAGATCCGGTGGGAACCGGGGACCCGCTGGTGCAGGCGGACGAGTTGGTGCTCACCGTGCCACCCGAGCCCGTGCCCGTCGAGTAGCAGTGGTTGGCACCCACTGTCCCCTCTACCTGCAAGGTGGCAGAGGAAAAGGAGGTGGTCGTGGACGACATCGCGGCGCTGAACACCGCCGCCCCGGCGGCGGTGCCGAGGACGAGCAACGACAGGCCCAGTACCCCGAGAGAGCCCATCCCGCTGCGCACCGCCCGCCGTGCGGTGAACCGTGTCGCTGGCATGGTCATGCCTTCCGGAGCCTGCCGGGTCCGACGACCCCCGGGCCCCACCTACGGGGAGCCTCGGGAGCCGTCGTGACCCGGTCGACTACTGGCTGATGCTCCAGGTGAACGGCTCAGTGGCGGTGAGCCCCTGGTCGATGTTGGTGGCCGTGGTGTCGAGCTGGACCGTCACCACGTAGGTGGCCGACGCCCCTGCGGCCAAGGTAGTCAAGGGGACGGCATTGAACGTGGTGCTGGCCAACCCGGACAGGGTGTTGGCGCTCGACAGCGCCGGACACGCAGCCGCCTGGGTCGGGTACACGCACTTGTCGGTCGCCCCGGTGGTGGTGTTGGCCACCGTGACGTCGACCTTGCCGCAGAAGCCGGCGGTGTCCGAACCGACGTAGCCGTTGGCGTCCGAAGCCGCCGCCGCCGTACAGGCGCCCGTCACCATCGAGGCCACCGTGGCGTTGTGGTTGCCGGCGTTGGTGAACGTGAGCGTCGTCGTCAGCGAAGCGCCGGCGGGTACCTGGTCGAGTGTCCCGACGAGGGCGTTGATCGAACAGGTGGTGTTCGTGTTGGTAGCCGTCACCGTGCCACCCGCTCCTGAACCCGTCGAGTAGCAAGTGGTCGTGCCATTGCCCTCTTCGAGCTGGATGGTGGCGGAGCTGAAGGTGCTGGAACTGTTGTTGATCCCGGCACTGAACCCGCCGAGCGTGAGCGTAGCCGTTAAGCCGAGGGCTGCCACCGCCGCCAGCGAAGCCACCAGCCCTCCCTTGTTGGCGCGAATGCGCCGCGTTACGTCCATCTGATTGACCCCCCGTTATTGAGCAATTGAATATGTGGTTCTGAATATGTGCTTCCCTCTGGACATCGTCGATGCGTGACGGGCCCTTGAGCGGAGCGTGTTGATAATATCACTCTTGGTGCAACTTGCCACTAATTGTGGTGAGAAAACCCTAATTGTGGCTGGATACCACTTCTCGTGGACATGTCACCACGTGTCGTGATGATTTCGCACTGACTGTGGCCGATGACCAAGACGATCAGCACGTGCGGTGGCGAAATCGCGTCTCGTCCCGCTCCTGCGCCCTCAGCCGGGGGGTGAACCGGGACGTGGGCGACAGCGGCCAGGTCGGTGTGGTGACGCTGACCGGGGCTACTGGTCGGGCGAGCTCTCTCCCACACCCGCCGCCCGCACGAACTCCCGGCTCCGCTGGCGGTAGCCACCGCCACCGGACGGGGTGGGGGCGGCCGGCGAGAAGAGCACCACGCCACCGGACGGGGTGACCGCGGTGGCGATGCGCACCGCGTCGGCCATGTCGGTGGCCACCTCGGCGGCCACGCCGGAGCCGGGGGCCGACAGGGCGGCGGTGGCCCGGTCGTCGGCGCCGCCGAGGACGACCAGGCGGGGAGCCGGCCGTCGCCGCCCGAGGGCCAGGAGCAGCTCGGTCGGGTCGGTCCCCCGGTCGGCGCCACCCAGGATGACGGTCAGCTCACGCTCCGGGAAGGCCCCGAGGGACGCCACCGTGGCGAACGGATTGGAGGCGAGGGCGTCGTCCACGAACTCGATCCCGTCTCGGACCCCCACCGTCCGGCACCTCGAGGGCAGGCCCCGGTACCCATCGACCGCCGCCTCCACCGCCGCCGGCGGCGCCGCACCCGACACCAGCAGGACGCCGGCGATGGCGCCGCACAGGTTGGACACGTTGTGGGCGCCGGGGACGCGGAGCCGCCCGGCGTCCACCACCGGCTCGCCGTCGACCGACACGATGCCCGACGGCGCCGCCCGCACCCGGCCGGTGGAGCCGAACAGCAGCCGGTCCGGTCGGTCGGCCGTCCGGCGGAGCGCCTCGGGGCTGTCGGCGTTGACCGCCAGGGCGCCGGGGGGTCCGGCGGTCACCAGCCGGAGCTTGTCGCGATAGTAGGCGTCCACGCCGCCGTGCCAGTCCAGATGGTCGGGGGCCAGGCTGGTCAGCACGCAGACCCTCGGCGACACGGTGACGTCGGTCGCCTGGTACGACGACACCTCGACCACGTAGACGTCGACCGGCGGGCGGCCGTAGAGCTCGGTGACCGGCTCGCCGATGTTGCCGACCAGGGCCACCGACCGGCCCTGGTGCTCGAGGATGGAGGCGGCCAGCGAGGCGGTGGTGCTCTTGCCCTTGGTGCCGGTCACCGCCAGCACGGCGGCGTGGTGGAAGTCCTCCAGCCAGACGGCCATGGCGGTGGTCACCGTCACTCCGGCCGCCTCCGCCGCCACCAGCTCCGGTCGGTACCGGCTGACCCCGGGCGACCGCACCAGCACGTCCACCGACGCCCACCCCACCTCGGCAGGGAGCAGCACCGGCAGCTCGGCGCCGACGGCGGCGGCCACCGCTGGCTCCACCTGGTGTCCCCGGTCGTCGACGAGGGTGGGGACGACCCCCCGGCCCAGCAGCAGCCGGGCCAGGGCCAGGCCCTCGGCGCCCACCCCCCAGACCGCCACCCGCCGGGCGCAGAGCTGGTCGAGGGTCATGGCGCCCCGGTCAGCAGGGCTGCCACCGCTGCGGCCACCTCGGGATCCGGGTAGTCGAGCCGGGCGGCCGGGGTCAGGGCGGCCACCACGTCCGCCTCCGACACCAGGGACCGGGCGCGCCCGGCGAGGGCGGTGACCACCACCGACTGCCTCCAGGCCGGGAGCTCGGAAAGGAGGCGCAGGGCCACGGCCGACTCGCGGCGCTCGCCCACGCACTCGAACGGCTTGTCCTCGTCGCTCATCAGGGCGGCGAACCCGGCCACCTGACTGGGGTCGGCGAACAGGTCGCGCCCGATGATCGCCGCCACCGTCTCGGGGCTCATGAAGGGTGCCAGCACCAGGGCCACGAACCGGCACTTGGGGCAGTGGCCGCACCACCGGTCCTCCGGCGCCGCTCCCTGCCGGAAGGCGGCGTTGCAGCTGCAGAAGGTGCCGTGGTAGCGCTCGAGCCCGGCGAACGCCCGGCCGATGGCCAGCTCCGAGTACGGCCGCAGGGCCGAGCCGTAGACGAGGCCCGGGTCGATCGACCCGGTCACCAGGCCGGTTAGGAGCCACTCGAACTCCAGGCTCTTGGAGAACTGGTGGTTGACCGGCACCCCGTCGACCAGGACGGTCTCCTCGCTGGCCGAGCGCTCCACCGCCATGGCGATGGCGTCGTACCCGTAGAGGAAGCTCCCGGCCACGGCGATGAGCGACACGATGGCGGTGATGGGGACGTGGCCGTTGAGGGCGCCGCGCCGGTTGAGGTCCAGGAGCTCGGGCGACAGCCGCCGCCGGACCACCAGCAGCTCGAGGCCGGTCTCCTCGGCCAGGGCGACGGTCAGGGGGTGCGGGTTGACGGCGAACAGCCGGGGCCGGAGGGACCGCACCGCCTCGATCAGCACCATGGAGTCCTTGCCCCCGCCGATCGGGACCACCAGGCCACCGGTCCGCGCCGGCGATGTCGGCGGGGCGGACGGAGCTCGTTGGCCGGCTGACCGGATCTCCACCGGGCGCGGGACCGCCATCCCGTTGGTCACCGCGAACTCGCGTAGCCCGTCGTCGTAGAGCCGGCGGTGGAACTCCCGCTCGACCCCGGTGAGGGCGGTGCCCTCGACGTCCACGATCGGCGGGGCTGCCGCCTTGTAGTAGCTGGTCCCTGCAGCGATGTGCAGGTGGAGCAGCGCCCGCTCGAAGCTCTCACCCGGCGGCGGCACCGGGCCGGTCGGCGGCGTCTCGAAGGTGACCGTCTCCTCGAACTGCCGACCGTCGTCGAAGGCGTACCGGAGCCGGGCGGTCCGGGTGGTCGGGTCGAAGGTGCGATCGACGACCCGGAACGTCTCGACGGATCCCGGGTCGAACCGGGGCTGGGCGTCCATGGCGCGCTCAGCGTACAGGTTGACCCGGCCCGGTCGAGCCTGTCCGAGTTCACCCAACGGACACCTGGCGGCAATCCGTTTACCCAACGTTTGCCGTCAGCACGCTGGGAGTTCGCGCCGTCGGACCTGCCAATTCCCAGGGTCGGCCGGTAGACTGAGTGATGAGCCGACCACCGGAGGAACTGAACTGATGGGTCTCGCCTACGACCAGGGAGTGCCGAGGAGCAACGGCACGCCCATTGGCACGCCTGCCCCCGAAACGGAGATCGGCACCATCATTCTGGAAGCCCAGCGGTTCGCCGACGAGACCGCCGCCCAGGCCCGTCGAGCCGCCGATGCGATCGTGCAGGGTGCCCGGACCGAGTCGGACCGGATACTCGAGGAGGCACGGCACCGGTCGGCGGCGGACGCCCCCCAGGCGGTGCCACCTCCGCCCAGTGCTCCGATCCCCCCCGAATCGGTTGCGCAGCTGCTCGCCACCATCGACGGGTTCGCCCGCACCAACCGGGCGCTGATTGAGGAGCTGTCCATGCTCCGCAAGTCGCTGGCCGTGCCCACCGCCGGACCGATGGCAGCCACTTCGGCCCGACTGCCACAGTCGGTGCCGTCACCACAGTCCCCACCGTCGCCGTTCGCGCCGGCTCCGGGTCAGACGCCCCAGCCCCAGCCGGGGACCACCCGCGTCTGACCCCTCGCCGCGACCGCCCCGGCAGGTCAGGCGGCGGCAGGGAGGAAGCTGGTCAGCGACTGGAACAAGGCGAAGAGCAGTGCCAGCCAGATGGGCACCAGCACCAGCCACCGGCCCTCCCTCCCGAAGAACCGGGCCAGGCGTCCGCTGTACAGGCCGAGGGCGACCAGCAGGCCGAGCTCCAACAGCACCAGCGGGATGAGCGGGGTGTTCCAGCCCGCCTCGCCGCTGACTGTCACGTTCACCGGCGTGCCCGAGCCCTTGGCCACCACCGGACGGGCCGTGGGGGCGGCGCCGGGGGGCTGGTACTCGGCCACCACGATCAGGCGCTGGGCGGCCGAGAACTCGGGGTTGCAGGTGGTGAGGGTCAGCCGGTTGTCGCCGAAGTCGTTGAGCACCGACGTGTTCGACGGGAGCACCGGGTACGGGGTCTGGGCCACGATGTAGGTCAATCGCTGTCCGGTAGGGGTGGTCAGGTAGATGGGGTCGCCCGGGGCCAGCTCGGCCAGCCGGTTGAACGGGGCGCCGTGGGTGGTCCGGTGGCCGGCGATGGCCACGTTCCCCGCCTGCCCGGGCATGGCGGTTCCGATGTAGTGGCCCGGGCCCTTGGCCAGATCGTCGGCGTCGGTCCCGGACACCACGACCTGGTCGATGCCGATCTCGGGCACCTGGATGAGAGCCATGTCGGTGCCGCTGGGCGGCTCGGGCAGCTCGGCGGTGGCCGGCGCCAGGGTGAACGTCTTGGCCGGGTGGGGGGCGGTGGCCACCTTGGCGTCGAACTGGCTGCGCAGGGCGGCCTGGGTGTGGTGCTGGGCGATGGCGGTGCCCCAGAGCTGCCAGGCGGCGAAGAGGATGAGCAGTGCCCCGATGTTGCGAACCCAGGTGGAGGCGGTGATCAGCCACCGGCGGTGGTCGTCCCGGAGGCCGGTCCTCGGGGCGGCGTGGCGGCGGCGGCCCCGAGGCAACACCGGCGGGTGCGGGCCCGTGATCACGTCGATCGACGGCACGGCCACCGGGGCGGGTGCCGACAGGAACGGCCAGCTGACCCCACCGACCTCCGGCACCGCCACGGGGGCGAGTGCCGTTGCCGGTGCCGGCATCGGGAAGCGCGGCAACGACCCGAACAGGACGATGGGTGCCGCCGGATCGACGGCCTCCCCGGACACTCGCTCGAGCGAGGCCGCGATGGGGATCGGATCGACGACTGTTGGTGACCGCGGGTGGCTGTCCCGGTAAGCGTCGAGGATGAGCCGACCGACGGCGGCCGGATCGTTGGCATCGTCGGGGAGGGCGAAGGCATCCCCCCGACTGGCGCCGATGCGCTCCATGAAGCGCTGTACCAGGTCGGTGGCATGGTCGGACTGCTCTGGCAGCGCGGGGGTCGGCACGTCCGGTGCCCCATACGCTTCGGCGGCCGCCGTGCCGCTCCGGGGGATGGTCGACGTCATCTCGCTCCCCCGGAGTGCATCCGGACCATCAGAACGTGCCCTGGGGGTGCCCGGTCACCTTGTACAGGTGGAAGTCGACGCAGTACCCGCGAGCCGGGAAGGTGTGGACGAGGTGGGCCCACGAGACGTTGCCGATGTTCGGGTACTGCTGTCCGACGGCATCGGTCTGGACCGAACCGGCCCCCTGCACCATCAGGTAGTGGGCACCGAAGGTGATCGGGTCGTCGAGCACCCGTTGGAAGTCGCGGTCGTTGGTGATGACGAAGACCCGTGGATTGTCGACGTTGGTCACCACGTTGGGGATGCAGTTGTCACCGGTGTCGACCACCACGTCGCCGTTGGGGAGATGCTGGTCGTCGATGTAGTCGGCGATCGACTCCACCGCCCCGTACGCCTGTTTGGCCTGCCGGTCCTGGGCATTGAGATGCTTGTGGAAGATATAGCCGACGTAGAGATCGATGTCCGGGGCGATGTTCGGGTTGTCCATTCCCTTCAGCGAACCGGGGATAGAGGGGACCAGCAACGCCAGTGTGACCACGGCGGCGATGGCGGCGCCCGACACGGTGCGCCCTAGTGCCGGGTGGGTCCGCTGGGCCGGGCCGATATGAGCGTACGGTCCCTGCGCCAGCAGTCTCAGGTGCGCACCGGTTGTCGCCGGGTCCCCCGCTCGACGGACCCGAGTCGGGACGGCGAACATGCTCCCAACTAGCAGCACCTCGATCGGCACCACCATGATGTAGTAGCGGTACCAGGGGAAGATGGCGTTGTCCAGGTACGACAGCAAGGTGAACGCCAGACCGCCTCCGAGCACCGTTGCCAGCACCCAGATCTGGGCGTTGCGACGGTAGACAGCCATGATCAGCGCGGCCAGCAAGATGATCGGCAGCGCCGGGCCCAGGTAGAGGATGGCGTGAAGCTCGTGGACCACCCGGGTCGAGACGTTGCCCGTGGCGATGTGGGAGCCGGCAATGAGCGCCGAATTGCCGTACTTGGAGGTGAACTGCTCGAACGGCTGGCCCACGATCACGTAGCTGATGGCCGCCCAGGCCACGAAGCACGTGACGATCGGGGCCACCAGGATGGTGGCGTCGGTGAGACCGGCCCACACCCGTGTGCGCCGGTCCCCGGGGCTGCGGGAGAACGTCACCCACCACACGAACGGGGCGGCGAAGGCGGCGGCGGCCACCGGCTCGCTCCGCTCGAGGTAGGCGAACCCCAACGCCGTGGCGGCGTAGACCAACGATGCCAGGTCATCGTCGCGGAGCCACCGCATCAGGTAGCGGGTGGCGGCCAGCATGAGGAAGAGGTACAGCGCCTCGCTCATCCCGTCGCCACCGAACATCAGGATCATCGGACTGCCGGCGAAGAGCACCGTCAGCAGCAGGCGGGGGACGATGTTGACCTGCCACTCGCGCAGGAGGGCGTTGAGCTGGTAGACGGCACCCGCCATGGCCAGGGCGGACATGGTGGTGCCGGCTACGTCGTGCGAGGCGAGCGCCGGCCAGATGCTGTTGAACAGCAGAAGCGGGAGGTCCACCACCGACGACAGCGGGCCCCACACGAAGCCGACGGCGGCGAGGTGGGGATCCCGGGAATGCAGCATGTAGAACGCATTGGCCATCCGAGCCACGGCGTCGCCCTCGAAGGAGAGGTACTTCCAGTCGAGCAGCCAGGCGATGGTCTGGTAGACGCCGTAGGAGAGGAGGAACACAATCCCCCCCTCGGTGGCGACCCTACGACCGACCCTACGACCGATGCCGCGCCGGCGGGGCGCCTGTCCGGAGGCCGGGGAGGGTCTCGACGGGCCACCGACCGGAGCGCGGGACGGCGGGGGGCGTTCGGCGACCAGCGTCATGACGAGTGCAGGTCCTGGCGATCGGGCTGGCCGTGGTGGAGGCCGTGGACCGTCTTCTCCCAGAAGTTCGGGGCCCAGAGAAGCTGGAGGGCTGCCTTCACCGCCGCCATGGACATCATCACCCAATACAGCGGAACCAGCATGGCGGGGACCAGCAACCGCCCCCGGTGGCCGATCCGGCAGCTCATGATCGTGACGTACACCAGCAGAAAGTTCCCGAACGCCCAGGAGAGCAGACCGAGGTAGTAGATCGGTGCCGGAAAGATCTCCTGGATGAACGGCGGGCGTCCTACGAACCAGAGGATGGTCAGCAGCCAGAAGATCGGGTTGACCATGGCCAGGATGGGCGTGCCCCCCACGAACATGGTGTAGTGCATCAGGCCCCTCCACCCCAGTTCGCGCTTGAGCTCCCTCGGGCTACGGAGGTGGACGAAGTACGTCTGGAGGTAGCCCTTCAGCCACCGTGACCGCTGCTTCATCCAGTTCACGAAGTCGCTGTTAGCCTCCTCGAAGGTGGTGGACTCGAGCACCCGCACCGTGTAGCCCTCGCGGAACATCCGGATCCCCAGGTCGGCGTCCTCGGTGACGTTGAAGGGGTCCCACGCCCCCAGCGCCTGGAGCACCACCCGGCGGAAGTGGTTGGAGGTCCCCCCCAGCGGGATCGGCGCCTTCATCGACGCCAGTCCGGGCAGGAAGAACGAGAACCACAGGGCGTACTCGATGGTGAACCACTTGGTGATGATGTTCTGCATCGGATTGTGGTACGACAGCTTGGCCTGGATGCAGCCCACGTCGGGGCCGAGGCGGCGCATGGCCACCACCGCCCGGCGCAGCTGCAGCGGCTCCGGCTCGTCCTCGGCGTCGTAGATGGCCACGAACTCGCCCCGGGCCATGGAGAGCCCGTAGTTGAGGGCCTTGGGCTTGGTGCGGGGATCGGCCGGGGGGATCCGCACCAGCTCGAACTGGTCGCCCGGCATGGCCTCGTAGATGGCCTCGATGGTCGGCTTGTCGTCCGCCTCGATGAGGAGCTTCACGTCCAGGCGGTCGGGTGGGTACTCGAAGTGGGTCACCCGCTGGATCAGCTCGTTGATGACCTCGGGCTCCCCGTAGGCGGGGATGAGCACCGTGTACACCGGCAGCTGTTCGTCGGGCATCGCCCGGGCCTCGTCGTCGGTGACCACCTCGCAGGTGTTGGGCCGGTTGGACGCCCGGAACAGCATCAGCCGATACACGATGGCCGCCACGTAGAAGAGGGTGATGAAGCTGACGATGACCGTGGCGGTGACCCTCACATCGATGATGCAGCCCAGCACGAAGAGGACCGCCACGGCGATGCATCCCGCCCGTTGCCGGGCCGACAGGATGCGCTGCGCCGAGACGAGCGGCTGCATCTCCGCCAGTCCGTCGATGCTGGCCTGCAGGCGAAGGCGTTCCTCGTCGGCGCTCATGACAGTGCTCCGCACGACCGAACTCTAACAACGCCACCTGTGGATAACGAACCACTTTACGGAGTGTTCAGGAACGTTGACACACTGTTCAACTCGGCGTTCATCAATAGTTCACCTTCCCGCCACGTTCCGCCGGATCCGTCGGATCTCACCCGCGTGGCCCACCGGTCAGGCGTCGGCGTTGGAGCCGCGCAACCGGCAGGGGTCGTCGGGCTGCACCATCGGCCCGATGGTGCAGTCGACCGCTCCGACCGTTTGGAGCAGGTGATCTCCGGGGACGATGTCGTCGTTGCAGGCTGCCGCCCGGACCGGCACCCAGTCCCACAGGAGGACACCGCTCGACCCGGCGTCGACCTGGGCCCGGACCTTGGTGTCGAGCTCGGAACCCCGCTCGGTGGGATCGGGGCACGACGGCACGCCGGTGACAGGCGCGTAGCCCATCTCGCCGCCGATGATGGGCTTCCCCAGCTCAGCCGCTTCGTCGATCCGGACGCCGATGCCGTTCCACTGGTCGCCCCCGATCGTCTCCGTCGAGGCGTAGTAGTCATGGTACGAGAGGACGTCGATGCCGGGGCTGGCCGACACGTAGGCGTAGTCACTGCCCTGGGTCCCGCACTGGCCCGATCCCAGGGTGCCGCTCTCGACCAGGTGGCGGGGGTCGAGTCGGTGGATCTCCCCGCCCACCACGTCGAAGAAGTGCCGGAGCGCGGCGGCGGCGGCTGTCTCGTCCGGGCACGTCTGGTGGCCGCTGCACCCGTCCGGCTGGTACTGGGCCGGGCAGGTGGAGGCTTCGGGCTCGGAGATCGGCTCCCACATCCCCAGTGCCGGTGACGACCGGTAGCGGGTGACGATGGCCTGCATGTACTGCCAGTACGAGAGCGGGGCCATGGTGGCTCCGTCGGGGGCAGTGGGGTCGTCGAACACCTGGGTGAACCCGCCCTCGTACCACGAGGGGTCCTGCCAGTGCTGGTTGTCGCACCCGCCGCTCTGCCCGGTCAACGACGGGACCAGCAGTTGGTGGTGGGCGGCGGCGGCGGCGAAGATCCGGTCCAGCGGGCCCCAGTCGATCTGGTGGGTGATGACGTTCACCGCCATGGACCCCTCGAACGCCCAGAAGCGCACCAGCGACCGGGGTGGGAGCGAGGCGAAGAAGGCGTTGAGCTGGGCGTCGGAGAGCATCCCTCCGCACCCGGCGTCGGTTCCCCACTCGGTCCCGATCTCGTAGGCGTTCACGCCCAGGACTCGGTAGGACATGCCGTCGAGCACCAACCGGCCACCGGACACTCCGAGGCCCCCCGGGGCGGCAGCCGGCGGCGCGTAGAGGGTGCCGCCGCCCGCGGCACTGAACGACCCCAGACCGGGCAGCGGGCCGACGACCGCCAGGGTGGCGGCGCCGGTAAGGCGTGCGATCGCCGTCCACCAACCACCGCGCCGGCGCACCACCGCGCTGCGTACTCTTTTCAGCCCGTGGAGTATAATCTGTCCCGATTCGACCATGACGACCCTGACGATTGCACAACAGGTCTCTGAACTGAACGAGCGCCTACTGGTGCTGTCGCGGAACCAGGCCCGTCTGACCTGGGCCCTGCGTGGTCTGCGCACGGGCCAGGCCGGCGCCGAGGCGCCGCCGACGGACGTTGCTGCTCCGGCATCGCCACCCCTGGTGCCGTCCCGAAACATGTTGCGGGTGGCCCCGGTCGTCGCACCGCACCGACCCACCAAACGGAACTACGACTACTTCGGTCGGCTCCAGGCTCAACTGGCGGCGCTGCCGCCCAACGGCACCCAGCAGCGGTAACCGTAGCCACCGCTCAGCCGCTGAAGCCGGTCACCTTCACCGCCCAGCGGCAGGCGGCTGTCGCCTCCACCACGATCTGCTGGCTCCCCAAGCTGCTCTGTGGCGTCACCGACTGGCCGGAGGCGGCACTGCTGGAGACAGCCGGCGTCCCTGCTGGAGCGGCTCCCGGCGTCACCACGAAGATCTGGAAGGTGGGCGTGGCCGCCGGGGCGGGGGTGCACTGGAACGCCCACCCGATGTTCCACTGGCCGGCGGCGATGGTGAAGGTGGGGCTCGTCCAGTTCCCCGAGAGCTGCGTGGCCGGGATCAGGACGGTGGCGGGACCGGCGGCCACCGTGGTCGACGTGGAAGCGCCGGCGGTGGTGGTGGATGTGGAAGCGCTGGCGGTGGTCGTGGACGTCGCCCCGTTGGCACCGGATGCGGTGGTGGTGGACGTCGCCCCGTTGGCACCGGGTGCGGCAGTGGTGGTGGTGGGGGGGGCTCCGCCGGGGGCCGTGGTTGTCGGGCTGCCGGCGGGGGGCGGCAGCGTGTAGGCCGCCTTGCCGCTCGAGGCCGAAGCGTTTCCGGTCTTGCCGTTGATCGCCATGCCTAGGACCATCGCCACCACCACGGCCACCAGGACCTGCCACGTCTTCCACGACCGGCGGCCGACGATGCCCAGCTCCCCTGGTTCAGGTGGCCGTTCGGCGGGGCCGGGTGCGGCCTCTGGTGCCGCGGGGCCACCGGGGAGGGCCTGATCCGGAACGGGCGGCGGGACCGCCGGTGGCGGCGCCGGCTGCGGGCCGCTGGTGTACACCGGGCCCTGCTGCGCATAGGGGTTGTCGTACGTGTTCGGATCGGCGTAAATCCAGTGCTCGCCCGTCTCCGCGTCCGTGAACGTGGACGTCTTGGGATCCCACGATGCCGTCACGACCACAGCGTGGGGCACCGGCACCCCGCGGTCAAGCAAACATCAGGGAAACGACGTGTGACGGAAACGCCGGGGCGCTCCATGGGCCAAGCTGGAAGGATGCGTGCCTTCGTCTGCCACCAGTGCCACGAGCAGCTGGTCTTCTTCGAGAACACCCGGTGCGTCCACTGCCAGGCGCTGCTCGGCTTCGACCCCGACGCCGGGGACCTCGTCGCCCTGGCCAGCCAGGGCGACGGCACGTACCGGTCGGTGCAGGTCTCCGGACGGGGGACGGCCACCGGCCCCGAGCAGTACCGGTTCTGCTCCAACCAGGGCCTGGCCGGCTGCAACTGGCTGGTCCCCGCCGGGTCGGCCAGCGGACCGGTGCTCTGTGCCAGCTGCCGGCTGACCCGGACCCGGCCCAACGACAGCGATCTCGAGGGCCTCCGCTCCTTCGCCGAGGCGGAGGCGGCCAAGCGCCAGCTCCTGTTCCAGCTCTTCGACCTCGGGCTGCCGGTCACCTCCCGGTGGGACGACCCCGAACATGGGCTGGCGTTCGACCTCCTCACCAGCGAGCGGGGCAGCGTGATCATCGGTCACCACCACGGGGTCATCACCCTCAACCTGGCCGAGAGCGACGACGCTTACCGGGAACGGACCCGGCTCCTCCTCGGCGAGGCGTACCGGACCCTGCTCGGCCACTTCCGGCACGAGATCGGTCACTACTACTGGGACGTGCTGATCGACGGTGGCCCCCTCCGCGACCGGTTCCGGTCGCTCTTCGGCGACGAGCGTGTCGACTACCGCGGCTCCATCGAACACCACTACGACGACGGCCCGCCCGAGCAGTGGGAGCCCGACTACGTCAGCGCCTACGCCACCATGCACCCCTGGGAGGACTGGGCGGAGACGTTCGCCCACTACCTCCACATCCGCGACACCCTGCAGACGGCGGCCGAGTTCGGCCTGATGCTGATCGGCCCGAAGGACGAGAACGGTCGGCGGATGCACGACCTGTCCGCCACCCCCGACGACGGCAATTTCCGTCCCGACCGGTTCGACCGGGTCATCGACGAGTGGCTCCCCCTCACCTACGCCCTCAACGCCATCAACCGGAGCATGGGCAAGGGCGATCTCTATCCGTTCGTGCTGCCGCCCGCCGTCATCCGCAAGCTGGCCTTCATCCACGACATCGTGGTGCGGGCCGGCGAACCCGACTGACCGGGCCGGCTCACTGGGTGGTGGTGGCCGTCGACGAGGCGCTGCGCAGGGCCTGGGTCTTGATGAGCTGGCGGGCGAAGGCCACCAGGAACGTCCGGTTGTTGATGAGGGCGCGCTGGCCGGCCTGCGACGGGTCGAGCGACCCGGCCAGGTTCTTGATCCCGGACGTGGTCAGGCCGGTCACCTGGGCACCGTCGCCGGTGTTCTGGACGTACAGAACGGTCCGTTCGTAGTTGGTGCCGGTCGCCATCTTCACCGGTACGATCCAGTAGACGATCGACCAGCTCCCGAACTGCTGCGACGTGTACGACATCGCCTGGCCGGTCACGCCACCGGTGAGGGTCACCTGGGCGACGTCGGCCAGCGAGTAGCCGTGGAACTGGTAGCAGTTCTCCACGCCGTAGGCGGAGAAGGTGCTGAGGTCGGGGGTGTTGATGACGTCGGCCACCACCGGCAGGTTCGAGTGGAGGTCCCCGCCTTCGGTGGCGAACATCTCGTAGCGGTTCCACACCGAGGTGTCCCCGAACAGGGGCTTGGCCCAGTTGTACTCCGAGGTCAGACGGAGCCGCCACCCGGCCGGCGCCACCGGAACGTCAATATAGGCGACCAGTCGCGGCTCTCCCGAGGCGGTAGCCACCAGGTTGTACGTGCGCAGGTTCAGGTTGACGATCCCCAGGATCAGTGCCGCCACCACCGCCAGAGTCAGGGCCAGGTACACCTTGGGCACCGCCAGGGTACGCGTGTGACGCACCATCGGGGCGCCGAGCTCGGGGACCGGGACAGGTGCGCGGGCCGGCTCCGGTCGCGCCTCACCGATGCCGATGCGCATCCCCAGCGGCTTGATCATCAGCACCATGAACATGACGCCGACGCTGAAGGTCACCAGACCCACGAACGGGTGGAGGATGTTGATGGCCACGTTCTCCCCCCATGTCTTCCCCGCCCAGAAGATGAAGGTGATCCGCCCGAGGTTGATGGCCCACAGGATCGCCATGCCGCCGAACAGCCACGCCAGCTTGATCAGCATCGGACCGCGGACGATGGCGGCGAAGGCCGACCCGACCAGTAGGAAGCCCACCACGCTGTTCACCCCGGAGCAGGCGGAGACCACGCTGAGGGCGAAGGTGTGCCCGTTGTGGGTCACCATGAACAGGGTGTTATCCAGCGACGAGACCGGCTTGGCCACCGGGATGAAGCGCAAGACATTGTCGATGCCCCACAGGGTGGCGGCGGTGAAGGCATCGAGCACCTTGAGCAGCACCGACTGGTAGGGGTAGGGCCACGCCAGAAACAGGTAGAGCACCGCCAGCTTCTGGCGCCACAGCACCCGGACCCCGAAGATGATGGCCACTGCGCCGGCGACGAAGATCGGCAGGGTCAGCAGGTCGATCCGGTATACCCAGAACATCGCCGACATACGCGCCGGCAACAGGATGTTGATCGCCATGGCTGCCACGATCAGGGGGATGCCGACGGTGTAGTCCACCTGGCGGTCGTGGATGGCCGGCTCCGGCTTCAGCGGCCTGGCCCGGATGGCCGCCAGGGCCAAGGCGATGGCCGGTACCAGGCTCACATAGGCGAGCGGTGTCTCCTGACCGGCGTTCTGCAGCAGGGTATCGAGCGAGTAGTTGTAGGCCACCAGTACCGCGCCCACCAGTGCACCCACCTGGATGATGATCCGGGTCCGGTGGGATGCGTGGAGCCACCGGAGGTGCCACTGCTGGCGCCAGGCGCGGGCCTCGGTCAACTTGTGTCGCATGCCTTCGATGCTCAGCACATCGGACATCAGTTCGGTCCTCTCATCGGATCTGGCCAGGCTGGTGGATCGGGCTCACCCGAACCGTCCGTGCACGTAGTCGGCGGTCCGGGAGTCGGTGGGCTGCTCGAACACCTGCTGGGTCGGCCCGGCCTCCACGATGTGGCCGGGGAGCCCCTCCCCGTCGACCAGGAAGAGCGCGCAGTTGTCGGAGACCCGCTGGGCCTGCTGCATGTTGTGGGTGACGATGACGATTGTGATCTCCTCGCAGAGCTCACGGATGGTCTGCTCGATGACGCTGGTGGAGATCGGGTCGAGTGCGGAGCACGGCTCGTCCATCAGCAGCACCTTCGGCCGCACGGCCAGGGCCCGGGCGATGCACAGACGTTGCTGCTGGCCGCCGGACAGGGCGCCCCCGGCCTCGTTGAGCCGGTTGCGGGTCTCATTCCACATCCCCGACCGGACCAGGCAGTCCTTGACCAGGGCGTCGGGGTTGGCAACCTTGGTGCCGGACAGCCGCAGGCCGGACAGGACGTTCTGGGCGATGGTCATCGACGGGAAGGGGTTGGGCCGCTGGAAGACCATCCCGATGCCCAGCCGCGTCTTCGTGACCTTGGCGGTGGGTCCGTAGATGTCCTGGTTGTCCAGCTCCACCGAGCCGGACAGGGCGGCGGACGGCACCAGTTCGTGCATGCGGTTGAGGATCCGCAGGAAGGTGGACTTCCCACAGCCGGACGGCCCGATGAGGGCGGTGACCTTGCCCGGCTCCATGGTCAGCGACACCCGTTCGAGGACCTTGTTGGAGCCGAACCAGGCGCTCACGTTCGTCGCCCGCAGGGTCGAACGGGTCCCCGGCGCCGGCACGCCTCCGGGGGCCGGCGCCGGCACCGGTGGCGGGGACATCGCCGGGACGGGCTGGGGCTGGTTCGTCCAAGGAGCCGGCGGCTGCTGCACCGACGTCACGACGGCACCTCCCGGCGCTTGAGCCGCCGTCGCAACAGCGCCCCCACGGCCAGGAGTGCCAGCCCGATCCCGACCAGCGCTCCCACGTCGGGCGCACCGGTGAAGGCCAGCCCGGAGGACGTGGCGGTCGACCCGGTGGTCCCGCCGGATCCGGAGGTACCGGCGCCGCCGGTGTCCGAGGCGGTGCCACCGACGCCGGAGTCGGCGGACGTGGCGGCGGCCGCCGCCGTCGTGGTGGTGGTGGTGGTCGAGCTGGTGGCGGTCGACACGGCCGGGGTCGAGCTGGCCACTGCCTCGGCGTCCAGCTCCGTGGCCACCTTCAACCCGGCGCTCACCATGGCCGGTGTGGCCGGGGCCGAGCCGTACGACTCGATGAGCGCCTGACCCGAGGTGCCCAGGACGTAGCGGACGAACTGGGCCAGGGCCAGGGCCTTGTTCGCCGGCAGCCCATCGGTCGGGACCACCAGGTAGCTCTCGGCCATCAGGTCGTTGTTGTAGGCCGCGGCGTCGGAGGGGACCGCGTTGAAGGTGACCAGGTTGTCGGTGGTGGCACTGGAGGTGTTGGCCAACGTGGCGTCGACGGCCGAGGCCTGGGCGGCGGCCAGCGACGGCTGGACGTACTTCGAGTCGGCGTTCTCGATGGCGGCCGTGGGCAGGTTCCACGGGACCCCCAGGGGCGCGCCCGTCCAGACGGACGAGATCGGGGCGATGGCCCCGAGCTGCCAGAGGTTGGCCTGAGTGCTGGGGGCGTTGGTCTCCGCGTTGATGGCCAGGAGCTTCCCGATCAGCGGCTGGTCACCGCCGGGAATGGTGTTCTGGGCGTACGGCCACAGCTCGCTCGGGGTGTCGCTGGTGGTCAGCGCACTCGTCCCCTTGAGCCCCGCATCGAAGGCCGCCTTGGAGGCGGCGGTGCTGTCGAGCAGCGTCATCAGGGCGAAATTGGACTCCGACGGGTCGAGGTTGGCCCACTGGGCGACCGGCAGCGCGTCGGCGGTGGTATCGCCCCCCGACGTCGGGCACACCAGGCCAGCGTCGTTCCAGTGACCCGAGCCGCTTGCGTCGGTGCCGAAGATCTGGCCGAGCAGCAGGGGCGACAGCGGGATCCCCTGGCAGAAGCCCGACGGGGTGATCGATGTGGAGCCACTGGTGCTCCAGGCGTCGGTCGGCACCAGGGCGGCCAGCGCCACCGGGGTGGAGGCGAAGGGGACGTAGGCGAACGACCGGCCGTCGGTCTTGGCCGTGGCGGCCTCCGCCGAGGTCAGCGGGCGCTGCGACACCGTGTAGTCGGCGGCGAACTGGCCAGGGCCCGACCCGACGAAGGCGGCGATGCCGGATTTGGCATCCGTGAGCAGGTAGGAGTCCTGCAGCGGGTTGAGGTTCTTGGCGTCGCCGGTCAGCAGCGAGTCCACCACCGGCTCGAGGAACGAGCCTCCCTGTCCCACCAGGGTGGTGGGGTCGGTGGCGGCGCTCGCCGGGGTGACGGCCGGCCCGAAGGCCGGACCGACCAGGGCTCCTACCAGGAGCGCCCCGGAGGCGAACAAGCCGGTGAGGAAACGGCGGTGCGTCATTCGACACCTCCCGAGGGCCGATTCCTCGAGAGCCGCCGACGGGCGAACCAAGCCCCCACGAAGAGCAGGGCGCCGAACAACACCAGCGGGAGCGGGTTGCCACCCGTAAATGCCAGGGGGGTACCCGACAGCGAGACGCCGGGGTCTACCGAGCTGGCCCCGCCGGACCCGCTGCCGCCGGACCCGCTGCCGCTGGACCCGGTGGCGCCGGACCCGGTGGCGCCGGAGCCGCCGGCCGCGCTGGTGCTCGCCGCGACGGTGGCGTGGCCGCCATTGGCCCCCGGCGGCGGTGGGGTGGGGTTGGTCACGCCACAGGTCGGGGTGGTCTGGCCGGCCGCCACCTCACCCGGCGTCAGGTCACCGCAGGCATAGCCCTTCGCCTCGGCGGCGGTGACCTCCTGCGCTCCCGGCACGTCGGCCAGGACGGCGTTGATCCCGTACTGCTCCAGGGAGAGGCCGAGCGAGGCGTAGCCGAAGCTCGGCGAGGCGGCCTGCCCGAGGGTGAGGGCGTAGTTGACGAACCCGCTGAGCACCGCTCCCTTGGCCGGGTCGGAGCCGGTCGTCTTGACCAGCATGTAGCTGTAGGTCGACGGGTTGTACACGTTCGGGCCGATGCCCGCGAAGTTCAGCTGGTGGGTCCCGTTGGCGAGCTGTGTGGCGTACGCCAGGGCGGAGGCCACATCCACCGGGGTCGGCTGGGTGAACTTGCCAGTGGTGTTCAACACCGACGCCACGCCGTGGGGCGGCGAGGACGGGCCGAAGCCCAGGTCGGTGGCGTACTTGACCTGGACGGCACCGATCGCCCCGGGGGTGGTGGCGATGTTGCCGGCCACGCCGCTGGTGCTCTGCTGGTCGAGGCCGTTCGGCAGGCCGGGCCAGTTGGAGTTCGGTGAGTTGGTGTCGATGGCCACGCCGTCGGCCGGGCCTCCGGGCTGGTGGTTCTCCTGGTTGGCGAAGGCCGTCCAGATGGCCGGCTGGGTGTCGATGCACCACTCCTCGAGCACGTAGTTGGTGCCGGCCGAGTCGCTCTCGGTCACCGGGCGGATGGCCAGGTTCGGCAGGGTCACGCCGGCGTTGGCCCCGCTCGCCT
Source organism: Acidimicrobiales bacterium (assembly GCA_052143315.1). GTDB lineage: Bacteria > Actinomycetota > Acidimicrobiia > Acidimicrobiales > RAAP-2 > DASZIT01. The sequence goes on along the minus strand of JBKQTE010000030.1, from coordinate 2,692 downwards.
TCAGGGTCGGATCGTCCCAGTTAGTGATGCCGCCCGTCAGGATGGCGCATGCCGTGTAGCTGGTGAGCTGCAGGGGCGCGGTCAGGCCGGGGATGTTGTACATGAAGGCGATACCACCGGCGGTGATCGGGATGTAGATGAACGGGAAGTTGGGCGCCGCGGTGTCGGTGTTCCCCAGTCCGTAGGCGATGTCGGTGGCGGCGAAGTCGGTCGTCTGGTTGGTGAACTCGTAGCGCCCGTCACCCGAGTTGGTGCTCGAGTAGTTGACGTTCAGGCTGTACGGGGGCTGGAGCACGGTCGAGGTGAAGTCCTCGATGGCCGGGGCGGCGAAGGACGACCCGGCGCCGTCGACCTGGGTGCCGCCCCGGGGCAGGGCACCAGGGTGGGCCCCCGCCGTCGCCGTGGCGTTCCCGTTCTGGTCGGCGGACCGCGTCGCGGTGGTCGTGCTCGTGCTCGAACCTGCGGACGTGGTCGAGGTCGTCGACGACGAGACGGTGGCACCAGTCGTCGGGGCGGTCACCGAGGCCCCGGCCGACGACGGGACGGCGCCAGCCACGCCGGCGGCAACCACCATGGCGGCGATCAGCGTCGCCGCTCGGCGTAATTGGCGACGCGTCGATCGTACCGTGGTGGCTCCGGGCGAGGTCGTACGCATGCAGGTGGCTCCTCGGTATGGGTGAGCGTTGCTGTTGTGGGCGGTCGGATGTGGGTTCACGTTTCGGGTCCTCGGGTCGTGGGACGGCGTGCCGGGGCACGGGGGTCGATGTCGTTCGGGGCCGGTCATCCCATCCCCTGTGTGGCACTGCTCCGCCGCCAGGTCCAGGGGGCGAAGGCGCTGCGCCGTCCGGGCGCGGACTTGCCTAGCTGGCGTGCGATGAGGAAGAGGGTCAGGACGAGGCACACCAGGACGAACGACGCGCCCCAGGCGCTCTGCGTGATGACTCCCCCGGGTTGGAAGATGTTCTCGTAGATCCGGAGCGGCAGGTCGTCCTGCTGGCCAACGAAGGGGTTCCAGTTGTAGGACTCCAGCCCGCCGGCGGTGAAGAACACCGGGGCCGTCTCCCCGGCGATGCGGGCCACCCCGAGGATGACCGCCGTGATCAGCCCCGCCCGGGCGGTGGGCAGCACCACCCGCACCAGCACCCGCCACTCGGGGGCGCCGAGGGCGAGGGCCGCCTCGCGCAGCGAGCCCGGCACGATGGCGACCACCTCCTGGGCGGCCCGGGTGACGATGGGGAACATCATGACCGCCAGGGCCAGGGCGGCGGCCAGTCCCGACTTGCCGCTGTGGTGGTGGGGGGCGACCCACAGCAGGTAGATGAACAGCCCCGCGATGATGGCCGGGGCGCCGGTCATGGCGTCGACCACGTAGCTCACCGTCCGGGCGAACAGCCCGATGGAGCTCGCCAGGTAGGTTGCGGTCATGATGCCGAGGGGCACCGTGATGATGGTGGCGATGCCGACCTGCTCGATGGTGCCTACGATGGCGGCACCCACCCCCACGTCGGTGATCTTGGCGCGCCCCCCGAGCCTGGTCATGTCCGCGGTGAGGAAGTGGGGGAAGTCGCTGAAGACGGCGGTGAACCCCTTGAAGATCACGTACCCAATGACGAAGGCCAGCGCCCCCAGGGCCACCAGCGCCCCGCCCCAGATGGCCAGCGTGGCCATCCGGTCCTTGGCGGTCAGGATGCCGTGGAGCCGCCAGCAGAGGACGCCGTAGATGGTGAAGAACGCCCCGAACCAGGCCACCGCCATGCCGAACGGGGCAGTGATCCCCTCGACGGCGAACACCACCCACACCAGGGCCAGCCCGCTGACCGCCGATCCCCAGGCCTCCAGGAGCATGGCCGAGGAGACCGACTTCTGGCGGACGGGGCGGTCGTAGCCCTGCGGGCCCTGCCACGGTGGCTGCCCCGGTGGTGGACCGGTCTGTCCGGGAGGGACCGGAGGGGTGGGCGGGCCGGGCGGCACCGGGGCCATGCCGCCCGGCATCGGCTCTCGGCGGTCGTCGGTGGTGGTCACTTCGACGAGCCCCCCCGGTTGACGATGGTCCGGGCCACGAGGTTCACCAGCAGGGTGATGAGGAAGAGAACCAGGCCCAGGAGGATCAGTGCGCTCTTGTCCAGGGCGGTCCCGGTAGTGAAGTCCTCGGTGATCTGCTTGGCGATCGACCCGAGCCCGTTCGGCCCCATGATCCCCCAGGTGTAGATGTTCCGCTGGGAGAGGATGAGCACCACAATCATCGTCTCGCCGAGCCCCCGGCCGAAGCCGAGGAGGAAGGCGCCGACGATGCCGTTCCGGGAGAACGGGAAGATGACGTCGGTCACCATCCCCCACCGGGTCCCCCCGAGCCCCAGGGCGCCCTCGCAGGCCTCGCGGGGTGTCTGGGACATCACCTCCCGGGAGATCGAGGTGATGATGGGGATGAGGGTCACCGAGCAGACCAGCCCGCAGGCGAAGATGGAGTCGCCGAACTGGCCGGGCGACGGCGTCCGGATGAACGGCACGAAGCCGAAATGGGCGACCAGCCACTGGGCGGGGGCCGCCTGCAGGTTCGAGATCAGGGCCAGGCCCCAGAAGCCGTAGACGATGCTCGGCACCGTGGCCAGGCAGTCCACCACGCCGGTCAGGAAACCGCGAGCCCAGATCGGGGCGTACTCGTTGATCATGAGCGCGGCGGCCAGGGAGATGG
>JBKQTE010000029.1:0-58620 GCA_052143315.1 Acidimicrobiales bacterium | reverse complement strand
CCATGGTGGCGGCGTGGATGAGGGCGGACACCGGGGTCGGGCCCTCCATGGCGTCGGCCAGCCACGGGAACAGCGGGATCTGCGCCGACTTGCCCACCACCCCGACCAGCAGCAGCAGGCAGATGGCGGTGACGTCGGCCGACCCGATCCTGCCGACGTCGGCGAAGACGGTGGAGTACTCGAGGGAGCCGACCTTCTCGTAGGTGAGGAAGATGGCGGCCAGGAAGCCGACATCCCCGATCCGGTTGTAGATGAACGCCTTCTTGCCGGCGCTGGCCGCCGACTCACGGGTGAACCAGAACGAGATGAGGAAGTAGGAGCAGGTGCCCACCCCCTCCCAGCCGACGAAGGTGACGAGCATGTTGGAGCCCAGCACCAGGATGAGCATGGAGGCCACGAACAGGTTGAGGTAGAGGAAGAATTTCGGGTAGTCGCGGTCCCCCTTCATGTAGCCGATCGAGTAGAGGTGGATCAGCGTGGAGATACCGGTGACGAAGAGCACCATGGTCATCGACAGGGGGTCGACGTAGAGGCTGGCATGGACCTGGAGGCCACCGACCGGGATCCAGCTCCACAGATCCTGGGTGAAGCTCCGCACCGGGGCGTTGACGGTCAGCAGGTCGAGGTAGACGCCCACCGCCACCACGAACGAGGCGCCGACGAAGAAGGTGCCGACGGCCCCGGCGACCGGGTCGCCGAGGCGGCGGCCGGCCAGCAGCTGCACGGCGAAGCCGACCAGGGGCAGCAGGATAATGAGGTAGGTCACCTGGAGCACGGTCCGGTCAGCCCTTCATCAGGTGGAGGTCGTCGGCCGTGGAATTGGCCCGGCGGCGGAAGATGGCGACCACGATGCCCAGGCCGACCACGACCTCGGCGGCGGCCACCACCAGGACGAAGAAGACCAGGACCTGCCCGCCGATGTCGTGCAGCATGTCGGCGAAGGTGACGAACGTCAAGTTGGCGGCGTTCAGCATCAGCTCGATGCACATGAACATCACCAGGACGTTCCGGCGGATGAGCAGCCCAAAGGCACCGATGGCGAAGAGCACCGCCGCCAGGGAGAGGTACCAGGCGCCGCCGATGTTGCCGTTGATGGCCATGGTGGCGGCGGTCATGGCGCTCCCTCCCCGCGGGTCTCGTCTACGGCACCGTCGCCGGGATCGCCGGGGAGGCTGGCGGCGTACGCCTCCTCCACCGGCTGGTTGGCGACGCTCGAGTCCTCACCGGTGACATCCTCGGTTCCGCCCGGCTGGTTGGAGACAACCGGGGGCCGCCGGGCCAGGACCACCGCGCCGACCACCGCGATGACCAGCAGGGCGGAAGTGACTTCGAACGGGAAGAGGTAGGTGGTGAACACCGACTTGCCCAGCTGGGCGACGTTGGTGGCCGACGTGTCGGTGGACCCGGCCACCGACGGCGCCCCGGTCGTCCACTTCGACACCTCACCCAGCAGGATCAGCCCGGCGGCGCCGAGGGCCACCAGGGCCACGGCCAACGGCCGTTGGCCCCGCAGGGGCTCGACGGCGATGTTCTCCTGGCGGTCCACCCCGAGGAACATGATCACGAAGAGGAAGAGGACGACGATGGCCCCGGCGTAGACGATCACCTGCACCGCCGCCAGGAAGTCGTCGCGTTGGATGACGAAGAGCACGGCGATGCCGAACAGGGTCATCACCAGCATCAGGGCCGAGTGCACCGGGTTCCGGGCCACCACCACGCCGATGCCGCCGGCCAGCACGATGGCGGCGGCCACGACGAAGCTCCCCCAGTCCGCGTAGGTGGCATGACCGGTGGCGGCGGTGGCGGCGAGGAGGAGCCCTCCGACGACGACGTGCATCAGTGCGCGTCCCCGTCGGGGACGACGGCGGGGTCGTCGCCGCGGCTGTTGCCGGCCGCCACCGCGGCGGTGTAGTCCTGCTCGGCGTGCGCCCTGTACTTCCGACCGGCGCCAGGGGCGAACCGCTCCGCCTTCTGGAGCATCCGGCCGATGGCACCCCGCGGACCGCGCTTGGCCGCCGGTAGGTCGACCGGCCGGAGGTGACGCTCGAGGGTCTGGCGCAACGGCAGGGAGCCGGTGGCGGCGTCGTCGCGGTTGCCGCTCTGGCCCCCTTCGGGGGTGCGCACGCCGAAGCCGAGCTCCCCGGACCACTGGACCTCGCCCTCGAAGGCGGCCGCCCCCGACGGGGAGGTGGCCCGCATCCACCCCGAGGTGTGCAGGTGGTCTTGCTCGCGCCAGTCCTCCCACGGGAGGTGCTGCGGGTTCCCGTCGTCGTCGACCAGCAGCTCGCTCTTGGTGTAGATGGCGTCGTTGCGGTTGGTGAAGGAGAACTCCATCAGCTTGGTTTCGGTGATGGCCTCGGTGGGGCACGCCTCAACGCACATGTCGCAGTGGATGCACCGCAGGAAGTTGATCTCATAGACGTAGCCATACCGCTCACCGGGGGACACCGGGTGGTCGGGCGGGTTGTCGAGGCCACGGACGTAGATGCAGTCCGCCGGGCACACCCCGGCGCACAGCTCGCAACCGATGCACTTCTCCATACCGTCCTCATACCTGTTGAGGACGTGGCGACCGTGCTGGCGCGGCTGCTTGGGCCGCTTCTCCTCCGGGTACTGCCGGGTGACCGGGAGCCGGCCCAGGTGCTCGAGGGTCAGTTTGAACCCGCCGAGGAAGTTCTGGCGTTGCTTGGGTGGCTCGGGGACGGCCATCAGGCGTCACCTCCCGTGGGGGTGGAAGGCACCGGCACCGACGGGGGCTCCTCGGGACGGTTCCACAGCCGGAGGCCGACCTGGGGGACGATGGCCCGCTGCTCCTCGCGCTCGCTCCCGATGGAGAAGGCCCGGGTGATCATGACGGCCGCTGCCACCACGGCACCCGTCATGGCCAGGCCCCACCAGCTGTCGATGACGAACCCGGCCACGATCAGCAGCCAGCCCAGGGCCAGCGGGATCAGGCGCTTCCAGCCGAGGCCCATCAGTTGGTCGTACCGGAGCCGGGGCAGAGCCGCCCGCAGCCAGACGAAGACGAACAGGAAGACGATGGTCTTGCCCAGGAACCACAGGATGGGCCACAGCCACTGGGTGTGGGGGATGTGGAACCCGGGACCGTCCGGGCCGCCGAAGAAGAGGGTCACGGTGATGGCCGACATGGTGATGGTGTTCATGAACTCGGCCAGGAAGAACAGGGCGAACCGGATCGACGAGTACTCGGTGACGAAGCCGCCGACCAGCTCGGAGTCGGCCTCCACCAGGTCGAAGGGGGGCCGGTTGGTCTCGGCGATGATGGCGATGAAGAAGATGACGAACGGGACCACTCCGAGCCGGATGGCGTTCCACTGCCACAGGTGGAGCGCCTGGGCGTTGACGATCGCCCGGGTGGTCAGTGAGCCGGTGATGAGTACCACCATCACCACCGTCAAGCCCAGAGCGGCCTCGTAGGAGATCATCTGGGCCGAGGCCCGTACCGAGCCGAGCAGGGGGTACTTCGAGCCCGAGGACCACCCGGCCAGCATGACCCCGTAGACCCCGATGGACGACATGGCCAGCAGGAAGAGGATCCCCATGGGCGGGTCGGCCAGCTGCAGCTCGAAGGTGTGGCCGAAGAGGGTCACCTCGCCCCCGATGGGGACGATGGCGAAGGCCAGAAAGGCGGGGATGATGGTCAGGTAGGGTGCCAGCTTGAAGACGAAGCTGTCGGCCTGACCGGGCATCAGGTCCTCTTTGAAGAAGAGCTTGATGCCGTCGGCCATGGTCTGCAAGATCCCGAACGGACCGGCCCGGTTGGGGCCGATCCGGCTCTGCATGTCGGAGATGACCTTGCGCTCGAACCAGATCATCAGCATCACCGCCACCATCAGGGCGGCGAAGACGACCAGCACCTTGACCAGCACGATGAGGAAGACGACCCAGTCGACCCCGCCGTTGTAGAGGGGATCGTCGGTGGTGCCGAGCAGGGCACCCAGGGCGGGGACCAGGGCGGTCACGGGGTCTCCAGTCGGAGCTCGGTCACCGGGGAACCGGCGTCGATCAGATCGGCCACCGACCCGTCGGCGAGGGGCACGTTGAAGTCGGCCGCCACCACCCTGCGGGGCAGGGAGGCGTCCGGCACGGCCGGCACCACCACCGAGGCCCGGGCCGTGCGGACCCTGACGCCACCGCCGGGGGCCACACCGAGATCGTCGAGGTCGTGGGGGTTGACCCGGATCGGCGACGCCTCGACCAGCTGGGACAGCGCCGGGCTGGCCGCCACCGCCGCTCCCCGGTCGTAGAGGCGACGGGACGAGACCAGGCGAAGGGAGTAGCTGTCGGTGGGGGCCACGTGGGGGACGGTGAGCTCCACCGGGCCCGACAGCACGGCCGGGAGGCCGTCGCCCCCGGCGGTGGCGGACCCGTTGTGGTGGCCGGCACCGAGCCCGGCGGTCGGCGACTCGGCCAGACCCGCCCGGGGCGGCGCGCCCTGGCGCTCGACCGACTCGACCCCAGGGAAGGCGATGGGGTCGAGCAAGGGCGACCCGGGTCGGCGACTGAAGGCCACGGGTGTGCCGGCCAGCGGCGCCACCACGCCGTCGGCGGCGGCCGGGCCGTCGAGGAGGGAGCGGGTGATCCCCCGGTAGGCGGGGGCCAGTCGCTCGATCTCGTCCCAAATTTCGGAGACGGAGTCGAGGTGGAGGTCGGTGTCGAGGTGGACGGCCAGCTCGGCGGCGATCATCCAGTCGGGCCAGGACTGGCCCGGTTGGACCAGCTTCTGGCCGAGCCGGCTGACCCGGCCCTCGATGTTGGTGGTCGTGCCGGGACGCTCGTGCGCCTCGGCGACCGGCAGCACCACGTCGGCCCTGGCGGTCAGCGGGCCGGGGGTGGAGGCCACCGACACCACGAACTCGGCCCCGTCGATGCCGCGCCGGGCCAGGTCGCTGTCGGGGTGATCGACCAGCGGCTCGGCGCCCAGCATCACCAGGGCCCGGATCCGGGGCATCTCGTCGTCGGGCTCCCCGGCCGCCGAGCGCAGCATGGCGGTGGTGTCACGACCGGTGCCGGCGGGGACCGAGCCCCAGGCGTCGGAGAACCACCGACGGCCGGTGTCGAGGGTGACCCGGCCGGGCAGCAGGCCGGGGGCCAGGCCCATGTCGAGGGCGCCCATCACGTTGCCGCGCCGGAGGGCGGGCAGGAAGGTGGCGCCGGGCAGGGCGGCGGCCAGGGCCAGGGCCGCCTCGGCCACCAGGCGGCCGTCCTCGGCCAACGACGGGCGGCCGATGACCACCACCACCTTGCCCGCCCCCACCAGCCGGCGGGCCTCGGCCAGGGCGCCCGGGTCCACGCCGTCAGCGGCGGCCGACGAGTCGGCCACCGCCCGGGCGAGGGCGGTGGCCCCCCCGGGGACGTAGCGGAGCGACGAGGCGGCGTACGGCGTCAGCGAGGTGACCCGAGGTGACAGCTCGACCAGCGAGAGGCCGCCGTCGACGACGCCGGCCCGAAGCCGGAGGAACAGGACGGGCAGCTCTTCGCGGACGTCGCCGGACAGCACGATCACCGTGTCGGCCCCGGCGGCCTGGTCGATGGTGGCCCGCGGCAGGGACAGGACCACCGCGGCAGGCAGGCCGTCGCCGACCTGGGCGTCGACCGAGTCGGTGCCGAGCACCCCTTTCGCCAACTTCGACCAGGCGTAGGCGCCCTCGTTGGTCAGCCGGGCCCCGCCGATGACCCCCACCGCGCCGGGCCCGTCGGCAGCGGCTGTACGGAGGCCGTCGGCCACCACGTCGAGCGCCTCGTACCACGAGACGGCTACCAGCTCGCCGTCCCTGCGAACCATCGGCTCGACCAGCCGGTCCTCGCTGTTGGCCGACTCGAAGGCGAACCGCCCCTTGTCGCACAGCCAGCCGTGGTTCACCGGGTCGGCGTCGATGCCGAGCAGGCGGGTGACCCGGTTGGACGACGACTGGACCGCTACCCGGCACCCCACCGAGCAGGTGGTGCAGGTGGACTCCACCTGGTCGAGGTCCCAGGGGCGGGCGGAGAAGCGGTACGGGGCGGCGGTCAGGGCCCCCACCGGGCAGATCTGGACGGTGTTGCCCGAGAAGTACGACGAGAAGGGCAGATCGGGAAAGGTGTTGACCTCGAGCCGCTCACCACGGCCGATGAAATCGATCTGGCTCTCGCCGGCCACGTCGGCGGCGAACCGGGTGCAACGGCTGCACTGGATGCACCGCTCCCGGTCCAGCAGCACCAGCTCCGAGATGGGAATGGGCTTCTCGAAGTGGCGCTACTCCTCCACGAAGCGGGTCTCGCCCGGGCCGTGGGCCAGCGTCTGGTCCTGCAGGGGGCACTCGCCGCCCTTGTCGCAGACCGGGCAGTCGAGGGGGTGGTTGACCAGCAGGAACTCCAGCACGCCGTCCTGCGCCTTCTTCACCTTGTCCGAGTCGGTGACGACCTCGGCGCCCTCAGTGGCCTCTACGAAGCAGCTGGGCTGCAGGGTGGCGCCACGGGGGCCACTCACCTCCACCAGGCACATCCGGCAGACCCCGACCGACTTCATGCGGGGGTGGTAGCAGAAGCGGGGGATGAAGGTCCCGGCCCGCTCGGCGGCAGCGATCAGCACCTCCCCCTTACGGGCGGTCACCCGGCGCCCGTCGAGGGTGAAGGTGGTCCGCTCTTCGTCGTCCTCGGCCGGCACCGTCAGGTCCGGGTCGGTGGTGGCCCCGTCAGCCATACGGACAGCCCCCCTCTTTGATGTGGACGAGGAACTCGTCGCGGAACATCTGGATGGCCGAGCCGATGGACGACGGGATGGACGACCCCAGCACGCAGATGGTGGTCTGCTGCGGTGGCCAGGTGAGGCCGGGGGCGATGTTGTCGCAGGCGTCGAGCAGGAGGTCCAGGTCCTCCTGGCGGCCGTCGCCGGTCTCGATCCGTTCCATGATCCGCTCGAGCCAGCCGGAGCCTTCGCGGCACGGCGTGCACTGGCCGCACGACTCGTTGGAGAAGAACTTGGTGATGCGCCATGAGGCCCGCACCACGCAGGTGTGGTCGTCCATCACCACCACCGAGCCGGAGCCGAGCATGGAGCCGGCGGCGGCCACCTCGTCCTGGCCGAGCGGAAGGTCGATCTGGTCGGGGCCGAACCACGGGGCCGACACCCCGCCGGGGATGAACGCCTTCAGCTGGCGCCCGTGGGGGATGCCGCCACCAAGCACCGGGGCGTGGATGAGGTCGGCGAAGGTGGTCTTGACCATCTCGATCTCGTACACGCCCGGGTTGTTGACGTGGCCGGCCAGAGCGAACAGCCGCGTCCCGGCCGAGCGGCCCCCGCCCAGAGCGGCGAAGGCGCTTCCCCCGTTGAGGACGATCCACGGCAGGTTGGACATGGTCTCGACGTTGTTGACCACCGTGGGGGCACCGTAGAGCCCGATGGCGGCGGGGAAGAACGGCGGCTTGATCCGGGGGAAGCCCCGCTTGCCCTCCAGCGACTCGAGCAGGGCGGTCTCCTCGCCGCAGATGTAGGCCCCGGCCCCCGGGTGGACGACCACGTCCACCGAGAACCCCGACCCGAAGATGTCGGTGCCGGCCGCCCCGTGCGCATAGGCGTCGTTGAGGGCGGCCTGGACCCGCTCCAGCCCCAGGGCGAACTCACCCCGGAGGAAGATGAAGGCCTGGGAGACCTGGAGGGCGTAGGCGGCGATGAGCACGCCCTCGATCAGCTGGTGGGGATCCCGCTCCACCAGCAGGTGGTCCTTGAAGGTGGCCGGCTCGCTCTCGTCGCCGTTGACCACCAGGTAGGTGACGGGGCTCTTGCGGAGCATGGCCCACTTGCGCCCGGCCGGGAACCCGGCGCCCCCGCGCCCGAGCAGGCTGGCCGTATCCACCTCGTGGGCCACCGCCTCGGGGGTCATGGCCAACGCCTTGCGCAGGCCGTCGTAGCCGCCGGTGGCCAGGTAGCGCGCCAGGGTGTGGGAGTCCTCGTGACCGATCCGGCCGGTGAGGATCTTGGGTGCGTCGGTGACGGCCATCAGGCTTCGCGCCCCCCGGCTCTGGCCGCTTCCGCCTCGGCGGCCCGAGCCGCCTGGGCCTCGGCCACGGCCGCCCGCTCGGCGGCGATCCGGCGGCGGTCGGCGGCGAGGCCGATCGTGCGCCGCACCCGGATCAGCGTCCCGTGCTCCGGGATGTCGGCCGAACGGTCGCCGGCCCGGAGGTCGGCGACCAGCCGGTCGAAGGACTCGGCGGTCTGCGCCCCCACGTAGCGGTGGTTCACCTGCACGCAGGGCGCCCGGTCGCAGTCGGCCAGGCACTCGGCCTCTTCGAGGGTGATCACCCCGTCGGCGGTGGTGGCCCCGGTGTTGACCTCCAGGGTCTCCTCGGCGTGCTCGAGCAGCTCGGCGGCCCCGTTGAGCAGACAGGCGATGTTGGTGCACACCGAGACCAGGTAGGTGCCCACCGGCTCGGTGTGGAGCATGTCGTAGAAGGTGGCGGTGCCGTAGACCTCGGCGGGGGTGACGCCGACCAGGGCGGCGATGTCGGCCATGGCCTCGGGTCGCAGCCAGCCATCCTGCTCCTGGGCCAGGTGGCACAGCGGGATGAGGGCAGACCGGGGCTCGGGGTAGAGGGCGATCAGCTGGTGGGCCCGGGTGACGGCGTCGGCGGCCAGGTGGGAGATGGCCGGGGCCGGGGCGCCGGTCGGGCGGGGGGCGGTCGGCGAGGCGGACCGGGCGGTGTCGCTCATCGGTCCACCTCCCCCATCACCGGGTCGACCGACGAGCAGACAGCCACGGCGTCGGCCAGCAGACCCCCGCGCATCATCAATGGCAGCCCCTGCAGGTTGACGAAGCTCGGCCCCCGGATGTGCATCCGGTAGGGCTTGGATCCCCCGTCGGATACCAGGTAGCAGCCGAGCTCGCCGCGGGGGGACTCGATGGCGGTGTAGACCTCGCCCTCGGGGACCTTGAATCCCTCGGTGAACACCTTGAAGTGGTGGATGAGGGCCTCCATCGACTCGTCGATGCGGGCCCGGGGCGGCGGGGTCACCTTCTTGTCCTGGACGCGGTAGTCGCCAGCCGGCATCTTCTCGACGATCTGGCGGATGATCCGGATCGACTCACGGATCTCGTTGAGCCGGACCGAGTAGCGGTCGAAGTTGTCGCCGTAGGTGCCCACGATGACGTCGAACTCGACCTCGTCGTAGCGGAGGTAGGGCATCGACCGACGGAGGTCCCACGGCACCCCGGTGGACCGTAGGATGGGGCCGGTCAGGCTCAGGGCCAGGGCCTCCTCGGCCGACAGGCGGCCGATCGACTCGGTGCGCTGGCGGAAGAGAGGCTGGCCGGTGAGCAGCTCGTCGTACTCGTCGGTGCGCGGGAGCACGGTGTCGCAGATCACCGACACGTCGTCCTCCCACCCGTCGGGCAGGTCGGCGGCGGTACCGCCGGGCCGGATGAAGTTGTGGTTCATCCGCAGGCCGGTGGTCTTTTCGAAGAAGGCCAGCACCATCTCGCGCTCGCGGAAGCCGTAGATCATCATCGAGGTGGAGCCGAGGTCCATGCCGTTGGTGGCCATCCACATCAGGTGGGAGGAGACCCGGTTCAGCTCGGTCAGGAGCATGCGGATCCACTCGGCGCGGGCCGGCAGCTCGATGCCGAGCAGCGCCTCGACGGCCAGGGACAGCACCAGCTCGTTGTGGAGCGGCGACAGGTAGTCCATGCGGGTGACGTTGGTCGACCCCTGGACGTAAGTGAGCTCCTCGGCCGTCTTCTCCATGCCGGTGTGGAGGTAGCCGATCACCGGCTTGGTGCGGAGCACCGTCTCGCCGTCAAGCTCGAACATCAAGCGGAGCACCCCGTGGGTGGAGGGATGCTGTGGGCCCATGTTGATGATCATGGTGTCGTCGTCGGACTGTTCGACGTCGATGTTGGACGGGTCGACCACCACGCCTTCGGGCAGCCGGAGCACCGCCCCGACCTCACGACGCAGCTCCCCGGCGTCGGTGGTGCCCCGCCGGCTCAGCTCCTGGATGCCCTCGGAGGTTTCGGCCACCAACCCCTCCACCTCACCGCCGGGGGTCCGGTGGAAGAAGTAGTCGCCCGAGGGGGGCGGGGCCAGCACGGTGTCAGGGTGGGCGTCGGCCTCGGTGTGACCGACCGGGACCGCGGTGGCGTCCTCAGCCCCGTCGTCGGGGATGTCCGGGGTGGTGTCGCTCATCTCGGCCCCGGGGCGCCCTTGAACTGCACGGGGACGCGCCCGACGCCGTAGTCCTTACGGAGGGGGTGGCCCTCCCAGTCCTCGGGCATCAGTATGCGCGACAGGTCGGGGTGCCCCTCGAAGAGAATCCCGAACATGTCGTACGCCTCGCGCTCCATCGCCTCGACACCGGGATAGACATCGAAGAGGGACGCCACCACCGGGTCCGACTCGGGGACCGGCACCCGGACCCGCACCCGGCGGGCGGCGCTGAGCGACAGCAGGTTGGCCACCACCTCGAACCGCTCGTGGGGTACGCCCTCGGGCAGCTGGCGCCCGAGGTGGGTCAGGTAGTCGACTCCGCACAGGTCGGCGCACATCTCGAAGCCGTCGTCCCGGTAGGACCGCACCACCTCGACGTACTGTTGGCGGGTGGGGAAGACGATCTCCTGTAGGGGCCGTCCCGGCGTCCGGGACCGGGCCCCGCCGGAGTCGCTGGACCCCACCGGTCCGGCGATGGGCTCGACCGCCGTCACAGGGGCTCCCCCACGCTGCGGGCGATGACCGGGTTGCGCTTGGGGGTTCCGAGGTGCACGGCGTCCGGGCGGTCCGGGGTCCACCCCGAGGTCTCCTCGTCGCCGAAGGTGCGCCCGTCGTCGGTGTCGCCCCCCTGGTCCTTGGCCAGACCGGCGGGGCCGGTGGCGCCGGGAATGACCCGGGTCCGCCCCGGGCGCTGGGTGATGTCGTTGGTCCGGACCTTCTCGTGCAGGGTGAGGATGGCGTGCATGAGGGTCTCGGGGGTGGGGGGGCAGCCGGGGGCGTAGACGTCCACCGGGACGATCTGGTCCACGCCCTGAACGATGGCGTAGTTGTTGAACATGCCCCCGCTACTGGCGCACACACCCATCGACAGCACCCACTTCGGCTCCATCATCTGGTCGTAGACCTGGCGGAGCACCGGCGCCATCTTCTGGGACACCCGACCGGCCACGATCATCAGGTCGGCCTGGCGCGGCGAGGCCCGGAAGACCTCCATGCCGAATCGGGCGAGATCGAAGTCGGCCGCCCCCACCGACATCATCTCGATGGCGCAGCAGGCCAGGCCGAAGGTGGCGGGCCACATCGAGTAGGTCCGGGCCCACTTGACCAGGTCCTCGAGACGGCCGGTGAGGAAGTTGTGCTGCAGATCTTCGAGTCCCACGCCGGGTGCCTCGCCTTACGCGGCCTGGCCAGGCCCGGTCGGAGCTACCGGATGGCCAGTGGGTGGAGGGACGGGATCGGTGACGGCGCGGCCCGGTGCCGACCGTTCGGCTCGTCCGCCGGGACCCCCCGGGCCGGCGGAGATGCGGGCAATGGTCGACTCCGAAGTACGCGACGGCATGGCCCTCACCAGCCGCTTGGCCGGGCCCCAGGTCAGGGCACCGTTGCTCACCAGGAAGAGAAAGGACACGAAGACGACGCCGGCGAAGACGACGACCTCGATGAGGCCGAACGACTGCAGCTGGCGGAAGACGACCGCCCACGGGTAGAGGAACACGATCTCGATGTCGAAGATGATGAAGATCATCGCCACCAGGTAGAAGCGGACCGGGAAGCGGACCGGGGGCTCGATGGTGGGCACGATCCCGCACTCGTAGGGCGCGACCTTGGCGGCCGTCGGTCGCTTCCTCGGGGCGAGCAGGGCCGACCCCACGAACGACAGCGCGGCGAACAGGAACCCCAGGATGATGAGGACAAGGATCGGGAGGTAGTCGTCCACTGGGGGTCGTTTTACCACGATGCGTCTCCCGGGGGCACATCCGGGTCCCGGGCCGGAGCGTTGTGCCGATGTGCAAGCCAGGGGCATACCATCGGGGTGTGAGCACCCCCCGCCCCGGCCCCCGTTCCGTCCCGGACCGATTGGCCGGCCCGGACCACCGATACGACGTCCTGGTGGTGGGTGGGGGCCCGTCAGGCTCGTCGTGCGCCTACTGGCTGGCCGAGGCCGGCTGGGACGTGGCCCTGGTGGAGCGGAAGGTGTTCCCCCGCGAGAAGACGTGCGGTGACGGCCTGACCCCCCGGGCCGTCCGCCAGGTCGCCGACATGGGCCTCGAGGGTGCCCTGGCCGGCGCCCACCGCTACAGCGGGCTGCACGCCCACGCCTTCGGCAAGGTGCTCGACCTGCCCTGGCCCGAGCACCCCAGCTTCCCCTCCTACGGCTACGTGGTCACCCGCCACGACCTCGATGCCATCGTCAACGAGCGCGCCGCCAAAGCCGGGGCCACCGTCTGGCAGGGCACCGAGGCTGTCGAGCCGATCGTCCGGGCCGGCGGTGACCCGCTGGTCGGCGGGGGTCCGGGGGAGGGTCGGCGTCTGCCTCCGTGTGTGGGTGCCGTCGTGAAGGAGAAGGCGACCGGCGCCACCAGGGAGGTCCGGGCCCGTTACGTGGTGGTGGCCGACGGCTCGAACTCGAGGTTCGGCCGGTCCCTGGGCACGGCACGCGACCGCTCCCAGCCGATGGGGATGGCGCTGCGCGGCTACTACACCTCACCCGGGCACGACGCCCCGTACATCGAGTCCCACCTCGACATCCGGGACGGCGACGGCAAGGTGGTGCCCGGCTACGGGTGGATCTTCCCGCTGGGGGACGGGCGGGTGAACGTCGGAGTGGGCCTGCTCTCGACCGACCGGCGGTGGAAGGGCGTGAACACCTCCACCCTGATGGAGCACTTCGTGGCGTGGGCGCCGAAGGAGTGGGAGCTGTCCCCGGCCACCTCCCTGGGGGCACCGACCGGCGGGAAGCTGCCCATGGGGCTGACGGTCGGTCCCCGCATCGGGGAGACCACCCTGGTGGTCGGCGACGCCAGCGGCTCCATCAACCCGTTCAACGGCGAGGGCATCGCCTACGGGTACGAGACCGGCCGGCTGGCCGCCGCCTCCCTGGGCGAGGCGCTCCGGGGCGACGGGGTGGCCGGCTTGGAGCGGTACGAGGACCGACTCGAAGAGGCCTACGGCCTCTACTACCGGGTGGCGCGGGCCTTCATCCGGGTGATCAGCAATCCCGAGCTGATGACGCTGTGCGTCGGCACCGGCATGTACTCGGAGTCGCTGATGTCGTGGATCCTCCGGATCATGTCCAACCTGCTGCGACCGGGGGACCTCGGACCGGCCGAAGCCGCCTACCGGGCGCTGGCCGCCATCGCCCGACTGGCCCCTGAGCCGGCCTAGGGCCCACTTGCCTCGTCGGCCGAAGTCCGGTGGGACGGGCGGCCGGCCCGCCGCTACTTGTCCTTGTCGGCGGCCACCCTGCCCACCATGGCGTCGTAGGCCTGGCTGAAGGCACCGGAGGGCACCGGGACACCGTTGGTGGTGGGTGTCAGCGTCGCCTCGATCCGGCCACCGAAGATGAAGGCGTTACCCTCAACTTTGGTTCCCTGGTTGGGAATCGTGAAGGTGGTCACGTACCCGTAGGCGACCACACCGCCGGGGGCGGTGAGCGTGACCGGCGTCACCTGGGCGGTGGTACCGGGAACGGTGGCGGCGGCCGTCGACGCCTCGAAGACCTGGAAACACGGCGCGAAGGTGGGCTTGGTGAACGGCACCGAGTCGGCGGTGGCATCGGCGATCGACTTCACCACGTTGGTCGTGGACTGCATCTGGATGTTCGGGTCGGTGGGGCTCTGGTACACCGGCGAGGCGGCAGTGGCCGTCTCGTCAGCCTGGGGGACGTCGCCGAACAGCTGGCCGATGGTGGCATCGGGCATACCGAGGCAGCCGGCGAAGGCCGACACCGCCTGGACGTCGGCGGCCTTGGCGGCCGGCGTGGTGGTCGTGGCGGCGGGCGACGCGGCGCCGGCTACCACCGTCCACCCGGTGGGGAGGTCGGTCTGGCGGAGATTGACGCTCACCGCCAGAGCCTTGTCGGCGGTCGCCGGCGTGGTCACCGGCGGGGCGGTGGTGGAGCTATTGCTCTTCTTGGTGATGAGGTAGGCGCCGCCGCCGATCACCACCACCAGCAGGACCGCCAGCAGCACCAGGGTCCTGCGGTCGATCGGCTTCTTGGCCTTGTCGGCACCGTCCGGGGGGAGTGGGGACAGTGGGTTCACCGCCAGCGGGACGCCGTCAGGGCCGAGCCCCGGGGCGGTGGCGAACGGGGTGGCCGCCGCCACGGCGGCCGCCTCGGCCTTCCGCTCCTTCCGAGACAGCTTGGGTGCCTTGCCGGAGGCCTCGACCTCGGTGGCGGCCAACAGGTGATCCGGGGAGGCACCGGCGAACGCCGCGGGTGCCGGTGGCTGGGGCACCGGCGGCTGGGGCGGGGTGGCGAACCCGACCGCCGGGGTCGGGGCGGTCGGCGGTCCGGCCGAGACCGGGGCGGCCGGCGGTCCGGCCGAGACCGGGGCGGCCGGCGGAGGCGGGGTGGAGCCGGGTGCGGGCGCCGGTGCCGGGGCGGGCGCAGGTGCGGCAGCAGCCGGTGCGGCAGCAGCCGGGGTCGGGGGACGAGCGGAAGCGACCGCCGCGGCGCCTGCCGCCGCGCCTGCGGCCACGGCTCCGGTGGCGGCCGGGCCTGGAGAAGGTGCCGGGGCGGTAGGGGGTGGGGCGGCGCCCCGATACCGGGCCAACCACGCCGGCATGGCCTGGTCGAGGTAGGCCGCCTGTCCGGGCGAGACGGTCTCCGGGGGCAGCAGGAACTGAATGGCCTGGCCGCCCGAGGTCAGCACCAGCACTGTGGCGGTCCGACCGCCGGGGAGCTGGGTCTGGTCGTGACAGGTGGCGGCGTCCAATCCGGCCCAGGGAAGCAGGCGCTCGGCGCTGGGTTGCTGACCCTGGACGGTGATACCGGCGGAGGTGAAAAGCAGGCTTAGGCCCTCGGTGGTCACCGTACCCCGTGCCGGGTCACCGGCCAGGGAGACACCACTGAGCAGCATCCCTTCGGGAGGCAGGTCCATCGCTCCGACCGTCATGTACCACTCCTTCGTCCGCGGGGCGCTGGTTGCCGACCCCGGCTGCCTCTGTCCTGCCAATGCTGGTACTGCCGTTTCCGAATGCCGCCCGACGGATCGATCCCCGACCGCCGGACACGTTCATACTGTCGCAAAGCCACACTCCTGCGCGGGACACGGCACGTCTGACCGATAGGCGGCGCATCCCGAGGTGGCAATCGTAGGGTCTCCGGGCCCTGCGACGCCCGATGGTTCACCGATCAGGCAGTCGTGCCGCCGCCCTGGGACACCAGCCGGTGCTCGAAGGTGGCGATCGACAAGGAGAGGACGTCGCTCGGGAACTGCGCCCCGATGGCGAAGGCCAACAGCTGGCCTTCGATCCGGTCGGACCCGACCACCAGCTGGTCGACCACAACCGGAATGGTGTTGGCGCTGTCGATGACGTCGAACGACATCGTGACCCCGAAGACCTGCTCGCCACCGGGAGCGGTGAGGTTGACCACGGTGGCGGTAGCCGGGCCCGACGACGCGGTGCCCCCGGTGGCGTCGTTCACACCCAGCTGCAGCTGCGATGCCGCCGCCTCGGCGTTGCACTGGGGGAACTTCGAGTTGGTGAAGAGCGCGAAGTCCTGCTGCTCGTCCTGGTGGGACCTGACGATGGCGGCGGCAGTCTGGAGCTCGAGGGCAGTGCCCGACCCGGCGGCGGAACCGGAGTCGACGAACACCGGGGAGGACGCCTCGGCGGTCTGGTCCGGCGCCTCGCCGCCGAGGGCGACGGCTCCCTGCTCGGCGGTGATCCCCATGCACTGCACAAACGTGCTGTCGATCTGCTCCTCGGCGTTCTTGTCGGCCTGGCTGCCGCCGCCGGCGCCGGCGCCGCTGTCGACCTCCCACCCGCTCGGGAGGTCGTTCCTCGTCAGCATCACCTCGTCGGCCAGACGCTGGTCCGGGGAGTTCGGCCGGGTGGTGGGCGATGACGCCGACGTCGTGTGGGTGCCCCGGGCTGCCAGGACGAGCGCCGACCCGATGCCTCCCACAATGAGAAGAAGGGCCAGCGCCAACACCAGCAGGCGTCGCCTTCGCTTGCGCTCCGGCGCGGTCGCCGCGTACCCGGCGCCGGGGGGAAGGTACGGCTGGCCGTACCCGTAAGCGACCGGGGGCCCATGGGGACTGAACGGGACGTACGGCGCATAGGCATAGGAGGACGGTGCCGGAAGGGGCGTCGACGGACCCGGGGAACCGGGCGTCCACGGATAGGTGGCGTAGGGACCGGGATCCGGGGGCAGTGGGGGTGGTAGCGGTGGGGGTGGTTGCGGTGGCGCCGGTGGCGGATCGAAGCCGGGAAGGCCCGGCGGCGGCACGAGTGCGACCGGTGGTAGCGGCGGATCGAAGCCGGGAAGGCCCGGCGGCGGCACGATTGCGATCGGTGGTGACGGGGCGGACGCCGTGGTACCGGCGGGCGCGGGCAGCCAGGAAGGCACACCCACCCATCCGGCCAAGCGGGTGGCCAGCCCGGCGACGGCCGTGCTTGTCACCCGGTCGGCGTAGAGATAGAACCGGACGGACCGGTCCGACGAGGTGAGGTCCAGGGGCGTCGCCTGGCGGCCGCCCGGGGTGGTCCCCGGTGTGCCGCATGACGCGGCGGACACCCCCGACCAGGGAATCCGCCGCTCGGCGCCGGACTTGGGCCCGAGAATGGCGAGACCGTGATCGTCCAGCACCAGGGACAGGCCCTCGATGATGGTCGGCCCCTGGGCGGTGCGACCTACCAGGGCGACGCCGTCGAAGCGGAGCTCCGGCCCGGTCCCGCCGGGAGCGGGCGTGGCGGGATCCCGTGTCCTCACAGGCGGTACGCCCCAGTGGTAGTCAGCTCCGTCATGGTCGTTCCCATCGTGAGCGGCGCGCCCCACCCTACTGGGGCGGGAACGCCACGATCCGGCGCTGTCAGCCTGCGGCGAGGCCGACGGCGAGGTCGGTGGAGACTTCCTCGGCGGCGACCAGGGTCCGCTCGAGGTCGCCATCGCTGTGGGCCATGGACGTGAAGGCCACCTCGTAGGGACCGGGGGCCAGCGCCACCCCCCGGTCGAGCATCCCCCGAAAGAATTGGCGGTAGTACCCGGTCGAGGCGGCCCGGGTGGCCTGTTCGTAGTTGCGGACCGGTCCCGACCCCGCCGGGACGAAGAAGACCCCGAACAGCGTGCCGACCACCGGCACAAGGACGTCGACGGCGCCGTGATGCTCCAGCCCCGCCCCGAGCACCGCCTGAAGACGTCGACCGAACTCGGCCACCCGGTCGGACAGCGCAACGTACGACACGGTGTCGACGGACCCGAGCACCGCGAGGCCGGCCGCGGTGGCGAGCGGGTTCCCCGAAAGGGTGCCGGCTTGGTAGACGGGGCCTTCCGGCGCCAGCACGGCCAGGACGTCGCGACGGCCCCCGAAAGCACCGACCGGCAGGCCTCCCCCTATGACCTTGCCGAAGCACCAGAGGTCGGGGCGGACGCCCGACCATCCGGACGCCCCGCCCTCGCCGAGCCGGAACCCGGTGATCACCTCGTCGAACACCAGCAGGGCGCCGGCGGCGTCACAGGCAGCCCGCAGCCCGGCCAGGAAGCCCGGCTCCGGCGGGACGAGCCCCATGTTGGCGGCCACCGGCTCCACGATGACGCACGCCACCCGGTCGTCGAGCTCGGGGACGACGTTGTAGGGAGCCACCTCCGTCTCGGCCACGGCCCCGGTCGGCACCCCGGCGGAGTCCGGGAGCCCGAGGGTCGCCACCCCGCTACCCCCACCGGCCAGCAGCCCATCGGAGTGACCGTGGTAGCAGCCGGCGAATTTCACGATCCGGGAGCGGCCGGTGAACCCGCGTGCCACCCGGATGGCGCTCATGGCCGCCTCGGTGCCCGACGACACCAGCCGGACCTGCTCGCAACCGTCAACCCGGGCACAGATGGCCTCGGCTAGCAGTACCTCTCCCTCAGTAGGGGCCCCGTAGGTGGTGCCCCGACCGGCGGCGTCGCACACCGAGGCCACCACGGCCGGATGGGCGTGACCGAGCAGCGACGCCCCGTAGGACTGGACGAAGTCGATCATCCGGTTGCCGTCCGCATCCCAGACGTAGGCGCCATGGCCCCGGGCGACGAAGTACGGGTGTCCTCCCACCGAACGGAACGAACGGACCGGCGAGTTCACCCCGCCGGGGATGACCCGAAGGGCGCGTTCGAACAGCTGGTCCGAGCGGGAGCGGTCAGGCACCGAGCACCTCGGCCAGCTGTCCGGCGAAGTACGTGAGGATGACATCGGCCCCGGCCCGCTTGATCGCTCCGATCTGCTCGAGGGCGACCGCCGGCCCGTCGATCCACCCCCGTTCGGCAGCGGCGCACACCATGGCGTACTCCCCGCTGACGTGGAAAGCCGCCACCGGCACGTCGGTCGCCGCCCGGACGTCGGCAATGATGTCGAGGTAGGTGAGGGCCGGCTTGACCATCACCAGATCGGCTCCCTCGGCGATGTCCAGCGCCACCTCGGCCAGCGCCTCCCGACGGTTCCGGCCGTCCTGCTGGTATCCCCGCCGATCACCGCCGTCGGCGATGGACACGTCGACGGCGTCGCGAAACGGCCCGTACAGGCCGGAGGCGTACTTGGCGGCATACGCCATCACCGCGGTATCGACGAACCCGGAGCCGTCCAGGGCTGAGCGGATGACGCCGACCTGACCGTCCATCATCCCGCTGGGGGCGATGACGTCTGCCCCGGCGGCGGCCTGGGAAAGGGCCACCTGGGCGTAGAGGGGGAGGGTGGCGTCGTTATCCACGTCGCCGGTGCGGGGATCGACGACACCGCAGTGGCCGTGGTCGGTGAACTCGTCGAGGCAGCAGTCGGCCATCACCACCAGGGTGTCCCCCACCGCCTGACGCACGGCGGTCAGCCCGCGCTGGACGACACCGTCCGGCGCGTAGGCCTGGCTACCCACCGCGTCCTTCTCCTCGGGACGGGGGAGGCCGAAGAGGACGACGCCGGGCACCCCGAGGTCGGCCAGGCGGGATGACTCGGCGGCCAGCGATCCGAGGGTGTGCTGGACCATCCCCGGAAGCGAGGGGATGGGCCGGGGGGCATCGATGCCATCGGCGACGAAGAGCGGCGCCACCAGGTCGTCAACGGACAGGCGGGTCTCCGCCACCAGCCGCCGGAGGGCGGGCGTACGGCGGAGTCGGCGCATGCGTCTGGCCGGGAACGGAGCGGTCGGGATCGGGCGCGACACGCAGGCCAGACTACGGCAGTGTGGCGCCGGTCACGCCTGGCCGGAGACCGACGAGGCAGTCGCTCACCGCGGCTGGTGCCGGTGATCGACGACACCGAGCGCCGACACCACTGCCGATACCAGGCCGTCGATGGTGGGCTCCGAGGCCTCGACGGCCACCTCAAGCCCGGCGGTCCGGGCGGAGTCGGAGGTGACCGGGCCGATGGTGACCACCACTGGGGGCACCCCCCCGGGCCCGAGCAGCTCGATGGTCCGGTCGACCGTCGACGACGACGTAAGGGCCACCGCGTCGGCCCGGCGGGCTGCGGTCACGGCGTCGGCGTCAGGGATGCCCGGCACCGTCCGGTAGGCCACCACCTCATCGACCGACCAGCCCTTGGCCCGCAACCCGGCGGCCAGCGCTCCCCGGACCGTCTCGGCCCGCGGGAAGAGCACCGATGTGCCCGGGATGGCTGGGTCGGGAAAGGCAGCTGCAAGGGCCTCGCTCACCGACGTGGCGGGTACCAGGTCGGGTGGGAGCCCGGCCTCGGCCAGCGCTTGGGCCGTCCCCGGGCCCACCGCCGCCCACCGCACCCCGGCGGGCACCCGGCGGTCCCCAATGGCCGCCACCAGGCGAGACGCCGCGTTGGACGAGGTGACGGCCACCCAGGCGTAGGCGCCCTCCTCCAGCCCTCGCGCCGCCCGGGCCAGATCGGCACCGCCGTCGGCGGCATCGTCGATGGCGATCACCGGTAGCTCGATGACCGTGGCCCCCAGGCTGGCCAGACGCTCCACCAAGGACGAGGCCTGTGCCCTCGACCGGGTGACCACCACCTGGCGCCCGGCGAGCGGCAGACCGGTGGGGGGCATTCCGGAAGCCTAGGGCTCGTCGTACACGGTTCGAGGGTGCCTCCCGGGTGGGTGCCTGCCGGTGAGAGCAGGCCGGTGGGAGCAGGCGCCCCTTGGCGCCACAAATTCCAAGTAGTGGCACATGTGCCAACTTGGCAGACGTGCCACAACTCCCATACCGGCTGTCCCCTTGGCGGTCGGGACGCTCCTCCGGTCGAGAGGCAGCCACCAGCGATCAGGAGGTGGCGGTTGAGCCCACGTCGAGGGCGGCCACCGGGCCGATCACGATGATCGACGGCGCCGGGAGGTCGACGTTGGCCAGTCCGGCCAGGGTGGTCCGAACCACCCGTTGGTGGTCAGTGGTCCCCCAGTGCACCACTGCCACCGGTGTTTCGGCCTGGCGGCCGCTGCCCATCAACGCCTCGGCGATCACCGCCCGCTCCGACATGCCCATCATGACCACGATGGTCCCGCCAGCCCGGCCGAGCGCCTCCCAATCGACCCCGCCGGGCGCCGACGGATCGCCGACGTGACCGGTGACCACGGTAACCGAGGTCGACAGACCCCGGTGGGTGACCGGGATCCCGGCCGCCGCCGGAGCGGCGATGGCCGACGTCACACCGGGCACCACCTCGTAGGCCACGCCCGCGGCCCGAAGGGCCTCGGCCTCCTCACCACCACGCCCGAAGAGGAAGGGGTCGCCCCCCTTCAGGCGCACCACCTGGCGACCACGACGGCCGTGCTCGATCAGCAGCTCGTTGATCTCGTGCTGTCGGGTCAGTTGGCCCGGGGTCTTGCCCACGTCGATCACCTCGGCGTGCGTGGGCGCCAAGGCGAGCAGTTCGTGGGCGATCAGCCGGTCGTGAACCACCACCTCCGCCCGTCCAAGGAGGGCGGCACCCCGGACGGTGAGGAGCTCGGGGTGGCCGGGGCCGGCCCCAACCAGGTAGACGGTCAATGGTTCGCGTCCACGTCCGGGGTGCCCCACTCCCCCAGGACCCGACCTCCGGCGTCATCCAAGAGGTAACGGGCGACCCTCCGCCCCAGCGTCTCCGGTTCGTCCCCGCCCTCGGCATGCCGGAGCACGACCCGACCGTCGCCGCTGGCCAACATGCCCGTGAGGGTCAGGACCCCGGCACCGTCGATGACGGCGTGGCCGCCGACCGGCAGGGTGCAGCCCCCTCCCAGTTCGGCGAGGAACGACCGCTCGGCGACCACCGCCCGGCGGACCCGGCCGTCATCGATGCGGGACAGGGCGGTCGCCGTGCCCCGGTCGCCCGCCCGGCACTCGACCGCCAACGCCCCCTGGCCGACCTGGGGCAACATCAGGTGGGGGTCGAGCACCTCGGTATCGACACCCGGGGGGGCCGCCCACTCCAGCCGGTCGGCACCGGCGGCGGCCACCACCACTGCCGACACCCCGTCGACGGCGGCCAAGCGGGTGGCCAGATTCCCGCGCAGGTCGGTGAAGAGCAGGTCGGGCCGGAGATTGGCCAGCTGCACACGGCGCCGGGACGAGCCGGTGGCCACCAGGCCGCCGGTGGGCAGCGAGTCGAGCCGGGCGCCCACCAGCAGGTCCCGAGCGTCGGCGCGCTCGGGGAACGCCCCCAGCACCAGGCCGGGGACCAGGGCCTCCGGGGCGGACGGCAGATCCTTGGCCGAGTGCACGGCGGCGTCAGCGTCGCCCCGCGCCACGGCCGCCTGGACCTCCTTGACGAAGATGCCCTGTCCACCGAGTGACTGGATCGGGATGTCGGTCCGCCGGTCGCCCTCGGTCTCCACCACCACCAGGGAGGTTGCGACACCGCGCTCCTCCAGCAGTTCGGCCACCCGACGGGCCTGCCACAGCGCCAATGGCGACCCGCGCGTGGCCAGCCGGACGCTCGTTCGGTCCGTCACCACCGGAAGCTCACCGGCCTACAGGTCGAACAGCGTCCGGAGCGCCTCGACCAGACGCTCGCCCCGGGGGGTCCCGGCGGCGTCCTTGAGGGCCACCGTCGGCTGGTGCAGAAGCTTCGCCACCGTTGACCGCGTCACGACATCCACCTGCTCCCACTGCTCGTCAGTGAGGTCCGAGCGCTTGGACCGCTGGCGGTCGAGCTCGATGCTTCGCACGTCCTCGACCCGGGCCCGCAGGGCAGAGACCACCGGGGCGGCGCCCCTGGCACGCGACGCCACCCGGTATCGCTCGACCTCGTCGCCGACGATCTCTCTGGCTTGGGACACCTCCCCCTGCCGGCCGGAGAGGGCATCGGCGACGGCCGACCGCAGGCTGTCCATGTCGAGTAGCGTCACGCCCGCCACCTCGGCGACCGAGGGCTCCACGTTGCGGGGGACGCCCAGGTCGATGACGAGGAGCGGAGTAGCGGGCGACCGGTGGCCGACCACCTCCTCGACCAGCGATCGCTCGACGATCGGGTGGGTGGTACCCACGGTGGTGAACACCACGTCGGCGGCGGCGAGCTCGTCGGCCAGACCGGCCAGACCGGTGGCCCGGCTGACGGCGGCCAGGTCGTCGGGGAGTCGGGCCAATGCCGTTCGCA
Organism: Acidimicrobiales bacterium; assembly: GCA_052143315.1. Taxonomy (GTDB): domain Bacteria; phylum Actinomycetota; class Acidimicrobiia; order Acidimicrobiales; family RAAP-2; genus DASZIT01. Next base: position 35,908 of record JBKQTE010000029.1, on the reverse strand, counting down.
CGCGGTCCGTCGTCCGGTTGGCGACCACCAGCGAGGCAGGATGGTGGGAGGCCAAAGCCTGGGCGACTCCCTCCCCCATCTCCCCGGCTCCGACCACCAGCACCCGGGCGCCGGACAGTGTGCCGGGACGCCAGCCGGCGGCAAGCGCCACCGCGCCGTGGGAGAGGGAGGTGATGCCGCGGGCGATAGCCGTCTCGGAGCGGACCCGCTTGCCGGTCTCCACCGCGTGCCGGAAGAGCGCCCCGAGGACCGGGCCCGACGCCCGCTCGCGGTGGGCCTTCTCCCACGCCCGACGCACCTGGCCTAGCACCTCGGACTCGCCGAGCACCGCCGAGTCGAGCCCGGACGCCACCGTGAACAAGTGGTCGGCCACATCGTCGTCGAACCGGACGGTGAGGTGTTCGGTCAAGGTCTCGACGGTGGTGTCCCCCATGGTGGCCATGAAGTCCTGGATCTCGGCCACACCATCGTGGAACCGCTCCACGACGGCGTAGATCTCCGTGCGTAGGCACGTGGAGACGATCACCGCCTCGGAAAGGTTGGACCGGTCGCGGAGCGTGGCCAAAGCCTTGGGTAGGGCGTCTTCGGTGACCGCCACCTGCTCGAGCAGGTCCAGCGGGGCCTCGCGCTGCTCGATGCCTACGACGACAACGGACACGCCATCACCGCCTCGGTCGCTCGGACATGCACACAGCCTCGATCCCTAGGTCGACGTCCCGGACCGGACGGGACCGGGCCGGGCTCCACAGCATGCCGGTCCGCTCCGGCAGCTGCCAGTCGCCAGTCTAGGAGACCGGACCGGCGGTCCTGGTCGTCACTCGACGTTGGCGCTGGTCAGGCCGATCGATCGGATGGTCGGCATCGGGTGGTCGCCCGCCGCCGCCAGGCGCGACTGGTAGAAGCTCATGATCTGCAGCTCGATGCTGAGGTCCACGTACCGGAGCAGGATGTCGGGCCCCACGGTGAGCACCTTGGGAGCGAAGTTGAGGAGGGAACGCACGCCGGCATCGACCAGCAGGTCGGCCACCCGCTGGGCCGCCGGTGCCGGCGTGGCGATCACCCCGATGGCCAGCGGCTGCTCGTGGGCGATGGAGGGGAGCTCATCGAGGTGGCGGACCACCACGTCGCCGACATGCTCGCCCACGATGCCGGGGTCGACGTCGAGCAGTGTCGTGACCCGGAAGCCACGGGAGGTGAACCCGTGCGAGTGGGCAAGGGCACGTCCCAGGTTGCCGATGCCGACGATCGCCACCGGCCACACGTGGTCGAGCCCGAGCTCGCGGTCGATCTGGGCGATGAGGAAGGCACTGTCGTACCCGGCACCGCGGGTCCCGAACGAGCCGAGCAGGGAGAGGTCCTTGCGGACCTTGGCGGCGTTGACCCTGGCCAGGGAGCCGAGAAGCTCGGAGGAGACGGTGGTGGTGCCCGACCGGAGCAGCTCCTCGAGGATGCGCTGGTACACAGGCAGGCGCCCCACCGTCGCCTCGGGAATCCGGCGACCGGTGGTGGGTCCGGTGGGTTCGGGGAGCTGCGGCACTGGCTCGGATCGTACGACCGCGAGGCGGTCGGAGGAAAACCGGCCATCAGGTCGGCCGAGACAGGCGGACGGTCGGGGCGGGGCCGGCCCCGCCGAGGTCCAACAGGCCGGAGGCGGCCGCCCGGTCGAGCACCAGGGCCAGGTGCCCACTGGCATCGATCAGGATGCCCAGCTCACCGGGGCCGAGCTCGGCGAAGGCAGTGACCCGCCTGGCGATGAGCGGCGGGCCGACGGAGTGGCGGGTGCCCACCGTCACCTCGACTTCGATGGTCCCGGGGCCCAGCCGGTGGAGGAGACCGGCCCCGGCGCGCAGCTGGACGTTGCCGAAGATGTCCACGTGGGCGACGGAGGTCACCAACGCCGTCCCTTCCACCCGATCGGGCGAGGTCGGCGGGGCGGGGACCAGGGTGACGGGATCGGCCCGGTCACCGAGCGCCCCCGGGTCGCCGCCGGTGACCAGATGGGCAACGGCGGGGGCGAACAGGTCGCGACCGTCGAACGTCGAACCGCGACTGCCGGACAGCACGTAGACGGCGTCGGGCCCGCCGAGCAGCTCGAGGGCGGGGACCAACAGACCGTTGTCCGGACCGACGAGCCACGATGGCCCGCCCCGGCCTGAGCCCACCTGGACGGCCAGCGCACGACGTCGGGTCGCCACTCCCGGATCCACCACCGCCAACACGGCACCGGCACCAAGATGGGGAGCGGCGCGGGCCAGGGCGCCGGCTCCGGCGGCGACGTCGAACGGTGGCACCCCATGGGTGAGGTCGATGACCGGCACGCTGGGGGCCAGACGGTGGAGGACGGCGTGCACCACCCCCACGAACTCGTCGCCCAACCCGTAGTCGGACAGGAAGTGGATCGCCGGCACGGGCGGGCTGCCCGGCATTCGAGCCCCCGGGGTCAGCCGGCCTTGGTGTACTGGTCCGCCAAGTACTGCCTCAGGTCGTCCTCACGGATCCGGAAGGACTTACCGATCCGGATCGCCGCGAGCGACCCTGTATTGATCAACCTGTACACCGTCATGTTGGAGACCCGCAGGTTGGCCGCCACTTCGGTGACGGTCAGGAACCGCGAGCTCGCGCTCTCGTCCATCGGTGATCGACTCTCCTCCGCTTGTGGCGACTGTACGCCACCGTGCCCGGCAGCGAAAGTGCGAACCGGCCGGCCCCGGTGGGCCGGCGTCGACTGTCACCTCACAGCCTGGCCAGGGCCTCGGCCGCCACCTGGGTGAACGGGACGGTGTTGGTCGTGTCGGCCGCCAGGCCGAGGAAGGTTGAGTGCTCTCCCTGCACCGCGGAGGGGGCGTCGAGGTAGCTGGACTGATCCTGCTCGGTTCATCGCCCGAGCTGACGTGACCGCTCGGTGGCCGCCGCCACCGACTCGATGAAGGCCGAGCGCACCGCCTTCAGCTCGAGCATCCGAAGCCCGGCGGCGGTGGTCCCCCCGGGGGACGTCACGGCCGCCCGGAGCTCCGCCGGGTCGGTTCCCGTGTCGCTCAGCATCCGCGCCGATCCAAGCAGGGTGGCGACGGTCAGGTCTCGGCTCGCCTGGCGGGGGAGGCCGGCCAGCACCCCGGCCTCGATCAGTGCCTCGGCCACCAGGAAGACGTAGGCCGGCCCGGACCCGGACAGACCGGTCACCGCGTCGAGCTGGCGCTCGGGCACCCTCACCACGGTACCCACCGAGGCGAGGATGGCCTCGGCCCAGTCGAGATCGGCAGAGGTGGCGAGGCTGCCCCCCGACATGCCCGCCACCCCGGCACCGATCAGGGCCGGCGTATTCGGCATGGCCCGCACCACCACGGCCCCGGGGGCCAGGGCCGCCTCGAGACGAGCGGAGGGCAGGCCGGCCACGATGGAGAGGACCCGGGTGACGCCGACCACGGCCAACGTCCGGCACACCCCTTCGGCTATGTCCGGCTTCACTGCCAGGAGGGCACTGTCGGCGGACACCGGCGTCTCCACGGTGGTCAGTCCCGGGTGCTCGGCGGCCAGTCGCTCACGTTGGGCCGGGTCGGGGTCGCTGACGACGATGTCGGAAACCGGTGCCCACCCGGCGGTGAGGAGGCCGGTGAGCAGGGCGGAGCCCATGTTGCCACCACCGACCAGCAGGAGTTTTGGTGCCATGCCGAGACGCTACCAGCGGGCAGAACGCCATCACCGGGGCGGAAAGGACGCCGCCTACCGCCGGGCGGCCGGGGGCCGGCGGCGGTACTTCCCCGCGAAACCGAGGAACATGGCGGTCGGGAAGCACTCGTCGGTGTAGGCCAGGGACGCACCCATCACCCGATCGAGCTCCTCGTGATCCACCCGCTCCACGGGCACCCGGCCCACGAGGTAGACGGCGTCCTCCGGGCCGAGGGCGAAGGCCATCCCGAGCAGGTCGGCATTGCGCTTCAGCAGGTACTCCCACGTCGCTTCGACGTTGGTCTCCGGGGCCGGCATGAACTGGGCCTCGTGGTGGAGGGTGCGCTGGCGGAGGGTGAGCCAGACCGTGACGAACTCCTTCTCTTCGCCGCGCATACGCAGATACCACCGGGGGGCCCCGGTGACCGGGTCCCCGCCCACCTGGCGGTCGGCGGCCACCAGGGCGCTCCCGTCGGCCAGCTGGCGCTCGGCCCAGCGGTCGATGGCGTCGCACACCGCCTGGCGCTCGTCAGGACCGAGGACGCCTCCCCAGCGATCGGTCATCCGCCGCCGGTCACGAACACTCGATCAACCGGCCGGAGGTGAGCTCCTCGTAGATGTCGTGCAGCCGGCGGGCGGCGCCCGCCCACGTGTAGCGGCGAGCCCGCAGCACCGCGGCGGTCGCCAGCCGCTCGGCCAGCAGCGGGTCCCCCAGGATCGTCGCGACCCACCGGGCGAAGGCCTCGGGGTCCGGGTCCTCCACCAGGTAGCCGGTATGGCCGTGGTCGACCAGGGTGCGAAGACCACCCACATCGGAAGCGACCACCGGCGTCCCGCAGGCGGCCGACTCCAGGGCCACCAGGCCGAAGGACTCGGAGCGGCTCGGGACCAGGCAGATGTCGGCGGCGCGGTAGAAGGTGGAGAGGAGCTCGTGGGGCTGGGGCGGCACGAACACCACCCGGTCAGTGAGGCCCAGCTCGGCCACCAGGGTCACCATCCGATCCAGCTCGGCTTCGCCCCGGGGCCCGCTCGGTCCCCCCACGATGGCCAGGCGGGCCCGGTGGTGGCGCGACCCGAGGACGGCCAGCGACCGTACCGCCACCTCGACCCCCTTCAGCGGCTGGATCCGCCCGACGAAGAGGAGGAGCGGCCCGTCGGTGGGGAGGCCGAGGGCCCGCCGGGCCTGGGGCCGGTACCCCGGGCCGAAGAAGGCGTGGTCGACGCCGGGCGCCACGATCCGGACCCGTGCCGGGTCGGCGTGGTACAGATCCGAGATCTGGTCGGCCTCCACCGAGCATGAGGCGAGGACCATGTCCGAGCAGTTGATGATGGCGGCCTCGGCCTCGGCCCGGTGGTGAGCGGAGTCGGCCTCCACCTCCTCGGGGCTGAACTCGGCCTTGACCCGGTCCAGGGTGTGGAAGGTGGAGACGAGCGGCAGGTTGAGGCGGTGCTTGATGGTGTGACCGGCCAGACCGCTCAGCCAGTAGTTGGCGTGGATGGCACCGAAGGGGAGCGCCGCACCCTCCATCGCCTTCAGTACCCCATCGGCGAACTCGTCGACAACGCCGGGGAGCGCTTCCTTGGCCATCACCATCGGGGGGCCGGCGGCGATGTGGTGCACCCGGAACCCGGGCTCGACGGTGACCGTGGCCGGCAGGCTGTCCGACCAAGTCCTGGTGAAAACGTCACAGGCCACCCCCGCCCGGGCCAGCGCCGACGACAGCTCGCGCACGTAGACGTTCATCCCACCACCGTCCCCGGTGCCGGGTTGAGCGAGGGGAGACGTGTGCAAGGACAACACTGCCAGCCGCTTCATGCGCCGCCGAGCCTACCGGGATGGGACCGTTGACCAGGGCACACCGGTCCCCCATCGGACCCCGGGCTCGCCCGACGACCGACGACCGCACCGTCACTGCGCCTGGCCGGCCGCATCCAGGGTCGGGCGATACCGGTGGCGCCGCACCTCGGCCCGGGTGTAGACGGGGGGAGTTGTCTTCACGGGGGAGGGACCATGAAGTTGCGTTCGCGGGTCCATCGGATCTCGGTGGCGGCGTCCATCGTCTTGGCCGTCGGCTTCCTCTCCACGCTGGGCGTCCCGGCCGAGGTGGCCACCGGCGCCGGGGTCGGCGGCCACGCCACCACGTCGAGCCCGAGTGGGTACTGGCTGGTAGCAGCGGACGGCGGCGTCTTCTCGTACGGTGACGGCGCCTTCCACGGGTCGACCGGGTCGCTGACCCTCAACCAGCCGATCGTGGGCATGGCCACCACCCCGTCGTCGAACGGCTACTGGCTGGTCGCCTCGGACGGGGGGGTCTTCGCCTTCGGCGACGCCGGCTTCTTCGGATCCATGGGCGGCCAACACCTCAACGCACCCATCGTGGGCATGGCGACCACCGCCGACGGCCAGGGCTACTGGATGGTCGCCTCCGACGGCGGCATCTTCTCCTTCGGCGACGCCGGCTTCCGCGGCTCGATGGGCGGGACCCACCTGAACGAGCCCGTCGTGGGCATGGCCGCCACCGGCACCTCCAACGGCTACTGGCTGGTCGCCTCCGACGGCGGCGTCTTCTCCTTCGGCGACGCCACCTTCTACGGCTCCATGGGTGGCCAGCCGCTCAACACGCCGGTGGTGGGCATGGCGGCCCTACCGTCGGGTGACGGCTACTGGCTGGTGGCTTCCGACGGCGGCATCTTCTCCTTCGGTGCCACCACCTTCTACGGCTCCACCGGCTCATTGACCCTGAACAAGCCCGTCGTGGGTATGGCCGGCACCCCGGACGGCACCGGCTACTGGCTGGTGGCGGCGGACGGCGGCATCTTCTCCTACGGCTCGGCCACCTTCCAGGGCTCTACCGGCTCGATCCAGCTCAACCGGCCGGTGGTGGGCATGGCCTCGATCGGCCACACGGTGGGGGGACGCGTCCTGCTGGTGGGGACCTTCAGCGGCCACCCCGGCCAGTACTCGTCCATCCAGGCGGCGGTGGACGCCGCCCGACCCGGCGACTGGATCCTCATCGCGCCCGGCGACTATCACGAGGACGACGACATGGTGCATCCGCCGTCGGCCAGCGACATCGCCGACGGCTGGTACGGCGGGGTGGACATCACCACCTCGAACATCCATCTGCGCGGTATGAACCGGAACTCGGTGATCGTGGACGGCACCAATGCCACGGCATCGACACCGTGCAGCAGCGCCCCGGCCGACCAGAACTTCGGCTACGTGGGGGCCGACGGTGCCGCCGGCCGGAACGGCATCCTGGTGTGGAAGGCCGACAACGTCAGCATCGAGAACCTCACGGCGTGCAACTTCCTATCCGGCAACGGCAACGCCGGAAACGAGATCTGGTGGGACGGCGCCCCTTCGGAGACCGGGCCCCTTGGCATCACCGGCTACACCGGCAACTACCTGACCGCCACCAGCACCTACTACGACCCTTCCGACACCACCACCGCCGCCGGCTACGGGATCTTCTCCTCGGCGGCGGCCGGTCCGGGTGTCTGGAGCCAGATCTACGGCAGCAACTTCAACGACTCCGGGATGTACGTGGGTGCGTGCCGCCAGTTGTGCGACGCCTGGATCCACAACGCCTGGATGGAGTACGACCCACTGGGGTACTCGGGGACGGACTCGGGGGGCACCCTGGTGGTCAGCCAGTCCCAGTTCGACAACAACCAGGACGGCTTCGACACCAATACCCAGATCGCCAGCGACCCGCCGCCGCCGCAGAACGGCGCCTGTCCGGACGGCGGGGTGAGCGGGATCACCCACACCACCTCGTGTTGGGTCTTCCTGGACAACAACGTCCACGACAACAACAATCCCAGCGTGCCGAAGCAGGGCGAGGCGGCGGTCGGGCCCGTGGGTACCGGCATGACGGTATCGGGCGGCCGGGACGACACGGTGATGGACAACACCTTCACCCACAACGGCGGATGGGGGGCGCTGTTCGTACCCTTCCCCGATACCGACACCCCGCCGGCCGGTGTCACGTGTGCCGGGGCGGGCGGGACGGACTTCTCCTCCCTCGGCTTCGGGTGCGTGTTCGACGCCCAGAGCGACGCCCTGGTGGACAACACGTTCAGCCAGAACGGGTTCTTCGGCAACCCGACCAACGGCGACTACGGCCAGATCACCCTGACCGGAGGGCATCCGCAGAACTGCTTCTCGGGGAATGTGGCCCCTGACGGGAGCACGCCCTCCGATCTCGAGACCACCCAGGCCACCTGCGGGCCGAACACCACCGGTGCCAACACCGGGGGAGCGCTCTTCAACGAGGTGTTGTGCGCCTCGAACCTGGCCGGGCCGGGCTTCTGCTCGCCGACCGACAGCTACCCCCAGGCCGGCACCGTCACCCTCAAGCCGCTGCCATCGAACCTGCCCACCATGCCCAACCCGTGCGTGGGGGTGCCGGACAACGCCTGGTGCAGCGGGGGCGAGCCGGTGCGGCCGAATCCGGGCTGAGCCCGGTCTGAACCCGGAGACCGCGCCCGCAGAGGCGCTCTGGGCCGGGGGCTCCTCAGCCGGCCGGCGGAGCGGCCACGGGAGGCAGGGCGACGATGGCCGGCGGACCCGTGGGGGTGTCGGCCTCCTCGTCGTCGTTCTCGTGCCGGAAGGAGAGGTAGATGCGCATCAGCGCCTGCTTCTGCTCCTCGGTGAGGTTGTGGTCCGACAGGATGTAGCGGGCCAGATCGGTGTTGCCGTCGGGCTTCTCGAGGATACCGGCCTGCACGTACAGGGTCTCGGCCGATATGCGCAGGGCCTTGGCGATCTGCTGGAGGATCTCGGCCGAGGGGCGGCGCAGTCCACGCTCGATCTGGCTCAGATAGGGGTTGGAGATGCCGGCCAGCTCCGATAGCCGCCGCAACGACAGTCGGGCGCTGGCCCGTTGCTCGCGGATGAACGAGCCCAATTCGTTGAAGCGCTCGGGGAGCTCCTTGACGAACTGGGGCCCGTCGGCATGCGGGTCGTGGTCGCCGGTCACGACAGCAGACCGTCGACGGAGGCGCTGCCCGTCTTGTACCGGCTGACGAGCTCCGCCTGGAGCGTGTCGATTCGCTCGTGGAGGGCCCGGCGCTCGGTCGACACCCGCCGCTCGAACTGTTCGAGGGCGCTGGCGATCTGCCCCAGGGCTTCGTCGTCCAGCGACGCCAGCTGCCCGATGTGGTCCACCCCCAGGATGGCGTCGAGCTCCCCGGTCAGATTGGGGTCCTCGGTGTCGGGGGACAGGAGCATGGGAAGGCGGCCGGGGCCCGCCGGACGGCCGGGGCCGGTGGAGAGGATCTCGGGCATCTCGTCGACCAGGTCGGCCAGGTCCGGGCTGGGCTCGGCCGGCGATCGGTCGAGGTAGGTGTGGACGATGTCGAGGCGGCCCTGGACGAGCCGCCGCAGGTAGGACAGACCCACCTCGGCCTCCTGGCACTCGGCCCGCTTGGCCCGGATGTCGTCGAGCGAGGCGGCCTCGATGCCGTCGAGGTAGGAGTCGGTGAGGAGTCGATCGAGATCGTTGTCGGGGCTCGTCATCACGCCCGAGCGTACTCCCCCGCCCACGGCCCGGGGCCCGCGCGACCGGTCGGGGCGTAGCGGTAGACGGCCCGGCCCACCACCGCCGACCGGGCCAGCGGGCCAAAGACACGGCTATCGGTACTGCCCGTGGCGGCATCACCGAGCACCGTGACGGTCCCGGCCCCCGGATCCACCGACGCCACCCGCTTGACCAGAACCCGGTCGGCCCTTCGCGGATCACGCACGGCGACCACCTCGCCCGGGGCCGGCAACCGGCCGCCGCCAAGCAGCTCGGTCAGGCGGGAGGGGCCCACCACCACCAGGCGGTCGCCGGCCAGGAGGGCCGGCGCCATCGACCCGCCCACCACCTCCACCCGACGCACCGCCGGTGCCGCGGCCAGGGCGATGCCGGCGGTGGCCAGCGACAGCAGAACGGCTCGCCGGGCCCTCATCTGGGCAACGTGGATAAGGTGGCCCCACAGAACAGCATCAACCACTCTGTAGCAGAACCCGTTGCCGGTCATCCGGCGACGGAACCGCCGGAACCTTCAATCCACGACAAGGAGACCGTCCATGCGCATCGCCGATCGCCTGCTCGCCGCCCTCGACCGGGTGTCCGCCCCTGACGTAGTCCACGCCCACTGCGACCTGCCGTGCGGAGTCTACGACCCGGCCCAGGCCCGCATCGAGGCCGAGTCGGTGAAGGGCGTCCTCACCAAGTACGTCGCCTCCGACGACGAGCACTTCAAGGTCCGGGCCACCATCATCAAGGAGGAGCGGTGCGAGCTGGTCAAGCACCACCTGTGGGTGCTGTGGACCGACTATTTCAAGCCGGAGCACCTGGAGAAGTACCCCCAGCTCCACGACCTCTTCTGGAAGGCCACCAAGAAGGCCGGCGACGTCAAGAAGTCGACCGACGTGGCCGCGGCCGACGAGCTGCTGGCCCAGATCGCCGAGATCGACAAGATCTTCTGGGAGACCAAGAAGTAACGCGAGGCATCTCGGGCTCCGCGGGCGGTTCGACGGTTCGACGAATCCGTCGGGGTCTCAATCCGCCGCCGGCGGCAGGCAGGTGTCACACCTTCGGGCGGTCGGCCGCTCGGCCAGGGCGGCGTCGTCGATGACATCGCCGCACTCCTCGCACCGCCCGTACCGGCCGGCGTCGATGCGGGCCAGCGACTGCTCGACCTCGTCCAGCACGGCGTCGATGGCGTCGATGTCGGCCCGGGCGATGCGGTCCGACCCGTCGTCGCTTGGACCGTCCGTCGGGTCGACGGAGCGGTCGGAGGTGGTCGGGGCGGGCACGAACTCCATGACCGGGATGGTAACCGGACCCGGAAGGTGCCAAAGGGGTGGCGAGACGCCCGTAGGGTGAGCGTGTGAGCAGCGGCCCCTCCCCCGACCTCTCCCGACCGCCGCCGGCAACCGATCCGCTGGCCGACCTGATCGGGGCCGGCGTGCTGGTGCCCTGCCTCGACGGTGTCGAGCGGGTGGCCGTCGAGCTGGACCAGGCCGCCTCCACCCAGGCCCTACCGGAAGCGGCGACGCGTGTGGCCGAGTTCGTGCCGTGGTACTCGAGTGTCCACCGTGGGGCCGGCTTCCGATCGCGCCGGGCCACCGCCGCCTACGAGGACGCCCGACGGGCGGTGCTGGCGTTCGCCGGGCGCGATCCCGACGGTGACGACCTGGCCATCCTCTGCCGCAACACCACCGAGGCCATCAACCACCTGGCCTATCGGCTGCGACTGGCCCCCGACGACGTGGTGGTGACCACCGTGGTGGAGCACCACGCCAACCTGCTCCCCTGGGGCCGGGTGGCCCGGCGCCGGTACGTCGAGTGCACCACGGAGGGGACCTTCACCCTGGACGACGTGACCGCCGCCCTCGACCAGGAACCGCCCCCGGCTCTGCTGGCAGTGACCGGGGCCTCCAACGTGACCGGCTGGCTTCCCCCGGTCGACGACATCATCGACGCCGCCCACCACCGTGGTGTCCCGGTGATGGTCGACGCCGCCCAGTTGGCGCCCCATCGGCCGCTGCCCGCCACCGCCGACTACCTGGCCTTCAGCGGGCACAAGCTGTACGCCCCCTTCGGGTCGGGAACCCTCATCGGGCCGAGGACGACCTTCGAGACCGGCGACCCGTTCCTGGCCGGCGGCGGTGCGGTGGACCTGGTCGGGCTGGACGAAGTGGTGTGGACGGCGCCGCCCGACCGCGAGGAGGCCGGGTCGCCCAACGTGATCGGGGCGGTGGCCATGCACGCCGCCACCGATGCCCTCGTCGCCATCGGCTGGGAGCGGATCCGGGAGCACGAGCGGGCGCTGGCCGGCCGCCTCCGAGGCGGGCTCCACTCCATTCCCGGGGTGCGCCTCCTCGGCCCCCCCATGGACGGCGGGGCCGAGACGCTGCCGGTGGGCGCCTTCACCGTGGAGGGGATGCACCACGCGCTGGTGGCGGCCAGGCTGAGCGCCGAGTACGGGGTGGCGGTGCGCCACGGCTGCTTCTGCGCCCACCCGTACGTAGTTCGGCTCCTCGGCTTGGGGGACGAGGCCATCAATGCCTACCGGGACGAGATGCTCCACGGCGAGCACCGTCGCATCCCCGGGGCGGTGCGGGCCAGCGCCGGGCTCGGGACGTCGGGCGAGGACGTCGACCGGCTGCTGGTAGCGGTAGCCGAACTGGCCGGGGGTAGGCCCCAGCCGGTCCCCTACGAGCAGGACAGAGCCAGCGGCGACTTCTTTCCGTTGACCGACCTGCCGGGATGGCGGGGCGCCGCCAACGAGCTCGGCGCCTCGTGCGCCCGGGGGTGACGCCACCCCCAGCCGTCAGCGCGTACCATCGCCGGGTGCCACACCCGGCCCCCAACGGTCCCTGCCGGCTGGCGGCAATTCCCAGGCGACCCGGCCCGGGCCGCCTGCTGGCGGCGGCGCTGGCCGTCGGCTGTGCCGTGGCCACCGCCGCCTGCGCCCCGCCACCGCTTCCCGGAGCGACGCAAGGGGCGGTCGCCTACGTGGCCACCCTGGCCGGGCAGGCCGACCCGGGCGACGCCGTTGCCGTGGTGGACACCTCCACGTCGAAGACCCTGACGCCGATCGCCACGGGGACGCTCCCGTCGGCCATGGCCGCCACCCCCGACGGCAAGGACCTGCTGGTGACCGACAAGGGGATCGACCAGCTGACGGAGGTGGCCACCGCCACCGGCAGGGTGGTGCGCCGGGTGACCGTCGGCCTCGAGCCGGATGCGGTGGCGGTGTCGCCCGACGGCTCAGTGGCGTTGGTGGCGAACTTCGGGGACGACACGGTAACCCCGGTGACGCTTCCGTCCATGCGGGTGGGCACGCCCATCGCGGTGGGCAGGCAGCCGGTGGCGGTGGCCATCGCCCCGGACGGGAGGCTCGCGCTGGTAGCGAACTTCGAGGACGGCAGCGTGACCCCCCTGGCGCTCCCGTCTCTGACCGCCGGGCCACCGGTGCCGGCCGGCCTCGAGCCGGTCGCAGTGCTGGTCCCCGACAACTCGACGGCCCTGGTGGCCGACTTCCAGTCGAGCGCGGTGACCCCCATCGACCTGGCCACCATGGCTCCGGTGGCGCCGATCGCGGTGACAGGGGATCCCACCGGAATCGCCTGGTGGGGAGCGAGTACGACCGCCTATGTGAGCGGTGGCGACAGCCTGACCCCGATCAATCTCTTCGACCTGCATGCCGGGGCGCCCTTGCCGGTGGGCACCGAGGCCCAGGCGGTAGCCCTCGGCGATCACGGCCGGACGGCGTGGGTGTGCGGGGGGAACGGGACCCTGGTGCCGATCGACTTGGCCACCGGCGACATCGGCAGGCCGGCCCAGGTGGGCGGGCAGCCCACCGCGGTGGTCATCCCGCCGGCACCGGAGGGATGATCGGCCTCCCGGCACGACCCCTGCCGGCCGGCACCATCACCACGAAGGTGACCTGCCTCCGGAGGGTGAAACCGAGCGACTCGTAGAGCCGGATGGCGCCGGTGTTGCCGGCCGAGGCGTGGAGGAAGGGGACCTCGCCCCGACGGATGATGCCATCGGCGACCGCCAGCACCAGTTGCCGGGCCAGGCCCCGGCCCCGGTGGGCCGGATCGGTGGCCACGGCACTGACCTCGGCATAGCCGGGGGGACGCAGCCGCTGGCCGGCCATGGCCACCAGGCGGGTCCCGTCCCGGACTCCGAGGTAGCCGCCGAACTCGACCGTCCGGGGCAGGAAGGGGCCGGGACGGGTGTCGGCCACCAGGGCGAGCATGTCAGGCACGTCGACCGCCGCCAGTGGCTCGAGCCGAGGCCCGGACCCGATGGCCGGTGGTTGCCCGGGGGGTTCGGGCCCGATCACCGCGGCCACCCCGTCGCCGACCATCTGGACCCCCTCGATCCGCACCACCACGTCCCATCCCGATGGCGGCAGGGGCGTGTCGCCGGTCAGCGTCACCTGGCCCGTCGGGCCCACGATCGCCGCCAGCTCGGTCCAGGCGTCGTCGGTCGGCGACCCGGCCACCGCTCCGAACGGTGACACCTCAGGGTCGAAACGGGCGGACCGCGGGGTCACGGTGCCGAGGGCGCTCTGGGGGCCGGTCAACGCGTGCCATACCGGGTTGTCGAGGACGTGCACCGAACGCCTCCCTTCGGGCCTGGAAGTCGGGACCCCGACAGTAGGGAACCGCGCCGCCCATGACCAGCTCGAACGAGCCTTCCGAGTGCCGCGGTCGTCCCCGAATTGAGGAACTGGTGCCTGGAGGCCCGAGCCCCCGCCCTTGGGTAGTGTCGCATCGGGCCGTTAGCTCATCGGGTAGAGCAGGGGACTTTTAATCCCAAGGTGGCGAGATCGAGACTCGCACGGCCCACCAGGTCAGAAGTAGTTTCTGCTCCCGTCACGCCCTCCGGATAGATGTTGAGGGCGGCCGAGTCGGCTCATTCACGGACTGCACTTCGCTGACTCCAGCCTTCGAGCGTGCCGATCGGGCCGCTATCAAAGGGACCTCCCCGATCGGGGACGGGAAGAGGTCGGCGTCCCTGCTGCTGTAGCTGCCGACCCCGCCCGAACCTCCTGCCAACGTCGGGCGCTCACGCCGCGGGGCCGAAAGTAGAGGCTGCCTGCTCCCGGGCCCATGGGAACCCGGGGGTCGACCGGAGCTCACCGTCGTGTCCGATCGCCAGAGCCTCGAAGCCGTCGAGTGAACCGATGCGCTCGAGGACGACCTGGCCCCCGACGGCGAGTGCCGTGGCCAGCGCGTCTGTCAATCCCAACTCGGGACCGGTCACCGTCGCCGACGCCACAGCCGATGCCGTCCGGCGGGAGTGGGGGTCGAACAGGTGATGGCCCCGTTCGTACGTCCCCGACGTGGCGACCGCACCAGTGTGCTCCACGACGCACGCGAGGCGGATCGGGTCGAAGGGGTCGACGACGGCGAACCGGAATGGGGTATCAGGTGCAATGCCGCCGAAGCTGGCGATATCTCCCGCTGCATTGACGACGGCCGCGGCCACCTCCGGCTTCCGGAGGGCGTCGAGGGCGCGCTCCGCGGCCCATCCCTTTACGTAACCCGTGGGGTCGACGCCTCCGGGGAGTGACCATGGGTCGAACCATCCGTCGGTCAGCACCCGGGCCACCCGGCATGCGGCCAGGACTCGCGCAACCTCCTGGGGGACCTGGTTCAACGCCACCTCGCCGCGGCGCAACCGGCTCATGGGACTGTCCGCATCCCAGGTGCTGAAGACGTCGTCCGCCCGATGAAGAGCCGAACGGGCACGGCCCACGTGCGCGGCGAGTCGGTCGACCGGCATCCCGGCGTCCACGTAGAGGTCGATCGTGACGGTCGTCCCCATCGCCTCCTCGCGGTGGTGGAGTGCCCGGGAGCGCCTGCCATCGCTTGCCGCTCTGGTCTCGTCCGTCGAAGCCGTCATTTGAAACCCAACTGGCTCAATGCCGCCTGCAGTGACTGCTCGAACCCGGCACTCGTGTAGCTAGCCCCGGAGACGCCCTGGATGTTGGCGCTCTGCACCTGGAGCGCCTGTTGCTCCAGAATCGGGATCGACTGCTGGTCGATCGACTGGGAACGGGGGTTCCCGCCGTCGTCGAGTGAGCCGATGGACACATTGGTGAGCTTCGACCCCGAGACGGTCGCCGTGACCGAGATCAAGCCGAAGTTGTAGTTCACGGACGGTCCTGTCGCCGAGCGGGTGGTGGAGGGCGCGGTAGTTGAGGGTGCCACGGTGGTCGTCGGCGCCGTCGGGCCCGGAGCCGTCGGCACCGTGGTCGGAGTGGGTGGTGGTGGCCCCGTCGTGGGCGGCGAGGCACCGGCCGGTGTCGTGGTGGTCGTAGACCGGGTGGCCGTACCCACGGGAAGCGATCCCAGGGTGAACTTGGCCGGAGAGGTGTGGAAGCTGAGCACCCCTACCAGGCCCACCACGGTGGCCCCCATGACGAGGAAGGCCCGTCTCATGAGGCGCCTGCCCGGACCTTGAGCCTCAACAGACCCCGGGCGCACGTCGGCCCCCGAGGTGTCGTCCACCGCACCGTCCGACTCATCGATCGCCCTTCCATCAGAACGAGAACGCCTCGACGTGGATCTGGTCTCCCGGAACTCCGGCACGCCCACATGAGGCGATGACCAGATCGTTAAAGCCCGCGGGCCCACACACGTACACGTCGCTAAGGTCAAGGTCGGGCACCATGCGCCGCAGCGTTCGGACGTCGAGATGCACCGCGTGCCGGGGTCCGAGCACCTCGTAGAGCCGCCCTCCTCGCGCCGCCAATAGCTCGGCCACCTCGTTCCTGTGGGGGATCTCTTCCCACGTGGATGCCCGGATGATCGCCGTGGCCGCCACGCCCCTGGGAAGGTCCTCGAGAAGCGCCCGCAGCGGAGTGATGCCGACCCCCGCGCTGATAAGGACCACGCGGTCCGTCGCCCGGACGTGGTGGGTGAATGCGCCGTAGGGGCCCTCGACGAAGACCCGGGTGCCGGGGCGCAGTCGGGCCACAGCGCGGCTCTGGTCGCCCAGCCCCTTGATGGTGACCCGCAGGTACGGCGCCTGCGGCAGCGCCGACAACGAGTACGGGTGGGCGTGCCACCACAGGCCCGGTGAGAGAAACCGCCACTGGAAGAACTGCCCGCCCGAGACGGCCAGGTCGGACAGGTATCGCCCGGTGCAGGTGAGGGAGTAGACGCCGGGGGCCTCCTCGCGGACGGCCACCACTTTCAGCTGGTGGCGCAGGTTTCGGACCACCGGGAGCAGGACGCGGAATACGAGGGCCATGCCGGCGGTGGCCGTCCAGATCACGATCCAGAAGGCCCGAGCCAGCGGGTGGCCGAGGAAGGCGACGCCGGTGACCACCTGGTGGGCGAAGGCCAGGGCGAGGGCCAGGTAGAAGTAGAGGTGGACCACCCACCACGTCTCGTAGTGCATGCGCCGTCGGGCGATCCGTATCGATGTGATCCCGGCCATTGCCAGGAGGCCGAAGCCGACCGTGGCGGCCAGGAGGTCCGGGTAGGTGGTGAGGAATACCCATAGCTGACGCAGGAACCCGGTGTGCGACATGCGGGCGTAACCGAGAGTGATCAGAACAACGTGGGCGGTGATCAGCCACAGCGCCCACGGACCGAGGCGGCGGTGCCAGGCCACGAGCCGGTCCTGGCCCACGGCCCGCTCCAGCCAAGGCAGCCGGGCGATCATGGCGATCATGACCAGGATCAGATAGGTGCCGACGAACCCGGCGAACCGTCCACCGGCCAGGAAAAGCCCACCCGGGGCAGCGAGTGCGCCGCTACTTTCAGCCGTCACGAACAGCGCCAGTGTGATCCCGAGGCCCAGACCGGCCAGGCCTAGGAACAGGTCGGCCACCCACGGGCGGGGGACGTGCCCGGGCCGGCGCCGACGCGGCGAGCCGGACGTCCAGGTAATGCGATCGACCGCTCGGGCCTGCTTGGTCGGTGTCATAGGTCGGGACTTGCCATGTCCTCTAGGAGTATCCATCGGGGGTGTCAACGCGTCGAACGGGAGGCACGTCCAGTTCACGGGGAATCTCGATCTCCACGGTGAGCCCGAGATTTGACGGGGCCGACATGTCGTCGATGTTGTCATCGTGATGGCCGGCGCCGATCTCATCGGTCGCTGTCGATGGCTTGCCGTGCAAGCCACCTCTGGCAGCCATCGCGCTCGACATTGCGTCGCTCGTGAGGGCACTCGCGGTCGCCGACCATCCGCACACGAGGGCACCGACGAGTCCCAGTGACACGAAGGCATGCCGGACCCTCACGTAGCGCCTCCCAGTTTGCCGTGCATACACCTGATCATCTCCTTCCGGGCTGACGACTCCATGACACGGGGGCCGATTGTCCACGTGCGGTAGTCACCTTGCATCCGATGCAACAACTATGTAGGCGTCTCGAGGGTTGCAGGCGGTTCATGGGCCGTGGCCAGAGTCGAAGAAGATAGGGGCCGCGGCACAGGCGAGCGCCGTTGTTAAGAGCGGAATCATGAGGAACCAGGTCATTTCAGGTCAAGCACTGTCGGGTATCGTTGCTTACCTCCGATACCCACCGTACGAACCGGACCTAAGGCGGACCTTGGGATCGGCGTAGAGCCACCTGCGAATCCTCGGGTGCCACCACGCCCGGACTGCCTGCTCGCTCTGCCGTCATCTGGCGGCCAGCACCGTAACGAAGTCCCGGGTCCACCCGACCTGGCACTGGTCCGCCGGGCGATTCTGTGCGCGGACGGCCGGCGTCAGAGGCCCCCCGGGGGTGACCGCCCACGCAAGTGGACCCACTCCGGGTTGACGTCCAATTCCATTCCGGTCAGCGCGACTGCGCCGACCAACTTGCGCGTCGGCTGCAGCCAGGGCCCGGGCGGCCGACGGGAAGGCGAGCAGGGAAACGCCCAGAGCGAGCAGTGTCGTCAGTGCGATTGCCGCGTGCCATCGTCTCCAGTGATGCCGGTCATCAGTGACCAGCAGTAGCACGCGTTACCTGCCCGGGGGCACAAGTTGGCAGGTGGCGAGGCAGTGGATCGTCGGGCTGGACCGCTTTCGCTCGGATGTCACCGGAATCTGGGCAACAAGCGGAACTCGCCAGCGAGTCCTCTCGATCCATGTCGGGGGACGTTCTGAACCATGGGCGCGTGCCAGCCATCGGAGAGCATGGCGTGAGGTGAGGGACCGATCCTGACAACTACGTGATGATGACGCAGCCCCTGTTCCGTGGTGCGAAGCCGGCACATGGCGATTGGGCCGTCATGCGGACGTCAGGATCAATTCGTATCCTGCCTCCGTGGATGGTCCCGCCCACGCATCGAAGTGCCCTTTCGTGCGGGGTTCCGTCGATCAGCATCAACGCGGAGGTACTGCTTCGCCCTCGCTGTGCCCGGTGCCTCGTCCATGAGCCTCGATCCGTCGAATTCCCGTGCGACCACCGCCGACCGACCCCAGCACCGGATCCGCCGGCGAACCGGGGGACCCGAGTCGAACACCCGGCTGACGGCCTCAGTGGCCGCCGTGCTGCTCGTGCTCCTGGCTGCCGAGGGATTCACGATCCTCCGCGTCGGTCGCCTGCTCACGCCGCACGTGTTCATCGGCATGCTCCTCGTCCCACCCGTCCTGCTGAAGATGGGAAGCACCCTCTGGCGGGTCAGCCAGTACTATCTGGGGAACGAGGAGTACCGCCGCAAAGGACCTCCGGTGCCCGTGCTCCGGATCCTCGGCCCGGTCGTTATCGTCCTGACGGCGGTCGTGTTCGGCACGGGTATCGCCCTGCTCCTCGGTCCGCGCTCGATTCGCGCTGAAATGCTGCAACTGCACCGGATCAGTTTCATCCTCTGGTTCGGAGCGATGACGATCCATGTCCTGGGTCATATCGTCGAGACGGCGCGCTTCGCACCCCGGGACTGGATGCGCCGCACCCGTCGCCAGGTGGACGGCGCCGGCGCGCGCCAGTGGGCCCTGGCCGTCAGCCTCGTGCTCGGACTGGTGCTGGCCATCGCCGTCGTGCCCCAGGTCGGGCCGTGGCTCCATGGTGGTCGGCACGTGGTCTCCAGCCTCCAGCGATGACTACCGGCTCCATCGACGAACTCGAGGCACCAGTCCCCGACGCACCGCCACGGCGTCATGCCCCTGTCCGTCGGCCGGTGGTGGATCGCCGCACCTATCGTCGGCGTCGGATCCTGGTCGCCGTGGCTCTCACGCTCAGCGTCCTGTTGCTCTGGCTGGCCGTGTCACTCGGAGGCACCCTCACCAACCCGGCGCTGGGCTCGTCGATCAGCTCCCGGTTCGCCGAGTGGGCCCGAGAACACGGGGGAGGAAGCGTCGTGAACTGGGTGGAGAACGAGTGGTACAGCCACCATCCCCCCACGGTGGGGGGTCGTCCGCCCCGTGGTGCGATCCGGGCGCCGGTGGCGCTGCGCCCGACCGCCGCGGCCGGGCCCACCCACCTCCCGGCTCCGGTCCCCATGGTGCCCTTCGCCAGCCCGGCCATCACCGGCGAGGGCGAGTGGTCCCCGGCGGGCCGCCTCGTCGACGGGATCCCCGCCGTCTACGAGACCACCCTCCGCCCTGACGCCATCCACACCAGCTACGTGGTCGGGGTGGCCTGGATGGACACGGACCTGTTGAAGGCCACGCTGTATTCGGGCAGCCAGATCCCCGGTGGTGGTCCCTTCAGCCACACCGCACCGATCTCGCCGTCGGCGTCCACGAGCCTGGTCGCCGCCTTCAACGCCGGATTCCTCATGTCCAACGCCGACGGCGGCTACTACACCGACGGCCGGACCATCCTCCCCCTGCGCACCGGTGCGGCCTCGTTCGTGGTCTACGCCAACGGCACGTCCACCGTGGGTAAGTGGGGGCGCGACGTCACGATGACCCCCGATGTGGTCTCGGTCCGCCAGAACCTCGATCTTCTCGTCGACGGCGGCGAACCCGTCCCCGGGCTCAATTCCACCGACACCACCCAATGGGGATTCACCCTGGGCAACCAGGTGTACGTCTGGCGGTCGGGCCTCGGCGTCACGGCGGACGGCGCACTGGTCTACGTCGGCGGCCGAGGTCTGAACATCACCGACCTCGCCGACCTCCTGGCCCGGGCCGGTGCCGTACGGGCCATGGAGCTCGACATCAACACCGACTGGGTGAACTGCGCCACCTACCAGCCGGCCACCACGACGGGACCGGCAACTCCTGCCAACGGTACCGAGCTGCTTCCCACCATGGTCGGTACCCCCGGCCGGTACTTCGAGTCCTACTGGGCCCGAGACTTCATCACTATGTCCTCGTCACTCACGCCATGAAACCGCGCGAGAGCGAACCGCGACGATCGAGTTCGGGCAGCACGGGATCGGCGGGGACCCGACCGGCGACAACCCGCTCGGGTCGATTCCTGCGCTGGGCTGTGACGGTGGTCGCCCTCGGATGCGCCATTGCGGTGGCTGGCCTCACACTCCCCAGTCTCCGTACGCAACTGCGGCGATTGGCATCAGCGGCGGTCCACGTCGGGGCCGCTCCCAGCGCCGTGACGTCCCTCGACTCGAGTACGTTCGCCACCGGTGCGTGTATGGCCTACGCGCCCACGGTCGGCGACAACCACAAGACGGTGTTCCTCGATGCCGGGCACGGCGGGATTGATCCGGGTGGGGTTGGCACGACCCTTTCGGGCAACAGGTGGACGAGTCAACCGTCAATCTGGCCATCGAGCTGGACGCCACGGCCCTACTACGCGCCCAGGGCTACCGGGTGGCGGTCTCGCGCACCGAGGACACGACGGTCGCCCGGCTGACCACGGCCGATGTCTCCGGGAACCTCCTCACTGTCCTCGGGGTCCACGACGATGTCGTCGCCCGCGATGTCTGTGCCAACCTGGCCCACGCCGACGTCTTGATCGGGATCTACATGAACGCTGGCGCCAGCTCCCAGGATGCCGGCAGCGTGACGGTCTACGACACCGCGCGGCCGTTCGCGGCGGCGAACGAGCAACTGGCCGGACTCGTCCAGAGCGACGTGCTCACGGCCATGAACTCCCAGGGCTGGCAGATCCCCGACGACGGTGCCGTTCCTGACAGCGGCTTCGGTTCCTCGGTCGGCGACCCGTCGGCCGGAGGTCTTGCGGCAGCGTCGGCGGCGTACGATCACCTCCTGCTGATCGGCCCTGCAGCCACCGGGTACTTCACCAACCCGAGTGCCATGCCCGGGGCGGTCATCGAGCCCCTGTACTTGACCGATCCCTTCGAGGCATCAATCGCCGCCGCGGCGGCAAACCAGGTCATCTTGGCGGAGGCGATCGCCGGCGCGGTTGAGCAGTTTTTCGTGCCAGCGGCCGCAACTCGAAACTGAGACGATCTCTCCCGGCATTTCAACCAACGGCAGCGATACCACCGTCTGGTAACTCTACGTCACAACCACGAGCTACGGTCAGATCAAGGTCACCCAGGCAAGCAACATCGCCTGCTACCAATCAGTGCCCATCACACTGACGGGACTGAGCAATACCAGCGTCTATCACTACGAGATCTTCGCGTACAACGCCACAGGAGACACGTTGTTGGGCGACCAAGCGTTCGTCGCCGGGGCAGCAAACTCGGCAGAGTGAGCCATCTGACGCAGCCCGGCAGGGCAACGGCAACGCGACTGCGGCAGGCGAGCACGCGGCGCGGCTCACACGGCTGACGGACTCCGCGGGTGCGGCCCACGCTATCCCCCGATTGGCCGAGGTGGGCCGAGGTGGGCCGAGCAGGCGACCGGTCTCTGGCAGATGCTGGGGGGCGACCGACGTGACGCTCAAACAGTCGGGCTGTCCCCACAGTGTCCACGACGGTCAGGCCTGCGCGATACGGACGAGGTTGCCGGAGGGGTCGCGGAACGCACAGTCGCGCGCTCCCCAGGGCCGGGACGCCGGCTCTTCGAGCACCTCGGCGCCCGACGCCCTGACCTTCTCGAAGGTGGTGTCGAGGTCGTCGGAGCGGAAGATGGCAGCCTGCAGCGACCCCTGCGTCACGAGTGACAGGAGGGCGTCGCCTTCGGCCTGCGAACGACCGCCGTGCGGCTGGAACAGCACAATGTCGACGTTCTGCCCCGGGGCGCCAACGGTGACCCAGCGGAAGCCGTCGGACGCGACGTCGGCACGGACGTCGAGGCCGAGCGCGTCTCGGTAGAAGCCCAGCGCAGCGTCGGGATCGTGGACGGGGATGAACATTGCGGAGACGGTGACTGTCATGCGTCAACCGTAATAGCGCCGACCCGTCGTGTGCTTCTCCGATCCTGCTTGGTACCGGGGCGGGTCCGGCGTCCGGTGCGCCGCCACAGCCCCGTTCGCTACCGACCCATCGGCGCAGGTCGGTAGCGCTCAGACCGTGACCGTGGTGCGCCGCGGTCGGGTGGCGAACATGCTCACGCACGACGGAACGACCTTGAGGTCGCGGTGGTCGCGCTGGCGGTACTGCGACGGCGTCACGCCGACAATCTCGGTGAAGCGCGAACTGAACGAACCGAGCGACGTGCAGCCGACGGCGATGCAGGTGTCGGAGACCGACCTCCCCTCACGCAGAAGAGCCTTCGCGCGCTCGATGCGTCGCGTCATGAGATAGGAGTAGGGAGTCTCGCCGTACGCAGCACGGAACTTGCGCGAGAAGTGCGCGGGCGACATGAGCGCGGTACGCGCCATGGCCGGGACATCGAGGGGCTGCGCGTAGTGGCGGTCCACGAGGTCGCGCGCCCGGCGCAGGTGCACGAGGTCGGCGATCTCCTCCGGCGTCATGCCGACGACGGTACCCGACCGGGCGCCCCCTCGGTCGAAGAACACGGGTCAGGGCCGCTCTTTGCATTCCAAGGTGGCGGGATCGAGACCCGCACGGCCCACCGCTTTTTGATGCCAGTTCAATCCCGACGACCTGGGTCCATCTACCGAGGAGCTGCGGGCACCCCGAGGCGGTAGGGGCCACGAAGGGCGCACCGTCCGCGGTGACATCGTCACCGTTGGCGACGAACTGCACCGCCCACCGGGCCGAGTCCTGCCGTGCCACACCCCTGTCACGTAAGCGTGCGCTTCGTTTACCTATGTGCGAAAAGATCACCTTCCGTTGGGCCTTTTGTCAGGTGCATGTTGTTAAGAATCCGATATGAAGACACTTCGGAAGTCATGGCGCTGGTGGAGGGTTCTCGCCGCCGCAAGCATCGCCCTGGTCGCAGCGACCTCCCTCGCCGGACCGGTCCCCTCCGCCAAGGCGGCGGGCGGCCCCGACACCGTCGGCGGCCTGGCTCCGGGCTCGATCAAGCACGTCTGGCTGATCATCCTGGAGAACAAGTCCTACGACGAGACCTTCACCGGCCTCAACAGCAACTCCTACCTCTGGCAGACCCTGCCCTCGGAGGGCGTCCTGCTGAAGAACTACTACGGCACAGGCCACTCCAGTATGGACAACTACATCTCGCTGGTGTCCGGGCAGGCGCCCGAGGAGGACAGCCAGGAGGACTGCAGCGTCGTCAACACCGAGTTCGGCTCGAACTCGTCCATCGTCACCAGCGCCTCCGACATCGCCGCCGGTGGCACCGGAACCGTGGGCGGCGCCACTCCCAACTGGAACTTCGGCCAGGTGACCTCGCTGCAGGGTGCCAACGCCGCGCTCGGGACGAACGGCTGCACGTACCCGGTCGACACCCCGACGCTGTTCGACCAGTTCAACGCCGCCGGCGTCAGCTGGAAGGGCTACGCCCAGGACCTCGGGGGCGCCCAGCCGATCGGCTCGACGTCCTTCGTGTCCGACAGCGTGCCCGGCCGTGACGACGCCACCTGCAGCGGTCCGGGCAACGCCACCAGCAACCCGGTGAGCAACCCCACCTACCTGACCGCCACGGGCTCCCATCCACTGCCCTCGGACGTGTCCAGCTTCACGTCTGCATCGCTGGTGGCCGGTACCGGCACCACGAACAACCCCCAGTACTCGGACCAGTACGTGGCCAAGCACTTCCCCTTCCCCTGGTTCGAGTCGCTGACCGGCGGCTATACCGCCACCGGGGCGAGCACTCCGGCGCTCACCGAGCCGGCCTCCGGCACCAACTGCGATGCCAACCACATCGCCAACCTCGACAACCCGACCGACGGCCTCGTCCAGGACCTGCAGAACAACACGGCCCCGCAGTTCAGCTGGATCACCCCCGACAACTGCAGTGACGCCCACGACACGACGTGCAAGGGCAACAACCTCTCGGGTGCGTTCGGACTCAACTCCGATGGCACGGTGAACCTGAACGCCCCGATCTACCATCCGGCCGGTCTGCCGGCCTTCGATCCCGAGGCCACCACGCCGAGGAACTTCACCGGCGGCCTCTACGCCTCGGACCTGTTCCTGGCGTACTACGTCCCGCTCATCGAGGATTCGGCCGCCTACGCCGACGGCGGGCTGATCGACGTCACCTTCGACGAGGGCGAGCCGTCGTTCACCTACTCGGGCAACAGCTTCAACAACGTGCTGACGACCGGGCCCAACGGGCAGGGGACGAGCTCGCCCCAGAGCTCGCCGCCCGCCGACGCTCCCACCTTCGGGTCGGCGGGCACCACCGCCCCGGGTGCCGACTCGATCTTCGGCGCCTACGGCATCTCCGCCGACGCCGCCGGGGAGAACGTGAGCGGCACCAATGTCGCCACCGAGCCGTACGGTCCGAACTCGACCCTCGGGACCAACGCCTTCGGCGACCAGCTCTACCCCGGACCCGGCAACAACTCCTTCATCGACCGGCCCCCGGTCTGCACGTCGACGTCGCCTACCCTGGTGCCCTCCGACTGCGTCCCCGGCATCGTGCGAGGGGGCTCGGGGACGAGCCCCGCGGCCCGGACCGACAGCAGTTCGGCCGGCGTGTCGGGAAGCGCCACCTCGTCCCAGGTCACCGACAACTCGATCATCGGGGACGACACCGGTCGGGAAGTCACCTCCATCACCATCGGCGGTACCGCCGTCGCCTTGGGGAGCCCTGCCTACACCGCGGCGTTCCCCAACGGCCTCTTCGTCGGTACGGTGGGTGACACGGGCCCGCTCTTCCCGACGGTGAGCGCAGGGGCGACCGTGGCCGGTGCGTTCCAGCTGGTCGACGACGCCGGCAACCCGGTCGAGCCGGGCGGTGCGGTCACCAGCGTGACGTTGAGCGCCGAGGCCGACCCGAGCCTGGTGACTGCCGGCAAGACGGCCGACCCGCTGTGGGACGCCACGGACGCAACGCCAGGTGGTGGTGACACCGGCAGCGTGTTGATCAGCCCGTACATCACCCCCGGCTCGGTCTCCACCACCGACTACAACCACTACAGCTGGCTGCGCACCATGGAAGACCTGTTCGACGTATCGGTCTGTACCGGCACATCGAGCGATGTCACCCTCCCCGCCGGGACGGTCTGCAGCGGCCTCGACGGACAGGGCCACGTCGGCTATGCGGCGCAGACCGGTCTCACACCATTCGGCAGCGACGTGTTCACCGCACCGAGCGGCAACGGCTTCCAGGGGATCTCGCCCCCGAACGCCCTACCGGAGTCGCCGCTGGCCATCGCACTGCCGGCGCTGGCAGGCATCCTGCTGTTGGGCGGGTACCTCCTGTTCCGTCGGAGGAGGGGCCTGGTCGCCCGATGAACGCCATCGCCGTTCCGACGGCGAGCGCACCGAAAGGCCGGGCCAACAGGCCCGGCCTTTCGGGTGTTCGCACGCTCGTGCTCGTGGGGGTCTTCGGCCTGCTGTTCGCCGCCCTCGGGGTGGGGATCTACGGCTTCGTGGCCAAACCCCAGGTGAACCTGGCGGACCCGCAGTCGTGGCTCCCCAAGCAACAGCTCGACCACCCGATCGACCAGACCTTCGTGGGCACGATGGCCAAGCCGGCGCTGACCGTCGAGGGGGACTATGTCGAGGTGAGGACGCCGACCTTCTCGGCGCTCGCACTGGTCACCGGGCCGACCGTCCCCGGAGAGGGCCTGCCCTACCAGACAAGGTTCACGACATGTACCTGGACGATCTCCCTGTCGCACATCGTGGGGCGGGTCCCCGTCTCAGTGGCGGACTTCGACTCCATCGACCACACCCAGGCCGTGTACAAGCCGTTCCTCGTCCCAGGACAGCCGGCTCTACCGGCTGTCCTGGTGACCGGCCAGCACCTCACGTTCCGGATCCAAGCAGCCATGCCGGTCGGGGAAGGCCTGATGCGGTGGGCGCCCGATGGCGACCATATCGTCGCCAAGTGGGACTACCAGGTCGAGAACGACTGAACCGACCGCCGGGCGGCGGCCGGGGTCGGAGCCCTTGGGCGCTTAGCAGAGCCGTCGGGCCCGTCGATGCACACAACTGGATCCGGCACAAGTTCATTCTGGCGGACCTGTCCCACTAGCGGGGCAAACATGGCGCAGTTCGGCGTCGACCTCGCCCCGAGCGGGGTCCGGCCCTCAGTGCCGGACGACTGTTGACAGAGAGGGATGACGTGGAGACAGCGAGAGGGAGTGCCCACCGGCTGGCGGTATCCGTCGGCCTCATCCTGGCGGTCGCCGTGGGCAGCGCCTCCTGCGGGGCGAACACGCCCTCTGGTTCCGCCACCACCACGGTGTCGAAGCCGGTGTCGACAGCCCCGGTGGGCCCGGCCCTTTCGGCGCCGCTCTCGGCACCGAAGACCACCCCCTCCCAGGACGCCGAGTACCTGTCGGACGTAGCCAAGGCCGACCCGGCGCTGGTCACCTATCTCCAGCAACAAGGCAACGTCGGGCTACGGGCCGTGCTGACCGATGGAAGCGCCTTCTGTGCCTTTCTGCAGCGCGGAGGTGGGATCGACAACGCCCTTCTCGAGGTGGCGGCCGGGGCGAACAGCGTGGAAGCGCAGACCCACCTCCCCTCGACGGTGACGACGCTCAATACGATCGAGGCGGTGGCGCTCCTCACGCTCTGCACTTCTGAACAGCGGCTGGTCCCGGCTCCGACCCAGGCGAAGCTCCACTCCCTCGGCAAAGCGCTGGACGGAGCGGGGCAACGAGCCTAGGGGCTCACCGGGGCGCCGGCTGCGTGTCCCGGTCGGGTGCCCTGTGGGCGTGATGGGGCCGGAGGAGACGCCAAGGTGCGCATCGGCCAGGCACGGGGGCTCCCTGGGCGATCGGTCTCGCGCCTTCCGGCATCGCCACGATAGGTGGCTCCCTGGTGATGCAGAAGGACGAGGCTGCAGCGCGGTCACAGGCATTCCGGGTAGCCGGGGAAGCGCGTGCCGCGACCGAATAGTGTCGGTGGCATGACAGCTGACCGTCGCTCGGACGACCTCGCGTCGCTCCCCCAGAAAGACCAGGACGCTGTCCTCCGAACCCTCATGGCCCTCCTCGAGGGGTTCCAACAGCGGGACGCCGACAAGCTCGTCGACATCTACACCGACGATGCCGACTGGGTGAACGCCTTCGGCAGCGTCAAGAAGGGCGGCGGGGAGATCGTGCCGTACCTCCGGGGACTCTTCGACGACGAGAACTTCAACGCCGGCACCATGAAGGCGCCGCCCGAAAGCAGTGTCCGGGTGCTCACCGACGACGTCGTGCTGGTCTCCTCCCATCTGCAGATCGAGGGTCAGAAGCTGGTGGGCGGGGGCGTCATCGATGACCGTGACAACCGTTCGCTCCGGGTGCTGCAGCGCCGTCCCGACGGCAAGTGGCTGATCGTGTCGGAGATGTACATGGACGTCAACCGGGACCAGACCTACATCCACCACTCGTAGCCACAGCCGGTCTGGCCGGCAGCGGACGATCACGATGAGACCTCACCCGAGTCCAACCGATCGGTTGCGCAGCATCTGCCTCCGGTTCCCCGAGGCCACGGAGAAGCCGTTCGGTGGCCATACCGCCCCGTCCTTCCGCGTGCGGGACAAGCTGTTCCTCACCAGAAGCGAGGACGGCGGCCACCTGATGTGCAAGGCCCTTCCCGGCGTGCAGGAGATCCTGGTCGCCTCCGACCCCGACAGGTTCTTCGTGCCGCCCTACCTTGGGGCCAAGGGGTGGATTGGCATCCGGGTCGATGCCGGCCTCGACTGGGACGAGCTCGGCGAGCTGGCCGAGGAGAGCTACCGCCTCATCGCACCGAAGCGCCTGGTGGCCCAGCTCGACGGGCAGGCCCGGCCCCGGGCCGTGGACGGCGGCAGTGTGCTCTGATCTGGACCATGACCGATATCCGTCCGCTCCCCCTGGCGCCAGCATGGTTCCGGAACGCACTCGATGTCCGACAGACCGACCTCGAGGTCGAGGTCGACGGCTGCGCCATCCATGCACTGGCATGCGGGAGGCCCGGTGACAGAGGACTCGTCTTCGTCCACGGCGGTGGCGCCCATGCCCACTGGTGGACCCATGTGGCCGCCTCGTTCAGCGAGGAGTTCCGGGTCGTCTGCATCGACCTCTCCGGGCATGGCGACAGCGGGCACCGGTCGGAGTACTCGCTGGAGCAGTGGACCGAGGAGGTGGTGGCCGTCGCCGTCGCCGGGGAGATGGACGGGCCACCGGTGGTGGTCGGCCACAGTATGGGCGGCTTCGTCACCATCGCCACCGCCGCCCGCCACCACGACCGGGTGAGCGGCGCCATCGTGTGCGATTCGCCGGTGACCGAGCCCGACCCGGAGATCGGGGCCTACCGTCTGCGGGAGGCCTTCGGCCGGCCTCGGGTCTATCCCACCGTCGAGGAGGCGGTGGCGCACTTCCGCACCGTCCCCTCGCAGGAGCACTACCTCGACTTCGTCGTCGATCATGTAGCCCGTCGATCGATCCGTCCGGTGCCCGAGGGGTGGCAGTGGAAGTTCGACCGGGACATCTTCGCCCAATTCGGTGGGGGCCTCCGGGGAGTCGCCCTCCCCTACCTCTCCCAGGTGCTCTGCCGGTTCGCCCTGCTCCGCTCCGAGCACGGCCTGGTCACCGCCGACATCGGGCGCTCAATGTACGAGGAGCTGGGGCGGGTGACGCCGGTCATCGAGCTCCCCGAGGCCGGGCACCACGCCATGCTCGACCAGCCGCTGATCCTGCTGACCGCCCTCCGTACCCTGCTGGCCGACTGGGACCATTCCGAGCCCCGGCGGCGTGGCCCGCGACGGGCGCCCGGGTCGGGCTGAAGGGAGACCGGGACCGCCGTGTCGAAGCAAGTCAACATCGACAGAGCAGCCTGCGACCTCCGCTGCGGGCCGGGGTCTTGCCGAAGGCCCGATCGGCGCCGCCTCAGTCCGCCCCGTAGAACGGTGCGTCGCCCGAGAAGACCCCGCCGTCGGCCCCGAGGAGCCAGTAGCCGCCGGTGACGGGATCGGCCGCCATGCCCACGATCGGCGCAGCCAGGACGAGTTGCGCCGTCGACCCGTGGAAGGCGGCGTCGCCGAAGGCGAAGATGCCCCCGTCAGAGGCCACGAACCAGTAGCCGTCGTTGGTGGAGGTGACGGCCATGCCGTTGACGGGCTTATTCAGCTGGAGGCTGCCAGTCGAGCCGTAGAACGGTGCATCGAAGGCGAAGATGCCCCCGTCGCTGGCCACCAGCCAGTAGCCGCCGGTCGAGGTGTCGGCGGAGATCCCGACTACCGGCTGGTTGAGGTGCAGGGAGCCGGTGGAGCCGTGGAAGGCGGCGTCACCGAAGGAGAAGATGCCGCCGTCGGCCGCCACCAACCAGTAGCCCTTGCCGTCGAGGGTGGGTGCGATGTCGACCACCGGCTTGTTGAGCGGCATACCACCCATCGACCCGTAGAAGCCGGCCCCACCGAAGGCGAACGTGCCGCCGTCGGCGGCCACCAGCCAGTAGCCGTTCCCGCTCGGAGTCGACACGATGTGCGTGATCGGCTGCACCAAGTGGATCGCCGAGGCATTCCCGTAGTTGCGGGCGTCACCGTGCACCGTCACGTTCCCGTTCGACCACGCGATCCAGTAGCCGCTTCCGTCAGGGGTGGAGGCGATGCCGACCGCCGTCGAAGCCACCGCCGCCGGTGGTGGGGCGCTGGTGCCGTAGACCAGGCCGACCGTCCCCCCGTTTTCGGAGCCGTCGGCCAGCGCCAGAACGCAGTCTCCGTACTGCGCCTGCTGGGCGGCGGTGGGGGGGCACACGGCGGCGGGGTCCGGAGCGGTGAACGGGTTGGGCACGAGGAAGGTCGCGCTGAGGTTGCCGGAGGCATCGGTGGTGAACTGCTGGATGTTGGGGTCGATCTCGTTCTCCGAGTCGGTGGAGAGGAAGAGGGGGCTCACCTCAGCGGCAAAAACGGTGTCGTCCGGCGCCCACCCGGAGCAGGCGACGGCGATCGTCCCCCCCGGCGTCACGCCTTGCACGGCGTTGGAGCTCCCATTGAACGTGCAGGTCAGTTGGGCGTGGGGACGGGTGGTGAAGCCGTGGGCCCCGACCGGTTGGCCCTGTGCGACGACGGACACCGCCTGCAGGGCGGAGGAGCCGGCCAGGACACCTCCTGCTCCGGCCACGGCGGGTACGCTCATCCACCCCAGAGCGAGCAGCGCCACGACGACGATCCCAACCCTCGCCCGGCCGGCGGACCGGGTCCGGTAGCTCGGGCGCGGCGGGCAGACACGTTCGAACACCTGATCGGACATACCTGGCCCCCGCTTCTGCGCACCGCGCTTACCTTGACGAGGTGACGGTAACAGAATCACCCGCCCCGCGACGACCCGCGGTCGCGGCGGGGCGGGTGGCGACGTGGCGCAACCTGGCCGATGACGGCGGCGCCTCTTCGTCGGTCCGGGTGGCCGAACTCCGTGTCCGACGGCATCCGGTTTCGGGCCCTGTCACATTCAGCATCGCTATGACCACAGGTCGTGATATCGCTGATTTACTTTGCGACAACCGGTTGATTCTCCATATGCGGGTAGTTAACGTGGGTCAAGTCACAACGGGTGGCCCCGCAGGTACCTGGCAGGCACCGTGCGGGCGTGGCTTCAAAAATTCGGGGGCTCGAGTTGCTTGGACTCGAAACGCATGCCTGAACGTATGTCGGCTTCTGTTCAGTCTGAACTGGGCGTACGTGTCAGCAGCGGGGGGCAGTCGGTTCTCTGAATTCTCGGGTCATCGTGCTCGATATGTTCGATATAGGCGGTTCGAACTGTCGTCGTACCGATGGTCTCAGGTCACGAAAGGACCTAAGGAGAACTGAGCATATGCACACCAAACGAACTGGTTGGCGGCGTTTCGGCCGCCTCGGAGTATCGCTGGCCATTGCCGCCGCCGCGATCGCCTCCACCGCAGGTCTGGCCGCGTTGACCGAGGCCCCCGCCGGGGCGGCCACACCGGTCACGACCTACTTCACCTTCGGGACACCGCTCTTGGGCGGGTGGACCCAGCAGGCGGTCACCGTCACCGGATCTGCTCCGGCCACCGCCACCCAGGGATCCAACTTCACCTTGGGCGTGACGCCATCGCCCGAAGCGGTCCCCACCACCGACTCGGGAATCGCCGTCACGGACATCAGCGATATCCAGACGTTGGTGCCGATCCCGGCCGGCGCCACCTACGTCTCCAGTTCGGTGAGCGGCACCGGTAGCTGGACGGGCGGGACCGCCGCGTCGCTCCCAGCATCGGGGACCTTCACGTTGACCGCGACCTACTGCACGGCCACCACCGGGACGCTCTGCACCGCCACGCCACAGAACCTGACGGCGGCCAGCGGTGCCTCGGCGGCCCCGTACCCGTTCGCCGGCAACACCACGCTCCCGTACATCCAGGTGTCGACGGGCACGACTCCCATTCCGGCCGGCGCCACGGTGACCTTCCCCGAAATCGACACGGTGCTGACCGCCTCCGGGGCAGTCGGAACCGCGCTCCCCGGGGAGATCTCCGAGTTCGACTCCACCGCAACGGTGACGCTGCTCGGGTCGAACATCAGCATCGAAGTGCACGGCTGGCCCACCGGAACGACGGCGTTGCCGGCTTCCGATCTGACCAGCACGTCACCGATCCCAGCTGCCACTGCCGTGCCGTTTAGCACCACCACCATCACGTCGCCCACCACGGTTCCTGGCGCTCCGACCATCGGCACCGCCACCGCCGGCAACGCCTCGGCCACCGTCACCTGGACGGCCCCGGCCTCCAACGGTGGCAGTGCCATCACCGGCTACGTCATCACGCCGTCGAGCGGGTCTCCCGTCACCGTCGGCAACGTGACCAGTGACGATGTCACCGGCCTGACCAACGGGACCGCCTACACCTTCACGGTGGCGGCGATCAACTCGGTCGGCACCGGTCCGGCTTCGGCTGCGTCGAACTCAGTGACGCCGCAACCGGTGGCAACCGTGCCGGGTGCCCCGACCATCGGCACCGCCACCGCCGGCGACAGTTCGGCCACCGTCACCTGGACGGCTCCGGCCAGCAACGGTGGCAGTGCCATCACCGGCTACGTCATCACGCCGTCGAGCGGGTCTCCTGTCACCGTCGGCAACGTGACCAGTGACGATGTCACCGGCCTGACCAACGGGACCGCCTACACCTTCAGGGTGGCGGCGATCAACGCGGTGGGCACCGGTGCCCAATCGGCAGCCTCCAACTCGGTGACCCCGGCCACCGTCCCCGGCGCTCCGACCATCGGCACCGCTACGGCCGACTCCTCGGGCACGGTCACGGTGACCTGGAGCGATCCCTTCGACAACGGATCGCCGATCACTGACTACACCGTCACCCCAAGTCCGGCCTGTGTGAGCTGTTCGATCTCTGCAACCTCCGGGACCTCTATGTCCGCCACCGTCACCGGCCTGACGTTCGGCACCACGTATACGTTCTCGGTGACCGCCACCAACGGCCTGGGCACCAGCAGTCCGTCGGCCGACTCTGATCAGGTGACTCCAACGGTAGGCGCAACGGCCCCTTCGGCGCCCACCATTGGGGCGGCAGCCGCCAACTCGTCGGGGACCGTCACGGTCGCATGGACAGATCCTGCTGACAACGGGTCGGTCATCACCAAGTACACCGTCATTCCCAGCCCTCCGTGCGCCAGCTGCGTCTCCTCTGCTACCACTGGGACTTCCACATCGGCGGTTGTATCCGGACTGACCATGGGCACCAGCTACACCTTCACCGTGACTGCCACCAATGTGGTCGGGGCGAGCAGCCCGTCTGCGGCATC
Organism: Acidimicrobiales bacterium; assembly: GCA_052143315.1. Lineage (GTDB taxonomy): Bacteria > Actinomycetota > Acidimicrobiia > Acidimicrobiales > RAAP-2 > DASZIT01. The sequence continues at coordinate 2,671 of JBKQTE010000029.1, read as the reverse complement.
CAACACGGTCATTCCGGCCACCGCCCCGTCGGCGCCCACCGTCGGGACGGCCACAGCCAGTTCCTCGGGATCGGTCGCGGTGACCTGGACCGACCCCGCCGACAACGGCTCGGCCATCACGAACTACACGGTGATCCCGAACCCGACGTGTGCGAGCTGTTCGATCTCCGCCACCACCGGGACTTCAACGTCGGCTACCGTCACCGGCCTGACCAACGGGACCACCTACACCTTTACGGTGACCGCCACCAACGCCATCGGCACCAGCTCGTCGTCGGCTGCGTCCAACTCGGTCGTTCCGGCCACCACGGTGGAGCGCGGGCATGTCAATGGCTATTGGATGGCGGCCGGCGATGGAGGAGTGTTTGCCTTTGGAGGGGCCGGCTACTACGGCTCGCTCGGTGGATCGAGGCTCAACGAGCCAATCGTGGGCATGGCCGCCACCCCCGATGGTGGGGGCTACTGGCTAGTAGCCAGTGATGGCGGGGTGTTTGCCTTCGGTGACGCTGAGTTCAGTGGCTCTCTGGGTGGTCTGAAACTGAACGCTCCGATCGTGGGAATGTCAGCGACCCCCGATGGGCATGGCTACTACCTGGTCGCAGCAGATGGGGGAGTGTTCGCCTTCGGCGATGCCAGATTCTTCGGATCGCTGGGCTCGCTCCACCTGAACAAGCCCGTGGTAGGGATGGCAACAACCCCGAGCGGTCTCGGGTATTGGCTGGTGGCCTCTGACGGAGGGGTGTTCGCCTTCGGCGACGCCCCCTACCTCGGCTCGACCGGAAGTCTGCGGCTGAACGCGCCGGTGGTAAGCATTGCGCCGACTGGAGATGGCGACGGGTATCTTCTCGCCGCCGATGATGGAGGAGTCTTTGCCTTTGGCGATGCCGAATTCCACGGTTCCACCGGCAGCCTTCAGATCAACGCTCCGATGGTTGACCTGGTCTCTGACTACGCCACCGGGGGCTATTGGCTCGTGGGCGCGGATGGCGGGATATTCACTGGCGACGCCTCGTTCTTCGGGTCGCTTGGTGCCCTGAAGCTGAACGCCCCCGTGGTCGCAGCCAGTTGAGGCTCCTCGGGAGGAACCGAACGATGAGGGGCTCTGTCCATGGAGGGCTGGCGTAAGCGGTCAGGGCAACGATGACGGCCTCGTAAAGATCGTTAGCCTGTCCCAGCCGCTCCGCCGCCGGAACGCGCATCGAAGCCCTGATCGGTTCCGCCATGGTCAGACTGGTGACAGTGGAGAGTCGTCGCGGTGTTGAGAGGCTCCCACGACTTGCTCCGTGGGGGACCCAGACGCGCCTGATGCGAGCACCCGCCGCCCTTGCCGCGTTTCATACTGCTCGAAGATCCAGAATACGAGGCATGGAGTGTGGCGTCTCGGCGTCGACGTATGACGTCGCGTGCTCGGCGTCGCTTGGGAGACGCTGGACGAGGAGAACGACTTCGACCAGGACTCTGGGTTCGAGGTGGTCAGCGAGCGCCCAGGGCGCCCGGCAACGCGCCGTTGGGGACGATGTGGGGCCCGATCCCGCAGGTGGGGTACGGGTGGATGGTGGACGCGCCCGCCGGGCAAGAAGCCTCGAAACCGTGGTGCGCTTCCGGTAGGCAGAGGCCCCATCGAGCCCGCGCCCGAGCCGCGTCCGACCGGGGCTCGGATGTCCCTAGCCTGTCATGGCTCGAGCGGCACGAGATTCTTCGATGTTCTGATGCCCGGCTCGTCGCACACGCTTCCGGCGCCTGTGTGAGCAGATGTACCTCATTGGGCGAACGGTAAGTTCGACCATCTCTTGGACCGTGACCGGCGGGGAGGTCGCCCGCTGCATCTTCGGTGTCGTTCCCCGCGTCGGAATCGTTCAGCACCCCCTCAGCGGACGGATCGGTCATGTGGCGGTAGACAACCGTCCCCATCGGGCGCCACGTCTGAACCACCGTAGGGCGGGACGGATCGGCCCTCTATGGCTCCTCCTACCTGGTGAGCGAGGATCGTCCAGGTGAGCGAGGATCGTCGCCAAGGCGCTCATGGTGTGCGCTGATGGGATCGGGCGACCGGAACGGCTACTGATCGGGCACGGGCGCCACCGTTTTGCTGGCCGGCCACTCGCGAGACATCCGCGCTGCCGGCACGATGCCTCAGAGCCAGGACGCGGCGAAGAGCCGACGGCACCAGCCTGAACGGGTACTTCGGGTACCGGCCGAGGGTGGAAGCGCCGAGCCGAGGTCGACATCGACAGGGCGGTTCGGCATGTCCGAATGCCACTCCTGTCTGGCGGGCGGCCAGCCCTGTCCACCCTGAGACTCGACCCACCAATCCCAACTGAGGACGAGGGGCATCTCCGTGCGATCCATCAGGTCTTTGCCAACGACCGTCCCGGGCGCGGCCGGTGTTGAGTCGCTGACATTGCTCGGGTTGCGGGCCAATGGGTCGACAAGAAGCGATTCCATCGTCCCGGGCAGGATGTAAGGCTCCATATGTGCGCGATCTCTGAAACCCGCGTTCTGTAATCACTGAAAACTGCGATCGGCGATCAGCGAAACCCGCGTTCTGTAATCAGCCAAACCCGCGTTGAGCTGACTCCTGCGTTCCTCCTGGCCGGGATCCACCCGGTCGGTCATGGGCCCCTCCAGGGTCTTGGGCATCCACTGCACCAAGCCCACTGGAGGGACCACC
>JBKQTE010000028.1:0-38576 GCA_052143315.1 Acidimicrobiales bacterium | reverse complement strand
CGCCTCGGTGTAAGGGTGGGCCGGGAAGCGGTAGAGCTCGTCCGATCCGGTGAGCTCCACCAGCTTGCCCAGGTACATGACCGCCACCCGGTCGCTGTCGTTCTTCACCACCGCCCAGTCGTGAGGGATGAAGATCATGGTGAGGCCGTAGACGGCCATTAGGTCGGCCAGGAGGTTGAGGATCTGGGCTTGCACCGAGACGTCGAGGGCCGATACGGGCTCGTCGCAGATGAGCAGGTCCGGCTCGGCCATGAGCGCCCGGGCGATGCTGATCCGCTGGCACTGGCCGCCGGAGAACTCCTGCGGGCGGCGGTCGGCGGCGGTGTCGGGGTCGATGCCGACCGACTCCAACATGGCCCGGACCCTGGCTGCCCGCTCGCCGGCCGTGCCCTTGTTCCAGATGGCCAGCGGTTCGGCCACGATGTCGCGGATCCGCCTCCTGGGGTTGAGGGACGAGATGGGGTCCTGGAAGATCATCTGCATCCGGGTTCGCACCTCCCGGAGCTCCTTCCTCGAGAGCTGGCCGAGGTCTCTGCCCTCGAACCGGACGTTGCCGCCGCTCGATGCCTGCACCTGGACCAGGGCCCGACCGGTGGTGGTCTTGCCGCAGCCCGACTCACCCACCAGGCCCAGGGTCTCGCCCCGCCTGACCTCGAAGCTGACGTCCGAGACCGCCTGCACCCGGCGCCGGTGGTTCCGGAACTCCACCACCAGGTGCTCCACGCTCAGCACCACCTCGTCGTCGCCCGGCGCGTCCGGCACGCCCGGCGCGTCCGGCACGGCCGCCGCGGTCGGGGTGGTGCTCACGACCCGGCCCCGGGGACCGGGGTGGCGACCGGTGCGGCGGTCACCGACACGGGGGTGGCGGACGCCCCGTCGGCCAGGGGGAACCAGCAGGCGAAGAGGTGGTCGGGGGAGCCGGCTGTGCGCAACGGCGGATCCTGCTCCCGGCACTTGTCCTGGGCGAAGGCGCAACGGGGGGCGAACCGGCACCCTTCGGGCGGGTGGATGAGGTCGGGGGGCCGCCCGCCGATGGCCCGGAGACGGGTCCCGCTGGCATCGGCCAGCCTGGGGATCGACTCCATCAGCGCCCGGGTGTAGGGCATCCGGGTGTGGGCGAACAGCGTGCGGGTGGGGGCCCGCTCGACGATCCGGCCGGCGTACATCACCGCGATGTGGTCGGCCCGCTTGGCCACCACGCCGAGGTCGTGGGTGACCAGGACGACCGCCATGTGACGCTCCTGTTGCATACCGGCCAGGAGATCGAGGATCTGGGCCTGGACGGTGACGTCGAGGCCGGTGGTCGGCTCGTCGGCCAGCACCAGGCGGGGGGCGCAGGCCAGGGCGATGGCGATCATCACCCGCTGGCGCATGCCCCCGGACAGCTGGAAGGGATACCAGCGCACCCGCTCCTCGGGGGAGGGGATGCCCACCGACCGGAGGAGCGCCACCGCGGTGGTGTCGGCCTCCCGGCGGTCGAGGTCGAGGTGGAGCCGGAGCGACTCGGTGATCTGGCGGCCGATCCGGACCACCGGGTTGAGGGCGGTCATCGGGTCCTGGAAGATCATGCTCATCTGGGCGCCCCACACCTGGCGGAGCTCGGCCGGCGGCATGGTGGTCATCTCGTGCCCGGCGAAGCGAACGGTGCCGCTCCGGATGACGTCACGGACCGGCAGCAGCCCCATGATCGAGCGGGAGAGCACGGTCTTTCCCGAGCCCGACTCGCCCACCACTCCCAGGGTCTGCCCCCGGTCGACGGTCAGGGACACCCCGTCCACCGCCCGGACGGTGCCCCGGGAGGTCCGGAAGGCGGTGTGGAGGTCCTCCACCTCGAGGAGGGGGTTGGCGGTGACGTCGTCCACGTCGGGGAACTCGAGCGTCCTGGCGCCGCCGGAGCGCCCGAGGGGGCTCACAACAGACCCTCTCGGATGTCGAACCGCTGCCGCATCCGGTCGCCGATCAGGTTGATCGAGAGCAGCAGCAGGAACATGGCCAGCGAGGGCCACAGCAGGATGTACGGGTTGGCGCTGAGGTTGCCGTTGGCGGTCCCCTGGGAGATCATGTTGCCCCACGAGGGAGTGGGCAGGGGGACCGACAGACCGAGGAAGGCCAACGAGCCCTCGAGGACGATGACGCCGGCCACGGTGATCAGCCCGAACGACACGGCGGCGGGCAGCACGTTGGGAAGGATCTCGCGGAAGATGATGCGCCGCCTGGTGGCTCCCAGCGTCCGAGCGGCCACCACGAAGTCGCGGTTGACGAACGAGAGGGCCGAGGCGCGGATCACCCGGTAGAGGACCGGGATGGCTGCCACGCCGATGATGACGGTGATCTTGGGCAAGGTCTGGCCCCAGAAGGCCACGACGGCGATCACCGCCACGATGGCCGGGAAGGCCAGGAGGACGAACGATCCGGCGTTGAGGGCGATGTCCAGCTTGCCGCCCATGAACGCCGAGACCAGCCCGAGGGAGCCCCCGACGGTCATGGCGATGGCCACCGAGGCGAAACCGACGATCAGCGACACCCGCGCCCCGAAGATCAGCCGGCTGAGCAGGTCGCGGCCCAGATCGTCGGTCCCCAGCAGGTGGTGGATGCTGGGCGGGGCGTTGACGACGGCGTAGTTCTGGTAGTCCGGGTTGGGCAGGGGCAGGAAGTTGGCGAAGACGGCAGCCAGCACCACCAGGGCCACGAAGGCCATGGCGATCCAGAACAGCACGCCCAGCGGCCTGCGCAGGAGGATGTCGTCGGAGTCGAGCGTCTCGCTCTGGCGAGACACCACCAGCTCGTCCATGGCGGCTTGGCCGGGGAAGGTGTCGGTGAGCAGGGCGTGCTCGGCGCCGGTGCTCCGGAGCTCACGGTCGTCAGGCATGGGTCACTCCCGGACCACTCGCGGGTCGACCACCGTGAAGAGGAAGTCGACGACGAAGTTGAGGACGACGAAGGCGATGGCCACCACCAGGGTGATGCCCTGGACCACCAGATAGTCGCGCTGCTGGACGGCGATGACGATCGAGTAGCCGAGCCCGTTGAGGGCGAACAGGTACTCGACGATGAAGGTGCCGGCGATCAACGTGCCGATGTTGACGCCCGCCGCCGCCATCAGCGAGAAGAGCGACGGACGGAAGGCGTGGCGCATCATGATCTTCCGGTTGGACAGGCCCTTGGACCGGGCCATGGTGATGAAGTCCTCCTGCAAGGTGCTGATCAGGTCCGAACGGAGCAGCCGGTAGTAGACGGCGATGGACCCGGCGGTGATGGCCAGCGACGGCAGGATCATGTCGTGGAGGTTGGTGGCGGCGTCCTGGGTGAGCGGCACATAGCCCGTGGCCGGAAACCATCGGAGCGCCACCGCGAAGACGGCCACCATGATCGGTGCCACCACGAAGGAGGGGAGGGCCAGCAGGCCGAAGGTCCCAGTGGTGGCCACGTTGTCGAGGGGCCGGTTGGGGCGGCGGGAGGTGACCAGGGCCAGGGGGATGGCCACTGCGAAGGCGACCACCTGGGAGATGACGATCAGCTCGAGGTCGATGGGGTAGCCGGTGGCGATGATGTGGCCCACCGACTCGTGGGTCAGGTACGACTCGCCCAGGTTGCCGTGGAAGACGTTGGTGAGCCAGACCCAGTACTGGTGGTAGAGGGGGGTGTTGAGGCCCAGCTGGTGAAGGAGGATGGCCCGGTTCTGGGGCGTGTCGCTCCCGCCCAGGATGATGACGGTGGGGTCGCCGGGCAGCAGGTGGACCAGCAGGAACACCAGCACGGAGATGATGAAGGAGACGGCGACCAGCTGCCCGAGCCGTTTGAGGAGGTACTTGGTCATCGATGGCGGGCGGGCGGCCGGGGCCGACCGGTCAGCTCTGCATCCAGATCTGGGCGGGGGTGAAGATGCCGTTGTCGAACGGGATCGCCGGTGAGCCGTCAGGGAGGGTGGGGTTGGCGAAGTTCTGGATGCGTGAGTCGCCGACCTCGGACCACACGGTCTGTCCCAGCCACAGGTACGGGAGGTCCTGGGCCAGCCGCCGGTCCACGGTCTGGTAGGCGGCGTCGCGGGTGGCGCCGTCGGTGGCGGACCGGCCGGTCAGCAGGGCCGTCTCGATCTGCGGGTCGCTGTTGCGGGCGAAGTTGAGCCCGATACCCCCGATCGGCGACACGGTGGTGGTGCTCCACCACACGTAGTTGATGCTCGGGTCCGGGGCCGAGAACTGCTCGAAGGTGTATGCCTGGAAGTCCCCGGTGATGGCGTTGTTGATCAGCTCGGCCTGCTCGATGGACTTGATGGTGACGTCGAAGCCCACCTCTTGCCACATCGACTGGATGACCTGGACCACCTTGGCCAGGCGGGGGTCGGGGATGGTGGTCAGCTGAAGGGTGGGCGTGCCGTGCTGTGCCTTGTACCCGTTCACCAGCGCCTTGGCGGCGGCAGGGTCGTAGCCGGGGTAGCCGGTATCGGTGTAGTACGGGGATCCCTTGGGGAAGGCCCCGTTGGAGGCGGCGGACAGCCCCCCGCCGAAGAGCCTCTGGAGGACCGACGGGTCGATGCCCTTGGCCAGGGCCTGGCGGACCTGGAGGTTGTCGGTGGGTGGCGCCGCGCAGTTCAACATGATGAAGTCCATGTCGGGCTCGCCCACCGTCACCGACAGGCTGTCGAACACCTGGTAGCCGGCGGCGCCCTTGAAGTGATCGACGGTGTCGGGGTCGTTGGAGATGATGAGGTCGACCCCGCCGGTCCGGAGGGTGGCCTCCCGTTGGGAGGTGTCCGGGATCGGCTTGTAGGTGATCGAGTCGAGGTAGGGGTAGCCGCTCCGCCAGTAGTGGGGGTTGCGGGTGGCGGTGAAGTAGCTGTTCGGCTGCCAGGCGCTGAAGGTGAACGGGCCGGTGCCGATGGGCAGCGGTGGCGAGGAGGACCTGTTGGCGGCCTCGAGCATGGCCTGGCCGACCACGTAGCCAACCTGGGTGGAGAGGGCGGCCGGCAGCGCCACGTAGGGAGCGGGGCAGTCGTAGACCACCGACATCGGCCCGGTGACGGTCATCGAGCCCACCGCCTCGAGGGCGGTGCCGGTCAGGGCGGAGGCCTTCAGGGCGTCGAAGTTGGCTTTTACCACGACGGCGGTCAGCGGCGACCCGTCGGAGAACAGGATCCCCTGGCGGAGGGTCATGGTCCACTGGGTGTAGGCGGCATTGGGGGTGATCGTCTTGCACAGGTACGGCTGGATGGATCCGTCGGCCGCCACCGCCGTCAGCGGGTCGTACACCGTGTTGGCGTACAGGTAGCCGTTGTTGTCCCAGTGGTTGGTGGAGGGCAGGAACCCGTCGATCTCGGCGGTGGTGCCGATGACGGCGGTGCCGCCCTTCTGCGGGGTCCCCGTGTTCACCCCTGCGATGGCGCCCGACGTTCCCCCTCCGGAGCCCGACGACGAACCCGACCCCGACGAGCAGCCGGCCAGCAGGCTGGACGCCCCCGCCCCGAGCAGCACGACCCCGCCGGTGGCCGCCCCTCTCGACAAGAAACTCCGACGACTGATGCGACCGCTGATCGTCACGACCCTCCCCCTTTGCCTGGCACTGCCGAAGCCTGCCGTGGAGAACACTGCCACAACCGGCGCCGGCTGGTCGGCAGGCTACCGCCGGCTCAAGCCGGCGGGAGGTCATGGTCGGTCCCGACCGACTTCCCGGTGTGGATACCATGCGGGCCATGCATGCGGTTTCGACCGGGGCCGCTTCGACGGCGGTGCCCGAAGAGCGGGCACCCTCGGTCGTCCCCCCGCCGGCGACCCCGGTGGGGGCCGACGACGACCGGTTCGGCCGGCGGACCACCGTCCTCCTGGCGGTGGCCACCGTCGTGGTCGTGGTGGTCGGAGTGGTCCTGCGGTTCTGGACCCGGTCGGACCTGTGGCTCGACGAGGCGCTCACCGTCAACATCGCCCGCCTCCCCCTCCGCGAGCTGCCCTCGTTCCTCCGGCGAGACGGGGCGCCTCCGCTCTTCTACGTCCTCCTCCACGTCTGGATGGGGCTCTTCGGTCAGTCGAACCTGGCCGTGCGGTCGCTGTCCGGTGTCATGGGGGTGGCCACCATCCCCCTGATATGGCTGGCCGGGCGCCGGATCGCCGGGCGGAACGGTGCCTGGGCAGCCATGCTGCTGCTCGCCAGCTCCCCGTTCGCCGTCCGGTACGACACCGAAGCCCGCATGTACGCCCTGGTGGCGCTCCTCACCGTGCTGGGCTTCCTGGCCCTGGACCGGGTGCTCCAGCGGCCCCGCCCCGGCAACCTGGTGGCGGTGGCCGCCGTCACCGGACTGCTGCTCTACAGCCACTACTGGTCGCTCTACCTGGTCGCCACCGTCTTCGTCTGGCTGGGCTTCGAAGCCTGGCGGGGGCGCCCGGCCTGGCGGAGGCATGCCCTCCCCGCCATGGGGGCGGTGGCGGTCGGTGGGCTCACCTTCGTGCCCTGGGTCCCCATCTTCGTGTACCAGTCGGCCCACACCGGCACGCCGTGGGCGACGCCGGCCAACTTCGCGGCGATGGTCGACGCCGTGGCCTCGTTCGCCGGTGGCGCCACCAGCCAGGGGCGGGCCCTGGCCCTCATCTACTTCGCCCTGGTGGGGCTGGGCCTGTTCGGCGTAGCCACCGACCGGCGGCACATCGAGCTCGATATCCGGACCCGCCCCCTGGGCCGTCCGTTGGGGGTGGTGATCGCCGGCACCCTGGCGCTGGCCATCGCCGGGGGCTTCCTCACCAACAGCGCCTTCGACCCACGGTACGCCTCGGTGGTCTTCGTGCCGTTGATCCTGCTGGTGGCCGTGGGCCTGGGGACGTTCGCCGACCGCCGGGTGCGGCTCATCATCCTGGCGGTGGCCGTGGTGGCCGGCCTGGCGGCCTCGTTCCCCAACGTCACCACCGACCGGACCCAGGCCGGCGAGGTGGCGGCGGCCATCGCCCGGCGGGCCAAGCCGGGCGACGTGGTCGCCTACTGCCCGGACCAGCTGGGGCCGGCGGTCGACCGGCTGCTGCCGGCGGACACCTACCGCCAGATCACCTTCCCACGGGGCACCGGCCCGGAGTTCGTCGACTGGGTCGACTACGCTGCCGCCACCCGCGCCGGGAAGCCGGCCGAGTTCGCCACCCACCTGGAGTCGATGGCCGGCGCCGGTCACCAGATCTTCGTGGTTTGGGCACCCGGCTACCAGACCCTCGGCACCAAGTGCGAGCAGATCGTGGAGACGCTGCAGGCCGCCGGATCGGGCTACACGCTCCACAACCTGGTGCAGTTGAACGCCACCACCTTCTACCAGCCGATGAACCTGTACCAGTTCACGCCGACGCCCGGCTGACCGGCAGGTGGCCTCGACGACGGTGCAGCCGGACGGTTCGCCTCCGGCGCCACCGGTGAGCGCCGCCCCCTCCCCGGTGCGCCAGTTCGGCGAGGCGGTGGTCACCGTGGCTCCGGCCTGGCTGACGGCGCGGGTGCTGGTGGTGGCCACCCTGGGGCTGGCCCACCTGACCGTGGGCCGGGTGCGGCCGCACAACCCGGGAGCCGCCCTCCGCGTGCACCAGGGCCTGCTGGCGTGGGACGGGGGCTGGTACCAGTCGATCGCAGCCCACGGCTACGGGCTCTCCGGCCGGCAGTCGCTCCGGTTCTTCCCCGGGTTCCCCCTGGCCGGTCGGGTGGTGGGGTGGATCGTCGGAGGCCCCGGCGCCGGCGTGGTGGTGGTGGCGAACGTCTGCGCCCTGGCCGGCATGGCCACCCTGCTGCTGCTGGTTCGCCAGGACCTGGGGGACCAGGCCCTGGCCCGTCGGAGCGTGTGGCTGCTGGCTCTGGCGCCGCCGGCCTACACCCTGGTGATGGGGTATGCCGAGGGGGCGCTGCTGCTCTGCACCACCGTCACCATGCTGGCCATCCGGACCGACCGGTGGTGGTGGGCCGCCGCCGCCGGGGCGGTGGGCGGGGTGGTGCGCCCGATCGGTCTGCTCCTGGTGGCGCCGGTGGTGATCGAGGCCGTCCGGACGCGCTCGGCGGCCCGGTCGCCGGGCGCGGTGGTAGCCCGGCTGGCGGCGGTGGCGGCCCCGGTGGTGGGGGCGGGCGCCTACCTGGTGTGGGTGCAGGCGACCTTCGGCGACGCCTGGCTGCCCTTCCGGGTGCAGGACCAGCCGGGGCACCGGGGCCCGGTCACCCTGCCGTTCGCTGCCATGTGGCACGACGTCACCGCCGTGGTCCACGGCCACCACCTGGGCAGCGCCCTGCACGTCCCCTGGGTGCTGGTGTACGCGCTCCTGCTGGTGGTGGCGTTCCGGCGGCTCCCGCTCTCCTACGCGGCGTTCGCCGCCACCGTGCTGGCCGTGTCGGTGGTCTCCTCCAACCTCGACTCGTTCGAGCGGTACGCGCTGAGCGCCTTCCCGCTGGTCATCGCCGCCTCCACCCTGACCTCGCGCCGGGGCGTCGAACGGGTGGTGCTGGTCGTGGCGGCGCTGGGCATGGTCGGCTACGCCTACCTGGCCTTCATCGGGGTCTCCGTCCCCTGATCGGCAGCGACACCCCCCCGGTCGCCCTCGCCTGCCGATCCAACCGCTAACCTGCAGGTCACTCGCCGGGTGCGTGCGCCCCGTCCACCAGCAACGACCCCCGGCCGCCGCCGACGAACCACGGCGGTGGGATGCACAGGAGATGGAGGAGGCAGCGACCGGCCCCCGGCTCCGGCCGTCGGGGACGAGTTGCACCAGCCGGAGACCCACCAGCGAGCTGAGGAAGGGATTGCACCGAGTGGCACCAGGGAACGAGAACGGGGCTGGCGGCACCCCCCGGCCGGCACCCTCCGGGGATCCGGTGGTGGTGATCGGGGCCGGCCCCGCCGGCCTCACCGCCGCCTACGAGCTGGTCAGGGACGGGGACCCGGTGGTGGTGGTGGAGGGCGACTCCGTGGTGGGGGGGATCAGCCGGACCGTCGAGCGCGACGGCTGGCGGTTCGACATCGGAGGCCACCGGTTCTTCACCAAGGTGAAGCCCGTCCAGCAGCTCTGGCACGAGATCCTGCCCCCCGAGGAGTTCCTCCTGCGCCCCCGGATGAGCCGCATCTACTACGGCGGCAAGTACTACGACTACCCGATCAAGCTGGGGAACGCCCTCTCCAACCTGGGGATCGTGGAGGCCATGCGATGCGCCTTCTCGTTCCTGTGGGTGCGGGTCCGTCCCCCCAAGGACCAGAGCACCCTCGAGGGCTACATCGTCACCAACTACGGGTGGCGCCTCTACCGGCACTTCTTCAAGACCTACAACGAGAAGGTCTGGGGGGTCCCGGCTTCCGAGCTCTCCGCCGACTGGGGGGCACAGCGGATCAAGGGCATGTCCCTGTGGAACGCCGTGTGGGAGCCGATCCGGTCCTCGCTGGCCGGGGCCCGGCGCGACCGTTCCAAGCAGGTGACGAGCCTGATCGAGGAGTTCGAGTACCCGAAGTACGGCCCCGGCATGATGTGGGAGCGGTGCACGGAGCAGGTGATCGCCGCCGGGGGCGACGTCCGGATGGAGACGAGGGCGACGGCCGTCCACCTCGAGGACGGGCGGGCGGTGGCCGTCACCGTCGAGTCGGGCGGGTCCACCACCCGCATCCCGGCCTCCCACGTGATCTCGTCGATGCCGTTCACCGCCCTGGCCCGGGTGATGGACCCGCCGGTGCCGGCCGAGGTGGCGGCGGCGGCGGACGACCTCCACTACCGCGACTTCCTCACCGTCGCCCTGGTGGTCCCGGAGAGCCGGGGCTTCCCCGACAACTGGATCTACATCCACTCGCCAGACGTCCAGGTGGGCCGGATCCAGAACTTCGGGTCATGGTCGCCCTTCCTGGTCAAGGACGGGCGGACCTGCCTGGGGATGGAGTACTTCGTCTTCGAGGACGACGAGCTGTGGTCGAGCCGGGACGACGACCTGATCGCCATGGCCACCAAGGAGCTGGCGGCCATCGGGCTGGTGGACCCGTCGGACGTGGAGGCCGGGTACGTGGTGCGGATGCCGAAGGCCTACCCGGTCTACGACGAGGTCTACGCCGACAAGGTGGACGTGCTCCGCCGCTGGTTCGAGGCCAACGCCCCCAACGTCCACCCGGTGGGTCGGAACGGCATGCACAAGTACAACAACCAGGACCATTCGATGTACACGGCCATGCTGTCGGTGGAGAACATCCACGGTGCCCACCACGACATCTGGTCGGTGAACGTGGACGAGGAGTACCACGAGGCCAAAGACGGGCCCGGTGGCGGCCGCACCGGCCGCACCGGCCGCGACGCCCCGGTGCTCCCACGTCGTTCGGAGGGGAATGCGTCGGCCTAGCGCCGCCGGGTGGTCGGGGCCGGCCGGGGTCCGGCGGTGAGCGCGCCGGCACCTGGCCGCGACCGGGCGGGCGACCACGGGGACCGGGGCCCGACACCCCCGCTGGACGTGATGCTCGACGAGATCGACCTGGCCATGGAGCCCGTCTCCGAATCGGCCTCGTTGGGGCCGGCCGTGGGGATCGCCGTGACCGGCGGGTCGATCATCGCCCTACCCCACGAGCAGGGGGAGGCGGCACCGGCGAGGGCGGAGTCGTTCCGCTCCGGCCTCACCCAGGCGGGGCCGGTGGCGGTGGCCGGCCTGATCGTCAACGGGGCCAGCGCGGTGATCGTGGTGGTGGTGGCCCACCTGGTGTCGCCGCGTGCCTACGGCGCCATCGCCCAGCTGCTCGGCCTGTTCTTCATCCTGTCGATGCCGGGCTCCGCCGTCCTGGTGGGCGTGGTCCGGCGGGTGACCGCCCTCCGGGCCATCGGCCACCCCGAGCGGGTGCACCGGTGGGCGAGGAAGGTCCACCGCATCCTGCTGGCCGTGGTGGCGGTGGAGCTGGTGGTGGTCTGGCTCCTCCAGGGGTGGATCGCCCGGGAGCTCTCCCTCCCGAACGACCAGGGCGTGGTCCTGATCCTGATCGCCGCCGGCATCTGGATCCTGCTGTGCGTGGACCGGGGTCTGCTCCAGGCCCACCGGGACTACCGGGCGCTGGCCGTCAACCTGTTGGCGGAGGGGGCGGTCCGCACCGCCTGCGTCATCGGCTTCGTGGTGGTGGGGATGGGGGTGTCCGGCTACGCGTTGGGGATCTTCCTCAGCGAGGTGGTGGCCACCGCCCACGCCCGCTGGCTGGCCTCGCGGGCCTGGCCGGCCCACCCGACCGACCTCCCGGCCCCCGGGACGGTCCCGGTGGCCCCCGAACATCCGTCGCGGAGCGGGGAGGTGGTACGGCGGGCGCTGATCGCCGACGTGTCGGCCGCCTTCATCGGCCTGGCCCTGCTCGGCCTGCTCCAGAACGTGGACGTCATCCTCCTCGGTCGCCTCAACCACGCCGACGCCGGTGCCTACGCCGCCATCTCGGTGGCCTCCAAGGCGCTGGTGTTCGGCGCCCTGGCCCTCGGCGCCTACCTGCTGCCGGAGGCCACCATCCGATGGAACGAGGGGGGCCACGCCGTGCGGCAGCTGGTGGTCACGCTGGTCTTCCTGGCCGTGCCGGCGGTCGTGCTGCTGGGGATCGCCCTGGTCATCCCCACCCGGTTCCTCTCGCTGGTCTTCACGCCGAAGCTCGCCACCGCCGCCCCGGCGTTCGCCTCCCTGGTAGGGGCCATGATCTTCCTCTGCATCACCGTCCTCCTCACCAACTACCTGTTCGGGGCGGGACGCCGGTGGATCGTCCTCCTCCTGGCCGGCGGGGGGGTCCTGGCCGTGGGCCTGGTCTCCGCCGCGCACGGACAACCGGTGGCCACCGCCTGGGCCGACCTGGCGGTGCAGGCACTGCTGGCGGCGGCCATGGGCACGGCCTTCGTCGTCGTCCACTACCGGCACCACGGCGAGCGGTGGCGCCACGACATGCGGTTCCGGGGCGCGGTGCGGAGGCTGCGTGGTGCCGAACCGTTGTGACAGAGGGCCGTGGTAACAGAACCGCCACAGGCGCCGGTGGCGGGTACACTGACCAGCCAGCAAGTGGGGGCAGACCGCACGTGACAATGGGCACCAGGGGAGCGACCAGCGGATGAGGCGTGTGACCGAGGAGGACAGTGCGGCTTGGGGCGCCGGGGACCCCGGGGCGCGGGCTCGGCCGGTGCTGAGCGAGGTCCCCTTCCGCCGTCCCTTCGACGTGGTCGACGTCCCCCTCGCCGGGGACCCCGGGGTCGGGGCGCTCATCGAGCCGACCGACGTCGAGGTGAGGGTGGGCTCCCCGTTCGACGAGCCGGACCTTCACCGGTTCGCCGGGATGTCCCTGTCGGAGATCGCCGCCGCCGCCGGGCTCCGCACCATCGACGTGGTGGCCTGGCGGGACTTCGACGACCCCGAGGCCGGCGGCTCCGAGCTGCACGCCCACCGGATCCTGGCGGCGTGGGCCGAGGCCGGCATCGACATCGCCATGGTCACCTCCTCGGTGCCGGGTGGCCGGCCGGTGGTCCGCCGGGACGGCTACCGGATCGCCCGGAGGGCCGGCCGGTATGCCGTCTTCCCCCGCACCATGCTGGCCGGGGCGCTGGGGAGGGTGGGCAGTGGGGACGGCCTGGTGGAGATCTGGAACGGCATGCCCTTCCTCTCACCGCTGTGGGCCCGCTGCCCGACGATGGTCTTCCTCCATCACGTCCACGCCGAAATGTGGAAGATGGTGCTGCCCGCCGGCCTGGCGGAGGTGGGCTACACCATCGAGCACCGCCTGGCCCCGCCGGTCTACCGGCGCAGCCGGATCGTGACCCTGTCCTCCTCGTCCAAGGGGGAGATCGTCGATCGCCTGGGCATCCCCGCCGGCCGGGTCACCGTCTCGCCGCCCGGGGTGGAGCCCCAGTTCTCTCCGGGGGGCGAACGGTCGGACGTCCCCCTGGTGGTGGCGGTCGGGCGCCTGGTGCCGGTCAAGCGGTTCGACCTGATGGTCGAGGCGCTGGTGCGGCTCAAGCAGCGGCACCCCGACCTCCGGTCGGTGATCGTGGGCGAGGGGTACGAGCGCCCGGTCCTCGAGCAGCTGATCCGGACCCACCACGCCGACTCGTGGATCTCGCTGCCCGGCTTCATCGAGGACCGCCGGCTGGTCGAGCTGTACCGCCAGGCGTGGGTGGTCGCCTCCAGCTCCCTTCGCGAGGGGTGGGGGATGACGGTCACCGAAGCCGGTGCCTGCGGCACCCCGGCGGTGGCCTCGCGGATCAGCGGCCATCAGGACGCGGTGGTGGACGGGCGGTCGGGACTGCTCTTCGACGGCCGGGACGGGATGGTGGCTGCCCTCGACGCCGCCCTGTCCGACGACGTGCTGCGGAAGCGGCTGGGCATCGGTGCCGTCGAGCACGCCTCCCGGTTCACCTGGGACGCCACCGCCCGGGGTGCCCTGGCCGTCCTGGCCTCCGAGGCCCTGGCCCGCCGTTAGTCGCCGGCGACGGGGAGGGCGGGCTCCGCCTCCCCGGTGACCGGTGCCCGGGCCGACCGTCGGGTCTGCCACCGGCGCACCGACTCCACCGTGGCGTCGGCCCCCAGGAACACGACACCGGCCCAGGTCAGGGAGCCGGCCACCGTGAAGTTGGAGGGCCAGGTCCCCCCGGTCGTGAAGTGGAAGGACGCCTGCTCCACCACCACATAGGCGCCGGCCGCCACCACGCAGCTCACCGCCGCCAGTCCCAGCAGCAGCCGGGTCCGGGGGACCAGCAGGGCGACGACGGTGGCCGCGCCCACCACCAGTCCGGTGGCCGGGGCCGCCACCACCGCCGCCACGCCCCCGGTGGCCACGCCCACCAGGCCCGTCGTCACCACGGGGGCGCGACGCCCCTCCGAGGCGAACGGGACGACCAGCAGGGGGCTGTCGTCGGCATGGAGCTCGGGGACGGCGGCGGGGGCGGGCGTCGAGGAGGGCCGCAGCCGGCCCGGCCACCGGAGATGGGCCCACCGGCCGGTGCGGGGGAGCCACCGCGGTCGCCGCGGGAGCCGGCGGCGCCGGCGGGGGAGGAAGGCGAGGACCAGGCAGACGACGATGGCGACGGTCGAGACGGCCAGGGCGATGTCGACCCGGCGCTGGGGGAGCCACTGCAGCGTGACCGACAGGGTCCCGCCGTGGAGGGCGTCACCCAGGGCGGCGGGGTCGACGGTCCACTCGTTGGCGAAGCCATCGACGAGGGTGGGGTCGCCGAGGGTGTGACCGCCGGCGGTGGTCTCCCATCCGGCGTTGAGGCTCTGCCCCATGACCAGGGCGAACGGGGTGGTGCCGGCGGCGACGCCGGAGATGGCGATGTGGACGGCGGTGGGCGTCTGGCTGACCACCCTGGCCACCGGGGTGGGGGTGATCGGGGGGGCCGGCAGCGGGCCCCCGGGCGAGAGAGGGGTGGGGCCGCCGCCGGGTGCCGAGGCCAGGACCAGCTGGTCGATGTCGAAGCCGACGGTCTGGCCGGGGGCGGAGGCCACGGTGTGGTCGCCCGGTCCGAGGGCCAGCCCCCCGGCATCGGGACCGCAGAGGGAGACGTCGAGGGCGTCCCGGTCCAGGGCGGCGGCCGAGGTCCCGGAGACCTGCACGTAGATCGGAGCGCCGTCCACCGCCAGCAGGGTGTCGGTGCAGGAGGCGGGGATCTGGGCCGGTGGCGGGCGGTAGAAGGCGTCGAGCGGCGGGATGCCCACCTCGGCGATGCCGATGGGCATGGCCTCGGGCGCCTGGGAGTTGTAGTTGACCGTGTACTCCAGGCGGACGGCGGTGAAGGTGATCCGGATCTGGCTGGCGGTGACCGGGGGGATCGACAGCGGCACGTCCACCACCGATCCGGGGATGCGGCCGTCGGCGATGGCCGGCAGCGGCACCACGGCCGACCCCGACGCGGTGCTGACCGTCAGGGAGGTGGGCACGGAGTGCTCGCCGTCGGCCACCACCTTCAGGTCGAGGGAGTCGAAGGTGATCGGCGACGGCAGGTCGTACTCGAGCCACTCGCCGGCCTGGTGGGTGGCCCCGAACCCCGGCTCCCAGATGGTGGCGGTGTTGCCGTCCAGGGTGTTGATGGCCCCCACCTGGAGGTCCCCGGGCAGGCGCCCCTGGGAGTAGGCCACCACCCCGGTGTGGTCCGAGCCGGGCCGGCCGATCAGGCGGTCGATCTCGTCGTCGGGCACCAGGCCGGAGATCCGGGCCGAGCCGGTCAGGGCGAAGGTGCGGGCGGTGGGGAGCCAGAAGGTGCGCGACAGGGTGGTCTCGGTGTCGGTGCGGGGCGGCGAGCCCGATGCCCGGAGCCGGGTCATGATCAACGTCAGCGGGTCGGCCTGCGACGCCGGCCCGACGGAGCGGAGGAGGTCCTGGGGCATCGACACCGTGGCGGCCACGTGCACCCCGGGGATGGCGACCTCGGCGAAGCCCACCGCGCTCTCGAAGAGGAGGGAGGCGTGGTGCTGGGCGACCTGGTAGCCGGTGATGGTGATGCGCAGGGTGGAGAAGGAGCGGGCCGGGAAGGTGATGTCCTGGCCGGTGACCGTGCGGGACACCGGTCCCAGGGTGGCGGTCACCGGGTCCTTGCCGTCGAAGGTGAGGGTCACCTTGGTGATCCAGCGGTCGGCGTCGCTGCTGACCGGCTGGGTCAGCCGGACCGATCCGACGGTGGTCGGCTCGGTCAGCGACACCTGCCACCACTGGCCGGTGGGCACCTTGAACGAGTCGGCCACCCAGGCGGTCTGGGTGTTCCCGTCGAGCGCCGCCGCTGGCTGGTCCTCGGGCAGGTAGGTGATGGACGACCCGTACGACGAGGCGGTGACCGAGGAGATGCCGGCCAGGACGGCGGTGGTCTGGGCGTCGGGCGGGGCCTTGGGGAAGAGGTTGAGGGGGGCGTCGCTGGGGTCGGACGTGTCCGGCCCCTGGGCGGCCGTCTCGGTGTAGCCGGTGTTCTCCGACAGCGTGTTCCACTCGAAGGCCTGCTTCCGGTTGGTGTCGGTGACCACCAGGTCGGCCGGCCGGGCCAGGACGCTGGCCCGGAGGGTGGCGTCGGTGTCGAGGGTGCCGGCGTAGAGGATGGTCGGATTGCCGGCCAGCAGGCCCACCGACGAGGCGTTGACCACCCCGCTGGCGTCCCCGTCGACCACCAGCGGGTCCTGCAGCGACTCGGTCCGGACGATGGGGCGCGGGTCGGCCACCGTGTAGGAGACCAGCGGGGAAGTCCACCCCTGGTTGGTGGGCCGGGACAGGGCGGCCTCATCGAGGTAGGGCACGCTCGAGACGTTGGGCACCGGCGCCCCGTAGGACACCGGGTCGGACAGGCCCGGGGGGGTGGTGGCCAGGTCGAGGGCCACCTGCTGGGGGTTCGGGATGTTGTAGCGCTCGAACTGCTGGTCGTACTGGACCAGCACGTCGCCGGCGCTCATCAGGGAGGCCATGGGGGCCAGGGTGTTCCAGTCCATGGTCCCGTTCTGGAGGGGGTTGTCCACCGCGTTGAGGACGTCGGCGGTGGCCAGGGAGCCCATGATCTGCTGCTCGTGGGTGACGAACGGGCGGGTCATGAGCCCCGGGTAGACCGTGTCGATGGTGTCGCCCCACCGGTAGGCGGCGAAGTTGTTCCCCGGCAGGGCGTAGACCCGGGTGCTCTGGTGCTCGGCGTCGAGGGTCCTGGCCGCCTGCTCCACGTAGGCGGGCGGGGTGGCCGGTTGGGTGAAGCCGTTGGCGATGATGGCGCCGGTCCACAGCGGCGCCGACGCCCCGGCCACCGCCGCCAGTCCGAAGAGGCCGATGAGCAGCCCGGTGCGCCGGACCCGGCGGGCGACGGCCGACACCCCGGCCCCCAGGAAGACCGCCAGGCTGAGGAGGATCAGCGGCGAGGCCCGGTCGGTGGAGCGCATGGCCAGACCGGCGGTGGTGTCGACCATCAGGGCTTTGAGGAGCGAGCCCACCCCGGTGGGGTGGGTGAACGGGTAGGCGCCGACGGCCAGCACCATCCCCACCACCACCAGCAGGGCGAAGTAGGCCCGTTGGCGCCACCGCACGAAGGCGGCGGCCAGGAAGGCCAGGGCCGGCACCGTGAAGCTCAGGACCATCAGCCAGCCGGCCTGGGTGTAGGCCACCGAGGCCTGGGTCCAGGCGCCGATCCGGTCGGAGCCGTAGAAGTACCAGTAGCCGAGGCCGCGGAGGATCTCCGAGGCCACCGAGGTGGAGCTGGTGGCCGGCACGGTCTCGGTGTACTTGAGCACGTTGATCCCGTAGGCGGCCTCCACCTCGAGCCCGACCGCCCACCACAGGGAGACGAAGGCGCTGAGCAGGCCGATCCGCCAGGCGACCCCCCACGCCCGGCGCCAGGTGGCGTCCCGGGCGACCAGCACGGAGTACGGGAGCCACAGGGCGGGACCCACGCCCACGTACAGGATGGAGCTGGCGTTGATGCCGCTGACCAGGGCCACCACCAGGGCGAAGAGGGCCGGGTACTTCCAGCCCCCCCGCCGGAGGGCGAGGACGGTGAAGGCGATCATCCACGGCAGGCCGGCCCACGGCATCAGGATGACGGAGATCCGTCCGGCGTACTGGAGGACGTAGGGGGTGAACATGTAGCCGACCGAGGCCAGGTACCGGCCCGGACCGGTGAGGCCGATCACCCGGCAGAGGTAGAGCATGCCGGCCCCGGCGGCGAAGAGCAGCGCCCCCATCCACAGACGCTGGGCCACCCACAGGGGCACGTGGAGCTCGGCCAGCACCCAGTAGAAGGGTCCCATCGGCAGCAGGTAGCCGATGTTCTCGTGGGTGACGGTCCCCATGGCCACGTTGGGGTCCCACAGTGACACCGCCTGGCGCACGTACCGGCCCGGGTCGAGGTACAGGTACGTCTTGGTGTCGTCGGTCACCGTGCCCGGCTGGGAGGCCACCATGGGCACGAAGGCCAGGGCGGCCACCACCAGGTAGTCGACCGCCGCCCGCAGCCGCCCCGGGGAGCGGAAGCGACGGTAGGTGCGGCGCAGCCGCCCCGGGTGGGCGCCGGTGGGCGCGGGAGGAGACGGTTCGGGATCCGGCACGAGTGATCGGTAGTGTAAACAACCGGACGGGCCGGGCGGCGCCACGGGCGCCGGCCTCGGACCGGACCCCGGACGGGCCGGGTGGCGGCGGGAGCAGAGTGGGAAGGGTGCATGAGCGAGGGAACGCAGGGACCGGGCACATCGGGGCCGGCCGGGGTGGTGGCCGGGCCGGGCAGGCGCCTGACCGGCGAGCGCCCCATGGAAGGCGTGACCCCGGACTCGTTGCTGGCCCTGCACGCCGCCGGCTACCGCACGGTCATCGAGCGGCTGGGCGCCGGCTCCGTGCTGGACGTGGGGTGTGGCCAGGGGTTCGAGTCGGCCCGGCTGCTGGCCGACGACCGGACGGTGACCGGGGTGGACTACAGCGCCGAGGCGGTCGCCTTCGCCCGCCAGCGCTGGTCGGGAGCGGGGCTGCGGGTGGCGCAGATGAACGCCCTGGCCCTCGGGCTCTCGGGGGGGTCGTTCCGGTGGGCGTGCTCCTCGCACCTGATCGAGCACTTCGAGGAGCCCGAGGGCCACGTGCGGGAGCTGGCCCGGGTCCTGACCGACGACGGGACGGCCTTCTTCCTCACCCCCAACGCCCCGGCCGACTTCGAGAACCCCTTCCACGTCCACCTGTTCGAGCCCGACGAGCTGCGCCGGCTCCTCGGCCGCCACTTCCACGACGTGACCGTCCAGGGACTCGACCCCACCCCGACGGTGAAGGCCGACTTCACGGCCCGCCGGGTCAAGGCCGACAAGGTGCTCCGGCTCGACGTCTTCGACCTGCGGCACCGCATCCCCCGGTCGTGGTACGTCGCCGCCTACACCCGGGCGCTGCCCATCGCCTACAAGGTGATGGCCCGCGGCGACGCGGGCGGGAGCACCGGCATCACCGCCGACGACTTCTCGGTGACCGACCAGCTCGACCGCACCACCATGGTGCTCTTCGCCACCGCCTCCCGTCCCCGACGGGCCGGCTGACGGGGACCGGGCGGTGCTGGCGGTGGGGCTGACCGGCGGGATCGGGGCCGGCAAGTCGACGGTGGCGGAGCAGCTGGTGGCCCGGGGGGCGGTGCTGATCGACGCCGACCTGGTGTCCCGGGAGGTGGTGGCCCCCGGCGGCCCCGCCTACCAGGCGATGATCGACCGGTTCGGCGACGGGATCCTCGACGCCGAGGGGAGGATCGACCGCCCGGCGGTGGCCGCCCTCGTCTTCGGCGACCCCGACGCCCTGGCCGACCTCAACGCCATCACCCACCCGGCCATCGGCGCCACCATGATCGAGCGGAAGGACCGCCACCAGGGGACCGACGACATCGTGGTCCTGGACATCCCCCTCCTCAAGGAGGTCCACCGCCAGATGCTGTCGCTGGCGGCGGTGGTGGTGGTCGACACGCCCACCGAGGTTGCCCTCGAACGCCTGGTCACCGGCCGGGGGATGTCCCGCGGCGACGCCGAGGCCCGCATCGCCGCGCAGGTGGACCGGGCCACCCGGCTGGCCTCGGCCGACCTGGTGGTGGACAACTCGGGGGACCACGACCACCTGGTCGCCGAGGTCGACCGGGTGTGGCAGGCCCTGAGGGTCCTGCAGAGTACCCAGGCGGGCTGACCCCGGCGGCGCCGATACACCCCGCCGGTACCATCGCACCATGCCCGAGTTCCAGGTCGTCTCCCCGTTCCGCCCGGCGGGGGACCAGCCCCAGGCCATCGCCGGCCTGGTGGAGGGCGTCCAACGGGGGGACCGGTACCAGACCCTGCTCGGGATCACCGGATCGGGTAAGACGGCCACCATCGCCTGGACCATCGAGGCCCTGCAGCGGCCGACCCTGATCATCGAGCCGAACAAGTCCCTGGCCGCCCAGCTGGCCGCCGAGCTGAAGGACTTCTTCCCCCACAACCGGGTGGAGTACTTCGTCTCGTACTACGACTACTACCAGCCCGAGGCGTACGTCCCGTCGTCCGACACCTACATCGAGAAGGACTCGTCCATCAACGACGAGATCGACCGGCTGCGCCACGCCAGCACCTCGTCGCTGCTGCTGCGCCCCGACACCGTCGTGGTGGCCTCGGTGTCGTGCATCTACGGCCTGGGGTCGCCCGACGAGTACCGCAACCGGATCGTGGTGCTCCGGCCCGGGGAGGTCCACGACCAGCGCTCCCTCCTCCGCCGCCTGGTGGAGCTGCAGTACTCCCGCAACGACGCCACCCTGGCCCGGGGCCAGTTCCGGGCCAAGGGCGACACGGTGGAGATCCACGCCGCCTACGAGGAGCAGGCAGTCCGCATCGAGTTCTTCGGCGACACCGTGGAGCGGATCCGGCCCTTCGACGTCATGACCGGGGAGATCGGCGACGAGCTCGACGAGCTGGTCGTCTTCGCCAAGACCCACTACGGCACCGGTGACGAAAAGATGCGGAAGGCGATCAACGGCATCGAGGCGGAGCTCCGGTCCCGGCTGGGGGAGCTCGACGGGGCCGGCAAGCTGCTCGAGTCGCAGCGCCTGCGCATGCGCACCGAGTACGACCTGGAGATGCTGGCGGAGACGGGCGTCTGCAGCGGGGTGGAGAACTACAGCCGCCACCTCGACGGGAGACGGCCCGGGGAGGCCCCCTTCACCCTGCTCGACTTCTTCCCCAAGGACTTCCTGGTGGTCCTGGACGAGAGCCACGTGGCGGTGCCCCAGCTCCGGGGCCAGTACGCCGGGGACCGGTCGCGCAAGGAGACGCTGGTGGACCACGGGTTCCGCCTTCCCTCCGCCCTCGACAACCGGCCCCTCCGGTTCGAGGAGTTCATCGAGCGGACCGGCCAGACCATCATGCTGTCGGCCACCCCGGGCCCGTGGGAGCTGGAGCACAGCTCGCACATCGTCGAACAGGTGGTGCGCCCCACCGGCCTGCTCGATCCCGAGGTGGACATCCGGCCCACCACCGGCCAGATCGACGACCTGCGCCAGCGCATCGACGACACCGTGGCCGCCGGGTACCGGGTGCTGGTGACCACGCTCACGAAGAAGATGGCCGAGGACCTCACCGAGTACCTGCGCGAGCGCGGGGTGAAGGTGGAGTACCTCCACTCCGACGTGGACACCATGGCCCGGATCGAGCTGCTCCGCGAGCTCCGCCTGGGCGTCTTCGACGTCCTGGTGGGGATCAACCTCCTCCGCGAGGGCCTCGACCTGCCGGAGGTGGCCCTGGTGGCCATCCTCGACGCCGACAAGGAGGGCTTCCTGCGGTCGGCTTCGTCCCTCATCCAGACGATGGGGCGGGCGGCGCGCAACGTCAACGGGCGGGTGGTGATGTACGCCGACTCCGTCACCGACTCGATGAACCGGGCCATCGGGGAGACCCAGCGGCGCCGGGCCCGCCAGATCGCCTACAACGCCGAGCGGGGCATCGACCCGGTGACCATCACCAAGTCGGTCTCCGACATCCTCGAGCGGGTCACCACCGGCGGGGGCGGCTCGGCGGCGCTGGGCGGCGCCCAGACCCGGCGCTCGGGGGGCTCGACCCGGGGGGACCAGCCGCGCCGGGGTGTCGACCCGCGGGCGGTGGCCGTGGAGCTGGCCGGGGCATTGGGAGCCGATGCCGACGAGCTCTCCGGCCTGATCACCCGGCTCGACACGGAGATGCAGCGGGCGGCCGAGGAGCTCCGGTTCGAGGAGGCGGCGCTGCTGCGCGACGAGCTGGCCGAGCTCCGGGCCCTGCTGGTCAGGGACCCGGTCGACGGCTCGGCGGTGCTCACCGGGGAGACCGCCGACATCGACGGGCCGGCCGGGGCGTGACCGCCCGACCCGGCTCCCGGCACCGGTATCCTCACCGCCATGGCTGATCGACTGGCGGTACGCGGCGCACGCGAGCACAACCTCCAGGACGTCTCCCTCGACCTGCCCCGCGACCGGCTGATCGTCTTCACCGGGCTGTCGGGATCGGGCAAGTCGTCGCTGGCCTTCGACACCATCTACGCCGAGGGGCAGCGGCGGTACGTCGAGTCGCTGTCGGCCTACGCCCGCCAGTTCCTGGGCCAGATGGACAAGCCCGACGTCGACTTCATCGAGGGGCTGTCCCCGGCCATCGCCATCGACCAGAAGTCCGCTTCGCGCAACCCCCGCTCGACGGTCGGCACCGTCACCGAGGTCTACGACTACCTCCGGCTGCTCTACGCCCGCATCGGCCACCCGCACTGCCCGACCTGCGGCCGGCCCGTGGCGCGCCAGACCCCCCAGCAGATCGTCGACCGCGTGCTCGAGCTGCCCGAGGGCACCCGGTTCCAGGTGATGGCCCCGGTCATCCGGGGGCGCAAGGGCGAGTACAGCTCGCTGCTCGACGACCTGGCCAAGCAGGGCTTCGCCCGCGTCCGGGTCGACGGCGTCCCCCTCGAGCTGGCCGACCGCTCCGAGGTCACCCTGGCCCGCTACGAGATGCACACCATTGAGGTGGTGGTCGACCGCCTCGTCCGGCGTGACAACATCCGCCAGCGCCTCACCGAGTCGATCGAGACGGCCCTGGAGCTCACCGGGGGCACCGCCGAGGTCCTCGTCATGAACGGGGGCGAGGCCGGCGGGGGCGAGGCCGAGGAGGCCATCACCTTCTCCCAGCACCTGGCCTGCACCCACTGCGGCATCAGCTTCGAGGAGCCCGCCCCGCGGAACTTCTCCTTCAACTCCCCCTATGGCGCCTGCCCCGTCTGCCTCGGCCTCGGCACCCGCTTCGAGGTGGACCCCGAGCTGGTCGTGCCCGACGACTCCCTCTCCCTGGCCGAGGGGGCCCTCGCGCCGTGGTCCGGGGCGCGCAGCGAGTACTTCACCGGGCTGCAGACCGGCGTGGCCGACTTCGGCGGGTTCTCCTTCGACGCGCCCTGGAAGTCGCTCAAGGCGAAGGACAAGAAGCTCGTCCTCTACGGCACGGGCTCCAAGGCGGTCCACGTCACCTACAAGAACCGCTTCAACCGCAAGCGCTCCTACGAGGCGCAGTACGAGGGCATCATCCCGTGGCTGCAGCGCCGCCACGGCGAGGCGGAGTCGGACTGGTCCCGCGAGCAGATCGAAGGGTTCATGCGCGAGGTCGACTGCCCCGAGTGCAAGGGGGCCCGCCTCAAGCCCGAGTCCCTGGCCGTGACCGTCGGGGGCCGGAACATCCACGAGCTGTGCAGCCTCTCCATCGAGGCGGCGGTCGGGGCCATGTCGACGCTCGAACTCTCCGAACGCGAGCACATGATCGCCGACCGCGTCTTCAAGGAAGTGCGCGAGCGGATGCAGTTCCTGCTCGACGTCGGGCTGGACTACCTCTCGCTCGCCCGCTCGGCCGGCACCCTCTCGGGGGGCGAGGCCCAGCGCATCCGCCTGGCCAGCCAGATCGGCAGCGGCCTCGTCGGCGTCCTCTACGTCCTCGACGAGCCGTCCATCGGCCTGCACCAGCGTGACAACCAGCGCCTGATCGGCACGCTGGAGCGCCTGCGCAACCTGGGCAACACGGTGATCGTCGTCGAGCACGACGAGGAGACCATCCGCACCGCCGACTACGTCGTCGACATCGGCCCGGGCGCGGGCGAGCACGGCGGCACCGTCGTGCACGCCGGGCCCGTCACCGGCCGTGGTGGGCTGCTCACCAACAAGGCGTCCATCACGGGCCAGTACCTCTCGGGGAAGAAGTCGATCCCCGTGCCGGCGCGGCGGCGGCCGGGGACCGGCGACGTCGTCACGGTGCGCGGCGCCCGAGAGCACAACCTGCGGGACATCGACGTGTCGTTCCCGCTCGGGTGCTTCGTGGCCGTGACCGGCGTGTCGGGGTCCGGGAAGTCCACCCTGGTCAACGACATCCTGCTCCGCTCGCTGGCCCAGCACCTGCACCGGGCCAAGGCGCTCCCGGGGCGGCACCGCAAGGTGGAGGGCATCGCCCACCTCGACAAGGTGGTCGACGTCGACCAGGCACCGATCGGGCGGACGCCACGGTCGAACCCGGCCACGTACACCGGCGTCTTCGACCACGTCCGCAAGCTCTTCGCGCAGACGGCGGAGGCCAAGGTGCGGGGCTACCAGCCCGGGCGCTTCTCGTTCAACGTGCGGGGGGGCCGGTGCGAGGCCTGCGCCGGTGACGGGACGATCAAGATCGAGATGCACTTCCTGCCGGACGTCTACGTGCCCTGCGAGATCTGCCACGGGGCGCGCTACAACCGCGACACGCTCGAGATCACCTTCCGCGGCAAGACGATCGCCGACGTGCTGGACATGTCGTGCGAGGAGGCGCTGGTCTTCTTCGAGCGCCAGCCACCGATCGCCCGCCACATGCAGACCCTGGTCGACGTGGGACTGGGCTACGTCCGGCTCGGGCAGCCGGCGCCCACCCTGTCCGGCGGCGAGGCGCAGCGGGTCAAGCTGGCGAGCGAGCTCAGCCGACGGCCCACCGGGCACACCTTCTACATCCTCGACGAGCCGACCACCGGCCTCCACTTCGACGACACGCGCAAGCTGCTCGACGTCCTGGGTCGCCTGGTCGACCAGGGGAACACCGTGGTCGTGATCGAGCACAACCTCGACGTGGTCAAGACGGCCGACTGGGTCATCGACCTCGGGCCCGAGGGCGGGAACAAGGGCGGCACGGTCATCGCCGAGGGCACGCCCGAGCAGGTGGCCAAGACGGCGGGCAGCTACACCGGCGAGGTGCTCAAGCCGGTGCTGGGCCACAAGTAGCGCGGCCGCAGGTCGGCCGCGGACTTTCAGGCCCTGCGGCTCACCACCTAGGAGAAGTGGGTGCGCGGGCGCTCGAGCTCGGCACCGTCCACGAAGATGTCGAGCTTCTCGTTGTAGAAGGCGACCAGCCCGGCGATGGGGAGCACCTCACGGGTGGGGAAGTCGTAGCTCCAGGCGATGTCGGGATGGACCCTGCCCTCGATCTGCGCCGACCAGTAGCCCGACGTGGTGCCCTTGTACGGGCAGGCCGTGACCGTGTCGGAAGGGACCAGCCGGGAGAAGTCGACGTCGGTCCGGTTGAGGTAGTAGCGGGTCGGGAGCCCGGTCTCGAAGAGCAGCACGGGCGAGGATGACTCGGCCAGCACCACACCCTTGGACTCCACCCGCACCGTGCGCGTCGAGCGGATGGCGTCGACGCGCGTGTACGGGCTGCGGGGGTGGACGAAGACCCGCTCGTCCTCCTCGAACCAGGCGTCGAGCGCGGACCACTCGAAGCGGACGGTGTCGTCCAGGCCCTCGACCTTCGCCGCGCCGAGGACCTTCGCCGCCCCGGGCCGGTGGACGTCGCCCACCCGGAGCCCGAAGAGCCTCACGTCGCCGCGCGGCGTGTCCTCGGTGGCGCCCTCGTCCACGAGCACCTCAGGCGCCACGTCGGCCAGCGGGACGTAGAACTGCGGGAAGCCCGGCCACTCCCACACGTAGCGGGCTCGGGTGGTGTCGACGACGGCACGGCCGGCGAGGAAGGCCCGGACCCGGCGGGGGACCGGCTCGGTGTGGTCGGCCGGAACGGGTGGGGCCGGGTAGTCGCTCACCAGCGTGTCCTCCTCGGGTGTCGCAGCCTCGAGTGTCGCAGCTCTCGGCTGGACCCTAACGGCGGAGCGCGGCGGCCCGATCGGGCTCGGGGGAGGGGTGTCAGGTGATGGCGAGCATCCGCTCGAGTGCCACCCGGGCCCACTCGGCGGTGTCGGCGTCGACGACGATGCGGTTGCGCACCTCGCCGTCGACGAGACCCTCGAGCACCCAGGCCAGGTGCTGGGGGTCGATGCGCGACATCGTCGAGCACGGGCAGACGAGGGGGTCGAGGCAGACCACCGTCTTGTCGGGCGACTCGTCGTCGAGCCGCTTCACGAGGTGGATCTCCGTGGCCACGCCGATCACCGAACCCGAGGGGGCCGCGGCGACGGCGCGGATGATGGCGTCCGTCGAGCCGGTGACGTCGCCGAGCTCGACGACCTCGTGCGCACACTCGGGATGGATCATCACGATCCCGCCGGGGTGCTCGGCGCGGAAGGCCTCGACGTGCTCGGGTCGGAACCGCTGGTGCACGGAGCAGTGACCCTTCCACAGCAGCAGCGTGGTCTCCTTCACCTCGCGGTCGGTCAGGCCGCCCAGGGCCAGTCGCGGGTTCCAGACCCGCATGTCGTCCGCCCCGTACCCGAGCTCGAAGCCGGTGTTGCGCCCGAGGTGCTGGTCCGGGAAGAAGAGTACGCGCTCGCCCCGCTCGAGGGCCCAGGTGAGGACGGCCCTGGCGTTGGACGACGTGCAGACGGCCCCGCCGTGGCGGCCCACGAACGCCTTCAGGGCGGCCGCGGAGTTCATGTAGGTCACCGGGATCAGGTGGTCGACGTCGATCACGCGGGCCAGGTCGTCCCAGGCCTCCTCGACCTGGTCGATGTCGGCCATGTCGGCCATGGAGCACCCGGCGTTGAGGTCGGGGAGCACGACGTGCTGGTGGTCGCCGGTCAGGACATCCGCCGACTCCGCCATGAAGTGGACGCCGCAGAAGACGATGAATTCGGCCTCGGTCTGGTCGGCGGCCAGGCGGGACAGCCCGAAGGAGTCACCCCTGGCGTCGGCCCACCGCATGACCTCGTCGCGCTGGTAGTGGTGGCCGAGGACGAAGAGTCGGGGACCGAGCGCAGCCTTGGCGGTGCCGATCATGGTGGCCAGCTCGTCCTCGGCCGCGGCCGTGTACCGCTCTGGAAGCGGCGCCTGGAGCCTGAGCATGTGGTCTGCCCCCTTTGAGGGAGAGCATCGATGTGGCCGGCGGGGACAGCCTGGTCGCCCATCCGCGGGTATGTCGGCCTCGATGCGAGGTTGTACGCCGGATACCAGGCCGGCAGGGCCAGTGTACCGCCCGCCACCAGCGGCTGCGCGAGAGTGGGACCGATGCAGTATCGGCCCCCGACCGGCTCGATCCCCGACGCACCGGGGTCGTACCAGTTCTACGACGCTGAGGGCCGCGTCCTGTACGTGGGGAAGGCCAAGTCGCTGCGCCATCGCCTGCCCAATTACTGGCAGGACTCGGCCAAGCTCATGCCCCGCACGGCCCAGATGGTCGCCCAGGCGGACCACGTCGAGTGGGTGGTGGTGGACAGCGAGGTCGACGCGCTCATCCTCGAGCACTCGCTCATTCAGGCGCACCTGCCCCGCTACAACGTCCGGCTCAAGGACGACAAGAGCTACCCCTGGCTGGCCGTCACGCTCAACGAGGAGTGGCCACGGCCCGCGGTGGTGCGGGGCCGCAAGCGCAAGGGCGTCCGCTACTTCGGGCCCTACGGCAACGCCGGCGCCATCCGGTCCACCCTCGACCTGCTGGTGCGGAGCTTTCCGGTCCGCACCTGCTCGGACACCAAGTTCACGCGGCACGAGCGGCTCGGGCGACCCTGCCTCCTCTACGACATCGACCGCTGCTCGGGGCCGTGCGTCGGTGCCGTCGACCACGTGGCCTACGACGGCTACGTGACCGACCTGATGCGGTTCCTCTCGGGCGACACGGAGCCCGTGCTGGCGAGCCTGGAGGCGGAGATGCTGGCCGCCTCCGACGATCTCCAGTTCGAGCGGGCGGCACGGCTGCGTGATCGCATCGCCGCCGTGCACAAGGCCGCCGAGACCCAGCAGATGGTCTCGGACCGGGCCGAGGACTTCGACGTGGTGGGGCTGGCCGAGGACCCGCTCGAGGCGTCGGTGCAGATCTTCCGCGTGCGGCGTGGGCGCGTGGTCGGGCACCGGGGCTTCGTTGCCGAGAAGGTCGAGGACCTGTCCGGGCCCGAGTTCGTCGCGCTGGTGGTCGCGCAGGTCTACGGGGCCGACGGCGCGGAGGTGCCGCGCCGCGTGCTCGTGCCCGAGGAGCCGGACGATCTCGAGATCCTCCAGAGCTGGTTGCGCGCCGTGCGCGGTGGTCCGGTCGACATCGCCGTCCCGTTGCGGGGGGCCAAGCGCGCGCTGCAGGACACGGTGACGCGGTCGGCGGGCGAGGACCTGGCGCGCCACCGCCTGCGCCGGGCGGCCGACCACAACGCGCGGTCCAAGGCGCTGACCGAGCTGCAGGACGCGCTGTCCCTGCGCGAGGCACCCCTGCGCATTGAGTGCTACGACATGAG
Source organism: Acidimicrobiales bacterium (assembly GCA_052143315.1). GTDB lineage: Bacteria > Actinomycetota > Acidimicrobiia > Acidimicrobiales > RAAP-2 > DASZIT01. The sequence goes on along the minus strand of JBKQTE010000028.1, from coordinate 10,555 downwards.
CCACCTGCAGGGTACCGACTACGTGGGCTCCATGGTCGTGTTCGAGGACGGGCTGGCCAAGCGGTCGGACTACCGGCGCTTCAAGGTCAAGACCGTCGCCGGCAACGACGACTACGCCGCCATGGAGGAGGTGCTGACGCGCCGCCTCACCGCGCTGAAGTCGGCACCGGAGGCACCCGAGGGCGGGCGGCCACGGCGTTTCGCCTACCGGCCAAACCTGCTGGTGGTCGACGGCGGCAAGGGACAGCTCGGGGTCGCCGAGCGGGTGGTGCACGAGCTGGGGCTCGACGGGGAGCTGGAGCTGGCGTCGCTGGCCAAGCAGTTCGAGGAGGTCTACCGCCCGGGCTCACCGGACCCGGTGCGGCTGCGCCGGGGCTCCGACGCCCTCTACCTCCTGCAGCGGGTACGCGACGAGGCCCACCGCTTCGCCATCACTTTCCACCGGGAGCGCCGGGCCAAGCGGATGACCCGGAGCGTCCTCGACGACATCCCCGGGCTCGGCCCGGCCCGCAAGGCGCGCCTGGTCAAGGAACTGGGTGGGGTGAACGCCGTGCGGGCCGCATCACTCGAGCAGCTCCAGGCCCTGTCGTGGCTGCCCGACCCGGTCGGGTCCGCGGTGTACGAGGGAGTGCGCAAAGCTGGGGAGCGATGAGCGAGTTCGCGGTGGTGACGGGGATGTCGGGGGCGGGCCGCTCCACGGCCGCTGCGGCGCTCGAGGACGTGGGCTGGTTCGTCATCGACAACCTGCCCGCCGGCCTCATCATGAAGATGGTCGAGATGGTGGACCGTCCCGGGTCCGGCATAGAGCGCGTGGCGCTGGTCATCGGCCGGGGCGGCAGCGACACGGGCCCGGAGTACTTCGACGACCTGCCCAAGGTGCTCGACGAGCTGCATGCCGCCCGTCGTCGCGTCCGCGTGGTGTTCCTCGACGCGCCCGACGACGTCCTGGTGCGCCGCTACGAGGGCACGCGCCGGCGCCATCCGCTGCCGGCAAGGGGAGTGGAGGAGTCGATCGCAGTGGAGCGCCGGCTGCTCCAGCCGGTGCGCGAGCGCGCCGATCTGCTCGTCGACACCGGGGACCTGAACTCGAACCAGCTGCGCCTGCGCATCCTGGAGGCATTCGGCGACGAGGACGCCCCGCAGATGCAGACCTCGGTCATCTCCTTCGGCTACAAGCACGGCATACCGCTCGACGTCGACCTCGTCTTCGACTGCCGCTTCCTGCCGAACCCCTTCTGGGTCGAGGAGCTGCGGCCCTTCAGCGGGCTCGACGAGCCGGTGCGCGACTTCGTGCTGGGGCAGCCCGAGTCCATCGGCTTCCTCGAGAAGGTGGACGACCTGCTCACGAGCATCCTGCCGGCGTTCGTGCGGGAGGGGAAGTCGTACCTGACCATCGCCATGGGGTGCACGGGCGGCCGTCATCGCTCGGTGGCGCTGGCCCACGCCCTGGCCGAACGGCTCGGCGAGCACGGCCTGACGGTCTCGGTCTTCCACCGGGACATCGACCGGTGAGCGGCACCCGGCCCTCGGTCGTGGCCATCGGCGGGGGCCACGGGACGGCCGTCACGCTGAGGGCGGCCCGCTGCTACGCCGGCACCCTGACGGGCGTGGTCTCGGTGGCCGACGACGGCGGCAGCAGCGGCCGGCTACGCGAGTTGCTCAACGTGGTCGCCGTGGGCGACATCCGCAAGTGCCTGGTGGCCGTGGCGGAAGAGGACTCGGTGCTGGCCGTCGCCTTCGATCGCCGATTCGACGAGGGGGAGCTGGCCGGGCACGCGCTGGGCAACCTGATCCTGGCCGGGCTGATCGACGTCACCGGCGACCTGGTCCTCGGGGTGCGCGAGGCGGCGAAGCTGCTCGGCGCGTGCGGCGACATCCTCCCCGCCACGACCGAGCGGGTCGTGCTGAAGGCCGAGGCGGCCGAGGGGACGGTGGCGGGCCAGGTGGCGGTCATGGGCACCGGGGACATCCGGGCCGTCTCGCTGGTGCCCGGCGACGCCCAACCGCCGCCGCTGGCCGTCGAGCGGATCGCCGGGGCCGACCAGATCGTGATCGGGCCCGGCTCCCTGTTCACCAGCGTCCTGGCCGCCGTGGCGGTGCGCGGCATCACCGAGGCGGTGGCCTCCTCCGCGGCGCAGGTCGTCTACGTCTGCAATCTGCGCCCCCAGGTCCCCGAGACCGAGGGCTTCGACGTTGCAGCCCACGTTGCAGCCCTGGCCAGGCACGATGTCGATGTGGACGTCGTGGTGTGTGACAGCATCGAGGGCATGGACATCGGCGTGACGGATGTCTCGGTGCTCGACGTCCCCTTGACGGGGGACAACACCCTGGTGCACAGCCCGGCCAAACTGGCGCAGGCGCTGTCCGGTCTGCTGGCATAGGTCGCCCGGAACCCGAGAGGAAGGGACGAGATGACGGTGCGGGTCGGAATCAATGGCTTCGGACGCATCGGCCGCAATTTCCTGCGGGCGATCCTCGACACCGGCGCCGACGTCGAGGTGGTCGGGGTGAACGACCTGACCTCCGCCGAGGCCCTCGCGCACCTCCTGCGCTACGACTCGACGCAGGGCCGGCTCCCGGTCCCCGTCGACGTCGAGGGCAACGACCTCGTGGTGGGCGACCAGCGCATCCGCGTCCTGACCGAGCGCGAGCCCGAGCAGCTCCCGTGGGACAGGCTGGGGGCTGACGTCGTGATCGAGTCCACCGGGCGCTTCACCTCCCGGGCCGACGCCGCCGGGCACCTGGGCGGCTCGGTGCAGCGGGTGATCATCTCCGGGCCCTCCGGCGACGCCGACGCCACCTTCGTGCTCGGCGTCAACGACGACGAGTACGACCCCGCCAGGCACCTGGTCGTGTCCAACGCATCGTGCACGACCAACTGCTTCGTGCCGATGGTGAAGGTGATCGACGACGCGTTCGAGATCGTGAGCGGTCTGATGACGACCGTGCACGCCTACACCAACGACCAGAACCTGCTCGACCTGACGCACAAGGACCCCCGCCGGGCCCGCGGGGCGGCCGTCAACATCGTGCCGACGTCGACGGGCGCGGCCAAGGCCACGAGCCTGGTCATGGCGTCGATGAAGGGGCGCCTGGACGGGTTCTCGCTCCGCGTCCCGCTGCCGGTGGGATCGATCACCGACTTCACGGCGGTCGTGAAGGGCAACCCGTCCGTCGAGGAGGTCAACGCCGCGTTCGCCGAGGCCGCGGCCAAGCCGCCCCTGGACCGGGTGCTCGAGTACACCGAGGACCCGATCGTGTCGAGCGACATCGTCGGGTCTCCGGCCTCGTGCACCTTCGACGCCGGGCTGAGCATGGTGATGCCGGTCAGGGACGAGCTCTCGCTCGTCAAGGTCTACGGGTGGTACGACAACGAATGGGGCTACTCGAACCGGCTGCTCGACCTGGCCGTGCTGGTCGGGAGCTGACCACCGCATGGACCCGCTCCGCGGCATCCCGCTCCTCGAGGACCTCCCCGACCTCGAGGGCAAGCGCGTGCTCGTGCGGGTCGACTTCAACGTCCCGCTGCACATCGGCGTGCGCGGCCGGGCCACCGTGGCCGACGACTTCCGGATCACCGCGGCGCTGCCGACCCTGCGCCGGCTGCAGGACGAAGGCGCGGAGGTCGTGGCCGCCTCCCACCTCGGGCGCCCCGCCGGGGCGCCCGACCCGCGCTGGGAGATGGACCCGGTGCGGGCCCGGCTCGAGGCCCTGTGCCCGGGGATCGGGCTGACCGAGAACCTCCGCTTCGACCCGGGCGAGAAGGCGAACGACCCGGCCTTCGTGCAGCGGCTGATCCAGGGCTTCGACGCCTACGTCGACGAGGCCTTCGGTGCGGCCCACCGCGCCCACGCCTCCATCGTGGGGCCGCCGCAGTTCCTGCCCAGTGCGGCGGGGCTCCGCTTCGCGAAGGAGGTGGAGGTCCTGGGCGGCATCCTGGAGCAGCCGGCGCGGCCCTTCGTGGCCATCGTCGGCGGCGCCAAGCTGGGCGACAAGCTGGACGTGCTGAAGGTCCTGGCCACGAAGGTCGACACCCTGGTCGTCGGTGGCGGCATGGCGTTCACCTTCCTGGCCGCCAAGGGCCAGCACGTGGGGAACTCGCTGTTCGATCCGGCCCACTTGCAGGACTGCCGGGACCTGCTGGCATCAGGAGTCCGCATTGTGCTCCCCACCGACACGCGGGCCCTGGAGCCCGGCGGGACGTTCGGCCCGCCCTCCGACGGTCACGGGCCGCGGGGGAGCGTCAAGGTCATTGAGGGGGACCTGCCCGACGGGTGGACCGGCCTGGACATCGGCCCCGACACGACGGCCGCCTTCGTCGAGGAGGTGGCGACGGCGGGGACGGTGCTGTGGAACGGCCCGCTCGGCGCCTTCGAGGACCACCGCTTCGCGGAGGGCACCCGGATCGTCGCCGAGGCGGTGGCGCACTGCCCCGGCTTCTCGGTGGTCGGCGGGGGGGACAGCGCCAGCGCGCTGGACGAGCTCGGGTTGTCCGACAAGATCGGCTATCTCTCGACCGGTGGCGGAGCGTCGCTGTCCTTCATTGAGCTCGAGGGGCACCTCCCGGGGATCGACGCCCTGCGCAACGCCCCGAACGCGCCGCGGGGGTGACGGACCGCCGCCCGCTGGTCAGCGGGAACTGGAAGATGCACCACGACCACATTGAGGCGCTGCACACGGTGCGCGACCTCGGCCTGCGGCTGAAGCCCGAGGACGTGGCCCGCATCGACGTCTCGGTGCACCCGCCCTTCACCGACCTGCGCACGGTGCAGACCCTGGTGGAGAAGGAGCGCATCCCGGTGGCCCTCGGGGCGCAGCACTGCTCCGACGAGGACGCCGGCGCGCGCACGGGCGAAGTGAGCCCGCGGATGCTCGCCCGGCTCGGCACCGCCTACGTCATCGTCGGGCACTCGGAGCGCCGGACGCTGTTCGGCATGGACGACGCCACGGTGGCACTCACGCTGCGGGCGGTCCTGCGCAACGCCATGACCCCGGTGCTGTGCGTGGGGGAGAGCGAGGAGCAGCGCGACCGGGGGCAGACCGAGAGCGTGCTGGAGGAGCAGGTGCTGGCCGCCCTGTCCGGCCTCGCCGCCGAGGTCGTGGGTGCCCTGGTGATCGCCTACGAGCCGATCTGGGCCATCGGCACCGGGAAGGCGGCCACCGCGGTCGACGCCGAGGACGCCTGTGTGTTCATCCGCTCCCTGGTCGCCAAGGTGGGGGGCGAGGCGGCGGCGGGGACGGTACGGATTCAGTACGGCGGGTCCGTCAACGGGGAGAACGCGGCCGACCTGATGGCGGAACCGGACGTGGACGGCCTCCTGGTCGGGGGGGCGAGCCTGGAGGCAGCGGCCTTCACCGACATCATTCGGGCCACCGCCGCCTGCTACCGTTCCTAGGCCGTAAAGGCCCGACCCGCCGCGAGTTGGAGGCTCCCCCGTGTTGTTGCTGGCAACCTTGGACGCAGTGACCTGGGTGTACATCGTCATCGAGGTACTCGCCGCGCTCGGGCTGATCTTCCTCATCCTCATGCACAGTGGGAAGGGCGGCGGCCTGTCCGACATGTTCGGCGGCAGCGTCGGCGCGGCAGCCCAGGGTTCGACGGTGGTCGAGCGCAACCTCGACCGCATCACCGTCACCGTGGCCATCGTCTTCGCCCTGACGACCATCACCCTGGACCTCCGGCTGCAGTGAGAGGCCGGGGCCGCCGCCCCCGGCGCTGGCGAGGGCTGATCGGCGGACTCGGAGCACTGGCGCTGTTGGCGTCGGCCTGCGGGGGTGGCGGTGGCGGCGGCACGACGGTGACCTATGTCGGCGTGGCCGGTGGCTCCATCTCCTTCGGCACGACCGAGAGCCCGACCGGCTGCAACCCGAACACGCCGTCGGGCGATTCCCCGGGGACGCTGACCGTGCTGGGCGCGGTGCTGCCCAGCCCGTTCGTGGTGAACAATCTCGGTGCCTCGACGGCGAATTCGGCCCTGATCGTCCAGTCCGAGCTGGTCAGCACGAAGCCGGAGACGATCGTCTACACGCTGAACCCGAAGGCCGTCTGGTCCGACGGGGTGCCGATCACGGCGGCGGACTTCAAGTACGCGTGGGAGCAGCAACGCGGTGACCCCGTGGTCTCGTCCCCGGACGTCTCGAGCATCGCCGGGTACCGCGACATCGCATCGGTCACCGGCTCGAGCGGCGGCCACATCGTCACCGTGAAGTTCAAGACGACCTTCGCGGACTGGCAGATGCTGTTCGGCGACCTCCTCCCCGCGCATGTGATGGAGAAGGTCGGATGGAACCCCAGCTGCTCGACGGTGGACCCCGCCATCGACCTGTCCGGCGGACCCTTCGAGATCGGCTCGGTGTCGGGCCAGGCGATACAGCTCGTGCAGAACCCCAAGTGGTGGGGGACGCCCTCCAACGCTCGCTCCATCACGGTGCACCTGGCGTCCTCGACCGCACAGCTGGCGCAGTGGATGTCGTCGGGCTACGTGCAGGTGGCGCAGCCCACGATGGTGACGAAGGGGTTCCTGACCCAGATGACGGGGCTGCCGGGCGCGCAGAGCGACGTCGACACGTCGGCAACCCTGCTGCAGCTCGACATGGCCAGCTCCCCCGACGCCACCCTGTCCCCGGACCTCCGGGTGGCCATCGCCCTGTCGATCAACCGCCAGGACCTCGTCAACCAGCAGGTCAGCTGGGCGGTGCCCGGGATCTCGGTGGCGAACAGCCACGTGTACGTCCAGGGTCAGCAGACCTACAAACCCGCGCCCACGAGCAGCCCCACGACGACGATCCCGCCCCCGACGTCGTCGACCTCGACCACCGTGATCGGCTCCGGTGGGTCGGTGAATTTCCCCGTCACACCGGTGCCCGACCAGGCGGCCGCGCTCATTGCGGCGACGGGATTGGTCCGCACACCGGACGACCCGTACTACCACTCGGCCTTCGGAGCCCCGTTCCAGCTCCACCTCGTCGTGGACGAGAGCGATCCATGGGCCGCGGCCGTCGGACCGGAGATCCGCTCGGAACTGGACGCGGTCGGACTCGACACCAGCCTGTACCCGGTCACGAGCGCCACGGCAGCCGGGCAGGCGCTCGCCGACGGGTTCGCCGACCTGGCCCTTCTGCCGGTCACCTTCACCCCCTACATGAGCCAGGTGATCGCGTGGTACACGAATCTGCTGGGCCCGGCGGGCAAGAACGGCTCGCAGAACTGGACCGGCTACTCGAGCAGCCAGTTCGACCAGCTGGTCCAGACCGCCTCGCAGCAGCTGAATCCCAACACCGCGGCCACCTATTACGCGCAGGCGGACACCCAATTGTGGGACGAGATGGTCTCGCTGCCCCTCTTCGCGGAGCCGGCGGCGCTGGCGTGGAGCCGGACCATCGGGGGTGTGACGCCGACGCCGCGCAGCGACGCCCTGCTCTGGTACGCCCAGCTGTGGGCGGTCCGGACACCCGAGTCGACCAGCAACACCACGCCGTCGTTGCCCGGTCAATAGGTCGCGTCCGCCCCCGGGCGGGAGGGGTGGAGCGCTGAAGTGGGCCTGTGGCCACGCGCTACGATCTGCGGACGCTGCAATGAGTTGTACGCCTGTCGGAGTGGCGGAATAGGCAGACGCGCCAGCTTGAGGGGCTGGTGCCCGCAAGGGCGTGGGGGTTCAAGTCCCCCCTCCGACACGATCAAAACCCGACTCCTTGAGTCCAACCTCCTGGTAGAGGACGTGCACAGGAGGCGCTCCGTGCACTTTCACGTCGAGGTAATCCGGTAACACCGTGATCTCCTCGATGAACTCGTCGATGAGGACACGCCGCTCGACGTCCGTGGCGGCCCTCCAGGTCTTGTCGACGTCGAGCGTTGCGAGCAGTTGTGCAACGGCATCGAAGTGCTGGGCGACATCGTCCGAGCGCGCCTCCTCGACCGGTGCATCGTTTGACTCGCGCTGCGCCTCACGGATCGCCACGGACAGGCGAGCCTCCTCCTCGGCGAACAGGTCGGCCCCGACCTTGTCGTCGTAGTACAGGCGCAGCACCTTGCGACGTTGGGCCACCAGGTCGTCGACCCCGTGACGTGAGCGCCGAGTCCGGGGCCCTCCGCCGGCCTTGAGGGCCGGCGTTCGGGCCAGCTCGAGCTCCCGGCGGATGGCGGCCTGCAGTTCGACGTCGTCGCCGATGAGCTGCAGTCCCAAGACGGCGCCATGGTGCAGTCCGACGTTCGTGCGGCGGGGTTGCCTGCAGCCCTGGCCTCGGTGGTGGCAGCGGTAGAGCTTGCGCCCCTCGCCGTTCTGGTCGAGCGCCATGAGCCGCTGACAGAGCCCGCAGCGGACCCGGCCGGACAGGAGGTCGGTGCCGCGGGCCCGCCCTCTGACCCGGCCCCGATGGGCGGCGGCGAAGGCCTCCGGCGTGACGATCGCTTCGTGGTGGCCGGGGAACCATTCCCCGTTCATCTGGACCTCGCCGAGATAGATGCGCGACCCCAGAATGCTGAGCACAGTGGAGTACTTGACGCCCGTAGCGTCGGCGATCTTCCCCTGACTCGCTCCCTCGCCTCGCATGGTGAAGATGCGCCGGACGACGGCCGCCATCTCGTTGGGGACGAGCTCGCCGTCGATGAGGTCGTACCCCGTCTTGGGGCGGTTGACCCACTTGCCCTGGCGCACCGCCTGCTGCATGCCCATGCGGACGTTCTCCGCCAATTGCTCCCGGTAAAACTGGGCGAAGGAACCGAGGATGTTGTAGAACATCCGGCCCGTCGCAGACGACAGGTCGATCTTCTCGGTAAACGAGTGCAGGGCCACGTTGGCCTCTCCCAAAGCGGTCGGCCAACATGATAAGGTCGCCCAAGTTCCTCGACAACCGGTCGAGCCGCCAAGTGATCACGTTGGCGACATGACCCTCGTCGACCATGTGCAGCAGTTGCTGCAGTCGGGCCGCTCGAGGTTCTTGCCGGAGAGCCCCGGATCGGCGATGACCGTCACGTCGCCGAGGTCGTGCAGCTCGGCGTAGACGCGCCGCTTGTCAGCTTGCCCGGCGATCGAGAAGCCCTCCGCCGCTTGCTCCTCGGTCGACACCCGGCAGTGGGCCACCGTCAACATCGCTGCCCTCCTGTTCCGCCTTGTCTTCGTGCACTGTGCCCTCGTGCACCTTGCCTTCGTTCACCATGCGCAAGCCGATCCGTACGAGCACTGCCGCCGCCCGTTCGTAGTCGGGCCCGGCCGTGCTCACCGCAGCTCCAGTTCGCTGCGGCGGCGGGCCACCCGGTCGGCAAACTGCGTGTGACTGACGATCTCGTAGGTGTGCAGATGATGCCCGATGGCTCCCAAGGTGTCGTCGATGCCCTCTGTCCCGATGAGGGCGCCCAGCGACGCCTGGTAGCCGGTCAAGCCCGGGAGCAGCTTCTCGATGGACGTGGAGCGCCGGGCCAAGCGCAGACGCTCGAGCCCTACCGCCCGATGTCCCAGCGTGGCGGCTTGGACCTGCTGCCACTCGGGGGCCAGGGGCCAGTGGGAGCGAGTCTGGTCACCGGTGGGGGAGCGGTACGTCAGCCATTCCCCGGTTGCGTAGGCCCACAGGTCGCCGGCGGCACCCAGGACCTGGTCCGGCGTGTTGAGGTCGAATTCGACGAGTGACTGACGCCCGAACTCGAACTCGAGCCGGTGCACGGGCAGGCCGTGGAGGTAGCGCTCGCTCCACACCTCGTGCCACCAGCCGGTGTCCTTGGCGGCGACGTCGGCCGTCTTGTCGTAGAGGCGGGCCGGCAGGGTCTTGGTCTTGCGGGAACCGAACTCGAAACCGGTCAGAGTGCCGCCGACTTCGTAGGTCCGGCGAGCGTCGGCGCGGCAGACGAAGCGGTGGGCATCGTCGAGAGTGAGCGTCCAGCCCTGCCAGTCGGCGAAGAGGTCGACCCGGTTGACCCAGAGACGCAGCTGCCCCAGTTCGGGCTCGAGTACTTCCCGCAGTGTCGCCACGGCCGCCCCGGGGCCAACGGCATGGAGGAATTCCGACCGCGGCTGCACACGCACGGTGGGGAGGTGGCGGCTGGTCGAGAAGCCGATGCGGGCCACGTGGTGGTCGAGGCAGAAGCGGTACTTCCCCCACCCGTGCGGAGCGATGCCGAAGGTGTACTCGCCGATCTCGCACGGCGCCGGACGTTTGGCCTCGGCGGCCCAGGCCCGGCTGTCCTCGAGTCGGGCCAGGAGCCGCCTGGGAGTTCGGCTCGGCCAGAGAGGTAGAGGGCGTCGACTCCAGACGCCAGCTCCCGGAGCCTGGGCTCCTGTAGCTGCATATTTGCGACTACCTGATCGAAGTTATGCATTAGACCGAACGCCTTGGAGTCAGCCGAAGAAGCCGCGGCTGCGGGCTGCTTCGAGCTGCCGGGAGACCTGCTCGGACCAGGCGGTCTCGAGGTCGAGCTCAATCCAGGGAAAGACGAACTCGTCGGGGTGGGCTCCGTAGGTGGCCCGGAATCGACGGATCTTGCGGAAGATCGTCGCCCGGTGCCAGCCGCCTCGCTCGAGGTTGTCGAACCCGCCGGCGAGGTGCCAGGCCACCCAGAAGCCGA